>NZ_JBFRFH010000001.1:0-988986 GCF_052114725.1 Dyella sp. 2YAF14 | reverse complement strand
CTACCTGGCCCTGCGCAACATCAGCAAGAAATGGACGCTGCCGATCCGCGACTGGAAGGCTGCATTGAACCGCTTTACGATTCAGTTCGAGGAACGACTTCCTCAGCGGTAACCCAAACCCCGGTTACACAAAATTCTGCACACGCCCAATACTCAAGGCATCCCTAACCGTCGGATCCAGAGTGAGTTCAACCGAAAGGTCGAGATCATCGTCCACAAGTCGCATACTCAAGACTTTCACTCCTGATACTTATAAGTAGACTATATCTATGGGCGTAGTCTTAAAAGTATCATCCTTTTACGGTCGCCGCCATGGACGAGCTGACCGAACAAATGCGCCTCGCTACCGCAATCCGGCGCCGCCGGGAGCGGCTGGAATTCAGCCAAGAATCGTTCGCCGACTTTATTGGCATGCATCGTGCTCAGTACAGTGAGTTAGAACGAGGAAAGCGGAACCCAACCATTCAAACCCTCATAAAGGTTGCAAGAGGCCTGGAAACGACAATCGCCAAGTTGGCCGCTTCGGCAAAGATCTGACGTCCTCACTGAGGAACCAAGGCATTAGAACTAGTTCGGGCTTGGGACCCGGAGCGCGAATGTCCAGTTGGTGTCAGGCCGAGATCAAGGTGAACGGCTCCCCTCCCACCCGGTCAACCTGAGTGGGCACCTTCTTGTCCGTGCTCCAAACCAGAGACGCGACCATCGAATGGGCCCGGCTTGGATCCTGTCGATGTCGAGCTCCAGGCCATCAGCGCTGGCTCAGAATCAAGAAACCGGCTTCGGCCGGTTTCCTTTTGGCTGCGAAACAACCTAACTCCGCAATTTACTTACCACTTTTGGGCTTGGCAGGTGCAGGTGCAGGTGCGGGTGCAGGTGAGCCTGCGCGTGGCATTTGTGCGCTTGGGGCGCCACGCGAATTGGCGGCCGATCCAACCTTGTTCATCAGAGCTGACGGCATGCCGTCATTGGCGAACACGTTGCGGCTAATTTTCTTGTCATTCATGGCGGCGCTCTTTTTGAACAGCTGATGTCTGCAAACAGTCACTCGCTCGACGTCGGCGGCACTGCGGGTGCGGGTGCGGGTGCGGGTGCGGGCGCGGGTGCGGGTGCCGGGGCGGGAGCAGATGGCATCGCCGCACTCGGCGTGCCTTTGTGTACAACCTGCATCGATGCGGACACATGACCCTCGTTTAGAGTTTGGGTCGAGGTGGCTGGCGGCGCTTTTTGATTTGTCATGCCTGTTTGCTCCTTGTCATGAACATTTGTCCAAACGAATGCGACGGTGAAGCCTGCGGCAGCGAAGAAGACCAAACCAGCCAGTGGATTCAGCCAATTTAAAACCTTCCCTGCTCGACCTTGCTTGTTGTAATACTCGTCCTTCCGGTTGATGAAATACTCATGCGCCGCGTCAATGCTCGCGCGATTAGCATGTGCCCCAATGGGGAAGGTCGCTAGCATTAGCAGTAGCGATGTGGCGAATAGGACCCAGGAGGTCTTGAGGGTCCAGAGGCCATGCGCAGTAGCCAGCGGCACAACGTCTTTAATGAACGTTACAGAGAGAGCTAACGCCCCCGTAGAATAGGCCAGAATCGTGTTGTCGTACTTGTCACGGTTCGCCCGTTCTCGCGTCTGTTGTTCGGTCCAGTATGCGTCGAATAGCGTTCGACGACGCAGCGTGTCGTCGTCGGGAGTTTCTGTTTTGTCCGCTATTTCGCTGGTGGCGTCGCTCATCGTTCTATCCCTATCACGTTCAGAGCGCGCACTTTGCAGTATTGATCCAGGTAACCCTGTAGGACGTTATACACGGCCTCGTGGGCAAGCTCGTAGCCGCCCAAATCGTCTTTGAGAACCAGTCCGTACGTACGGGCCAACGTGTGGATGTCACGGTCATACCGAAGCACATACCCGTGTTCCGGGCATCGTGCTAGCACTTTCCGCTTCTTTAAGTAGCGCTCCGCCCGTCGGTAGCGCTCTTGCCCTTCCGACTCGGGCTGGTCATCCTTGGGTTCGCTGACCATCGTCCTACCTCTCTCGCGGAGGCTTACTATAAGCCGCAACCCGATAGTCTCGCTAATCGACTATTACAAGAGGCGTCTTGTCTCTCCTAGAGCAAGGCCAAATCCAGCCTCACGCCGGGCTTGAGCGGGCGCGCCACATCGTAGTGACCGTGCTTTACCCTGCTATCCCTCTAACTCCAACCCGACCACTTAGGATCTGGTTCTGACGGAGCTGGCTCCTGGGTCCAAGTCTTGGTCGCAGCTCTGATCGATCGGACCTTTTCAGAGAACGGCCACGCGTCGTCGGTCTAATAGTAAGCGCCAGCAGGAGTGGGCTCAGCATTTGCGGGACTCGATGTTCGGTTGGGCGGCAGTCCGCGATAAAGCAATGGCTGTACAGATAAGCGGAGGCAGACAAGGATGGAAGTGAAGGACCTGTTTAGCTCTGGAAACGATGGACTAGTACCCCAGGGGGACGCCGCGCGGCAAGCGGTTGATTCGCTTCGCGGTTACGCTTATCAGATAACGGCAGCGGCGCTGGCGTGGCTCGATCTTGACGATTCTGCGCGACTCTATTTAGAGGTTGCAGAGGACTACGCAGTGATCGCTGGTGATGCGATGAAGGCCGTGCAGGTAAAGGATACTGTTACCTCTGGGAACATCACGGTGAACACAGACAGTGTGAGGGAGGCCATAGAAAGCTTTGTCTCTCTAACCGACAGCAATCCGGAAATCGACGTCCACCTGCACTACTTCACAACATCTGAAATAGGATTGGAACGAGCGACGGCTGATCGCCCCGCTGGAGTCGCAGGCCTTGTTTATTGGCGCGACGCCGCCATTGCTGCAGATGTAGGGCCTCTTCGCTCAATCTTAAAAGGCCCCGCGTTTTCCGCTGCCGTACATAAATTTGTGGAAAGTCGCGACGATGAAGCTCTTCGCCACAACATGCTTCGGAAAGTCATATGGGACTGCGGTAAGCCCGATATCACGTTGTTGCGCAAAGAACTTGACGAACGCCTTGTCGTAGTTGGGCGTGATGTCTTCAGCCTACCGGCTGCTGAGGCGTTACGAGTCGCCGATACTCTCATCTATCGTGTACTGCAGAAGAGCGTCTCTAGGGAGGCGTCAGATCGTTTCCTAACGCGGGCCAGCCTTTATACCGCCGTAGATGAAGCTACTCGCATGTCCGTGCCACGAGGCACCGCGGAGTTGCTAAACCTAATTTCATCAGGCTTTGCATCTTCCGCACTAGCGAATATTAGCAGCCCTGTTGCGGTTACTCTCGCCGAACCAAGCTGGATTGTCCGGAGCGAACTCCTCCCCTCAGTGGCGCGCTTGGTGTCACGTGTCGCGTTAGAAGCGGGCGTCCTCGCACGGATGAGGCAATTCGGCCTGTGTATCATTATTGGCGCAAGCGGCCTCGGCAAATCCTCTGTAGCTCGCCAGGTAGCGGAAACGTTGACCGGGGGTTTCGCGACTATAGATTTTCGCAACGCCAATGCGACCGAAACATGCAGCCGCCTCGATATAGTTTTCTCTCATATCGGCGGACTCCGCGAGTCAACCTTTCTCTTTGAGGACCTCAATCACCTCAATGAGCCAGCCGTGGCGCTGTCGCTGGCACGCGTTGTCAAGACGCTGCGCCGCCGAGATAAGGCAGCGATTGTTACGTGTTATCTCGCGCCAACGGCGAGGGCCCTCGCAGGCATTGATCTTGATGCGGCTTGCGTTATGGAGTGCCCCTATTTCACGGAAGATGAAGCTGCCACGTTGGTTGAGATCCACGGCGGTGATTCCAAACTTTGGGGCAGAGTTGCCTATATCGCCGGCGCTTTCGGACACCCGCAGCTCGTTTACGCCTTCATCTCTGGTATGCGCGCACGCGGCTGGCCTCAAGGCGAGCTGTTGGAGATTGTCGGCAATGGTCTCTCAACTGGAGACATCGAGGCTGAGCGTGACGCGGCGCGACGAACACTTGTAGCAGTACTGCCCGAAACCTCGCGCAACTTGCTATATCGCCTTAGCCTCACGATCGGTCGATTTGATCGAGCAATGGCCTTACTGATTGCGAATGTGACGCCTGAGATATCAAACGCGGGCGAATCGATGGACGAGCTGGTTGGACCCTGGCTAGAAACGGTGGATCGTCACCACTATCGGGTCTCCCCACTGGCGGCTCGATCAGGGCAAGAGATGATTTCTGAGGCTCAGAGAACGACCATTCATTTCGCGATCGCTACACAGTTCATGGCAAAAGGTTCGATTAACGGCACCGATGTAGACGTGATCATCACGCATGCCCTCATTGGCAAGAACGAAGCGGTGCTCCTAACCCTTGCCAACAGCATCATTACGTCTGATGAACGCACGCGCGAATTTCTTTCCGACAACGTGACAGCGTTCAAGCTCTTGGGGGCAACGGGTCCTATCTATCCCCATAGCTCAATTGTCTCCGGAATGTTGCGGCTCGCGCAGTTCAAGCTGTTGGTGACCGCACGAGAGAACGACAAGATCGCGCCATGTGCGACGGCCCTGTTTTCAGAAGCTGCCGCACAGCCCACGCCGGAGCTTCGTAACATGTTCAAGGCCCTGGCGTATGGGACGGTCTTGAGCACGATGGGTATTGGCAACTTCCTCGAAGATTGGCTCGATCTTCTCGAGGAATTTCAGGAGCTGACGGAAGGCAGCGAGATACTAACGGGCCTTCGGAGAAACTTTAACAGCCGGGGACGGCAAACCCACGACATGTTTGGTGCACTGTTCGCCATAGGGTCGGCTGGGGTGGCGTCTGTGGCAAGGCTTGAGTCGATCATCAACCGCCTTGATTTGCTGGAGCCGGGACGACGATCCCAGTATCTCAGCGTCCTTAGGTGGGACGTCCCAGATTTCTCAGTATTCATAAACAGCGGTTGGCTTGTAGACCGCCCACGAGACGCCGCCTCGGCTGTCGATGCTGCGAACCGATATCGCGAGATGGCGCTCACAACGTCTTCGTGGTCGATAAGACCGATAGTCGATCAGTGCTGGATTGCCCGAGCAATTATGCTCGATGAGTATGGCGACGACGGTGAAGGAGCACTAAAGGTCCTGGATGAAGCAGTAGCCATGCTCGGAGACGACGTACTGCTATCTCGCGCACGCGCTAAGATCTATTGGCGGGCACAGGACCACGCACGTGCACTTTCGATCTTGCGCGAGATAGCAGGCAAAATTGGCCTAGGAAATTCAGTCGAGCGCGCATTCGCGCTGCGAGAGGCTGCGATTAGTGCGGCAAAGGGCGGTGAATGGAAGCTGGCGGAGTCCTGGTTTCTAGAGAGCAAGGTGGCCGCGGCGCTTTCCAAGCTTCCCGACATGAAGGTAATGGCGGTAGGCCTAGGAGCCGATGCCGCCGCAGCCGCTATCCAGACAGGTAACGTGAAGCAAGGACTAGAGGGGCTCTGTGAAGCGCTCAATGAGCTTCGACAAATTGATCCTGCCGAGTCGCTTCGTGCAACCTACTGCCACTGTGTGGTGCGCCACGTTGTACTCTGGGCGCAAGCGCATATTGACAATAGAACGGTATATATCGGTGGCGCACCTATCACCTCGGAGCCAGGTTGTTGCAGCAATCCTGACCCTCTGGAGGCCATCAGAAACCATAGGATAGGACCTCTCGACTTTGCTTTTTACATGCTTGCGCAGTCCGAGGTGACCAGCGGTTGTGATGTTGGAATTGCGGACAGCCTGGATAGCCATCTGTCCGGCGGGCGGATTCCGGTTATGGAGGTTGATCTCAGGATTCGACGAGTGACGCGGGATATTGATAACTCGAGTGCACCTGAATTTGCACGCCATATCTCGGGTTTCATAGAAGCGATCGCTTACATGTCTCAGTACAAGCGGCAGATTATGGCGTCATCTGACGTCTTCAATCCCGTGCGGGGCAATATTCCATCCATACTTCGCAGCGACTTCTCAGTCTCCCCCCTTCCGGAGATTGCTAACGACGCACTTCTCACATTTGCTATCGCTGCGACTTGCAAGAAATCCTCGCGCTCACTAGAAGAGCTGGAGGCGGCTCTTCGTGCGGAATTTGGAGATGAGCTTCCAGGTACGATCTTTCCTTTGGCGCAAAGCCTACAAACGCCTACGGGCACGGTGACATCGTTTGATGGCGCGTTGATCGGCGCGGCCCGAAGCTTTGGCAAGGATGCACACCAGCCGCCGCAGGTCCATTGCGTGGCGGCGATACGATTCTTTCAGCACGCGGAGAGATCCAACTTCAAAAATTATTTAACTCCTGTCATTGCGGCATGGCAGCGCCTCGAATGGACCCGAATTGTTATTTCTGAGACATTTCGGTTGTCGCTTCCGGAGCGGACGATACCTGCGGTCAAGGCTGCATTGGCAATTGCCACCGATGACGCTCAGTTTCTCGGCGCGCTATACCTCGCCACTAGCGCCGCTGCCGATGTGATGTTGCCGGCAGAACTGAAGGCCAAATTCATGTCGTTAGCTGCCCCTTCACAAGGGCCTGATCACCTGAGCCCTGGCCTGTGAGGTGAGGAAGAAAAAACCGAAATGGCAGGGCTTTACTAAGTTTGTTTTGCTGGCGGGCAACGTCGATTGCGAATTCCGGAGGAGCTGATTGGCTCGGCCTGTGACTTGCACAGCCTGCGCCGCTGCTTGTCACTCCAACACCCGCAACTTGAAAGGGTGCCAATTGCGTCGATCGTCCTCACTTCGGAGGTCGATAGCTCCGACACTTCCATGACCACAGCGTCCCTAGAGATTGGGGCTGGAAGAGGCTCGGACGAGGGTCTTGCACTGGCCCGCAACCCGGCCGCGGCATTCTGCGCAGCCATCAAGCCCCCCCCCTACGAGGAGGTCAGTGCCCTCGATTCCCGAGCCTTCTGGACTAGCCTTTCCCGAGTTCACCTGACGGCACTAGGTGCGGCTAGGGAACGTGTATTTCCCCGGCCCTCAATGCAACGACAAGCATCCTCGCTTTGCCCTTCACAACGATCTCCTGAGGTGTGCTCATCCCAAAACTGGAGATAGGCTTATTCAAGTACCACTCCACTGTCAGATTGAGGTCGAAAGTTCTGTCCTGTGCTGCGTCCAAGACTGCCAATAATTCGTCCGCAAAAAGGGTCCACGGTACCGCGGACCCGCGCTCATTCCATTGGGAAATTAATTGCTTTTCCGTTTGGCAAAGCCAAGGGGCAAGTCGTTCAGCCGAAATCTCACCCGTCGCAGGGTTGGAGATATCGGCCAAGAACTGCAGAAATTCAAACGACCCAGAGCGCTTATTAACCGACACGGCCGTTACCTGTTCGAAAAGCTGAACGTAGCGTCCGTTGGGGGTGCCCGGGAAACGACCTCGTGACATAGCCCAAGCGGCCGCGGGACATCCCTGAATCGAGGTGGCGTCGCAAGGCCCTTCGCCGCCCCTTTTTCCCGGCGAGATAGAGATTTCTCACAAAAGCCGCCACCAGCTGGAACTGGGCGGGAAAAGTGGACTGCCGCGCCGCCCGGGAGATCACGATATGCCCCGATTCCATGGGTTCGCGCAGCACGTCCAGCACATGCCGACCGAACTCGGGCAATTCGTCCAGGAAAAGCACGCCGTTATGCGCCAGCGAGATCTCGCCCGGCCGCGGCAGCGCACCGCCGCCTACCAAGGCTACGGCCGAACTGGTGTGGTGGGGCGCCCGAAAGGGACGGCGACGCCAGAATTTCGGATCGACTGTTTGTCCGGCGACAGAGCGCACCGCGCAGGTTTCCAGCGCTTCCGACTCGCTCAGCGGCGGCAGGATGCCGGGCAGGCGCTCAGCCAGCATGGTTTTGCCCGTACCCGGCGGCCCCAGCAGCAACAGGTGATGACCGCCGGCCGCGGCGATTTCCAGCGCCCGTCGCGCCTGCAGCTGGCCGCGCACGTCGGCCAGGTCGGGACCGATCACTTCGTCGAAGATGCCGGCCGCCGCGCCCGGCGGCGACAATTCCTGTGCGCCACGCAGCCAGCTGCAGACATCGGCCAGCGTGTCGGCCACCAGCACCTCGGCATCGGACACCAGGGCGGCCTCGGCCGCATTGCCGCGTGGCACCACCACGCGGCGGCCACGCGCGCGCGCGCGCAACAAGGCAGGGAGTACGCCCGACACGGCGCGCAAAGCGCCGGACAAGGCCAGTTCGCCGAGGAATTCGCAGTCGTCCAGCTTGTCGCGGGGCACCTGGCCGCCGGCGGCAAGGATGCCCAGCGCGATGGCCAAGTCGAAGCGGCCGCCATCCTTGGGCAGTTCGGCCGGCGCCAGGTTCACGGTGACCCGGCGGTTGGGGTATTCGAACGCCGTGTTCTGGATGGCTACGCGGACACGGTCGCGCGCTTCGCGCACGGCGGCTTCGGGAAGACCCACGATATTGGTGCTGGGCAAGCCGCCGGACAGATGGACTTCCACCATGACCTGGGGAGCCGCCACGCCTTCCTGGGCTCGACTGAGGGTGACGGCAAGACTCATGTCGCCCGCACGCCTGCTACGACGCGGGAGCGGCTGCCAGGCTGAAACACGGAGCGACTCCCACAGCGGCCTGCAGAGAAAAATAGCCGCCCCCGATCGTTCTCGGGGTGAGGGTGACGGATCGGGGACGGCTCCCGGGACTTGGGCCCGCGCCGCACCCCGTCAGTCAGGTGCCAGCACCAGCCTCGAGATCTGCGATTCGCTTTTCCAGGGCCTCGACCTTGGCGCGGGTGCGCGCCAACAACTGGCTCTGGACGTCAAACTCCTCGCGGGTGACTAGATCAAGGCGGCGCAATCCCTGCGCCAGAACATCGCCGAAGTTGGTGCGCAAATCCTGATGCGCCTGAGCCAGTCCAGATGGAACCAACGAAACAAGACGCTGGGCAAGTTGATCGATATCCTGCCTATCCATCATGGATAGCACCTCGAGCTCGTCAGGGTGGAGTTTAGGTTCATGTCTGTAAATGCCACTATCAGGGTGCTCCACTTCTACTTGTAGGCATTTTCCTACAGAGAGCCCGGGCGCGACAGCGATATCCCTGCACAGGCAAAATGTGGAACTGCGGCCCGGACGACGGGCCACCTGACGATCAAGAGGAAAACCCATGAAGCTGGTGGTTGCGGTCATCAAGCCGTTCAAGCTGGACGATGTGCGCGAGGCCCTGGCCGAAGTGGGCGTGCAGGGCATCACGGTGACCGAGGTCAAGGGTTTCGGCCGCCAGAAGGGTCACACCGAGCTCTACCGCGGCGCCGAGTACGTGGTGGACTTCCTGCCGAAGATCAAACTGGAAGTGGCGGTGAGCGACGAGCAGGTGGACCGCGTGGTCGAAGCCATCCAGGCCTCGGCCAAGACCGGCAAGATCGGCGACGGCAAGATCTTCGTCAGTTCGCTTGAGCAGGTCATCCGCATCCGCACCGGCGAGATGGACGGCGACGCGCTCTAAGCGCCATCAGGTCGCCAGCTGGGCCCGCTCGAAGCGGCGGTGATGCACCAGCAGGCCGGCGAAGTAGCAGATGTAGTAGCCGATGGTGAGGCCGAAGATCGCCAGGGTCAGCGGGCTGTTGCCAATGGCGGGCCCGCTGTGCGCCATGGCCGGATCCTGCAGCTGCGGCATCACCACCACGAAGCGCCATGCCAGGCGCCCGATCAGCAACATCGTCAGCAGACCACCAATCCAGGGGTTGGGGATATAGAGGTCGTTGCCGGCGGCGTCGCGCTCGAAGCGGGTCAGCTTGATGCCCACCACCCCCAGCGCCGCCCCGGCCAAGGCACCGCCCAGCAGCCCTTCCAGCAGGCGGGGATTGTGCAGGCCGCCCAGGCCGATCAGGGCACCGATCGCCGTGAAGACGGCGATGCGGGCCATCATCCGCTTGCGGCGGATCGGCTGGCGCCCGAAGGTCCCGCGCACACGGCGCCAGATCGCGAACGCCATCAGCGGGATCATCAGCGCGTAGATCATGTTCGGGGTCATCGCGATCGCCTGGTCATGGGATGCGCGCAGCTTATAGGGCCGGGCACACCCGCACGACTGACGGGGCACAACCATCGCGGGTGACGCTTGTCACCCGCGACTGGCCTTACTTGGCCTTGCCCTGATTCGCCACGGCGGCCATCTTCGCCGCGATGGCGTCGGCATCGCCCAGGTAGTAGTGACGGATCGGCTTGAGGTCCTTGTCGAACTCGTACACCAGCGGCACGCCGTTGGGGATGTTGAGCTCGACGATCTCCTCTTCGGAGATGTTGTCCAGGTACTTCACCAGCGCGCGCAGCGAGTTGCCATGCGCCGCGACCACCACGTTCTGGCCCGAGGCGATCGCCGGGGCCAGCACGTCGTGCCAGTACGGCACCACGCGGTCGACGGTGTCCTTGAGGCACTCGGTGTCGGGAATCATCGAGGGATCGAGATTGGCGTAGCGCGGATCGTTCACCGACTCGTTGCTGGCGCGGTCCAGCGGCGGCGGCGGGATGTCGTAGCTGCGGCGCCACACCTTGACCTGGTCCTCGCCGTACCTGGCGGCGGTCTCGGCCTTGTTGAGGCCGGTGAGGCCGCCGTAATGGCGCTCATTGAGGCGCCAGTCGGTGACTACCGGCAGGTACATCTGCTCCATCGCATCGAGCACGCCCCACAGCGTGCGCACGGCGCGCTTGAGCACCGAGGTGTGCGCGACGTCGAAGCGGTAGCCGCCGGCCTTGAGCAGGCGGCCGGCTTCAGCCGCTTCGGCCATGCCCTGTTCGGTGAGGTCCACATCGGCCCAGCCGCTGAAGCGGTTGTCCAGGTTCCATTGGGACTGGCCGTGACGAATGAGTACGAGCTTGTACATGGCGGGAATTCGTGGCGGGAAACTCGCGATGGTGAGGCCCCGCCCCGGCCCCGTCAAATCGCGCGGCCCCTGTCGAAGGTCATGCTAAACCCTGCCCGCGCCGGGTGCATCCTAGGGTGGTCAGTCTATTCATGGAGCTCATCATGCGTCGTCATCTGCTAGCACTCGCCCTCGCCCTGGCCCTGCCCGTCGTAGCCCAGGCCAGCGACAACGATATCGACAAGGTCAACGGCACCGCGCAGGTGGATGCGGGCCAGCACGCCGGCAACGTCAGCACGGTCAACGGCGCGGTGCGCGTTGGCGACAACGCCGTGGTGCAGAAGGCGAGCACGGTCAATGGCTCGGTCAACCTGGGCGATCATGCGCAGGCCACGGCCGTCGACACCGTCAACGGCGGCGTGAACCTGGGCTCGGCCGCCCGCGTCAGCGGCACCGTCAGCACCACCAACGGCGGTATTCACCTGCAACAGGGCGCCGATGTGGCCGGCAAGGTCGGCAACGTCAACGGCAGCATCAATCTCGACGCCGCGCACGTGGGCGGCGGTCTGCAGACCACCAACGGCGATGTGACCGTGGGCGCCAATTCGCGCATCGAAGGCGGCATCCTGGTGGACAAGCCGGGCGGGTGGAGCTGGAGCAGCAACAACCGTCTGCCGCACGTGGTGATCGGTCCGCATGCGGTGGTGCAGGGCACGCTGGAGTTCCGCCGCGAGGTGGTGCTGCAGGTGAGCGACAGCGCGCAGATCGGCCCCGTGAAGGGCGCCACGCCGGTGAAGTTCAGCGGCGCCATGCCGACGGAGTGATCGAACCCTGAAGGGCGCGTCATCGACGGATCGATGACGCGCTCATGCCTCACACCCAGTCGCGCGGCTTGAGGTATTCCGCCAGCCGCGCTTCCGGCGATTCCGCCTCGGGCTGGAAGTTGTATTCGAAGCGCACGCGCGGCGGCAGGCTCATCAGGATGGATTCCGTGCGCCCGCCCGACTGCAGGCCGAACAGCGTGCCGCGGTCGTAGACCAGGTTGAATTCCACGTAGCGACCGCGGCGATACAGCTGGAACTCGCGCTCGCGTTCGCCATAAGCCTCGTCCTTGCGGCGCTCGACGATCGGCAGATAGGCATCGAGGAAACCCTGCCCCACGTCGCGCGTAAAGGCGAAGCAGCGCTCGAAGCCGCCTTCGTTGAGATCGTCGTAGAACAGGCCGCCGACGCCGCGCGTCTCCGCGCGATGCTTGATATAGAAATACTCGTCGCACCACTTCTTGTAGCGCGCATACACATCGTCGCCATACGGCGCGCACAGGTCGCGCGCCACGGTATGCCAGTGCGCCACGTCTTCATCGCGCGGATAGAACGGCGTGAGATCGAAACCGCCGCCGAACCACCACACCGGATCCACGCCTTCTTTGCTCGCCTCGAAATAGCGCACATTGGCATGCGTGGTCGGCACGTGCGGATTGCGCGGATGCAGCACCAGCGATACGCCGGTGGCGACAAAACCGCCCCCGGCAAGATCGGGACGATGTGCGGTAGCGCTCGGCGGCAGCTGGTTACCGTAGACGCGCGAGAAGTTCACGCCCGCCTGTTCGAAGATGGCGCCATCGCGCAATACGCGCGTGCGACCACCGCCACCGGCGGGACGCGTCCAGGCGTCTTCTTCGAAACGCGCCTTGCCGTCGATCTGCTCGATCGCCGCGCAAATGCGGTCTTGCAACTCGCGCAGGAACAGTTCGGCTTGGTCGGCTTGCTGGCTCATGGGGCGGTCCGTCGGCGTGCAAAGGCCGCCAGCTTAGCAAGCGTGGCGCGCGGGCCGCTGCGGCGGCGCGTCGCGCATCGCATCAACTCAGTCGTGCGCTGATGCGGCGATGGCCGATCAGACGCGCCCAGCGCATGCCGATATCGATCCACATCAGATAACCCGACTCGGCCAGCAGTCGCACGACGTAACGGCGGTTGAGCACCAGCCGCGCTTCGGCGGCGACCGGCACACTGCGGAAACCCAGCCGTTGCGCCAGCAGCTGGCAGCGCGCGAGATGGTAGCGACTGGTCACCAGCGCGACCGGCGGCAGCACGCGAGCCACGGGACCGTCTTCCTGCAGCAGGCTGCGTGCATGGCGCAGGTTTTCCAGCGAATCGACCGAGGCCTGTTCCAGCTGCATCACCACGCCCGGCGGCAGCTCGTGCTGCTCCAGCCAGCTGCGTCCGGCGGCCGCCTCGCTGATGGCCCCGCCGCTGCGTCCGCCCAGCAACAGGACGTGTTCGGTGTGGTGCGCACGCATCAGCGCCAGCGCGCGCAGCAGGCGGGCCTGATAGTCCATTTCGGGCGCGTCGCGCACCAGCCGGCGACCGAATACCAGTACGGTCATCGGCTGTCCGGGGGCGACCGGACTGCGCGCCGCCACCCGCCATACATGAACGAGATAGCCGACCCACACCAGCCCAAGACTCAGGGTCACCGCGGCCACCATCACCACGAAGGCGTGTAGTACGTCCCGGTCGCTGAGATAGCGCCAGGGGCCACGCTTCAAGGGGGCGGTGATCGGCGGCACGGGGCAGGGCACGGAGGGTGGACGGCGCAGTGTCCCACGGGGACCGGCCGGGCGTCGTGCTCAGCCGTCACGCCAGGCGTAACTGGCGGTCAAAACGGCACTGACAAACATGAACGCGATCCAGCGTGGCGGCTGTCCAGACTAGGAAATGTTTCAGTCGCTCGTTAGGCTCGCGCGATGTCAGTACCGATCCAACCCCTTGCCGTAAGTGCCTATACGGTCACTTCAGCGCTCGGCCAAGGTCTCGAAAGCCATCTCGCCGCCCTGTCTTCCAGCCATGGTGGCCTCCGTGAAAACGACTTCAGCAGCGCTCCCCTGGGCTGCTGGATCGGCCGTGTCGATGGCGTCGAAGAGGCTGAGCTGCCCGCGGCGCACGCGTCGTGGGAATGCCGCAACAACCGCCTGGCCTGGCTGGGGCTGCAGCAGGACCGCTTTCTCGAACAGGCGCTGGATGCACGCCAGCGCTACGGCGCCGCGCGTGTCGCGCTGGTGCTGGGCACCTCCACGGCGAGCATCGGCGCCACTGAGGAGGGCTATCGCCACCTCGATGCCGACGGCCGGATGCCGGCGGAATTGCGCCGCCCGCTGATCCACGCGCCCCATTCGCTGGCCGGTTTCGTGGCCGAAGCGCTCGGGCTGGAAGGCCCGTGCCTGACCGTTTCCACCGCGTGCTCGTCCAGCGCGAAAGTGTTCGCCACGGCCGAGCGGCTGATTCGCCTTGGGCTGGTGGACGCGGCCATCGTGGGCGGCGTGGATACGTTGTGCGACAGCGTGCTGTTTGGCTTCAACGCGTTGGAGCTGGTGTCGCCCGAACCGTGTCGTCCATTCGACCAGGCGCGTCGTGGCATCTCCATCGGCGAGGCGGCGGGCTTCGCCTTGCTGGAACGCGTGGGCAACGCGCCACACGCACCGCGCCTGCTCGGTTATGGTGAATCCAGCGATGCGCACCATATGTCGACGCCGCATCCGGAAGGTGTCGGTGCCGAGCTGGCGCTGCGCGACGCGCTCGCGCGCGCCGGCTTGCGTGCCGAGCAAGTGGACTACATCAACCTGCACGGCACGGCGAGTCTGAAGAACGACGAAGTGGAAGCCGCACTGATCGCACGCGCCTTTCCATCGAGCACGCGCGCCAGCTCCACGAAAGGTTTCACCGGTCACACGCTGGGCGCCGCAGGCATTCTCGAAGCGGTGTTCGCGCTGCTAGCGATCCGCCACAACATGGTTCCCGGCAACCTTGGATGCACCGATCCGGATGAAGCCTGCGGCCCGCAACTGGCGCTGCAGAGCGAGCAGCGCAACGTCAACGTGGCCTTGAGCAACTCGTTTGGATTCGGAGGCAATAATGCCTGCCTTGCCTTCGGGAGGGCGCCGGCATGAGTGCGCTGCAAGTCCACGTGGAAGGCATTGGCCTGTGGTCGCCGGCACTGGGCGATTTCGCGGCACTGAAGGCGCAGCTGCAAGGCTTGTCGATCGACGCCCCGGCTGCACGCCCCGCGGCAGCGACCCTGCCCGCCAACGAGCGACGCCGCGCACCCGAGAGCGTGCTGCTGGCAGTGGAAGTGGCCGGCCAGGCGGTAGCCATGAGCGGTCGCGTCGCAAGTGAGTTGCCTTGCGTATTCAGCTCCGCCTATGGCGACCAGCTGATTTCCGACTATATGTGCGCCACCCTGGCCAGTGCGCCGGCCGAGCTGTCGCCCACGCGCTTCCACAATTCCGTGCACAACGCGCCGGCCGGCTACTGGACGATCGCCACCGGCTGCCAGGCGCTGTCCAGCGCGATTTCCGCCGGTCGCGCCACCTTTGGCGCAGGCCTGCTGGAAGCGGCCACGCTGAGCCTCGCCGAACAGCGCGCGGTACTGCTGGTGTGCAGCGATATCGCCGGCACCGGTCCGGTGGGCGAGATGAGCGCGACAGGCAGCTCCTTCGGCTTTGCGCTGGTGCTTTCCCCGACCGTCACCTCGGGCACGCTGGCGAGCATGGCGATCGAGCTTGAGGCCCACGCCGACCATCCGCTGCGCCCGGCGCCCGCGACGGGCCAGTGGTACGAAACCAATCCGATTGCCGCATCCGCCTGGCCGCTGATGCAGAATCTCGCTACAGGCCACGGTGACTGCACCCTGGCCGCCGCCGAAACCCTGGCGTTGAGGGTTGTGCTGGAGACACTTGCTTGAATACGTCCGCTGCCCGTTGGTGCGTGCTGATTCCCTGCCTCAATGAAGAGGCGGCGATCGGCGAGGTGGTCCAATCCGTGCTGGCGCTGGGCGTCCCGGTCATCGTGGTCGACGACGGTTCGGACGATCGCACGCCCGAGATCGTGCGCGAACTGCCGGTGACTTTGCTGCGCCATCCGCAACGCAGCGGCAAGGGCGAAGCGCTGCGCACGGGTTTTCGTGAGGCGCTGCGGCAGGGCTTCGACGCCGTGCTCACCATGGATGGCGACGGCCAGCACCTGGCCGCCGATATCCCGCGCATTGCGGCGGCAGCGCAGCGCTATCCCAATCACATCGTCATCGGTGCGCGTCTGCTCCAGCGCGAACAGCAGCCGAAGGGTCGTCGTCGTGCCAATGGCGTGGCCGATTGGGGCATCTCGTGGGCCTGCGCACAGCCGGTAGCCGATACGCAAAGCGGGCAGCGCTGGTATCCGCGCGGCGCGCTCGACCTGGTCGATCTGCCGGCGGAAAACTTTGTGTTCGAGGCTGCCATCCTGATCGCCGCCACGCGCGAGAAAGGCATCAGCGTGGTGTCGGTGCCGATCGCTTCGCGTTACCAGGGCGAATTCCGCATCAGCCATTTCAGCCCGATCCGCGATGTCAGCCGCATCACCTTCTACACCGTGGGGCAGATCCTGCGCCACGGCGATGTGCTGGCCAGCTATCGGCGCTCGCGCGCCTCGAGTCCGGTGGTGTTCGACGTCGCGGTGACCTGAGCAGGCACCGCTGCTTTAGACCATGCCGCCGTTGACGCCGATCACCTGGCCGTTGATATAGCCGGCGGCATCGGAACAAAGAAACGCCACCAGTGCCGCGACCTCTTCCGGTTTGCCGGCGCGTTGCGCCGGCACGATCTCGCGAATGCGTTCGGGCGGGAATTGCTCGCCGATCATGCGTCCTTCGATCACGCCGGGCGCCACCACGTTGGCGGTGATACCGCGCGACGCCATCTCGCGCGCCAGCGAGCGCGTGGCGCCATGCAGGGCGGACTTGGCGGCGGCGTAATTCGCCTGGCCGCGATTGCCCAACTGCGCTGCCACCGAACTCACCGACACGATGCGACCGAAGCGCGCACGCGCCATCGGCAATAGCAATGGCTGTGTAACGTGGAAAAAGCCATGCAGCGATACGTCGATCACGCGCCGCCATGCGTCTTCGGACATGCCCGCCAGCGGACTGTCCTCATGAATGCCGGCGTTGTTCACCACCGCATGCACAGGGCCGTCGATCAACAAGGTCTCCAGCGCATGCCGTGTGGCGGCTGCATCAGTGACATCAAAAGCCACCGACTGCGCCGCACCGCCGGCATCGCGGATCGCAGCGGCGACGTCATCGGCGCGAGCCAGACCTGTATTGGCGTGCACGATCACATGGTAGCCGCCTGCGGCGAGCGCCTGCGATATCGCCGCGCCAAGATCGCCGCTGCCGCCGGTCACCAGCGCGCGACGGGGAGTATGGAGCTGAGTCATGGCCGCCTCGGCATCAGGGAAGAGGATGAATGACGGCAGCGCGGCCGCTCACCAGCAAGCGGCCGCCCTGTTCGACGCGAAAGGCATATTGTGCGCCCGCATCGTCAGCGTAGAGGCTTTGGGCATGGACGTCCAAACGCCCTTGCGAAGGATCCACCCATTCGATGGCCAGCGACACGTCACGCAGACTGACCAGACGCCCGGGCCTGGCCTCACTCGCACCCCGTTCGCGCGCCAGCAGGGCGCCATGCACCGCCATCGCCTGCGCGCCGTATTCGGCCAGATGCACCGCGTGCAGGCCAGCACCGCCGCGCAGCGGATGGTCTGCCAACGCGTGACTCTCGCTGATGGCGTGGATGGTCGTCTGGTTCCACGTCACCACGGCATCGAGCAAGCACATCGCGCCCTGATGCGGAATGAGGTGGGCCCAGTCAGTCTTGGCGAGCATGCGGTGCCATCAGGATCGAAAGACAGAAGTGAAATGCGACGCCCAGGGCAACGGTCAAGCCGATCGCGCGCAAGACGGGAATGGTGCTCCAGGCCAGCATGCCGAAGACCAGCAGCGCGGACAGCACGCAGACCAGGGTCGCATGCAGCGTGCGGCGCTGCTCGGCGGCGTCGCCGGTGTCGCGCTCGAAGAACAGCGCATAGTGCAGGCCAAGCCCCGCCGCGAGGATCAGCGCCACGAGATGGAACAGGGAGATCTCCACGCCTGACACACGTTCCACGGCCAGCACCAGGAAAGTTGCCAGTGTCATTGGGGCCAGCACGTGCCAGGCCCTGCGCACGCTGCGCAAGGCAACCACGATCGCGATGACCAGCAGTAGCGTTGCGCCGACCAAGGCGTGCAGGATGCGCGCACGGTAATCCACCACCAGCGATTCAGCGGCACCCTTGAGGTCGAGCAGACGCACCGAACCGCCGCTGTCGCGCGCGAGCGACTGCAGGGCAGCCAAGTCGTGCACACCAGTAAGCGTGCCCAGGCCGAGCCAATGACCATCGCGCTGCATCAGCATGGCCGACAGGCGTTGGCCCAATGGCGATGATGCAAAGCGCTCCGGCGTCAGCACGGGCAAGCTGCGTGCTTGCGCCACATCGTCGAGGAAAGGCTGGAACAGGCCCGGCTGGAACGGCATGCCCTGCTCGGCTTCGTCGAGCGCACTTTTCAGTGTTTGCGCATCGGGCAACGCCCGCTGCCGCGCGCGCTGCACTGCATCGCTGGGCAGATAGCGTGAAGGCAGTTCGATCGCATCGACGGCGTGGCGGGCCACCAAGGCATCCACGGCGGGCTCGAGTTTTTCCGAAAGCGCCAATACCGCCTGCTCATCGGGCGCCTGCAGCACCAGTAGATAGCGCACATCGGGCGCGCCCAGGGCCTCGCGCAATCGTGCATCACGCATCAGCAGATCGCGCGGCAACGGCGTAAGCGCCGACAAGTCGTTCTGCCAGAACGGGCCCTGCGCAAACACCAGCATCAGCACGCTGGCGATGGCCACCAGCAAGGGAATCCAACGCGGTCGCGGCAGGCGGTCCACGATGTCGCGTGCGCGGATCAGCCAGCCCATCGCGGCGACATCGTGCACGCGCTCCGGCAGCAGATAGGGCAACAGGTAGCGTGTGCTGAAGCCGGCCACCAACAAACCTGTGATGGTAAAGACGGCCAATTGCTTGAGGCCATTCACGCCGGATGCAAAGAACGCCGCATAGGCAATGCATGCCGAAGCGATCGCCGTGAGCAGCAGCGGCCACAGGTCACGCACGCTTTGCACGGCGCTTTCGCCGGCGCGGCGATGACTCAGCACGCGTATCGGATACTCCTGTGCCACACCGAGCAGGGTGAAGCCAAACGCCAGCGTGATGCCATGCACCTGCGGAAACAGCAGTACGAGCGCGGCAATGCCCGCCAGCGCCGCACTGGCGATCGGCAAGGCCGAGAACAGCAACGAGCCGATGCTGCGATACGCCAGCAACAGCAGCACGATGAAACCCACCGTCGAGATACGCCCGATCCACTCCGCCTGCCCGCGCGTCTGCGCGCTCGCCACCACGCTGAAGTACCCCGGCCCGCTGACCACCAGCGAGCCACCCGCGTGATCGGGCAAGGCATCGAAGGCACGGTGGATGCCATCGATGGCCTGCGACTGCGCGTCGGGATCGAAACCTGCCGCCTGCGTCAGCACCAGCAACAAGGCCTCGTGCTGTGGCGAAAACCACACGCCCTGCACGAGCTCGGGCGACTTCGGCGGCGACCAGCGCTCGGCCAGCTTGAGCACTTCCAGGGTGGGGTCGCGCGGCAACAGTCCCTTCAGCAGTGACGCCGCGGGCGACGACAGATCGTCCAGGCGCTGTTCCAGCTCGTCGCGCAGATACGCGGTATCCAAGCGCTGATGATCCAGCGTGGGCGAGAGCAGATAGCGATAAGGCAGCAGGGCGTCGTCGAGTGCGCCCATGTCGAAGCTGCCGTTGAGCACCTGCGTGTAGCGTTGATCTTTGCGCAGCGCCACGGCGAGTTGCTGGCTCAGCCCGGCCAGTTGCTCATCGGACTTGCCGCTGATGGCGAGCAAAAGCAGGCGCGAACCCGGTCCCTCGCCCACCTGCTCCATCAACAGGCGTTGATCGGGTGTGGTCGGCGCAGGCATGAAGCTGCGCAGGTCGGTACTCACCGTGAGGTGTCGCGTAACGAACAGGCCAAGCGCGGCGAGCGTCGCCAGCCAGAGCACCAGCAGCGTCACGCGGCTGCGACGCACGCTCAGCTGCCCCTGCAGAGTGCGGTGAGTGCGTCGCGCGTAGGCGCCGTCGGCATCTTGGCGGCGTAGTCGCCGAGCAGGTCGATGGCGAGGTCGCCATCGGCTTCCTGCATGCGCATGCAGTGCGGCTCGTTGCCGCTGCCGTCGATGTCGATGCGGCTCACCGTTTGCGCGAGTTTCGCGTCGCGCGGGGTCAGGGTGAGCGTCCAGTGATCGTCGCCATCGGCGCTGTGCTGCACGGTGAACGCTTGCTCCAGGCGAGATGCATCGCCGCCCAGCAGCGCAACAAAACTATCCAGCAGCAGCTGGAGCTGTGGCGCGCGCTTCAGCGAAAAGCTTCGCGATGAACGGCCTTCACGCTGTTGCGTTACTTCACCATCGCCGATGGTCGACACTTCGCGCGTGGGATGTTCGACCGTGCGCTCGAGCTTGTCGCCACCCAGCCACGCCAGCTGCCCGGAAACGACCAGCGGCTTGTCCAGCATCTTCATGAAGCGCGCTTCGGCAAACGGCGTGCGGGCAGGCGCCGGACGGCCCAGCGAGGCCACCAGCGCGCGTGCCGTGGCGGCGTCTTCAGGCGCCGACGCGTTCGCGTTCGTGTTCGCGCACAGCGACAGCGTCAGGGCGCACAGCAGTGTCCACGTCTTGCTGCCAGAAGTCATAGAAGTTGAACCAGTTGTAGGGGGCGACACGGATGTAGTGTTCCACGCGATGGGCGAAACGGGCGATCACGGCGTCCAGCGCCTGGGCGCGATCCTGTCGTGGAATCTCGATGCGGTCGGCAAACGGCTCGAAAATCAGGCGATAGCGATTGCCGCCTTCATATAGCCCAAAACACAGCACCACCGGCACGCGCAAACTGTGCGCGAGCAGCCAGGGGCCGACCGGAAACGGCGCGGGCTCACCCAGCAACGGCGTGCGGCGCAGTACTTCGTGTTCGCGTCCGCGATCGGCCAGCAGGGCGACCATGGCGCCTTGCTGGCAGGCCTCGGCCATCGCCAGCGTGATCGACGTACCACCCGCGGAAGCATCGATGACGCTGGCGCCCACGTCGGGTGCGAGCGCCTCGAGCAACTGGGTCAAGGCCGGCGTCTTCTGCTTGTCCAGCACCACGCGCAGATGCGTATCCGGGCGACGCGAGCTCAGCGTGCGCAAGGCCTCGAAACTGCCCTGGTGGGTGCCAAGCAGGAGTACGCCGCGCCCCTCGGCGAAGCTGGCCTCCAGCTGCTCCAGGCCCTCCACCGTGACGTCGAAGCCCTTCTCGCCGCGGGCGAGCAGGAAGACACGATCCAGCATGGTCGATGCGAAGCAGTGAATGTGCTTCATCACGTGCCAGGGCGTGATCGGCTTGTCCAGCACGCGCTCGAGGAAACGGCGCGATGCGACGCGCTCGGGCCCGCGACGCAGATAGAAATAGAGCGTGATCGGATACAGGATCAGCCGGGCGAGCGGACGACCGCCGTACAGGGCGATGCTGCGGATCAGCCACAACGCAAAGCGTCCGCCGCCTTCAGGGCGACTCTGCCAGTGTTCGCTCATATCGTTCCCTCGATGGAGCCTCGCGCGAGCAGATCGTCGCCGCGATGAATCTCAAAACGTACGCGGCCCTGGGCTTCGATGAGCGCGATCCGCGCTTCCTGTTCCGGTAGGAGCGGCGCGACAAACTTTGCTTCCAGCACGCGCGCAAGCCGCTGGCCGCGCCAATCGCGCAAGGCCAGTGCGACCTCTTCGAGCAGCATGACGCCGGGCACCAATGGTGAACCGGGGAAGTGACCCGGCAGGCAGGCATGATCCGCGCTCACCCGAAACACGCGCTGAAAGGCCGCCTGACTCATGGCGAGGCCGAATCGTCGCCGCGCACCAGCGCCGGCCAGCGCGCCGCGATGCCCATGGCCAGCTCGTGGAAGCGTGGGTGGTGCACATGACGCAGATGCCAGCGGCGGAACAGGTTCTCCAGCAGGAAAGCGCTGGCGATCAACACGTAGCCACCTACATGCACATAGGATTGCGCGATGCCCGCCGGCACCGGCCAGGGCGAGGTGATGCCCAGCGAGCCAAGCAGGCCGCCCGGTTCCGCACACAGCAGCAAGACGGCCAGCACGAGGGCTTGTGCTGCCGTGAGCAGCGTCCAGAACCAGGTGAGGTGGCGCGCATACGGCGCAATGCCGGGTACAGCCAGTCGCTCAGGACCTTCCAATGCTTCGATAAAGCGCGCGATCAGCGGCGTCTGGCCTGCCCGCAGCGTGCGGCCGAACAGCGAGGCCAGCAGGATATTGATGGCGATCGGCACGCATTCCAGCAGCAGGCCCACCATGCCGTGCAGCCACAGCCAGGCCATGGCCGCCAGCGTACCTGTCCATACGATCCACGGCATGGCGCGGCGCGTAGCCAGCGCAGGAATCATCAACACGGTAAGCAGCAAGGCGCAGGCCGCCAGCGAGAAGCCCTGGCGGTGGGTCAGCACGCCAGCCATCGCCAGCACCGGATAGCCGAACATCAGCGGCATCCAGCGCCGCGACGTCGATTTCGGTGAAGCTGCGTTTGGTGACGACATGGGTTGCTCAGCCTGCATGACGATGAAACCGCGTCGACCTAAGTCTGCCGCGTGCGCGGTACATCATGCCCGATGGATATTAAACGGCGCGCTGCCGTTCAATGTGCTCGGAGAGCGTGCGCAGGCTGGTGAAGATCTTGCGATTCTCGGGGTTGTCCGAGCGCAGCTGGAAGCCGTAGCGCTTGGACACGGCCAGGGCGATTTCCAGGGCGTCGATGGAGTCCAGGCCCAGATCGCCGCCGAAAAGCGGTGCATCGGGGTCAATCTGGTCGGCCGTGACGGTTTCCAGATTGAGGCTGTCCACGATCAGCGTGGCCAGTTCGTGTTGTGCGGTGCTCTGCTCGGCCATGCCTTTCCGTACCCGAATTCTTGCGTCTCTCCCCCAGAGCCGCAGGCCGGCCAGTGTACCATAGCGTCCCAGAGTCTCCGGTTGGATGCCCATGGTTCAGGGTTGTGAAAACGTCAGGCCGGCGCTGCGTCGCGCGCCGCAGGTGTCCTACCGGTGGGTCGATCCGGATGCAGTCTTGCAGGATGCCGGCACGCTCGCCGTATTCGGTTTCGGCACCGGCGCCGCGCGCAGCATCGATCCCCGCTGGCTGCCGGTCGACCTGGAAATCTTTGACGCTCCGACGCCGCTGGAGATCTGGCAGGTCGATGGCCCCGTGACGCAGGGGCGGGTGGGCGATCTGCAATGGTCGAGCGGTGACGGCTGGCTGTTCGCCGCCATCACACTGGATGAAAACCTCCATGGCGGCCTGCGCGCCGCGGCGGCGACCGCTTACGCGCAGTTATGCGAGTTTGTCGCCACGCGCCGCGAGCGCCACGTGCAGCGCATCTGGAACTACCTGGTCGACATCAATGACGGCGCCGGCGACAGCGAGCGCTACAAGCAATTCTGCGAAGGCCGCGCCGAGGGCATGGCCAGCTTTTTCGCTGACGGATTTCCCGCCGCCACCGCCATCGGCCACCACGCCTCGGCGCCGCGCCTGCAGGTTTACCTGCTGGCGTGCGACGAGCCGGGCGAACGCGTAGAGAATCCCCGCCAGGTGAGTGCCTGGCGATACCCACGCCAATACGGTCGCACGCCGCCCAGCTTCGCCCGGGCCATGACCTTGCCGGGCCAGGACGCGCTCGCCATCTCCGGCACGGCCGCCGTGGTGGGTCACGCGTCGGCGCACGAGGATGATCTGCTCGCGCAGCTGGACGAAACCCTGGTGAACCTTGAAGCCCTGCTCTCAAGCGCAAACATGCCGGCCGGCTTCGACACGCAGTCGCCGCTCAAGGCGTATGTGCGCCACCCGACGGATGCGCCCGTGGTGCGCGAATTCCTGCAGCAACGGCTGGCCGGCGTGCCGGTGCTGCTGCTGCACGGCGATATCTGCCGCAGCGAGCTGCTGGTGGAAATCGACGGCTGGCGCTACGCCTGATCAGCCCGACCATCCCTGCGGTGAACGGCAGGCAGGAAACGCCTGGCGGAACCCTCCCACCATGAAATCCGCCAGCGCGGACTTGGCCGCAGGCAGCGCCGCATAGACATCGGCGAGCGCGAGTGCTGCTTTGCCGGTTTCCAGCGCTGACACCGGCACGCTGCTCAACACGGCCGCGTGCACCGTCAGCCCACCGAGGCGATAGCGGAACAGCGCCGTGCAGTCATCCGGGCGGGACTGCCAGCTCATCACGGGATTGGTCTGGCCCAGATAGATCGGCGTGGCGTCGTGCCTGGCCCCCAGTTGTTCGCCTGCACCTGGCAGCAGGGCTTCGGACTCCTGCAACAGGCATTCCTCGCAGGCAGGAATCACGGTATAGGTGACCCAACCCGAGGCCGCACCTTCGGGCGCAGCGAAGGTGTAGTGCGCATTGGCGTCCACGCCGATGGTGGCACGCTGCACGCGCCAGCCCTGGGGCACCGCCATCCACCCGGCCACATCGCCATAAAACCACTGCACGGCGTCCTTCGCAGGCGATGGTGAGCTTGGCAGCGCAGGCAGTTTCGCCGGGTCCGGACGCGTCCAGTCACCCGCGCCCGAATGCACGTCGATCAGTGTGGCGGTGACGCCGCCAAACGAGAGCGTGCGCAAGGCGTAATCGGTTCCTGGCGCCGACCGTATCTCAGGCGTGGCGGGCAGCTCGCGCACGCCCGCCGCCGCATGAACCTGCGGCATCATTCCCCACAGCAAGGCGGTGGCGACGAGCGCAACCGCGTGTCGGAACCGAAAGCGCATGACCACCCCCTGTCGCGTCAGCGGCTAGCAGCTTATACGCGTGCGCCGGCAGCGCGCGAGTCGGTCAAAAGTCCGGTGTGAGGCAGCATCTGTTTCTGGCCGGGCCGTTGCTAGCCGCACTTGCCGGCGAGGACGCGCGCGATGGATCAAGAGGCGGAGGTCTTCGCGTAAGCAGGATCGAGTTGATGCAGGAACGCGCGCACCTGACCGTTGATATACGGATTGGCCTGCCCGCTGTCCTGGTCGATGATGGCCTTGTCCTTGAACGACATGGTCTTCAACAAGCGCCCCGTGCTCGCATCGAACACGTGCACCGTCGCGTTGTAGCTGATCATCGGACGCATGCTGCCGCCGCCCATGGGGTTGGCCGGCGCGGACAAGTCAGGCACGTAGCGCATGGTGATGCGGTACGGCTGCGCCTGCTCCGCAGTGGGCGACGGCGTGCCCGTCATGAAGACCCGGTTGTCCGACGCCACCGTTTCCAGCGCGACGTGCCGGTCGTCCGCCCAGCGGTCGAACGCGCGCTCCACGATGGCGCAATCGACCGTGCTGCTGGTGCATGCCAGATAGGCGTGAAACCGTGGCGCGTCCTGCGCGCCAAACAGCTGCACCGCTGCATCGCCGCTGGGCGAACTGGCGCAGGCATTCAACAGCAGCAACCCGAGCAACGTACCGATCGACATTTCGATGCGCATGACTACTCCGTGATTGGGCCAAGACGCCGGGCGGCGGCAATCCTTCACGACTGCTTGGTCGGTCGCTTCCAACCATGCAGCGTTACCTGCTTGGCGCGTGCGATGGTCAGCTCGCCGGCTGGCGCCTCCTTGCCAATCACCGAACCGGCGCCGATCGTCGCATCCTCGCCCACGGTGACTGGCGCGACCAGCGCGCTGTTGGAACCGATGAAGGCACGGTCGCCGATCACGGTGAGGTGCTTGTTGGCGCCATCGTAATTGCAGGTGATGGTGCCGGCGCCGATGTTCACGCCGCGGCCGATCAGTGTGTCGCCCAGATAGCTCAGGTGATTGGCTTTGCTGCCCTCGCCGAGTACGGCTTTCTTGGTCTCGACGAAATTGCCGATGTGCACGCCCGCCGCCAGCTCCGTGCCCGGACGCAGTCGCGCGAACGGGCCGATCGTGCAGGGCCCGTGCGTCACCACGCCTTCGAGGTCGCAGTGCGCCTGCACCACGGTGCCGCTGGCTAGCTTCACGTCCTTGAGGCGCGTGAACGGGCCGATATGTACGTCATCGCCGAATTGCACGTCGCCTTCGAGCACGACGTTCACGTCGATCTCGACATCCATGCCGGCGCTGACCTTGCCGCGCACATCGATGCGCAGCGGATCGGCGATGCGCACGCCTTCCAGCGCCAACGCCTGGGCCGCACGCGAACGGTACTGAGCCTCAAGCTCCGCCAGCTGCCAGGGATTGTTGGCGCCGGCGGTCTCGAATTCGTCTTCGCATTCCACGCAGGCTGCCGCGCGATTTTCGCCGGCCGCCATGGCGAAGATGTCGGTGAGGTAGTACTCGCCCTGCACATTGTTGCGATCGAGTTTGGACGTCCATCGCTTCAAGGCGACTGCATCGGCCGCCAGGATGCCCGTATTGATCAGGTTCATCGCGCGCTGTGCGTCGTCGGCATCCTTTTCTTCGACCACGGCGCGCACGAAGCCGTTGCCGTCGCGCAGGACGCGGCCGTAGCCGTGCGGATGGGTGACGCGCGTGGCGAGCAGGCTCACCGTGCCTTCGGCTCGTACCAGGGCCTCCAGCGTCTGCGTACGCGTGAGCGGCACGTCGCCGTAGAGCACCAGCACGGTAACGTCGTCGGGCACTTCCAGCAGTGCCTCGCGCACGGCGTGGCCGGTGCCTAGCCGCTGCGACTGCAGCACCCAGTGCAGGTCGTCCTGGCCCTCGAACGCCGCACGCACCTGGTCGCCGCAATGCCCATAGACCACGTGGATCGCCTTCGGCTGCAATGCACGCGCCGCCTCGAGCACGTGGGCAAGCAGGGGCCGGCCGGCCAGGGGCATCAGCACCTTGGCCTTCTTCGACTTCATGCGCTTGCCCTCGCCGGCGGCGAGAACGATGACGTGCAACGGCGTGGTCTTGAGCATGGGATCCAACCTGTCCTTGACTAGCGGCGGAGGATAGCAGCCGAGGCTCAGTGCCCTAAGGCCCTGAGGATGTAGAACCTATGGCTATGGCAGGGCGTGTTTGGCCGCGCTGGCATCGGCAACCGGCTTGCCGTCTTTCCAGGCGAAGCGGAACACGTAGTCAAGACTGAAGGGGCGCGTCTGGCTGCTCACTTGATGACTATTGCCGTTGGCATCCGCGGCCCACTGGCTGAAACGCAGCGGCTCGAACGTCCATTGCATGGTGGTCTCACGCACGGCCTGATCGAACAGGCGGATCTGCGCATCGGCCTGCGCCTCATCGGTGATGCGTACCTCGACCACCTTGCCTGCTTCGTTGACGACAAGCGTGGCCTCCACCTCCTGTGGCGGCAGGCGCTGATCGAGCAGGGCGGCCGGGTACGGCGGCGAGGGATGATCCCAGGGAATCGCCCCGGTAGAGATCTCACCCATGGCGAGCTGGTAGTGCTGCATATCGTCCTTGGCCACGGACCTATACGAGGTGTCACCTTCAGTGGACGGCTTGGTCGAGGTGGCGTGAGGTGCGTTCGCGCACCCGGCCAGCGAAGCGATCAACGCGACCAACAGGAACCTTGGGAACCTGTGCCAATCAGCTTGCTGCTTCGCATCCATGTCGTAGCCCCCTCGCTGTCGAGTAGCCTCAGCATAAACAAAAACGCCGGCCCAGGGCCGGCGTTCTGCGGGGTGCTACCCGGGCAAGCTTGCTCAGTGCTTGAGCGTCTTGCGCATGCGCTCCAGCGCCTGCAGCTGGGTGATGGCCTGGGCCAGCTTGGCCTGCGCCTCGGCGATCTCGACCGCGTCGGTGCGATTGGCCAGGGCGTCTTCCGCTTCCTGCTTGGCGCGCTGGGCGGCGGCTTCATCCAGGTCGGAGGCGCGTGCGGCGGTATCGGCCAGCACGGTGACAACCTGCGGCTGCACTTCCAGGATGCCGCCGGACACCCAGAACTGCTGACGCTCGCCATTGGCCAGCACCACATCCACGTGGCCGGGCTTCAGGCGGGTGATCAGCGGCGCATGGCGGGGCGCGATGCCCAGTTCGCCCATCTCGCCGGTGGCGACCACGAGCTGCGCGTCGCCGGAGAAGATCTCGGCTTCGGCGCTGACGATGTCGACACGGAGGGTATGACTCATGACGGTATTCCGGTGCGTTCGGTGAAAAGCAGACGATGCTGTGTGGAGCTAAGTGAAGTGCGGCCTGCGCGCTTCACCGTGATGCCTCACAGGGATCAGGCCGCCTTCTTGGCGCCCATTTCCTCGGCCTTCTTGATGGCCTCGTCGATGCCGCCGACCATGTAGAACGCCTGCTCAGGCAGGTGGTCCACGTCGCCGTCCACGATCATCTTGAAGCCGCGGATGGTTTCCTTCAGCGGCACGTACTTGCCCGGCGAGCCGGTGAACACTTCGGCCACGTGGAACGGCTGCGAGAAGAAGCGCTCGATCTTGCGGGCGCGCGACACGGCCTGCTTGTCGTCTTCGGAGAGCTCGTCCATGCCCAGGATCGCGATGATGTCCTTGAGCTCCTTGTAGCGCTGCAGCGTGCCCTGCACGCGGCGGGCCACGTCGTAGTGCTCGGCGCCGACGATATCCGGATCGAGCTGGCGGCTGGTCGAGTCCAGCGGATCCACGGCCGGGTAGATACCCAGCGAGGCGATGTTACGCGACAGCGTGACGGTCGAATCCAAGTGGGCGAATGTGGTCGCCGGCGAGGGATCGGTAAGGTCATCCGCGGGCACGTACACGGCCTGGATCGAGGTGATCGAACCGGTCTTGGTCGAGGTGATGCGCTCCTGCAGCACGCCCATTTCGGCGGCCAGCGTCGGCTGGTAACCCACGGCGGACGGCATACGGCCGAGCAGCGCGGACACTTCGGTACCGGCCAGCGTGTAGCGGTAGATGTTGTCCACGAACAGCAGCACGTCCTTGCCCTTGCCCGACGCGTCCTTCTCGTCGCGGAAGTACTCGGCCATGGTCAGGCCGGTCAGCGCGACGCGCAGACGGTTGCCCGGCGGCTCGTTCATCTGGCCGTACACCATCGCGACCTTGTCGAGCACGTTGGAGTCTTTCATCTCGTGGTAGAAGTCGTTGCCCTCGCGGGTACGCTCGCCCACGCCGGCGAACACGGACAGACCCGAGTGCGCCTTGGCGATGTTGTTGATGAGCTCCATCATGTTCACGGTCTTGCCCACGCCGGCGCCGCCGAACAGGCCGACCTTGCCGCCCTTGGCGAACGGGCAGATCAGGTCGATGACCTTGATGCCGGTTTCCAGCAGGTCGTTGGCGGTGGCCTGGTCGTCGTAGCTCGGGGCTTCGCGATGGATGACCCAGCGGTCTTCCTCGCCGATCGGGCCGGCTTCGTCGATGGGATTGCCGAGCACGTCCATGATGCGACCCAGCGTGGCCTTGCCGACCGGCACCTTGATGCCTTCGCCGGTATTGCGGGCCACCAGGCCGCGCTTGAGGCCATCGGTGGAACCGAGGGCAATCGTACGGACGATGCCGTCACCCAGCACCTGCTGGACTTCCAGCGTGATGTCGGTGCCGTCGACCTTCAGCGCGTCGTAAACCTGCGGCACCTGATCGCGTGCGAACTCCACGTCGATGACCGCGCCGATGATCTGTACAACTTTGCCCTGACTCATGGATGTGCTCCGGATGGATCTTTTAGTGTCTGTTGCGGCGCCGCTATGCGTCGCCAAAATAATTTTGGGCTACAGCGCCGGTTATACCGCCGCGGCACCACCAACAATCTCGGAAATTTCCTGCGTGATCGCCGCCTGGCGCGCCTTGTTGTAAATCAGCGTCAGTTCGCCGATCACCTTGTTGGCGTTGTCGGATGCGCTCTTCATCGCGACCATGCGCGCGGCATGCTCGCTGGCGAGGTTTTCCAGCACACCCTGGTACACCACCGACTCGATGTAACGACCCAGCACGTGCTCAAGCACGGTGGCGGCATCGGGTTCGTAGATGTAATCCCAGTCGTGCTTCTGCTCGAGCTTGAGGCCCGCCACCGGGAAATCCGGCGAGTTCGGCTTGCCTTCGCCGCTGACCATCTCCTGTGCCACCACCGGCAGCGGCAGCAGTGCGTGGACCGCCGGCTTCTGCGTCATGGTGTTGATGAAGTCGTTGTGGGCCAGGAACACGCGATCGAGCTTGCCTTCGGTGTAGGCATCGAGCATGACCTTGATCACACCGATCAGGCTCTCGACCTTCGGCTTCTCACCCAGGTGGGTGACGCTGCCGATCAGGTTCACGCCCTTGATGCGGCGGAAGAACTGGGTGGCCTTCTGGCCGACGGCGACGACGTCGATTTCCGCGCCCTTGTCCTGCCACTCGCGGATGATCGGCAGCAGGCGACGGAACAGGTTCGAGTTCAGGCCGCCGCACAGACCGCGATCGGTGCTGACCACCAGGAAGCCGACGCGCTGCACCTTCTCGCGCTCCAGCAGGAACGGATGGCTGAAGTCGGTGCTGGCCTGGGCCACGTGCGCGATCACCTTGCGCATGGCACGCGCATAGGGACGCGAGGCCTTCATCAGATCCTGCGCCTTGCGGATCTTCGAGGCCGAGACCATCTCGAGCGCGCGCGTCACCTTGCGCATGTTCTGCGTGCTCTTGATCTTGGTTTTGATTTCGCGTCCGCTTGCCACGTTTGCCTCAACCTATCTGGGTTAGTGCGATCCCGGTCAGCTGACCGGAGTGCGGTACGGCCGTCTGGACGGCCGTACACCCTTTATTGCTTACCAGCTGCCGGTCTTCTTGTACTCGTCGAGCGAGGACTTGAAGGTGGCTTCGATGTCGTTGTTCCAGTCACCGGTGGCGACGATCTTCTTCATCAGCTCGCCGTGGTTCTGGTGCATGAACGCGTGCAGGCCCTTCTCGAACGGCAGCACCTTGTTGACCGGCAGGTCGTCGAGGTAGCCCTTCTCGGCGGCGTACACCGACAGTGCGAGTTCGGCGATGGAGAGCGGCGCGTACTGCGCCTGCTTCATCAGCTCGGTCACGCGCTGGCCGCGGTCCAGCTGGGCGCGGGTGGCCGGGTCCAGGTCCGAGGCGAACTGCGCGAACGCAGCCAGCTCGCGGAACTGCGCCAGGGCCAGCTTCACGCCGCCGGACAGCTTCTTGACGATCTTGGTCTGGGCGGCACCGCCCACGCGCGACACCGAGATACCGGCGTTCACCGCCGGGCGAATGCCGGCGTTGAACAGGTCGGTTTCCAGGAAGATCTGGCCGTCGGTGATCGAGATCACGTTGGTCGGCACGAAGGCGGACACGTCACCGGCCTGCGTTTCGATGATCGGCAGCGCGGTCAGCGAACCGGTCTTGCCCTTCACTTCACCGTTGGTGAACTTCTCGACGTACTCCTCGGAGACGCGAGCCGCACGCTCGAGCAGACGCGAGTGCAAATAGAACACGTCGCCCGGGTAGGCTTCGCGGCCCGGCGGGCGCTTGAGCAGCAGCGAGATCTGGCGGTAGGCCACGGCCTGCTTGGACAGATCGTCATAGATGATCAGCGCGTCTTCGCCGCGGTCGCGGAAGTACTCGCCCATGGCGCAACCCGAATACGGCGCGATGTACTGCAGCGCGGCCGACTCGGAAGCGGAAGCCACCACCACGATGGTGTTGGCCAGCGCGCCGTTCTCTTCGAGCTTGCGCACCACGTTGGCGATCGACGAACGCTTCTGGCCGATGGCAACGTAGATGCACTTAATGCCGGAATCTTTCTGGTTGATGATCGCGTCGATGGCCAGCGCGGTCTTGCCGGTCTGGCGGTCGCCGATGATCAGCTCGCGCTGGCCGCGGCCGATCGGGATCATCGAGTCGACGGACTTGTAGCCCGTCTGCACCGGCTGGTCGACCGACTTACGCCAGATCACGCCCGGCGCGACCTTTTCGATGGCCGAGCTGGTCTTGGCGTTCAGCGGGCCCTTGCCGTCGATCGGGTTGCCCAGCGAATCGACCACGCGACCCAGCAGCTCCGGACCGGTCGGCACTTCGAGGATGCGGCCGGTGGTCTTGGCGGTGTCGCCTTCGCGCAGGTGCTGGTATTCGCCCAGCACCACGGCGCCCACCGAGTCGCGCTCGAGGTTCAGCGCCAGCGCATAGGAGTTGCCCGGCAGTTCGATCATTTCGCCCTGCATCACATCGGCCAGGCCGTGGATGCGCACGATGCCGTCGGACACGCTGATGATGGTGCCTTCGTTACGTGCTTCCGCGCCGAGCTTGAACTGCTCGATGCGGGTCTTGATCAGTTCGCTGATCTCGGACGGGTTCAAGGTGGAGCTGGACATGGGTCGATATCCTGAGATTTGAGTCTTTTTTGAAGCGCCTGCCGCGGGCGGGGCTCTTCGCGAAACGGACTTCGCTTAAATTTTTAGGCAGTCAAGGCGCGGGTCATGCGCGCCAGACGTCCACGAGCCGAACCGTCGATCACTTCGCTGCCGGTATCGATCACCACGCCACCCAGCAGCGAGGCGTCGACCTGGGTTTCCAGTTCGATCTCGCGCTTGAAGCGACGCTTCAGCGACACCTTCAGCTGTTCAGCCTGGGCGGCATCCAGCGCGAATGCACTGGTCACCTTCACCAACAGCTGCGATTCGGATTCGCGCTTGTACTGTTCGTACAGCGCGGCGATTTCCGGCAGCAGCGCCATGCGACGGTGCTCGGCCAGCTCACCCAGGAAACGGGCGAACGGCGCGTCGGCAGCCATGCCCTGCGGCAGGTGCAACGCGACCAGCTGGTCCGACGTCACGCGCGGATCGTTGCCGAAACCGGCCACGCGCGAGTCCTTTGCCACTTCCGCGGCAAAGGCCAGCGCCTGCGACCATGCGCCCAGCGAGCCGGCCGCATGGGCTACCTCGAAGGCGGCACGCGCATACGGACGGGCGAGGGTGATTGCCTGTGCCATGGCTTAGATCTCGGCCGCGAGCTGGTCGAGCATCGCCTTGTGGGCGTTGACGTCGACTTCGCGCTGCACGATTTTCTCCGCACCCTGGACCGCCAGACGGCCGACCCAGCCACGCAGTTCTTCGCGCGCACGCTGCTGCATGCTGACGATTTCCTCGGCAGCGGCGGCCTTCAGACGGCTGGCCTCGGTCACGGCTTCGGCGCGAGCCTTGTCCACGATCTGGTTGGCCTGCTGCTGTGCTCGCTCGATGATCTCGTTGGCCTGCTGACGGGCCTGCTTGATCTCGACGGCCACCTTGGCGTCGGCGTCCTTGAGTTCGGCGCGCGCCTTTTCAGCGGCGGCCAGACCATCGGCAACCTTCTTCTGGCGCTCTTCAATCGCGTGATTGAGCTGCGGCCAGATGAACTTGGTGGTGAACCAGACCAGGATGGCAAAAGAAACCATCTGGCCCAGGAAAGTCAGATTGATATTCATGAGCTTTCCAAATACTCCCGAACGCGTTGAAGCTGACGTGAAGCCGCGGCTTTGGATTCGCCGCGGCACCACCTAACCCGCTCTCCGATCGGCCTTGCGGCCAAGCGAATACTTAGTGCGGCAGGACGCTGATCAGCGGGTTCGAGAAGGCGAACAGCAGCGCAACGGCCAGGCCGATGATGAACGCAGCGTCGATCAGGCCGGCGAGCAGGAACATGCGGCCCTGCAGCAGCGGCACCAGCTCCGGCTGACGTGCGGCGGACTCAAGGAACTTGGAACCCATGATGGCGATACCCAAGCAAGCGCCCAGAGCGCCGAGGCCGATGATGATGCCGATGGCAATGGCGGTCAGGCCCTGCACGTGTGCGATGAGTTCCATGGTGTTCTCCTGTGAATCGATAACGGGTTGTTGGTTGGAACAAGAAAGATGAAGCGAAACTTGGAGTAAAGCGAAACTTAGTGATGCTCACGCGCCGTCGCGATGTAGACGATGGTCAGCATCATGAAGATGAACGCCTGCAGCAGGATGATCAGGATGTGGAAGATCGCCCATACGGTGTTGAACAGCACACCCGGCAGGAAGCTGATCCAGCCCGCGAACAGGCCCGCGATCAGCATGAAGACCAGCTCACCGCCGTACATGTTGCCGAACAGTCGCATGGCGAGCGAGACCGGCTTGGACAGGTATTCGATGACGTTGAGCGCGAGGTTGAACGGCATCAGGATGATCTTGACGACCACGTTGTCCGCATGGAACGGCGCCGTGATCAGCTCCCAGCCAAAGCCGCCCACGCCCTTGGCCTTCATGCCGTGCGCGAGCACGATGAAGAACACGGCCAGGGCCAGGCCCATGGTGGTGTTGATGTCGGCGGTGGGAACCCAGCGGAAGAAGGTGTGGTGAGCAACCTCGGCACCGGCGATGGTCTTCACGCCCCAGCCGGGCGCATCCAGCGGCAACAGGTCCATCGTGTTCAGGAACACGACCCACATGAAGATGGACAACGCCAGCGGGGTCACCGTACGGCGATCGCCGTGGAAGGTGTCCTTCACCTGGGTGTCGACGAACTCCACGATGATCTCGACGAAGGCCTGGCCCTTGGACGGTACGCCCGAAGTCGCCTTGCGGGCCTTCAGCCAGAACCACAGGCAGAACAGGGCACCCAGCACGAAGGACACGACGAGCGAGTCGACGTGGATCTTCATGAACGCACCATCACCCAGGCTCACCACATTGTGGTGAAGGTGATGCTGGATGTACTCAGTTAGTCCGCCCTGCGGCTCGCTTGCCATGTGTTAGCCCTTGAATCTGAACGCCAGCAGATTTATTGCGTAAGCAGCCACCAGCCCCGTGATGGCAGCTAGTGGCGGTAATTTCCATTGACCCAGGATCGCGATCAGCCCTCCGAAGATCACGATCCACTTCAGGACCAAACCTGACATCACGTGCCACATGGCCGTGCCTCCCCCACCCAACCCCTTGAAGGAGCGCCACGCCAGCAGCGCGGAACCCAGCGCCACCAGCGTGGCGCCTGCAGCGGCCGCCACGGCTTCGCGGGGCCCCTGCATCAGGAAGGTGAGACCGACGGCCACCGCCACGGCGAGCTGCAGCAAAATCATGCGCAGTGCCAGACGACGACCGGAAGCAAGACTGTTGATCACGTGATGTTCCCGCGCGGCTTCGCTCAAGGCGGCACCGAACCAGCTGCGGGCCACGGTCCAATCCCAAAAAGTATATCAGCGGGGCATTTACAGCGACAAGCCGCGGCTGGCGCGACATCTTGTCCACAGGCCGATCTGTTCACAAAACTAGCAGCCGTCGTGAGAACTCACGAAAGAAAAAGGGCCGGACAACCGTCCGGCCCTTAGACGCAACTGGGGGGAAGAAGCGCTGCGTCGCTAAGCGGTCTTACTTGGCGCCAGCGGCGGCAGCGGCCTTCTTGACGGCGGCAACCGGAGCGGCCACGGCGTCGTTGGCAGCCTGCTGCTGCTCCTGCGCGAGCGCGCTGAGCGATTCGGCGGTCTTCTGCGTCACGGCGATGATTTCCTGGGTGACGGCCACGGCGCGCTCGGCGTTTTCACGACCGGCGGCAGCTGCCTTTTCCCAAAGGACGCGGAAACCGTCGATATCGCGGGTCTCGAGGGCGCCACTGAAGAAGTCAGCCGCAGCTTCCGTCTGCTTTTCCAGCGCACGGATCTGCAGATCGGCGACCTGCTCCAAACCCTTGAAGGCCACCGACTGTGCCTTGAAGGCGCTATCGGCCAGCTGCTTGGCGTAGGCGAAAACCTGGGAGTTCAGTTGCTGCGTCATGACTTGGGTCCCTCGACGGGATTAGGGGTAGTGGCGGCTACCCTACCAAATCATTTTGTGCATTGCAATATATTTTTCCTGAACACGAACACGTGTCATGAAAAATTCAAGATTACCAATCCGTTACAGTCAAACGCTCATTTATTGCGACGCGTCAAAAGCTGTCACGGCTACAACTGGCACCCGAGGTACAGGTCTCGTGCACCACCACCTTGTCCAGACCCGGCAGGGCCGGCTGCAGGCGCTTGAAGATCCAGCGGCACAGTACTTCGCTGGTGGGATTCTCCAGGCCCTCGATGTCATTGAGGTAATGATGGTCGAGCTGGTCAAACAGCGGCGCGAAGGCCGCTTTGACGTCCGCGAAGTCCATCACCCAGCCCAGCGTGGGATCAGGCTCGCCCTCGACGTGGATCTGGATACGGAACGAATGCCCGTGCAGCCGCGCGCACTTGTGGCCCGGCGGCACGTTCGGCAGGCGGTGAGCCGCCTCGATGTGGAATTCTTTGAAGATATGCATGCGGCCATTCTAGCGCCTGGCGGCTTACACCCACTCCAGCGGCAGCTTGCCGAAGCGCGGGAGGAATCGGAGCTTCAAGGATCGACTCGGCCCACCGCTCGTGGAAAAGAGCCCGGAATGCCGGGCAGGCGCGGTTTTGCGCTGACTGCGACTTCTTAAGCGAGGGGCATCGCAGCGGGGCCGGCCTTGGCAGGCAGCACCTGTGTGGTGCGATTGCACACGGCGATGGCGTGCTTGCCGCGCCAGGTGATGAATCACACGACGACGATCACGCGCGCGTTCGTGCGCGCGCCTCGGTACCAAAACTGGAATTCCGCGCGGGGTGCAAACACGGCCCGCGCACTCTGCCGATGGCGCAGCCACACTTCAGCGACGCGGCCTGCATCGTCGGACCACGCCAGTAGACGCGCCTGCGCACTCCAGCAGTGGCTTTGCACATAGAGCACGGTGTCCCACACGCCTGCTGGCAAGGCCTCATCGTCGCGCCCCCTGGGCTCAAGCAGCGCGACGAAGTCGGGCGGCCGCAATGGCAGGCGTGAACCGCTCACGCAGGGCTGCCCCAAATAAGCTTCATTCGACGAAGGCATGGGCGACACGCCGGATGAAATCTGCGGTGCTCTGCGCACCGAACTTGCGCATCGCGTTCTGACGATGCTTGCGCACGGTAATCGGACAGATGCTCAGGCGCGCGGCGATATCGTCGTTGGACACGCCTGTCCCCGCCAGCCGACAGATCTCGCGCTCGCGTGTGCTGAGCAGATCGCGGCTGTCGCTGGCATCGTCCGACCGGCGCTCACCCAGATGAAGAATGGCGTAGCGGATCAGCGCGCCCGGATGGCGCATGGCCATCTTCGTGCGCATATTGGTGCGGTGCTGGCGCACGGTATGGATGGAAATGCCCGATGCCGCGGCAATCGTGAGCGAACTCATGCCGCAGGCGATCAGGCGCAGGATCTCGTACTCGCGCTTGGTGAGCATGGATAACCGGAAACTGGATTGGGGAACCATCATGGATGTGATGCCAACAGCGACGTGGTGGAACTGACGCCAGAACACGGCATCGGGCGGGTGACGGATCCCTCGCTACGCTGATGGCGACGGGGCACGCTCGATGACGCGTCATCGCGACGCAGTGTCCGGCCGGCATGACCGACCTCTTTTCCATGGTGCTCCGCACTGTTGCAGCCAACTTGTCGATCCGCATCGGTGCTTTCAAAAACAAACGGTGGCTCGATGTCCGCGCGCCGAAGACGTCGACGGATGGGTACGCGATGAAACTGACAACGGGTCAGGAGAGCGTCTATCCGCGCTGGGGAGTAGCCACTCCACTACTTAGGGCAGCGCGTAGCGCGCGATGCGTCGCCCTTCATCACAGAGGGAGCGCTTATTGGCGAGGGCAACACGCGGAGGCAACACGACGGGGCGGTTTTGATCTTGATGCCGCGATCGACTGAATGCGGAACAGATAAGCCAGGGGGAGCGGCGCGGCGAAGATCCGAGACACGACGACGGCTCGCTCCCGTCCCGTCACGAAACGGGCGGAGAACAGACTTGCCGCTGGATTCAGGGAGATTGGGACCATCGGATCGATGGTGGCTATGGGTGGACTCGAACCACCGACCCCAGCATTATGAGTGCTGTGCTCTAACCGGCTGAGCTACATAGCCTTGGGTGCCGCCTGCCAGGGTTGTCGACGTGAGGTCGACCAGGCAGGGCCCGGCAGTTTAGTTGTCAGCGCCTTCCGGTTCAAGGGGGCCGGTTGCCCCCGCTTCCTGCGCTGTGCTTGAATCGACTCCGAGCCGCGGTGGTTTCCTGTAGTCCGCCGTATCCGCCCGGCTCCAGGAGGCAACATGATCGACGTCGATGGCTATCGTCCGAATGTGGGCATCGTTCTGCTGAATGCGGACGGCCGGCTGTTCTGGGCGCGCCGCGTCAATCGTGATGGCTGGCAGTTCCCCCAGGGCGGCATGCGCAGCGACGAGACGCCGCTGGAGGCGATGTACCGCGAGCTGGAAGAGGAAACCGGCCTGGCCGCGCACCATGTGGAAGTGATCGGCGTGACCCGCGGCTGGCTGCGCTACCGCCTGCCCAGCCGCTATGTACGCCACCACCAGCACCCGACCTGCATCGGCCAGAAACAGGTGTGGTTCCTGCTCCGCCTGGTGGGCAGCGAGGAAGCGCTGCGTCTGGATGCCTGCGAGAAGCCGGAATTCGACCATTGGCGCTGGGTGGATTTCTGGTACCCGGCCGCCCACGTGGTCAACTTCAAGCGCCAGGTCTACGAACGCGCGCTGCGCCACTTTGCGCCGCTGGTGGAGACCCTGCTGAGCGTCCAGCTGGGTGACCTGCCGCACCGCGACGGTCCGGACGCGGGCGATACCCCCCGCAAGGGCAAGGCCGCGGCCTGACGGGCCGCCAGCCGGCTCGCCCACAGCCGATGCCCAGGTTCGCCCACGGCAGAGCGGTATTCGCCCGCTTGCCTTCTTCACCAACCCTGACGGCAGCTGAATCACCCCGCCGGGAACGACACGAGTTCTGAGTTGACAATCATTCGCATTTGCGTTCCCATATGTGCCATGTATATCTGCATGTGCAACGCCGTCACCGACGGCGACATCCGCCGGGCCGCCAGCGAAGGCGTCCATCAGTTCGCCGAGCTGCAGGCTCGCACGGGCTGTTCGGACTGCTGCGGTTGTTGCGAACAGGAAGCGCGCGCCACCTTGGACAAGGCGGTGCAGCACGTCATGTCGACCCTGCCAGTAGTCGCCATCGCCTGACCCGGCACCCCACAGATCTCCCCCGAAACGCGCGGCATTAGCTGCGCGTTTTTGCATGCGCAACTCTTAGTCATTCTCGTTCCGACATGGCTGAAAAACTCGCCGTATAGTCGCCCTCTGCGCTGAAGGAGACTTCCCATGAAGGGCGACGCGAAAGTTATCGAATTCCTCAACAAGGTCCTCTACAACGAGCTGACCGCGATCAACCAGTACTGGCTGCATTACCGCATGTACAAGGACTGGGGCTACGACGAGCTGGCGGAGCACGAGAGGAAGGAATCGATCGAGGAAATGAAGCACGCCGACAACCTGGTCGAGCGCATTCTGTTCCTCGACGGGCTGCCGAACCTGCAGCACCTGGGCAAGCTGCGCATCGGCGAAAACCCGGTGGAATGCCTGCAGGGCGACCTGGACCTGGAAATGGCCGCCGTGAAGGATCTGCGCGAAGCCATTGTCCACAGCGAAAGCATTGCCGACTTCGTCAGCCGCGACCTGTTCAAGAACATCCTGCATGACGAGGAAGAACACATCGACTGGCTGGAAACCCAGTTCAGCCTGATCAAGGACCTGAGCGCCGAGCGCTACCTGCAGTCCAAGATCGACAGCTGATCGGCCATTTGGCACCCCCGGAGCGGCGCGCAAAGCGTGCCGCCGTTCCTTGACGCTTTCTACACAGCGGGGCTATACCTTGGCCTTTCCCCCGGATAGCCAAGCATGGCTTCACGCCCACCGCCGCGCTTCGTGGTACGTCCGCACGACGCGTCCGTCGGGCGGCGCCGCGCGTTGTGGCTAGGCGCAGCCTGGCTGGCCAGCCTGGTCATCGTCGCCCTGGTGGTGGGCGGCCTTGCCCACCGCGCCACCCCGGCCGCCAATGAAGCGCGCCAGCTCAAGGCGCTGACCCAGCAGAACGACGACCTCCAGCAGCAGGTGGCCAACCTGCAGCGAGCGGGCCAGGTGGCCGACATCGCCACGCGCTCGTTGCGCAAGACGCTGGGCGAGCGCGAAGAGGAAATCAGCGGCCTGCGCGCCGACCTGGGCTTTTACTCCCGCCTGACCGGCGGCGATGCCCAGCGCGAGGGACTCAAGGTGCAGGAGGTACGCCTGCAGCCGGTGGACAATTCGCACGCGTGGAACCTCACGCTCAGCCTCACCCAGAATGCCAAGCGCGGTGACGATGTCACCGGCAACGCCAGCGTGAGTGTCGAGGGCCTGCGCGGCGACAAGGTGATCCAGCTCGACTGGTCGGCGCTGGGCGACAACGCGCAGCGCGACGGCATGCCTTTCCGCTTCAAATATTTCCAGCAGCTGCAGGGCACCATCGTGTTGCCCACCGATTTTCGGCCCACCCGCCTGATCATCAAGGCCCAGCCAGCCGGGGACGACCCGGTCACCCGCGCGGTCGCCTGGGGCGAGGCGCTGTCGGGCCACCTGACACCGACCCAAGGGGAACAAGATGCTCAACCGTAAGCGCAGCGAGCGCGCACCCAACAGCCACGACACCAGCCTGATCGCCCGCGGCACGGTGGTCCACGGCGACGTGCGCTTCAGCGGCGCGCTGCACCTCGACGGCCAGATCGTCGGTTCGGTGCTGGCCGATGAAGCAGGCGCCGTGTTCACCTTGAGCGAGAACGGTCACGTACAGGGCGAGATCCATGTCCCCCACGCCATCATCAACGGGCAAGTGAGGGGCGACATCCATGCCAGCGACCGCCTGGAACTGGCGCCCGAAGCGCGCGTGATCGGCGACGTTCACTACAAAACGCTAGAAATGGCCGCCGGCGCGCAGGTCAACGGGCGGATGAGCCACCAGGCCGCCGAGCTGACTCGCGAGCTGCCGGCGCCGTCGATGCGGGACGCCGAAGCCGTACCGGCCTGATCGCGGTATCCTTGCGTACGCGTTGTCGCATCCCCACTTGAGCATCATGGATACCGTCGTCTCTCTCCCCATCGTTCCCGATTACCGCAGCGCCGGCTCTGCCCTGGTGTTTACCGAGGCGGCGGCCCGCAAGGTGCACGAACTCATCCAGGAAGAGGGCAACCCGGAGCTGAAGCTGCGCGTGTACATCACCGGCGGCGGCTGCTCGGGTTTCCAGTATGGCTTCACTTTTGACGAAGCCCAGGCCGAAGACGATTTCGCGATCGACCGCGAGGGCGTCACCCTGCTGGTCGACCCGCTGTCCCTGCAATACCTCACCGGCGCCGAGATCGACTACTCGGAAAGCCTGAGCGGCTCGCAGTTCGTCATCCGCAATCCCAATGCCAAGAGCACCTGCGGCTGCGGCTCGTCCTTCTCCACCTGAGAGTCGTCACGGCATGGATCGCATCACCTTGGCGCGACCCAATACTTTCGCGGGACTCAGCCTGATCCTCGATCGCGTCGCCGAACGGCGCGACGAAGGCATGTGGGTGAACGAGCTGGGCGCATCCGAGAACGCGCGCTACCTGCTGATCGACCCGCTCGGCCAGACCTACCTGTTACCCGATAGCGACACGCTGCGCTGGCTGGACAGCGCCGAGCGCGAGCGTCTGCTTGGCGACATCAAGGCCAGCTTCATGGGCCTGGCGGACGAGCAGCCGCGTTTCCTGCTGGCGATCGACGAGGCGGAACGTGCGGCAGCGCTGGAACTGGCTCTCGGTGCCCGCCGCGGCGGCCTGCGCGATATCGGTCTGTTGCTGCCCGCCGACGAAGCGGGTCTCTTCGCCTACGCCAAGGGTCTGGTGCACTGGCAGCGCGAAACACGACATTGCCCTTACTGCGGCTCGCCGCTGGTGCTGGTGGCGTCGGGTCATCGCGCGCAGTGCACCAATGCCGAATGCGGACGCGTGCATTTTCCGCGCACGGATGCCGCCGTCATCGTCATCGTGGAACACCAGGGCGCCTGCCTGCTCGGTCGCCAGGCCGGCTGGCCGAAGGGCCGTTATTCCACGCTCGCGGGCTTTGTGGAACCTGGCGAATCACTGGAAGATGCGGTGCGCCGCGAAGTGGCGGAAGAATCCGGCGTGACCGTGGGCGAGGTGCACTATCACTCGTCGCAACCATGGCCGCTGCCGCAATCGCTGATGGTGGGTTTCACGGCAAAGGCGCTGTCACGCACCATCCGCTTGCGCGATCAAGAGCTGGAAGAGGCTCGCTGGTTTACGCCGCAGGACATCGTCGACGGCATCGCCGATGGCAGCTTCCTGCCTTCGTTGCCGCTGTCGGTGTCTTACCGATTGCTCGAGCACTGGCTGCGCCAACAGGCGGGCCTGGAGCTCGATGAGTTGGTCGCGCAGCGCAAGGGCTGAGGTTTTCCGGACCTCCCTGGCTGTCGTTCCGGCCTGCGCCGCAATGACCAGCAGCACGCCCGGCTGCGTACCCACTGACCCGTCACAGCGTTGTCCTACAATGCGCCCATCGACCGGGAGTAACGCGTTCATGGCTGTCAGTTTGCTATCTGCACTCATCGCACTTGGCCTGGTGCATGTCATGCCGCAGCTCGCGCACTGGCGCGGCGACGGCGGCTTCCGGCGCTGGGTGGCGCAGCTGGGTGACACCAGCGGACCGGCGCGCGTCGCGGTGACCCTGGGCGTGCCGGTGGTGCTGTGCCTGATCGCGATATGGCTGATCGACCTGTTGCCGGGCAGCGATCTTTTTCGCCTGATCTTTGCCCTGGTGGTGCTGTTGTACTGCTTCGGTCCGCACGCGTACGAAGCGGATCTCGAAGCCATCATCAAGGCACCCGACCAGCCGTCACGCGAAGCCGCCGCCCAGGCGTTGTCGGACGACGGCGAGCCGGTGGCCTGGAATGCGCTCGCACTTGGTGAAGCGACCGCCTATGCCGCGCTGCGCCGACGCTTTGGCGTGCTGCTGTGGTTCTTCCTGCTCGGTCCTGCCGGCGCACTGCTCTATCGCCTGGCGCAGACACTGGGCCGTGACCAGACCCTGCGCCTGGACACCGCCGCGCGCCATGCCGCCCGTGCCTTCGCCAACGTGGCCGACTGGCTGCCGGCGCAGCTGATGGTGTTTACGCTCGCCCTGGTTGGCCATTGGGATGCAGTGATTGGCGCGTGGAAGCACTGGCACCAGCAACAGCCGCCCAACCGCTGGTACGTGGAAGGCCCGGGTTTCCTCGGCGCTGCCGCGCGTGCGGATGTGCAGGTGGATATCGAAGCAGGCGACGGTTACGCCGAGGAACGCATCGATACGCTGGCCGAACTCATCCGCCTGCGCGGCGCCTTGCTGCGCGCACTGCTGGCGTGGCTCAGTGTCGTGGCCCTGATCGTACTGGCTGGCTGGATGGGCTGATCAAGCGGGCGATCGCACGGGACCGGTGCGATCGCCAAGCAAGTTGTCAGGCGAAATCGCCACGCAGCTCTCGCACGCGAGCCTCCAGCGTGTCCAACTGCACGTCCTGAGGTGAACAGGGCGTACCGGCGACCAGTTCCACGCGAGCGCGGAAGCGTCGCGGCAGGCGCGCTCGGTGCAACATCGAATCGCGCCGGCTCCACACACTGCCCCACAAACCGCGCAAGGCCAGGGGCACGACCGGCACGGGGCGTCGCTCCAGAATGCGCGCGACGCCAGGCCGGAACGGCGCGATGTCGCCGTCCTTGGTCAAGCCGCCCTCGGGGAAGATGCACACCAGCTCGCCATCGGCGAGTGCGGCATCCACTTCGTCATAGGCGCGCTGCAGCACGACCGGATCTTCCTTCTGTCCTGCAATTGGGATCGCCTTGGCCGTGCGGAACACGAACTTCAACACCGGGATATTGAAGATCTTGTAGTACATGACGAAGCGCGCGGGCCGGCGCAGATTCGCCATCAGCAGCAACGGATCCATAAAGCTCACGTGATTGCACACGAGCAGGGCAGGACCTTCCTGCGGAATGTTTTCCAGTCCGTCGACGCGCACGCGGTACAGCGTATTCACCAGCACCCAGGTGATGAAGCGCATCAGGAATTCGGGAACGATGGTGAAGATGTACGCCGCCACCAGCACGTTGAGCAGCGCGGCGGCGAGGAAAATCTGCACGGCAGTGAAACCCAGTGCACCCAGCGCCAGCCCGAAACCCGAGGCCAGGCAGATAAACAGCGCGTTGATGATGTTGTTGCCCGCGATCACGCGCGACAGCCGGTCGCGCGGCGTGCGCGCCTGTACGAAGGCGAACAGCGGCACTACGTAGAAACCGCTGAAGACGCCGATCAGGGTGAGATCCATCACCACGCGCCAACTGCCCGCGCCATGGATGAAACCCAGCCAGTCCAGGCCATGCGCGGTCGCCAGATGCGGATGGGCCAGGTAGAGATCGACGCCAAATGCCGTCAGGCCGAATGCACCCAACGGCACCAGGCCCACTTCCACGCGGCGTCCGGACATGCGTTCGCACAGCAAGGCGCCGACACCCGTGCCCAGCGAAAACAGCGTAAGCACCAGCGTATTGACCGAACCGTCGCCACCCAGGTTGAGGCGCGTGTAATTGGGCAGTTGCGCGATCAACACGGTGCCGAAAAACCAGAACCAGGAAATGCCGAGCACCGCGTTGAACACGCGACGATCCTGCTTGGTGATGCCAAGCACGCGCATGGTTTCGCTGGCTGGATTCCAGTTGAACACGAGATCCGGCGCCGTGGCAGGTGCTGGCGGAATGCGCCGGCTGGCGAGATAGCCAAGCACCGCGACAAGAATCGTGGTGGCGGAGGCAGCCAACGGCCCATAACCCGCAATCAACATCAACGAATTGCCGGCGATCATGCCGATCAGCATCGCCAGCTGCGTGCCCATTTCCACCAGGCCGTTGCCGCCGACCAGTTCTTCCGGCTTCAGCGCCTGCGGAAGGATCGCGTACTTGATTGGACCGAACGTGGTCGAGTGCAGCCCCATCAGAAACAGCACCACCAGCAGCAAGGTGGTGTGGTGCGTGTAAAAGCCGACTGCGGCGATCGCCATGGCAGCGATCTCGAACAGCTTCACATAGCGGATGATGCGCGACTTCTCGTATTTCTCCGCCAGCTGCCCGGCCGTGGCCGAAAACAGGAAGTAGGGAAGAATGAACAGGGCCGGCGCCAGATTGGTGTAGAGCGACACCGTCTTGTCATCCAGCCCCATCTGGAACGCCACCAGCATGACCATCGCGTTGCGGAACGCATTGTCATTGAACGCGCCCAGCGCCTGCGTCCAGAAGAATGGCGCGAAACGTCGGCTTCCCAGCAGGTTGAATTGGCTCATGCGCAGCTCGGTGGCGTGGTGTCCTTCACGCGCGGAGCATAGCAGCGGGGACATCACGCACGGACGCTCGTCGGCGTCTGCATCGGCAAGCGGTGACGACCGGGCGTCGACATCGCCTCCGCTCGCTTTCTGGCATGCTCCGTTGCGTCGGCAGGCGCCGGGATCAGCTCGTGTCGATATCGGCGCCGATGGTTCGTCGGATAGGTAACTCCTCCAACACGGATAGTCGTCATGTCGAAAGTTCGCGTGCAAAGTTTTGCCGTATCGCTGGATGGTTACGCCGCGGGACTCGCCCAGGATCTTGAGCATCCGCTCGGCGTGGGTGGCCTGGGCCTGATGGAATGGGTTTTCCCCACCCGCATGTTCCAGCGCATGCATGGCGACAGCGGCAGCGAGGGCGAAACCGGCGTTGACAACGACATGGCGGAAAAGGGCTTCGCGAACATTGGCGCGTGGATACTCGGCCGCAATATGTTCGGCCCGGTTCGTGGCCCATGGCCTGATGACAGCTGGAAGGGTTGGTGGGGTGAGGAGCCGCCGTATCACGTGCCGGTGTTCGTCTTGACCCAGTACGCACGCGCACCGCTCACCATGGCGGGTGGCACCACGTTCTATTTTGTCACTGATGGCATCGACGCCGCACTGGAACAGGCACGTGTCGCCGCGAACGGCCAGGACGTTCGCATCGGTGGCGGTGTGTCCACGGTGCGCCAGTACCTTGAGGCGCGCCTGATCGATGAGCTTCATCTGGCTGTGCGGCCGTGGTTGATGGGTTGTGGCGAAGCCTTGTTCCAGGGCCTGGACCTGCCTGAGCTCGGTTACCAGGCGGTGGACAGCATCGCAGGCGAACGCGCCACTCACGTCATCCTGCGTCGAGAGGATCGATAGCAGACGTCGAAAAAGGCGCGACAGGTTCGTCGTATGGATGAAGGTCCCACCGCGGACCGTTCTTCCCTGAACAGGAGTCCCAGGCATGACCACCGGTACCGTTACGCTCCACCGTGTCCTTCGCACCACGCCCGAGAAGATCTATCGCGCCTTCCTCGATGCCGACGCCATGGCGCGCTGGCTTCCGCCCAATGGTTTCACCGGCAAGGTGCAGTATCTCGATGGCAAGGTCGGCGGCACCTATCAGATGTCGTTCACCAATTTCACCAGCGGTCACAGCCATTCGTTTGGCGGCACCTATCGGGAGCTCGTGCCCGGTGAACGCATTCGCTACACCGCGCGCTTCGACGATGCGAACCTGCCTGGCGAGATGCAGACCACGGTCACCCTGAGGCAAGTTTCCTGCGGCACGGAAATGAACGTGGTGCAGGAAGGCATCCCGGAGATGATCCCCACCGAGGCATGCTATCTGGGCTGGCAGGAGTCGCTGCTGCATCTGGCGAACCTGGTCGAGCCGGAGATTCCCGGCTGATTCATTGATGGAACGCCTGCGTTCCACGACTCGCAAGGAGCTGTCATGTGGACGCATGAAGAAGGCATCGAGATCGACGCCACACCGGCGCAAGTCTGGGCGGTGTTTGCCGATGTGCACGGCTGGCAGCGCTGGAACGCAGGCATCGAACACATCCAGTTGCATGGGCCGTTTGCCACCGGCACCACCTTCACCATGCAGCCGCCGGGCACGGACGCGTTCGTCAGCACCTTGATCGCGGTGGACGAGCGCAAGGCTTTTACCGACGCAACCGTTATCGATGAAACGCGCGTTGTGGTCGACCACCGTATCGAAGCACTCTCGCCACATCGGGTGAGAGTGACTTACGCCACCGGGATCACCGGCCCCGAGGCTGAGGCGATCGGGCCGCAGGTGACGGGCGATTTTGGCGACGTACTGCGTTCGCTGAAGAAGATCGTGGAAGAGGCGCGATGAATGCGCTGTCACGGATGATGCAAAAGAAAAGCCCCGGAAATCCGGGGCTTTCAGCGGGATGAATCGATCAGCTCAGAGGCGATGCAGCGCGCGATGCGCGATATCGCGACGGCAGAAGCCGCCCTCGTAGTGAATCTTGGCCACTGCCGCATAAGCGTGTTCACGAGCAGCCGCGATGTCCTTGCCCAGCGCACACACCGTCAACACGCGACCGCCGGCAGTGACGACCTTGCCCTGCGCATCGAGCTGCGTGCCGGCGTGGAACACTTTCACGCTGGGGCCAAAATCGCTGTCCAGCCCGGTAATGACGTCGCCGCTGCGCACCTTGCCCGGATAACCACCCGCCGCCATCACCACGCCGAGCGACGGGCGCGCGTCCCACTGCACATGCGTGTGATGCAGCTCACCGTCGAGCGCGGCTTCGATCAGATCCACCAGATCGGATTTCAGGCGCAGCATGATCGGTTGCGTTTCCGGATCGCCGAAGCGCACGTTGAACTCGATGACCTTGGGCGTACCGCTCTTGTCGATCATCAGGCCGGCGTAGAGGAAGCCGATGAAGGGCGCACCTTCCATCGCCATGCCACGCAGGGTGGGTTCGATCACTTCCTTGAGGATGCGCTTCTCGACGTCAGGCGTGACGACGGGCGCAGGCGAATACGCGCCCATGCCGCCGGTGTTGGGACCCAGATCGCCTTCGTCGCGGCGCTTGTGGTCCTGGCTGCTCGCCATCGGCAAGGCGTGCTGGCCATCGCTCACCACGATGTAGCTGGCTTCCTCGCCGTCGAGGAATTCCTCGATCACCACGCGCGCGGATGCATCGCCAAACTGATGCGCGCCCAGCATGTCATGCAGCGCCTGCTCGGCATCCGCCAGCGTCAACGCCACCACCACACCCTTGCCCGCGGCCAGGCCATCGGCCTTGATCACGATGGGCGCGCCATGCTGGCGCACATAGGCGAGCGCGGGGTTGAGTTCGGTGAACACCGCGTAGCGCGCGGTGGGAATGTTGTGGCGGAGCAGGAAGTCCTTGGCGAATGCCTTGGAGCCCTCCAGCTGCGCGGCCACCGCGCGCGGGCCGAAGCAGCGCAGCCCCGCCGCGCGGAACTTGTCGACCACACCGGCTACCAGCGGCACTTCGGGACCGACCACGGTCAGCCCGATCTTTTCGTCCTTGGCCAACTTGAACAAGCCATCCAGGTCGGTCACCGCCACGTCGGCGTTGCGCACACCCTTTTCCCGCGCCGTGCCCGCATTGCCCGGGGCGACAATCACTTCGCTCACGCGCGGCGACTGCTTGAGCTTCCACGCCAACGCGTGTTCACGCCCGCCGCTGCCGATGACCAGGACTTTCATGGGGACTCCAACTGCCATAGGGGTGCGCCTGGAGCGGCGCAGCGGGCCATTGTAAAGGGCGGCGGGGGTTTTCGCAGTGCAGCACCGGGGGAGCTTCAGCGGGAGGCTGGGTTGGGCCAGGTGAGAGTGAGGAGTGCGGCGCATCGCGTGGCGGCAAGCTGGCCACGGCGCAACTGTAGGAGCGCACTTGTGCGCGACCAACCTACGGAGCGGCACATCTGAGCTCCGCGGTCGCGCACAAGTGCGCTCCTACAAGGGATCGCGCTGGCCTGTGGATGGCGGATCAATGCTGCCGCTCAGTTCTTTGTGGGAGCGCACCCTGTGCGCGACAAACCTACGGAGCGGTACACCGCGGCGCGGCTGTCGCGCACAGGGTGCGCTCCCACAGACAAGCGCCAGGCGTGGCACCAGGTGCGCCATGTGTGACCCAAAGCCGATGCGCAGCGAGGCCCCGCTTTAAGTCCTCAGCGATTCGGGCGCGTTGCGCAGCGCTTGGCAGTACCCGCTGTGTACCCTCGGAGGTTGTCCCATCAGACGCACCTCAAGCGTTCGGGCTTATCCCAGCACGATGCTGCGGGCGTTATCAGGCCATTCTCTTTGGGTTACTTTTCTCTTGGGCCAGCAAGAGAAAAGTGACTCGAGCGGCGGCAGCCGTTCGAAACGCCCGCCGCGTAGGCGGCACGCTGGCCTCAAGGTGACAAGGAAACACCGAAGCTCTGGATGACCAGCCATTCGGCCGTTGAACAGCGCTGCCAGTCAGCGCCGTAGTGACGAGCAAAAGCGAGCCCCGATCTGTGCGACGGAACGACGAACCACAAGTATCCGCCGTTCTTCGCAGCGGCCATGACATGAGCTCCAGGCCTAAAACCCCCACTAAAACCCCAGAATCACAAGCAACCCCACCTCTTCGCCTAAACTCCCCCCACCCGCACCCCAAAGCGACCCCGCATGGCCTCCCCATTCACCGCCATCGACCACCTGCACATGGCGCACGCCTTGCGCCTCGCCGAGCTTGGCCTCTACACCACCCATCCCAATCCTCGCGTCGGCTGCGTCGTCGCACATGCCGAACAGGTGGTGGGGGCGGGTTATCACGTGAGGGCTGGCGAGCCCCATGCCGAGGTCCACGCGTTGCGCGAAGCCGGTGAGCAGGCGCGCGGCGCTACTGCGTACGTGACGCTGGAGCCCTGTGCCCATCACGGTCGTACGCCGCCATGCGCGGATGCGCTGATCGCTGCCGGCGTCTCGCGCGTAGTCATCGCCGCGGAAGATCCGTTCCCCCAGGTCGCCGGGCGCGGCATCGGCAAGTTGCGCGACGCCGGCATCACGGTGGAAACCGGCCTGATGCGCGAGCCGGCACGCGAACTCAACATCGGTTTCTTCAGCCGTATCGAACGCGGACGCCCCTGGGTGCGCGTGAAGCTGGCGATGAGCCTGGACGGCCGCACGGCGCTCGCCAATGGCGAATCGAAGTGGATCACGGGCGAGGCGGCGCGTGCGGATGTGCAGCGCTGGCGTGCGCGCAGTTCGGCGATACTCACCGGATCGGGCACGGTGCTGGCGGACAACCCGCGACTCACCGTGCGGCTGCCGGAAGGCGAGGCATTTACGCCTCCATGGCGCGTGGTGCTCGACAATCGCCTGCGTACGCCGTCCAACAGCCATGTGCTCGATGGCACGATGCCGACCCTGGTGCTGCACAACGAACAGTACACGCCGGTCGATCCACGCTTTCAGGCAACGGAGTTGGCGGTGGTCGCGGAGCAGGGCGGTGCGATGGACCTGCATGCCGTGATGGACGAGCTCGCGCGTCGCCATATCAGCGAGGTCCATGTCGAGGCCGGCCCCAATCTGTGCGGCGCGTTGTTCGCCGCCGGACTGGTCGACGAGCTGTTGCTCTACATCGCGCCAGTGCTGCTCGGCGACAACGCACAAGCGCTAATGGGATTGCCCTCACTCAGTGATATGGCGTCGCGCTGGAAACTGCGCACGCTCGATCGGCGCGTGCTGGGCGAGGATATGCGGCTTTTGCTGCGTCCCGTCGCGTGAGCGACGGATTCACGATCGAGTTTGATGGCTATCACCGGCCATGTCGCAAGCAGGAGTTCAAGAGCACATGACGAAGGCAGCGGTACGTTGGGGCATCATCGGTTGCGGCAATGTCACCGAGGTGAAGAGCGGTCCGGGCTTCAGCAAGACGCCGAACTCCGCGTTGATGGCGGTAATGCGCCGCGACGGTGAAAAAGCCCGCGATTACGCCGAACGCCATGGCGTGCCGCGCTGGTACGACGATGCGGCCAGGCTGATCGACGACGCCGACGTCAACGCCGTCTACGTGGCTACGCCGCCATCAACGCACAAGGAATACGCCTTGATGAGCATCGCCGCGGGCAAACCCGTCTACATCGAAAAACCGATGGCGATGGATCACGCCGAGTGCGAGGCCATCATCCATGCGGGGCAGCAGGCGAAGGTGCCCGTGTTCGTTGCGTACTACCGCCGCAGCCTGCCGCGCTTCCAGAAAGTGCGCGAGCTGATCTTCGGTCAGCTGGCGATCGGCAAGCCGCGCATCGTCAACACGGTGCTGTACGAACCGCATCATCCGCGTTATCAGGATCCGGCCAACTTGCCCTGGCACGTGCGTCCGGAGATTTCCGGCGGCGGTGTGTTCATGGATCTGGGCTGCCATACGCTCGATATCCTCGACTGGCTGTTCGGCCCCATCGTTTCGGTCAGCGGGCAGGCAACCAATCAGTTGGGTGCGTATCCGGTCGAAGACGGCGTGGCCATGTCGTTCCAGTTCGGCAACGGCATGCTCGGCAGCGGCTTGTGGAGTTTCGACAGCTTCAAGCGCCACGACCAAATCGAGGTGATAGGGGACAAGGGCCGCATCGCGTTCGCCACCTTCGGCGACGGGCCGATCCATGTGGAAAACATGGAAGGCTCGCACGACTACCGCGTGGCCAACCCGCTGCATATCCAGCAGCCGCTGATCGAAACCATCGTGGCTGAGCTGACCGGGCACAAGGGCGCCTGTCCGTCCACCGCCGAAAGCGGCGCGCGCACCAGCTGGGTGATGGACCAGGTGCTGCGCGACTACCGCCAGGAAACTGGCCAGATCGCGAGCCTGTAACCCAAAGGCTCGCGGAAGGCACTCACTCCCAGGCGACACATTGTTCCCCGGGGCGGACGCTGCAGCGGCGGCCGCTGCCCGGGATGGTGTTAAACTGCGCCGGCCGGTTCGCCGGCAAACTACAAAACGACGTCTTCAGGGCGGGGTGCGATTCCCCACCGGCGGTAGGTGCCGTAAGGCATGAGCCCGCGAGCGCTTCCAGGTCATCGGAAGGTCAGCAGATCCGGTCCAATGCCGGAGCCGACGGTTGGCAGCCAGCGATGGCGGCCAGAAAGTCCGGATGAGAGAAGACGGTACGGTGCAGGCCCTGGTGGCGTGCGCCTGCCTGACGCCTTGGGGCGTTTTTCGCACTCTTACGCGGGAAACGTTTCATGTCCAAGCATCGTTGCCATTCTTTCGCCGCCTCCGTTTCGGAGGTGCGCTGATGTTTACCGGCATCATCCAGAGCGTGGGCCGCATCGCGCGGCTAGAACCTCGCGGAGGTGACGTACGTTTGTACGTTGACACCGCCGACCTCGATCTCTCCGACGTGCAACTGGGCGACAGCATCGCCGTGTCCGGCGTATGCCTGACCGCGGTGACGCTGGAAGCGCGCGGTTTCAGCGCGGACGTCTCCAACGAAACACTCTCGCTGACCACGCTGGGCAAGCATCGCGCAGGCGACCCGGTGAACCTGGAAAAAGCCTTGCGCCTGGCCGATCGCCTGGGTGGGCATCTGGTGTCCGGCCATGTCGATGGCGTGGGCAAGGTGGTGTCGATCACGCCCGATGGCCGCTCACTGCGCTGGGTCTTCGAGGCGCCTGCATCGTTGTCGCGCTACATCGCCGCCAAGGGCTCGATCTGCATCGACGGCACCAGCCTCACCGTGAACGAGGTGAACGGCCATCGCTTCGGGGTCAACCTTATTCCGCATACGGTGGAACACACGGCGTTCAACGCGCGTCGCGCGGGCGATGCAGTAAACCTCGAAGTGGACGTGGTCGCTCGCTACATCGAACGGCTGATCGCCAGTGGCGATGCGCCGAGGATTGATGAAGCGTTTCTCAAGCAACACGGTTTTGCGTGATCGCCACGTCGCCACGCGCGGCGCACAACGTTACTGAATTGGACACCCCATGAGCTTCAACACCATCCCCGAAATCCTCGAAGACATCCGCGCCGGCCGCATGGTCGTGATACTCGACGATGAAGATCGCGAGAACGAAGGCGACCTCATCATGGCGGCACAGATGGTGCGCCCCGAGGACATCAACTTCATGGTGCGCGAGGCGCGCGGCCTGGTCTGCCTCACGCTCACCGAGCAGCGCACTCGCCAGCTGGGCCTGCGGCCGATGGTGGTGGACAACACCTCGCCGTATCAGACCAACTTCACCGTCTCCATCGAGGCGGCCGAAGGTGTCACCACGGGTATTTCCGCGCACGATCGCGCACGCACCATCCAGGTTGCGGTGAAGTCCGATGCGAAGCCGCAGGATCTGTCCCAGCCGGGTCATATCTTCCCGCTGACGGCCCAGCCCGGTGGCGTGCTGACGCGCGCAGGGCATACGGAGGCAGGTTGCGATCTGGCAGCGCTGGCAGGCCTTGAGCCCTCGGCCGTGCTGATCGAAATCCTGCACGAAGACGGCTCGATGGCGCGCCGGCCCGAATTGGAAATCTTCGCGAAAAAGCACGGTCTGAAGATCGGCTCGATCGCCGACCTGATCCGCTATCGCCTGGAAACCGAGAAGACCGTGCAGCGCGTCTACGAGGGCGATGTCGATACCGAATTCGGTGCGTTCAAGCTGGTGGCTTATCGCGATGCCATTCGCCACGGCCTGCATTTCGCCCTGGTGCGCGGCACCGTGGACGATGGCGAGCCCGTGCTCACCCGCGTGCATGTGCGCAACACGCTGTCGGACGTGCTGCATCTGCAGCGTGACGACCTCGGCCTCACGGTCACCTCCGCCTTGCGCCGCATTGCCGATGAAGGCCGCGGCGCGCTGCTCGTGCTGTCGGGCGAAGACACCGCCGACGCCTTGCTGCGTCGCCTCAATCGCCAGCCCTCGGTGCAGGCGCCGGAGGAGGCGCAGCAGCAGGAATGGCGACAGCTGGGCCTGGGCGCGCAAATCCTCGCGGACCTGGGCATCCGCCAGCTGCGCGTGCTGGGTACGCCGCGCAAGATGGTGGGGCTGGGCGGTTTCGGGCTGGAAGTGACCGAGTACGTCTAAGCAGGCATCCCCTTGTAGGAGCGCACTTGTGCGCGACCGCAGCGCCGGATTGTTTCCGCCCTGTTGGTTGGTCGCGCACAAGTGCGCTCCTACAGAGGGTTTGCCCACCTTCGCCACTTCCACGCCATCCATCCACCGGCATACTCAGGTTTTCACCACAAACCACCGCCATGACCTCTCCCGCCATCCGCCTCATCGCCCCTTCGGGCTATCCGCATGACCGCGACGCCATGGCGCGCGGTATCGCGCGTCTGCAGGCGGCCGGTTGCGCGGTGGATGGCTTGGAAGTGCTCGATCGCGTCGAACATCGTTTTGCCGGTCCCGACGCATCACGCGCAGCCGACCTCAATGCGCTGGCGACGATGCAGCAGCTGCCGGACATCGCGCTCGCCATCCGCGGCGGCTACGGCGCCACCCGCCTGCTCGAGTACCTGCACTACGACGCGCTGCGCGAGCGGCTGACAGGCTCCAACACCTTGCTGGTTGGCCATAGCGACTTCACCGCCATCCAGATGGCGCTCTACGCAAAGGGCGGACTGGTCACCTTCGGCGGCCCCATGCTGGGTCCCGATTTTGGTGCGCCCGAGCTCAACGGCCTCATGTGGGAACACTTCTGGCGCGCCGTGGGCGAGCCGCAGGCCACCGCCAGCTGGAGCACATCCAGCGCCGCGGAGTTGGAGGTCGAAGGCCCGCTGTGGGGTGGCAACCTTGCCATGCTGTGCAGCCTGCTTGGGACGCCCTATTTCCCGGTCATCGATGACGGCATCCTGTTCGTGGAAGACATCGGCGAGCCGCCGTTCCGCCTCGAGCGCCTGCTGTACCAGTTGCAGTTGTCCGGCCTGCTGGGTCGCCAGCGCGCCCTGGTGCTGGGCCATTTCACCCAGTGCCGCCCGCATACCTACGACAACGGCTACGACACCGAGGCCGCGTTCGAGCAACTGGCCCGGGTGGCGCGGATTCCCATCGTCCGCGACCTGCCGTTTGGCCATGAGCCGGACAAATTCACGCTCCCGTTCGGCGTCCCAGCCCGCTTGCGGGTGGCGGCAGGCCAGGCCAGCCTGAGCTTTCGCGGCCATCCGACCCTCGCTGGGGCGGTTTCCCGGCCCGATCCGGGCACGCCGCCCTTGCATCCCGTAAAATAGACGGCCCCTCCGGGCCCGGAACCCAGGAAACGCATACCCCATGAAGACCATCGAAGGCGATTTCGCCACGCCCAAGGGCCGTTTTGCCATCGTCGCCGGCCGTTTCAACGGCTTTGTCGTCGAGCCGCTGGTGGCCGGCGCTCGTGACGTGCTGGTGCGCCATGGCGTGAAGGACGATGCGATCGAGCTGATCCGCGTGCCGGGCGCCTGGGAAATCGCGCTGGCCGCCAACAAGGTCGCCAGCTCCGGCAAGTACGCTGCGGTGATCGCGCTGGGCGCGGTGATCCGCGGCTCCACCCCGCATTTCGACTTCGTTGCCGGTGAATGCGCCAAGGGCCTGGCCCAGGCAGCCTATGCCTCCGGCGTGCCGGTGGCGTTTGGCGTGCTGACCACCGACACCATCGAACAAGCCATCGAGCGTTCCGGCACCAAGGCCGGCAACAAGGGCGCGGATGCCGCCCTGGCCGCGCTCGAGATGGTCAATCTGTACGGAAAGCTGTGATGAACTCTCGCCCCGAAGGCATCGATCTGGCTGCACGCTCGCGCGCCCGTCGCCGTGCGCTGCAGGCGCTGTACGCCTGGCAGATCGGCGGCAGCCGCATGAATGCCGTGATCGAGCAGTTCCGCCACGAGCAGGACATGGAAGTGGCGGATCTCGAGTACTTCGAGGACCTGCTCAACGGTGTCGAGCGCAACGTCAAGACCATCGACGAGGCGATCAAGTCCTACGTGGACCGCGACGTGGAGCAGATCGACCCGATCGAGCGCGCCGCCCTGCGCCTGGCCACCTATGAGCTCAAGTACCGCCCGGATGTGCCGTACCGCGTGATCATCAACGAGGCGATTGAAGTCACCAAGCGCTTCGGTGCGGATCATGGCCACAGCTACGTTAACGGCGTACTCGACAAGCTCGCCGGCGTGCTGCGCACCACGGAGAAGCGTCACTGATGGACGGGGCCGCGGAGCATGCGTCCGTGATTCCCGTGATCGAGACCGCGCGCCTGCGCCTGCGTGCGCATCGCGTCGACGATCATGCCGAACGCGTGGCCTTGTGGTCCGACCCTGAGGTGACCCGTTTTATCGGCGGGCGTCCGTTTGGTGCCGAAGAAGTCTGGCGTCGCTTTCTGCAGTACATCGGACTGTGGCACACGCTTGGTTACGGCTACTGGGCCGTCGAAGAGAAAGCCACCGGCCGCTTCATTGGCGACGTCGGCTTCGCTGATCTCAGGCGCGAGATGGAGCCTTCGCTGCAGGGCATGCTGGAATTCGGCTGGGCACTGGCGCCGCATGCGCAAGGCAAAGGCTATGCGAGCGAAGCCGTGGCCGCCGCCATCGCCTGGGGCGAGCGCAACTTCGCCGATCGACGGCAGGTGTGCATCATCTCGCCAGACAACCTGCCTTCGATCCGCGTGGCGGAGAAGGCCGGTTTCACGTTGTGGCAGGAATCCACCTATCACGACGCTCCCACCCTGGTCTTCAGCCGCTGACTTTCTGGCTGGACCGACTGATCAGCGCAGGTCGCAAGCCATGGAATTCCGACTGATCGACCGTATCCGCGAGCGCACCGCGCAAGGCCGCGAAGACGTGAAGTTGGGCATCGGCGACGATGCCGCCGTGGTCGCGCCACCGGCAGGGCAGGAGCTGGCCATCGCGATCGATACCATGGTCGAAGGCGTGCATTTCCCGTATGGCACGGCGGCAGCGGATATCGGCTGGAAGTCGCTGGCGGTGAATCTTTCCGATCTCGCCGCGATGGGTGCGAGCCCGGCCTGGGCATTGCTGGCGCTGACGTTGCCGACGCAACCGGCGGAGCAGCTCAGCGCTTTTATTGATGGCTACGCCGAAGGGTTTGCCCAGTTGGCGCAGCCGCACCGGCTTGCCCTGATCGGCGGCGACACCACGCGCGGCGCACTGACCATCAGCGTTGCGGTGCATGGTTTCGTCCCGCCCGGCAAAGCGCTGACGCGCACCGGCGCGCGCGCAGGCGACGTCGTGCTGGTTACCGGCACGCTGGGCGACGCAGCCGCTGGTTTGCATCTGCTACAGCGCGGCGCGCGCGTGGATGAAGGCGACGGGCGCGCCGCCTATCTGATCGAACGACTGCATCGGCCCACGCCTCGCCTTTCGGTTGGCCTGGCGCTGCGCGATCGGGCGAGTGCCTGCATCGATATCTCCGACGGCTTGCTCGCTGACCTTGGGCATATCTGCGATGAAAGCGCCGTGGGCGCGGAAATCGAAGCGCCCTTGCTGCCGTGCTCGCCGATGCTGATGGCAAGCTTCGACGACCTGTCCGTGCGCGACTTCGCGCTGGCCGGCGGCGACGACTACGAACTGTGCTTCACCGTGCCGCCGGCACTGGTGGCCGACGTTCAGACCGATCTGGCGCGCCTTGGCTGCGGCGCCACGCGGATCGGGCGCATAATCGAAGGCGCCGGCGTGCGCGTGCGCGACGCCCAAGGACAATGGCTGGAACCCTCGCAACGCGGCTGGGACCATTTCGCATGAGCGACAAGACGATCCTCACCCCGGAACAACGACGCGCCTTGCTCGCTACGCCAGCGGGCTGGCTGGCCTGCGGTTTTGGTTCTGGCCTGGCGCCGGTGGCGCAGGGCACGTTCGGCTCACTGGCGGCGCTGCTGCCATGGTTGTTGCTGCGCAGTTTGCCGGTGCAGCTCTATGTGTTCGCGATTGCGGTGGGCTTCGTCATCGGCGTGTGGGCGTGCGGGGTGGCGGGGCGCCTGGTCGGTGTGGACGATCATCGCAGCATCGTGTGGGATGAGTTTGTTGGGTTGTGGATTGCGCTGATTCCGGCGGTGATGGGGCCGTGGTGGGCGGTGGTGGTCGGGTTTGCGTTGTTTCGGTTGTTTGATGTTTGGAAGCCTTGGCCGATTGGGTGGTTGGATCGTCGGCTTAAGGGTGGGGTGGGGGTGATGGTGGATGATGTGGTGGCGGGGGTGTTTGCGGCTGTGGTGCTTGCCATTTTGATGGCCTTGCTGCGTTGACCCGTTTGGTTGTTACCACGTCGTAGATCGGATTCGGCTTTGAGCTCGTTATTCCGGCGTAGGCCGGAGGCGCTCTTTAACAGCCGAATGGCTGGTCACTCAGTTTCGTCAGTCTTCGGTTGTTGCCTCGAGGCCAGCGTGCCGCCTACGCGGCGGGCGTTTCGATCGGCTGCCGCCGCTCGAGTCACTTTTCTTTTGCTGGCCCAAAAGAAAAGTAACCCAAAGAAAATGGCCTGATAACGCCCGCAGCATCGTGCTGGGATAAGCCCGAACGCTCGAGGCGCGCCGTCGTGGGACAACCTCCGAGGGTACACAGGGGATACTTCCAAGCGCTCCGCAACGCGCCCGAATCGCTGAGGACTTAAAGCGGGGCCTCGCTGCGCATCGGCTTTGGGTCACACATGGCGCACCTGGTGCCACGCCTGGCGCTTGTCTGTGGGAGCGCACCCTGTGCGCGACAGCCACGCTGGGGTGTACCGCTCCGTAGGATTGTCGCGCACAGGGTGCGCTCCCACACAGACAAGCCGATCGGTACAGGCCTGATGGCTCCCTTGTAGGAGCGCACTTGTGCGCGACCGCGGCGCTGGGGTGTACCGCTCCGTAGGCTCGTCGCGCACAGGATGCACTCCCACATGGCTAGGTTGGCGCTTGGCTGAAGGTCGGGGCATTGGCATCTTTACGGCGGTGCTTCCATGCGGCAGCTGAAGCGGGCCAAGCCCCGCTTTTGCCACAAACCCAACACCGTCCCGCCTGCGCGCCGCGATATATTTCACGGTCGCGATTCCGTTCGATGCGTTCGCGTCGGATGCCGCAGGGATGCCAAGGGGAGATGACGTGAACCGATTGCCGGGTCTGGATTTACTGCGCGCGATAGCAATCGTGTGGGTGATGATTTTCCATTCGTACATCATCGGTGGCTGGGGTCATTTCGGCGGGATCGAGCAGAACGGGTGGATGGGCGTGGACCTGTTCTTTGTCCTCAGCGGCTTTCTGATCGGCTCGCAGGTGCTCAAGCCGCTGGCGGAGGGGCGGGGATTCTCGTTCGGGGATTTCTACCAGCGCCGCGCCTTCCGCATCCTTCCGGCGTACCTGGTCGTGGTGGCGGCGTATTTCATTTGGCCGTCCGTGCGCGAGCAGGGGGAGCTGCAGCCGCTGTGGCAGTTCCTGACCTTTACGGTGAACCTGCTGATCGACGCCAAGGATCACCTGGCGTTCTCCCACGTATGGTCGTTGTGCGTGGAGGAGCATTTCTACCTGCTGTTCCCGCTACTGGCATGGTGGCTGGCGCGGCGTCCGTCCGTGCGTCGGTTCGTGCTGGTATGCACGGCGGTGGTGCTGGCGGGGATGGTGGTGCGGGGTGTGATGTGGGCCTGGGAACTGGCGCCGTTGGCCGGTCTTGACCAAAATTCCTATGGAAAAACCTTCCTGGAGCGCATTTACTATCCCACGTGGTCCCGTCTGGACGGCCTCTTGATGGGCGTGATGCTGGCTACGGCCAGGGTCTATCGGCCCGTCCTCTGGTCCCGATGGGGACGACATGCCAACGGCTTTCTGCTCGCAGGGGTAGCGGTAGTCGGCGGTGCGATCATGTTATTCCGCGATCGGACCGGCTTCATTCCCACCGTGGTGGGGTATCCGTTGCTTTCCTTCGGCCTGGGGCTGCTGGTGTTGGCCGGCGCTCAAACCTCTGGCGTGCTTGCGCGTCTGCGCGTACCGGGGGCCGGCTGGTTGGCGGCGGTGTCGTACAGCTTGTATCTGTCACACAAGGCGGTATTCCATCTGGTGGAATCCGCGGCGGGGGAAAAGCTGGACGGTCATGGCCTGCTGACTTTTGCAGCTTATGCGTCAGCGGTGTTGGGGGTCGGTGCGTTGCTTCACTACGGGGTGGAGCGTCCATTCCTGAAACTGCGGACGCGGGTTTTACATCAGGCGCCGGCTGCAGCTCACGCGTCTGGCGTGATTGCCGGAGCCGGAACGGATGCGGCCTGATGTGGGTTAGGGGATTCACTCTAAGGGGAGGGTGTCATGTGCAAGCTCATGCGCATTGTGTGTTTCATGCTGCTGTTGTCTGTCGTGCCTTGTTCCGTGTTTGCCGCCACGGCGGCGCCGGCGGGCCCTTGCCGAACGATTGATCCGTCGACCTGCGCGAACGCCAACCAGCTCTCGCGAGCCAATGGCTTCGTGACGGCGCTGGGGCATTTCGCCGGCGACAGCAAGGTCAACTATTTCCGCGGCAGTCGCTCGGTGAGCGAGCAGGCCTTGTCGGCGCTGGGCGGCTCCTCGCCGTCGGTGCAGGTGCTGGCCGATAAGCGCTTCCTGTTCACCGCCTGCCCGGCGCGCGAGTGCGGCGGCAGCGCGGCCGCGGTGATCCTCAACGAGTACGGCCAGATCGAGGCGCTGGGTTTCTCCAGCTATCACTGCGATACCGCCTGCGACGATTTCCGCCACCTGGATTTCTACGTCCGCAAAGATGGCGACAACGAGGCGTTGATCAGCGAGTTGAAGGCGTGGGGTCTGGGCGATCCGCTCAAGAGCACGCTGTGGCGTCCCGAGGCCGACCAGGGCATCGAGAACCGTGTAGACGTCCATACGCTGCCGTAAGTGCAGCGTTCTCATCGACGGCCGCCTGGTCGGGCGGCCGTCGATACTGCTTCAGGCGGCTAGGCCTTGAGCACGATGCGATAGCGCGCCTTGCCCTCCTCAAGATGCTTGAGCGCGGCATTGACGTCCGACATGGGGAACATTTCCACCTGCGGGCGGATGTCGTGGCGGGTGGCGTAGTCGAGCAGGGTGGCGATATCCACCGGTGCGCCGGTGGGCGAGCCGGAAACCTCCCGCTCCGTCAGAATCAACGCGAACGCCGAGACGGGAATGGGCTCAAGCACGCAGCCCACCACATGCATGCGACCACGCGGCGCGAGTGTGCCGAGCAGCGCCGCCCAGTCCAGCGGCACATTCACCGTCACCAGCAATAGATCCAGCGAGCCGGCGATGCCCGCAATCGCGTTGGCATCGCGACTGGAAACGACGTTGTGCGCACCGAAGCTGCGCGCCTCGTCCGCCTTCGACGCGTTGGAGGTGAAGGCAGTGACTTCGCAACCCCAGGCGCGGGCAAACTTCACCGCCATATGCCCCAGGCCGCCGATCCCAACCACGCCAACGCGGGCGGTCGGGCTGATGTTGTAGGCCAGAAACGGCTTGAGCACCGTGATGCCGCCGCACAACAGCGGGCCCGCACTCGGCAGGTCGATGCCGTCGGGCAGAGGAATGGCCCAGGCCCAGTGGGAGCGCACTTTGTCGGCGAAACCGCCGTGATGGCCGCCGATGGTCGGCTGCACTTCGGGACACAGGTTGTGGTGCCCCGACAGGCATTGATGGCAATGCATGCAACTGCCCGCGGTCCAGCCGATGCCCACGCGCTGGCCTACCTTCAACCCTTTTGCCTGCGGGCCCAGAGCCGTGACTCGTCCGACGACCTCGTGCCCCGGTACGAAGGGAAAGCGCGACATGCCCCATTCGTTGTTGATCATCGAAAGATCGGAGTGGCAGACGCCGCAATAGTCCACCGCCACTTCCACTTCTTCGGCGCCCAAGGGGCCGAGATCGAACTCGGCAAGCACCAGCGGCTTGCCCCCTTCCTGGACAGCCCAGCCTTGCATGGTTGACATGGCATTGCTCCGGTCGGGGAGGGTGGCATGTGGGAAAACGCGCAGTCTAGGGCGCCCCGTGTCGGTGCCACGTGTAAAGCACAACGATGGACGAATGACGCACGCTGTTGGCATGCTGTTCCATCCCCACCCGTGGAGCGCTCCCATGCAATACCGTCGCCTTGGCACATCCGGCCTGCAGCTTTCTGCGCTTTCATTCGGCGCGTGGGTCACCTTTGGCACGCAAGTGGGGCGTTCGCTGGCGCGTGATCTGCTGGCCATGGCCCACGATCACGGCATCAATTTTTTCGACAACGCCGAGGTCTACAACCATGGCGTCGCCGAGACACTGATGGGCGATGTGCTCGCCGATCTGCGCTTTCCCCGCGACAGCTACTGCGTGTCGAGCAAGGTGTATTTCGGCGCGGTGGATAATCCGCTGCCCACCCAGCGCGGCCTGTCGCGCAAGCATGTGATCGAAGCCTGTCATCAGGCGCTGCAGCGTTTGCGTGTCGATCATCTGGATCTCTACTTCTGCCATCGCCCCGATCCGGATACGCCGATTGTCGAAACCGTGGCAGCCATGGATACACTGGTGCGCCAGGGCAAGGTGCTCTATTGGGGCACCAGCGAATGGCCGGCGGAGGCCATCATCGAAGCCCATCGGGCGGCGCGCGACAACCACATGTTCGCGCCGACGATGGAGCAGCCGCAGTACAACCTGCTGCATCGCGAGCGCGTGGAGCAGGAATACGCGCCGCTGTACGACACCTATGGCATGGGCACCACCATCTGGTCGCCGCTGGCGTCGGGTCTGCTGAGCGGCAAGTACAACCATGGCGTGCCTGCCGAATCGCGTCTGGCGCAGCCGGGCTATGAGTGGCTGCGTGAAGCGGTGCTCGAGAATGACGGCTCGCGACTTGAAAAGGTGCGACGACTGGCGCCGATCGCCGATGAACTCGGCGTCTCCATGGCGCAGCTCGCGATTGCGTGGTGCCTGGCCAATCCGCATGTTTCCACGGTGATGCTGGGTGCGAGCAAGCTGGAGCAACTGGAGCAGAATCTTGGGGCGTTGGCGTTGTTGCCGAAGCTGGATGGGGATGTGTTGAGGCGCATCGCGACGGCGGTAGCGTGAGCTGATTTTCTGTGGGAGCGCACCCTGTGCGCGACCGCCACGCCTGGGTGTATCGCTCCGTTGGTTTGTCGCGCACAGGGTGCGCTCCCACACACAGCGAATGCCCTTTGCCCGCGGTTTGCCACAACTGGTCGCCGTGTCGCCCGCGCACGGCCCTCGGCATCCGCAAAATTCGCGACATGCTGCCCCGACTTTCCATCACGGATGTTGGCTTATGAAACTTTCCCGCATCGCGATTGGCGGCTGCCTCGCGCTCGCCTCGATCACCGTGGCGCACGCTGACAAGGCGGCCTGGACGCAACCGCAGCAGCCGTTTCGCATCTACGGCAACACTTACTACGTCGGCACGCACGGGCTCACCGCCATTCTTATCGCATCATCTGACGGTTTGGTGCTGCTTGATGGCACGCTGCCGCAGAACGCCGCGCTGGTCGAGGCCAATATCAAAGCGCTGGGCTTTCAGCTGCACGATGTAAAGCGCATCCTCAATTCGCACGCGCATTCGGATCATGCCGGCGGCATCGCTGCGATCGCGCGCGACAGCGGTGCGCGTGTGATGGCAAGTGAAGTCGGTGCGAAGGAGTTGCAGCTGGGTGGCCACTACCCGAACGATCCGCAATACGGCGACGCGCCGACGTATCCGCCGGTGAGTTCGGTGGAGGTCGTTGCAGACAACGGCGTGGTCCGCCTGGGCGACGTGACCGTGACTGCCCACTACACACCCGGACATACCCCCGGCAGCACCACCTGGACATGGCAGTCGTGCGAGGGCAAGCGCTGCCTCAACATGGTTTACGCCGATAGCATCAGCGCGCTGACGGCTGGCAGTTTCCGCTACAGCGATGCGGCCCATCCGGAGCGGGTGAGCAACTACAGGCACGGGCTGGCCGTGATCGCCAGCTTGCCCTGCGACATTTTGATGGTGCCGCATCCCGACCAGATCTATTTCCTCGAGAAGGTGGCCCGCCGCAGCGCCGGCGCGCCCGATCCCCTGGTGGACCCCGCCGCCTGTAAGGCCTACGCGCAGATGGGAACCCGCAGCCTGGATGACAGGCTGGCCAAGGAGCGCGTAGGGCAATCGACCGCCGGCAAAACAGGGTGTTGACACGGAAATGAGAATTATTATCATCTGAGGTGTCACCACTCTCCTGCGGAGCTCCACCATGACCACGGTTTTGTCCCTCCCTCAGGGTGCCGACGCCCTGGCGCGCCCGTTCCGCCTGCTCAGCCTGAAGCCCTCGGTGCCCGCGCCGGATGCCGCCACTCGCCGTGTTTCCAGCCAGATGCTGCTCAAAGGCGAGCGCGAACTGGTGATCCAGCACCAGGGCAGCGAGTACCACCTGCGCCTGACCCGCAACGACAAGTTGATCCTCACCAAGTAAGCCTTGCCGCGGCGCAGGCCGGCGCCGGGCATGCCGTCTCCCCCGAGGGAGCTTCATGGGCAAGGACGCCTTCCTCCGGCCACGGCCGGGACACCTCTCAAGACCCTAAGCCACGCGGTTCTCCTTCGAACGCCAGCCAGGTCGCTTCCTGCCAAGGAGTACTGACGATGTTTGGCTGGCTTGCACATGCCTTTGCTACGAACCGATCCGGTACAGACACGGCGGCATGGACCATCAGCCGCAGCTCGGTTCGGATCGACGGCACGACGCTCGCCGCGCGCCTGCCATCGCTGGGTGGCGTGCTGTATCTGCCGGCTTGCGCCGCCTCGCGTCCCGCACGCGAGCTGGCTCCGGGCTGGCTGGTGACGCGGCAGGATCTGGCGCCGCTGCTGCAAACGGAAGAACTGCGCGCATCAAGCATGATCGGCGCAGACGGCCCGCGCGAATGGATCGACTGCTTCGATGCGTCCGGCACGTTCTGCGCCCGCCTGCACCTGCTGCCGGACACCGACTATCTCGCCTGGGATGCCTTGCTCGCCGGCGGCACGCCACTGCCGGCCGCGCCGGTATGCCCCGGCGAAGTGGCCTGCAAGGCGGCGATTGCGGAGCTGCTGTGTTTTCACACCGCGCGGATCGCGTCGCTGGATGTGCTCGACACGCTGCCGCTGGGACAACTCTCCTCACTGGGCCGGGGCATTGCCCGCGACGTGGCGAGGGCGGCGGCGGTGTCGCTGGCGCCGGCGTTCGACTAGGCAGGCGTCACGGTCACGTCCGCGGACGTTTGTCCGCCTGTCCGTGCAGGTGTCCGCGGACAGCTGTCCGCGCCCTGGGTGACATTTCAACTCGCTGAAAAATATCGAATAAATCGGCGCTTTGGACTTGGCACGCGGATTGCTCAGTAGGGTCAGGGGCCGCATTGTCAGCGGCCAGGGACCCATCGATGATTCGCGATACCTCCGCACAAGACCGACTGGTCGAGGTCAAATCCAACCCCAAGCGCCGCATGCTGCTGATCGGCATTGGCGTGGCCGTGGTGGCCGTGCTGGCCTTGTTCGGTCCGCGCATTGGGCGCCTGTTCTCGGCCGACGCTTCGGTGAGCAGCTCGCGTCTGGCGTTCGCCACGGTCGAGCGCGGTCCGTTCGTCCGCGATATCGCGGCCGAAGGCAAGGTGGTGGCGGCAGTCAGCCCCACGCTTTATGCCACCTACGGCGGTGCGGTCACGCTCAAGGTGCACGCAGGCGATGCGGTGAAGAAGGGCCAGGTGCTGGCCGTCATCGACAGCCCCGAACTGACCAACAAGCTCGCCCAGGAAATGAGCGCCGCCGACGCCATGCAGGTGGATTACCTGCGTGCGCAGATCGATGCGCGCAAGACGCGCGGCGAGCTGCAGAAGGCTTTCGACAACGCCAGCATCGACAAGCAGGGCGCGGAACGCGACCTTGCCCGCTACCAGAAGGCGTTCACGCTGGGTGCGGTGCCCAGCATGGACGTGGACAAGTCCAAGGACACGCTCGAGAAGATGCGCATCACGCTCGAGCATGCCAAGACCGATCTGGCCACCAACACCGACAGCCTGAACTTCGACATCCAGTCCAAGAAGCTCGCGCACGATCGCCAGCTGCTGATGGTGAAGGATCTGCAGCGCCAGGTGGACGACCTCAACGTGAAGTCGCCGGTGGACGGCCAGGTCGGCCAGCTGTTCATTGCTGAGCGCGCCACCGTGGCCAAGGATGCCCAGCTGGTCAGCGTGATCGATCTGTCCGCGCTCGAAGTGGAAATGAAGGTGCCGGAAAGTTTCGCGCGTGACCTGGGCATCGGCATGACCGGCGAGATCAGCGGCAACGGCGTCACCTGGAAGGGCCTGGTCAGCGCCATTTCGCCCGAAGTGGTCAATGGCGAAGTCGCCGCCCGCCTGCGCTTCGACGGCCAGACGCCCAAGCAGCTGCGCCAGAACCAGCGCCTGTCCGTGCGCATCCTGCTCGACAAGCGCGACAACGTGCTCACCGTGCAGCGCGGCTCCTTCGTCGACGAATCGGGTGGCAGCTATGCCTACCTCGTGCGCGACGGCGTGGCGGAAAAGCATCCCATCCGCGTGGGTGCCAGCAGCATCGACAAAGTGGAAATCCTCGATGGCCTGAAGGAAGGCGACAACATCGTGATCTCCGGTACCGACAGCTTCAAGGGCGCCCAGCGTGTCGCCATCTCTAATTAAGCAACCTCCAACTAACCACCACTCGAAGGACAACACCATGCTCAAGATGACTCATCTGTCCAAGGTCTACCGCACCGAAGTGGTGGAGACCTATGCGCTGCGCGACTTCAACATCAATGTGAACGAAGGCGAGTTCGTCGCCGTGACCGGCCCGTCCGGTTCGGGCAAGACCACCTTCCTCACGATTGCCGGCCTGCTGGAGACCTTCACTGGTGGCCAGTACCACCTCGACGGCGTTGAAGTGAGCAACCTCAACGACAACGAGCGATCGCGCATCCGCAACGAGAAGATCGGTTTCATCTTCCAGGCGTTCAACCTGATTCCCGACCTCAATGTGTTCGACAACGTCGAAGTACCGCTGCGCTATCGCGGCATGAAGGCGGCCGAACGCAAGGAACGCATCATGGATGCGCTCGAGCGCGTGGGCCTGGCTTCGCGTGCCAAGCACTATCCGGCTGAACTGTCCGGCGGTCAGCAGCAGCGCGTGGCTATTGCGCGCGCGCTCGCCGGTTCGCCGCGCCTGCTGCTGGCGGATGAACCGACCGGCAACCTCGACACGCAGATGGCCCGTGGCGTGATGGAGCTGCTGGAAGAGATCCATCGCGAAGGCGCCACCATCGTGATGGTGACGCATGATCCGGAGCTGGCTGCCCGCGCGCAGCGCAACGTGCACATCATCGACGGTCAGGTGGTCGACCTGGCGGAAGACCCGCGCTTCCACCACGCCGTGCACGCCGCCCGCAACAACGCTCCGGCCTGATAGCCGGCCGCCGATGCCTCCTGCTTCGGCAGGAGGCGGATTGAAGCCCTGTAAAGGACGACCATGTTCGCCTACTACCTCCAGCTTGGCTTGCGCAGCCTCCGCAAAAATCCGCTGTTGACCCTGCTGATGGTGTTGGCGATCGGCTGCGGCGTGGCCGCGTCGATGACCACCTACTCGGTGTTCCGCGCGACCTCCAACAACCCGATTCCGCAGAAGTCCTCGCAGCTGTATGTGCCGCAGATCGACAACTGGGGTCCGGAAGCGCAGCAAGACAACAAGGGCGAGCCGCCCAACGCGATCACCTATACCGACGCCATCAACCTGATGCGCGACAAGCGGGCGACGCGCCAGACGGCCTTGTTCCCGGCGGCGATGTCGATCGTGCCGGCGGATCCGTCCATGCTGCCGTTCCGCGAAACCAGTTACGCGTGGTATGCCGACGCGTTCCCGATGTTCGACATTCCCTTCCTCTATGGCCATGGCTGGACGGCGGACGAAGATGCCTCGCACGCAGCGGTAGCCGTGATCGGCAAGGCGCTCAACGACAAGCTGTTCAATGGCGCCAACAGCGTCGGCAAGAACATCAACCTCAACGGCCGCGATTACCGCATCGTCGGCGTGGCGGCCAAGTGGAACCCCGAGCCGGTGTTCTACGACGTCATCAACACCAATGGCTTCGATGATCCGATCGAAGTGTTCATTCCTTTCACGCGTGCCGTGGAAGTGCAGACGACGACCAACGGCAACAACAACTGCAGCAAGGACCCGGGCAAGGGTTGGGATGCGTGGATCAAGTCCGAGTGCGTGTGGTTGGGTTACTGGGCAGAATTGCCGACCACGGCCCAGGCGGATGCCTATCGCCAGTATCTCAACGGTTACGCCGCCGAGCAGCAGCGTGCCGGCCGTTTCCACTGGGCACCCAATACGCGCCTGCGCAATGTGACCGAATGGCTCGATTACCAGAAGGTGGTGCCGCAGGAGGCCAAGGTCTCGCTGCTGGTGTCGCTGGGTTTCCTGCTGATCTGCCTGGTAAACACGGTGGGTTTGCTGCTCGCCAAGTTCATGAAGCGCTCCTCTGAAATCGGCGTGCGCCGTGCGTTGGGCGCGACGCGCAAGGAGATCTACCTGCAATTCCTGATCGAGGCAGCCGCGATCGGTCTGGCCGGTGGCGTTGTGGGCTTGGTGCTCACGGGCTTGGGCGTGATGGGTATCTCGCTGGTGTTTGAACCGGATATCGCCAAGCTCGCCACGCTCGACGGATCGCTGGTACTGCTCACCATGCTGCTGGCAATCCTGGCGACCGTGCTGGCGGCCTTTTATCCCACGTGGCGTGCTGCGCAAGTGCAGCCGGCATGGCAGCTGAAATCCAACTGAGGCGACGACGATGCTACAGATCAAGCCCATACTCGCCGCGCTCAAGCGTCACAAGGCAGGCACGGTTCTCATCGCCATGCAGATCGCCCTGACTTTGGCGATCGTCTGCAATGCGATCTTCATCATCCATCAGCGACTGGACCGCGTGCAGCGTCCCACCGGCATGGTGGAAAGCGACCTGATGGCCATACAGACGCGCTTCGTCGGCACCGAGGAAACCAAGGCGGGTCCTCTGGTCAAGGCGGACCTGGTCGCGCTGCGCCAGCTTCCGGGCGTGCAGGACGCGGTGGCCTTGAACTCCTATCCGCTGCGCGGCGGTGGCTGGTCCACCGGTGTGCGCACCGATCCGGATGCGAAGAATTCCAAAGGACATACCACCCAATACTTCGGCGACGAGCACACCTTGCCGACCATGGAGCTCAAGCTTATCGCCGGACGCAACTTCCGTCCGGACGAAATCGTGGAAGCCGATCCGCAGGCCATACCCGATCCGGCCGCGATCATCGTGAGCAAGGCGCTGGCCGACAAGATGTATCCGGAAGGTTCGGCACTGGGCAAGACTATCTATATCGGCGATTCCAAGTCGCCCAGCACCATCGTGGGCATCGTGGAGCGCCTGCAGGTGCCGTGGAATGGCACGTGGTCCGACTCGTTCTACGAGAACTCGCTGATTCAGCCTGTACAACTCACCAGTGCGTTCACCAATTACCTGATCCGCACCAAGCCCGGCCAGCTGGCCGATGTGATGAAGGCGGCGCCGGCAGCCTTGGTCAAGGCCAACCGCATGCGCGTGATTCCTTCCGAGCGTGGCGTGCGCAGCTTCGCCCAGGTGCGTGAGTATGCGTACAAGGGCGACCGCGGCATGGCCATCCTGATGGGCGTGGTGTGCCTGGTGCTGTTGGGCATCACGGCCGCGGGCATCGTCGGCTTGACGAGCTTCTGGGTTGGCCAGCGCCGCAAGCAGATCGGCGTGCGACGCGCACTGGGCGCGACCAAGCACGACATTCTCAGCTACTTCCTCACCGAGAACCTGTTGATCGGCATTGCCGGCGTGGTGATTGGCGCCTTGCTCGCGGTCGGCATGAACCTGTGGCTGGTGACGCAGTTCGAGATGGCGCGCTTGTCGGTGGTCTATGTGTTGGTGGGCGTGGTGACGCTGCTGCTGCTGGGGCAGGGTGCCACGCTGGCGCCGGCCATGCGCGCCTCGCGCGTGTCGCCGGTGGAAGCCACGCGCTCGGTCTGACCGGCGCGTGGTGTAGCAAGACAAGGATCGCAAGGCCTGTTGGGAAACACGAGGTAACGATGAGCGGCATGTTTGTGCACAACTTGCGACTGGGCGCGGCGAGCCTTCGGCGCAACGTCTTGCTGACGACATTGATGATCATGTCGATCGGCTTTGGCGTGGCGGCGTCGATGGTGACCTTTGCCGTGTTCCGTGCGGTATCGGGTGATCCGATCCCGCAGAAGTCGTCGCAGTTGTTCGTGCCGCTGATCGACAACCGTGGACCGCAATACAACCGCCACGGCGAGCCGCCCTCGGCGCTCAACTATGTCGACGCCGTGGCCCTGATGCGGGCGCACAAGGCGGCGCGCCAGACCATGCTGTATCCGGTGGGTCTTTCGGTGATGCCGGATGACCCGCACCGCATGCCGTTCAAGGCGCCCGGCTATGCCACCTACGGGGACTTCTTCAGCATGTTCGAGGTGCCGTTCCTGTATGGCAGCGGCTGGAACGATGCGGAAGACGAAGCGCGCGAGCCCGTCATCGTGATCAGCCGCGAGCTCAATCAGAAGTTGTTCGGCGGCAACAACAGTGTTGGTCAGCGACTGGTGCTGGACGACAAGCAGTACCGCATCGTCGGCGTCACCAACAAGTGGGATCCCAAGCCGCGCTTCTTCGACACCTTCAGTGGCAATGCCTATGCTGATCCGGCGCAGATCTATATTCCCTTTACTTATGCCATCGCGCAGCACATCGACACACGCGGCAACAACAATTGCGGCAGCGACGGCAAGCGCGGCGATACCTGGGATAGCTGGTTGCAGGGCGAATGCGTGTGGATCAACCCATGGGTCGAGCTGAACAATGCCGAGCAGGTACAGGCCTATCGGCAATTCCTGGACGGCTACGCGCGTGAGCAGCGCAAGGCGGGTCGCTTCAATTGGGCTCCCAACAATCGCCTGCGCAACGTGCGCGAATGGCTGGACTACCAGCATGCGGTGCCGCCGGAAAGCCGCATCTCGATGACGCTGGCGTTCGGTTTCCTGCTGATCTGCCTGGTCAACACGATTGGCCTGCTGCTGGCGAAGTTCATGCGCCGCGCTCCGGAGATTGGCGTGCGTCGCGCGCTCGGTGCCTCGCGTGCTGACATCTATCGCCAGTTCCTGGCGGAGGCGGCGATGGTTGGACTGGCGGGCGGTGCCCTGGGATTGCTGTTCACCGCGATCGGCATGCTCGGCCTGGGCATGGTGTTCGAGCCGCAGATTGCGCGGCTTGCACACCTGGACGTGTCGTTGATGCTGTTGACCCTGCTGGTGGCCATCACGGCGACCGTGGTTGCGGCGTTCTATCCCACCTGGCGGGCGGCGCAAGTGCAGCCCGCCTGGCAGCTCAAGTCCAACTGAGGGGAGGGACGAGCCATGCAGATCAAACCGATTCTTTCCGCCTTGCGCCGGCACAAGGCCGGCACCTTTCTGATCGCCGCGCAGATCGCGCTGACGCTGGCGATTGTCTGCAATGCGTTGTTCATCATCCAGCAGCGCGTGGCGCATCTGTCCGAACCGAGCGGCATCGACGAAGCCAACACCTTCGTGATCAAGAGCGAATGGGTAGGCGCGCCCGGTCCCGATCAGGCCGATGCGCAGATGCGCGAAGACCTGCAGGTGCTGCGCCAGGTACCCGGCGTGCAAAACGTGACGCCGAGCAATTCGTATCCGCTGCGCGGCGACGGTTGGGATGACGCCATCAGGCTCAAGCCCGACCAGGTCCAGGACACCTCCGGCGCAACCATCTACTTCGCCGACGAAAACTTTATCGACACGCTGGACCTCAAGCTCATCGCCGGGCGCAATTTCCGCGCCGAGGAAATTGGCCATATGGACCTGCGTTACAAGCTCGCGCCGCCGGTAGTCATCATCACCAAGGCCCTGGCGGAAAAACTCTTCCCGGGCGAAACCGCGGTGGGCAAGACGATCTACCTGATCGGCGGTCCGGCGACCGTCGTGGGCGAAGTGGAGCTGCTGCAGGCGCAAAGCGTGGAGCATTGGGCCTCCGAGTTCGCCTATCGCTCGGTGATCATCCCCGAGCGGCTCAATGTGTCGCTGGGCGCGTTCTACATCGTGCGCACTCGACCGGGGCAGCTCGATACAGCCATGCCGGCCGCGGTCAAGGCGCTGTTTGCGCATAACCCGCGACGCGTGATCAACGAGGACGATGGCGTGCTTCCATTCAGCGAAGTGCGCTCGCGCGCCTACGAGAGCGATCGCGGCATGGCCATCCTGATGGGTGTGATCTGCGCGGTGCTGCTGGCCGTTACCGCGGCAGGCATTGTCGGTCTCACCAGTTTCTGGGTCGGCCAGCGCCGCAAGCAGATCGGTGTGCGGCGCGCACTGGGTGCGACCCGGCGCGACATACTCAATTACTTCATGACCGAGAACCTGCTGATCAGCGTGGGCGGCGTGCTGTTCGGGGCGGTGCTCGCGATTGCGATCAATTTGTGGATGGTCACGCGTTTTGAGATGCATCACCTGTCGATGGTGTATCTGATGGCAGGCGTGGCGATGTTGTTGTTGCTGGGACAGGGTGCGGTGCTGGCGCCGGCGCTTCGCGCGTCGCGCGTGCCGCCGGTGGAGGCCACGCGATCGGTGTGATCGCGTGGAGGGTGCTAAGGAGGGGAAACCACATGTTCGGCTATTACCTTGACCTGGCGCTACGCAGCCTCAGGCGTAACAAGATTCTCACCGCGCTGATGGTGGTGGCGATCGCCCTGGGCATCGGGGCGAGCATGACCACACTCACGGTGCTGCATGTGCTGTCGGGCGATCCGTTGCCCGGCACCAGCGCCACGCTGTTCTATCCGCAGGTCGATCCGCGCGACATGGACGGCTACGAGGAAGGCAAGCGCCCGCCGGAACAGGTCAGCTGGGTCGACGGCATGAACCTGCTGCATGCCAAGCGCGCCGACCGCCAGGCCTTGATGACGGGTGGTGCCGTGCCGGTGCAGCCGGCACAGGCCAACATCGATCCATTTTTCAGCGATGCGCGCTACACGAGCAGCGACTTCTTCCCGATGTTCAAGCTGCCGTTTCTGTACGGTCGTCCGTGGAGCGAGTCCGAAGACAACGCCAAGGCGCGCGTGGTGGTGATCAGCCGCACGCTCAATGAGAAGCTCTTCGGCGGCAAGAACAGCGTCGGACAAACGCTGCGCATGAAGGACAGTGCGTTCCAGGTGGTTGGCGTGCTGGACACCTGGCGCCCGACGCCGCGCTTCTACGACTTGAACATGGAAAGCTACGGCTCGGTGGAAGACGTCTTCGTACCGCTGACCACCGCTCGCGATGTCCACTTCGAACACAGCGGCTCCACCGATTGCTGGGGCACAGGCGGCGGTGACGACGAACACGCCGAAACTTCGCCATGCGTCTGGCTGCAGTTCTGGGTGCAGATCAACGGCACGGACAAGGTCGCCGCCTATCGCGACTACCTGGTGCATTACTCGCAGGAGCAGAAGACGCTCGGTCGCTTCCAGCGTCCGCCGAACGCACAGCTGCCCAGCCTGATGGAATGGCTGGACATCAACAAAGTGGTGCCCGGCGATGTGCGCCTGCAGACCTGGTTGGCGCTGGGCTTCTTGCTGGTCTGCCTGGTCAACACGGTGGGCTTGATGTTGGCGAAATTCCTGCGCAAGTCCGGCGAGCTGGGTGTGCGCCGGGCTTTGGGTGCATCCAAGCGTGAAGTGTTTGCACAGCTGCTGATCGAGTCCGGGGTGATCGGCCTCGCCGGCGGCATGGTCGGCCTGCTGCTGGCCTTCTTCGGCCTGTGGCTGGTGCGCAAGCAGCCGTCCAGCTACGCGGCGCTCGCGCATATGAGCATGGGCATGTTGTTGGTGACGTTCCTGCTGGCGGTTGGCGCCACCTTGCTTGCCGGCCTGCTGCCGGCATGGCGTGCCTGCCAGATCACTCCCGCACTGCAACTGAAGAGCCAGTGACCATGGACATTCTTCCGATCCTCTCAACATTGCGCCGCCACAAGACCACCGCCTTCCTGGTGATCGTGGAGATCGCGCTGACCTGCGCCATCGTCTGCAACGCGGTCTTCATCATCAACCAGCGCATCGAGCGCATCCATATGCAGAGTGGCGTGGATGAGCAGCATCTGCTGCATATCGCGCTGACCAACATCGGCGTGACCAAGGACGACAAGGCGCGCCGCGCGGAGGACCTGGCCGCGCTGCAACAGGTGCCGGGCGTGGTGTCGGTGGCCTCGGTCAACCAGGTGCCGTTCGGCAATTCCTCGTCCAACGGCAGCATCAAGCTCGATCCCAAGCAGCGCCTCGCCACGCTCAATGCCACCGACTACTTCGGAGAGAACGTCACCCAGACGCTGGGCACCCAGCTGATCGCGGGGCGCGAACTGCACGCCGATGACTATATGGACATGGACCAAGTGGTCAGCGCGGCGGCGGCGAAAGATGCCAAGGGCATTCCGCACGTCACGGTGATCACGCAGAAGATGGCCAATCGCCTGTGGCCGGGACAGTCGGCGCTGGGCAAGCAGGTCTACATGTCCGACTACGCATTCACCGTGGTGGGTGTGGTCAAGGAGCTGATTCGCCCATCGATCTGGGACGATTCGGCGGCCAGCTACTCGATGGTGTTGCCGATACGCGTGGCGAACAACGAGTACATCGTGCGCGTGGACGACCCGAAGAACCGCGAGCGGGTGCTGAAGGCGTCAGTGGCGAAGCTCAAGGAGATCAACCCGCATCGCATCGTGCTCAAGCAGCATCTGCTGTCGAACATGCGCGAGGATTTCTTCCAGAACGATCGCGCGATGACGGGACTGCTGGTGGCTGTATGTGCGGCGCTGCTTGTGGTCACCGCACTGGGCATCGTAGGCCTGGGCAGCTTCTGGGTCGCACAGCGTCGCCGGCAGATCGGCGTGCGGCGCGCGCTGGGTGCGACGCGCAGAAATATCCTGCATTACTTCCAGACCGAGAACTTCCTGCTCGCCACCATCGGCATCGGCGTGGGCATGGTGCTGGCCTACGGCATCAACCTGCTGTTGATGGTTCACTACGAACTGCCGCGGCTGCCGGCGATTTATTTCCCCGTGGGCGCCTTGCTGCTCTGGACGATAGGGCAGCTGGCCGTGCTGGGGCCGGCGATGCGTGCAGCAGCGGTGCCGCCGGTGGTCGCCACGCGTTCGGTCTGAGCCACGGAGGGACAAGGGAATGTTCGGTTACTACCTCGATCTGGCGCTGCACAGTCTCGGCCGCAACAAGATACTCACCGCATTGATGGTGTTGGCCATTGCGGTGGGTATCGGCGCCAGCATGACGACGCTCACGGTGGTGCATCTGCTCTCCGGCGATCCCTTGCCGGGGCGCAGCCAGGCGATCTTCTATCCGCAAGTGGACGCCGATCCGAAGAACAAGGACAGCAGCGAACCGCTGGACATGCTGGACTACCGGTCAGCGCTAGACCTGTGGAGCGCCAAGCGCGCCGATCGTCAGGTGATGCTGGTGCAGAGCACGGTGCGGCTGGATACGGCCGATGCCGGCAAGCCCGCCGTGATGATGCCGATGCTGTCGGCCACGGCGGATTTCTTCAGCATGTTCAATGTGCCGTTCCGTTATGGCGGGCCCTGGAGCGAGCAGGATGATGCGGCCCGCGCGCGCGTGGCCGTGATCACTGACGATCTCAACCAGAAGCTGTTCGCCGGCGAGAACAGCGTGGGGCGCGTCCTGCGCCTGCGCAGCAGCGATGTGCGTATCGTGGGCGTGCTCAAGCCATGGCGACCTTCGCCACAGTTCTACGCAGTCCGGGGCGGCCGCTTTGCTGCGGGCGATACCAGCGACTTCTATGCCAAGCCGGAAGACGTGATCACGCCGTTCTTTACCGGGCTGGATGTCAATGATGGCAATTTCCAGCAGTTCACCTGCTGGCAGATGCCCGCGCATCCGGGACATTTGCAGGATTCTCCCTGTGTTTGGGTCGCGCTATGGGTGCAGATCAACGATGCCACCCACGTCGCCGCTTATAGACGCTTCGTGGCTGACTACGCGGCGCAGCAGCAGGCAATCGGTCGCTTTACGCATTCGGGCAACACGCGTATGCGCAGCCTGATGGGTTGGCTGGATTTCAATGGCGTGTTGCCCAGCAATGTGCGACTGCAGGCTTGGCTGGCGGTGGCTTTTCTGGCCATCTGCCTGGTCAACATGGTGGGCTTGTTGCTGGCGAAATTCCTGAGGCGCAGTGGCGAAATTGGTCTGCGCCGCGCACTGGGCGCCAGTCGCGCGGCGGTATTCGCGCAGTACATGGTGGAGTCGGGCTTGATCGGTTTGATCGGCGGGGCGTGTGGGTGGTTGCTGACCATGGCGGGCCTTTGGTTTATTCGGCAGCAACCAGTGGCCTATGCGGATCTGGCGCGCCTGGATGTGCCGATGTTCCTGCTCACCTTCGTCGCCGCGATCGGCGCCAGCCTGCTGGCCGGCGCGCTACCGGCAGTGCGTGCGTGCCGCGTGGTGCCGGCATGGCAACTGAAATCGCTGTGAGGCCCGCCATGACGCAATTTGCTCCCATCCTTTCCGCCTTGCGCCGTCATCGTCTCGCCACGGCGCTTATCGCGCTGGAAATCGCGCTTGCCTGCGCGGTGTTGTGCAACGCCTGTTTTCTTATCGTGGAGCAGCTTCGGGCGCTGCATATTGAGAGCGGCGTGGCCGAGTCATCGCTGGCGGTGATCAACCTAGGTTGTGACGGATGCAAGGGCGCCGACCTCAACGCCAGGGTGACCACCGCGCTGCGCAGGGTGCCCGGCGTGCAGTCGGTCGCGGTGGTCAATGCCGTGCCGTTCGCGCAACCCACGGGTTATGCCGGCATCAACCTCGACCACGAACATTTCATCGCCGTGCCGCACTTCTACGCGGGCGGTCCCGGTGCCGTGGAAACGCTGGGGCTGCAACTGGTGGCGGGACGTGCATTCCAGCCGGAGGACTTTCAGACGGCCGACCTGTGGTTGCCACAGAACCCCTCGGTTTGGATCACCCGCGCGTTCGCCGAGCGGTTGTGGCCCGGACAGGACCCGCTGGGCAAGGAGTTCTTTTCGGACCAGCACCACTTCCGGGTGATCGGCGTGATGGCGCACCTGACGCCTCCCGATCCAGGCGGTGGTCATGGCGACAGCGCGGGCGAGTGGTCCGTGTTCGTGCCGGTGAATCCAGGCGCGTCGCTCAATGGTGTTTATGCATTGCGCGCAAATCCTGGCGATCTTCCGCGCGTGCTGCGCGAAGCTCGCGACGCCGCACAGAAGGCGGCCCCGGAAGCGGTGCTCGACCTGCAGCAGAGCCGCACCGTGCCTGAGCTTCGCTCGGACTTCTTCCGCCAGACGCGCATCATGGTCGGTACGCTGGCCGGCGTCATCGTGGCGTTGCTGCTGGTGACGGCGCTGGGCATCGTGGGGCTGGCCAGCTTCTGGGTACAGCAGCGGCGCAAACAGATCGGCATACGCCGCGCCATCGGCGCCACGCGCGGCGACATCCTGCATTACTTCCAGGCCGAGAATTTCCTGATCGTGACGGTGGGCATCGCCATCGGCATGGTGCTGACCTTCGCGCTCAATCTGGTGCTGATGAAGTTCTACGAAGTGCCGCGCCTGCCGGTGTATTACCTGCCAGTGGGTGCGCTGGTGCTGTGGGGGCTGGGGCAGCTAGCCGTATTGGCGCCGGCCTTGCGCGCGTCGCAGGTACCGCCAATGGTGGCGACGCGATCGGTGTGATGTCTTGCGGGGAATGGCATGGCCGGCGCTGCGCCGGTTAATGTCACAGGGGAGCAGCACGCAAAGAGTGCTGCGTCAGGCAGGTAAATCAGGCAACAGGGAAGCAACGGATGCGTTACAACCTGATGTTAGCGTGGCACGGCTTGACGCGTTTTCCTCGTAGCACAGTGCTTGCGGTACTCACCGTTGCGATGGGGCTGGCAGCCACCATGACAACGCTGGCGCTGTTGCACCAGCTCACCGCCGATCCGCTGCCAGGGCGCAGCAATCATCTGTACCTGGCATGGGTGGATACGGTGCATGCCAAGCCGCAGCAGAACCAGTCGCTCAACGACCTCACGATCGAGAACCATCACCGTATCAAGCTGGGCGATGCGGAAGAACTGCTGCGCGATCACCGTGCCACATGGCAGGCGCCGATGGCGAGCGTGTTCACCGGCTTCAAAAGCGACGGAGACAAACCACGCAAGGGCAGGGACTACCTGCTTGCCACCACCAGCGAGTTCATGCCGATGCTGGGCGTGTCGCTGCGGAGCGGACGCGGCTGGACGGCGGCGGAGGATCAGGCGCACGCACCGGTCGCGGTGATCGACAGCGAGATGGCGCAGTCGTTGTATGGCACCACCGATGTACTGGGGCGCGACCTTCTTCTTGGACACGGCGTGTTCCGCATCATCGGGGTGAGTGCGCCGTTTTCGCCGCAGCCGCACTTCTATGACTTGGCGTCGTTTACGTTCGGCAACCTGCGCCGTGACCAGGCGTTTGTCCCGCTGTACGCGCTGTTGGACGCGGGCGTGGACTTGGCGGGCACGGATGGTTGCGACGAGGATGGCCCTCAAACGAAATCGTTGTTCACCAGTGACGCCAGGCATTGCGCGACACTGAGCTATTGGGTGGACCTGCCGAATCGCGCCAAGGCGGACGACTTTCTCCTGTACCTGCAGCACTACCTCGACAATCAACAAGCCATGGCCAGTTATGGCAAGCCGAGGCCGGCCCAATTGACCGGCGTTGGCGCGTGGCTGAGCAAGCAAAATGTCGTGCCTGACAACGTGCGACTCAATGCGTGGCTGGCAGGGTCCTTCCTGTTGCTGTGCATGGCGAATGTCGCTGGCCTACTGGCCGCGCGCTTCCTGCGCCGTAGCGCGGAGATCGGCATACGTCGCGCGCTGGGTGCACCGCGCCGCGCCATCTTCCAGCAGCATGTATTGGAGGCGGCGATGATCTGCCTGATCGGCGGCGTGATGGCCTTGCCGCTGACGCTGTTCGGATTGTGGACGTTGCGTTTGCAGGATGGCGGCTTCACCGATCTGGCGCGGCTGGATCCGGCGATGTTTGGAGCGTTGTTCGCACTTGCCTTCGCGGTAGGTATCGTCACGGGCTGGCTGCCCGCCTGGCGCGCCTCACGCGTCGAGCCGGGCTTGCAGGTCAAGAGCGCCTAAGGAGTACGACGATGTCACCTGCCATCATGCTCAAGATCCTTCGCCGCCATGCATTGATGCCTGCGCTGGTGTTGTTCCAGACGGCACTGGCCTGCGCCATTCTGTGCAACGTGCTGTTCCTTGTGTGGCAGCGCGTGCAGCCGATGATCGCGCCCAGCGGGGTGGCGGAAGACGAACTGGTGCTGGTCGACCAGATTGCCTCGCCCGTGCGCCCGTGGACGGCCGCCGAAGTGCATACGGGCGAGCTGGCGTTGAGCCACTTGCCCGGCGTGCGCTCCGCGTCTGCGGCGCTGGGCTTGCCGATGATCAGCACGATGATGATCGACTACACGCTGCAATCGCCGCAGGGCGCCAAGGTGGGTGTGAACGGCTACTTCGGCGTCGGTCTCGTCCGCACCTTGGGGGTGGACCTGTTGGCGGGCCGGGACTTTCTGCCGGAGGAATATCGCGACTTTGGCGTCAACCAGCCTTCCAGCGGCCTGCCAACGACTTCAACGGCCGAGCCCTTGATCATTACGCAGTCGCTGGCTCGACAGTTATTCGGCGACCAGCCTGCGGTGGGCAAGATGTTGCAGGTGCCGGATGAGCCTGACGGGCACGGCTATCAAGTGGTGGGCGTGGTGCGCCATTTGATGCGCAACCAGTTGACGCTGGCCACGGACGGTCGCGCGGACAACACCGTGCTGGCCGCCAAGCGCATCGGTGACACGGCGATGCTCAGCTATGCGGTGCGCATTGACCCGGCCATGCGTGAGGTGGCTCTGCGCGGCATCCGCGCCGCCATTAAGCAACAGTTCGGCGCGATGGCCGTCAGCGATTTCCCGGTGAAGATCACCACCTACGCCGAGCGCCGCCACGATGCCTTGGCCAGCCAACGCGCCGCCCTGTGGCTCTTCGCCGGCGTCACCATCGCCGTGATCGTGGTCACCGCCATCGGCATCATGGGCCTCACCGGCTTCTGGGTGCAGCGGCGCACGCGCCAGATCGGCATCCAGCGGGCGCTGGGGGCGCGTCGTTCGCAGGTGTTGCGCTATTTCATGCTGGAGAACCTGCTGATTGCCGGCGCTGGCGTGGTGGTCGGCATGGCGTTGGCTTATGTGGCCAATGGGCTGCTGATGCATTACTACGAGCTGCCGCATCTGCCTTGGAACTACCTGCCCATCGGCGGCGCGGTGGTGCTGTTGCTCGGCCAGTTGGCCGTGCTGGCGCCGGCCAGGCGGGCGGCTGAGGTGCCCCCGGTGGTGGCCACGCGGGCTATCTGAACGAGGGGCCGTGCAGTTCGGCACGGGCAGCGCGGCCCGCGGTGTGCAGAATAGACGTTATCTCAACCCGAGGATGTACCCATGAAGATTGGACCACGTATGCTCCTGGTCAGCCTGGCACTGTCTGCGGCCTGTGCCGCCTCGGTGCAGGCCGCCACGGCGGATGTCTCCACGCGCGAAAAGGCGTTGAACGATCTGCTGGCCGAGCAGTGGCAGCACAATCTGGAGAACTCGCCGGAGTTCGCCACCATCCTCGGCGATCTGCGCTACAACGACCGCTGGACCGACGCCTCGCTGGCGCACCAGCAGGCCGAAATAGCCAAGGCCCAGGACTTCCTCAAGCGCTTCCAGGCGATCGACACCACCGGCTTCTCCGCCGATGACAAGCTCAACCAGCAACTGATGGTTCGCCAGCTGCAGGACGCGCTCAAGTCGCATCAGCTGAAGCTCGACGAGATGCCGCTGGACCAGATGAGCGGCGCGCACTTGCAGCTCGCCGGTTTCATCAGCTCCATCCCGTTCGACAACACCAAGGAATACGACGACTACCTCGCGCGCCTGAAGGCCGTGCCGGCCCTGTTCGACCAGGTCACCGCGGTCGCGCAGCAGGGCCTGAAGGACGGCATGATGCCGCCGAAGTACCTGCTCGAAAAAGTCGTCACGCAGATCGACAGCATCGGCAAGCCGGCCGGCATGGACAGCGTGTTTGCCGAGCCGTTGAAGCACTTCCCCAAGTCGGTCTCCGCGGCTGACCAGAAGCGCCTGCACGACGCCATCCTCGCCGCGATCGACCAGCAGGTGCGCCCGGCTTACCAGAAGCTCGGCGCGTTCGTGAAGAACGATTACGCCCCGCACGGCCGCAGCGAGCCGGGCGTGTGGCAGCTGCCCAACGGCGCGGCGATCTATGCCTTCCAGGTGGAGCAGATGACCACCACCAAGGAAAGCCCGGAGCGCATCCACGAGATCGGCCTGTCCGAAGTGAAGCGCATCGAAGGCGAGATGACCGAGATCGCCAAGCAGCAGGGCTTCAAGGATTTGCCGAGCTTCCGCGAGTCGCTCAAGACCAACCCGAAGGTGCATGCGACCTCGCGTGAGGACATCCTCAACCGCTATCGCAATTACCTGGCTGGCATGCAGCCGGAACTGCCCAAGCTGTTCGGCCTGCTGCCCAAGACCAAGGTGGAAGTGGTGCCGGTGGAAGCCTTCCGCGAGAAGGAAGCCGCTGCGGCCGAATATCACCAGGGCACGCCGGATGGTTCGCGTCCGGGCCAGATCTTCGTCAACACCGGCGACTACCAGAACCGCAGCGTGCTGAGCATCGAGTCCACCGCCTATCACGAAGGCATCCCGGGCCATCACATGCAGATCTCGATCGCGCAGACCCTGCCCAAGCTGCCGCCGTTCCGCCAGCAGGCGGGCTATACCGCGTATATCGAAGGCTGGGCGCTGTATGCCGAGCAGCTGGGCAAGGAAGTGGGCTTCTACAAGGATCCGCTGTCCTACTACGGTCATCTGTCCGATGAACTGCTGCGCGCCGACCGCCTCGTGCTCGATACGGGCGTGCATTACAAGCACTGGTCGCGTCAGCAGATGGTGGACTTCTTCCATGCCCATTCCAGCGAGGATGAGCCGGATGTGCAGGCCGAAACCGACCGTTACATCACCTGGCCGGGCCAGGCGCTGGCATACAAGATGGGCCAGCTGAAGATCCTCGAGCTGCGTGCGCGCGCCAAGAAGGAGCTGGGCGACAAGTTCGACATCCGCTCGTTCCACGACGAAGTGCTGGGCGGCGGTGCACTGCCGCTGGACGTGCTGGAATCGCGTACCGATGCCTGGATCGCCGCGGTGAAGGCCGGCAAGGCGCCGGTACATCCGGTCGCTGGTTGATCCACCTGCGTGCGTCGCCCTCGGGGCGGCGCACGCATCCCTGGCCAGGATGGACGGGAATATGAACGACGAATCGCCACGAATCGACCGATTGATGGCAACCTTTTGGCGTGGAGATGCATCCACGTCTACATGTGCAAGCGACGAATGCGAACCGTACTGATCATCGACGACAACCCGGCCGTGGGTGAGGCGCTGTCCCTGGCGCTCTCCCTCCATGAGATCCGCCCGCTGATCGCGCTCACGCCCGAGCAAGGCCTGGCCATGCTCGAGACCGAGCGGGTGGACGTAGTGATCCAGGACATGAATTTCACCGCCGATACCACCTCGGGCGAGGAGGGTATCGCGCTGTTCCGCGAGCTGCGCCAGCGCCATACCGATATGCCGGTGATCCTGCTCACGGCCTGGACCCACCTGGAAACCGCGGTGGAACTGGTCAAGGCGGGGGCGGCCGACTATCTCGCCAAGCCGTGGGACGACGCCAAGCTGCTCGCCACGGTGGAAAACCTGCTGGAGCTTTCCGAGTCCACCCGCGAAGTCACGCGCGCCCGCAACGAGCGCCGCAAGCGTCGTGAGGACCTGCAGCGCCGCTACGACCTCGACGGCATCGTGTTCGCCTCCGAAGCGATGGCACGCACGCTGGACCTGGCCTGCCAGGTGGCGCGCTCCGATGTGCCCGTGCTCATCACCGGCCCCAACGGCGCCGGCAAGGAACGCATCGCCGCCATCGTGCACGCCAACTCGGCGGTCAAACGTGGCCAGTTCATCGCCGTGAACTGCGGTGCGCTGCCGGGGGAATTGATCGAAGCCGAATTGTTCGGCGCCGAAGCCGGCGCTTACACCGGTGCCAACAAGGCGCGCGAAGGCCGCTTCGAAATGGCCGATGGCGGCACCTTGTTCCTCGACGAAATCGGCAACCTGTCGTTGTCGGGTCAGGTAAAGCTGCTGCGCGTGCTGGAGACCGGGCAGTTCGAGCGATTGGGCTCAGGCCGCACGCGCCAGGTGAAAGTGCGCGTCTTGAGCGCCACCAATGCCGACCTCAAGGCGATGATCCGTGCAGGCACCTTCCGCGAAGATTTGTATTACCGCCTCAACGTGATCGAAGTGAACCTGCCACCGCTGGCCGATCGCGTCGACGACATCCTGCCGCTGGCCGAATTCTTCCTCGGTGGCCGCGCTGAACTGACCGATGCCGCGCGCGATTCGATGCTGAGCTATCCGTGGCCGGGCAACGTGCGTGAATTGAAGAACTCCATCGAGCGCGCCGCTTTGCTGGTGAGTGATGGCCGCATCACGCCCGAACAGCTGAACCTGCCTCAGATTGCCGTAGCCGGCGCGCGCAACCTGGATGAACCCAGGGGAGCGCACCCTGTGCGCGACAGCCTTTCGCGAGCCCCTGTCGCGCACAGGGTGCGCTCCCACAGATGCTGCAAGACCGCCCGGCGATTGCCCATGGCCCTAAGCCCGAGGATGATGTTGACCGTGCAGAAGGAGTCCGCCATGCGACACCGCACCCTGCTACTCGTCATCGGCTTGTGCTGCCTGAATGCTGCAGCCTGGGCCCAGGGCAGCGCGCCCCCCAAAACTCCCAATCTCACGCTGCCCACGATGCCGCCCGCCCCGGCGAGCACGGTGGCAGACGGCTATCGCGACACCTTGAGCAGCGCAGCCAACGATGCGCAACGCTTCAACTTCAGCGCCAACCCCGCCAAGGACAAGGCGCCGCCCGATCAGTCGCCGATCCGCGTGATCATCAACAACGGTCACGGGCCGAACGTCAACTGCGTGCCCATGGGGCCGGGTGCGGGATGCCACTGATGCCAATGGCTCACGGAGGAGACTTTTGATGCGGCTGGGTTTGCGTTCGCTCGAGTCGCGCATGGTGATCCTGCTGGGCTTTGCAGGCCTGACCGGTGCACTCATCTACGCCGGCGTCACCCAATGGCCGTTGCCGCAGATCCTGGTGTGGATGCGGCACGACCTGGGCATCGATCTGGGCACACCGGCGCGCTTTGGTTTCTATGGCGGCATCATCGTCTCGCTCGCCTTCCTGCTGCCGTTGTCGCTGTGGCTGGGCCATCGCGTGATGTCGCCGATCACCAAACTGCTGCGCGCGCTCGAAGGTGCCGTCGCCAGTTATCGCGACGGCGACTTCAGCTTTTCCATCGCCGCCACGCGTCGCGACGAACTGGGCGAACTCATCCGCATGCACAACGCGCTGGGCCAGACCCTGCGCGAACAGCGGCAGAACCTCGCCCAGCGTGAATTGCTGCTCGATACCGTGGTGCAGAACACGCCGGTAGCGCTCGTGCTCACCGATGCGAGCAACCGCGTCACCTACGCCAATATTGCCGCGCGCCATCTGTTCAACGAAGGCCGCACGCTGCATGGCCTGAGCTTTGCCGAGCTGATCAGCGACAGCCCGGAAGCGCTGCGGCGTGCGGTGGAAGGCGGCGAAGATGCGCTGCTCACCGTTGAAATGGATGGCGGCGAAGAGACCTTCCATCTCTCGCAACGCAGCTTCCGCCTGCATGGCAGGCCGCATCGCCTGCAGCTGTTTCGCCGCATGACGCGCGAGTTGTCGCGCCAGGAAGTGGCGACGTGGAAACGCGTGATCCGCGTGATCAGCCACGAACTCAACAATTCGCTGGCGCCGATTTCCTCGCTGGCGCATTCGGGTGCGGAACTGGCGCGTCGCGGTGATACCGCGCGCCTGCCGGGCGTGTTCGCCACCATCGGCGAGCGCGCGCGCCATCTGCATGGATTCATCGCAGGCTACGCCAGCTTCGCCAAGCTGCCCGCGCCGCAACCGGTGGCGATCGACTGGAAGCCGTTCCTCGACGGCTTGTCGCTGCACTGCAAGTTTCAGCTGCGCGGCTCGGTTCCCGAACAAGCGGGCTGGTTCGACGCCGCACAGATCGAGCAGGTGCTGATTAACCTGGTCAAGAACGCGCACGAATCGGGCAGTGCCGACGACGAGGTCTCGCTATCGCTCGGGATCATCGGCCGCGACGTGCGCATCGAAGTGGCCGACCGCGGCCCCGGCATGAGCGAAACCGTGCTGGCGCAGGCGCTGCTGCCGTTCTATTCCACCAAGCGCTCGGGCACGGGTCTGGGCCTGGCCCTGGCGCGCGAGATCGCCGAAGCCCATGGCGGCCGCATCGCCCTGGCCAACCGGGAAGAGGGCGGCCTGCGGGTGAGCCTGCTCCTGCCCCTGGGGCCGCGTTGAGCCCCTGATCGCTTGTCTCCGCGCTCGCCTATACTCGGAGGCAACCTTCATGGAACGGGGATGTGGCAATGGGACAGCTGTTTGCTTTGGTGATCATCCTGGTCGCGGTGATCGTGCTCGCCAAACTGGTGCGCATCGTGCCGCAGGGTTACGAATGGACAGTGGAGCGCTTCGGACGCTACACGCGCACGCTCTCACCCGGCCTGCATTTCCTGGCGCCCTTCATCTACAACATCGGGCGCAAGATGAACATGATGGAACAGGTGCTGGACGTGCCCTCGCAGGACGTCATCACCAAGGACAACGCGGTCGTGCGCGTGGACGGCGTGGTGTTCTACCAGGTGCTGGATGCCTCCAAGGCCGCCTATGAGGTGGCCAATCTTGAGCAGGCCGCGTTGGCCTTGATCATGACCAATATCCGTACCGTGCTCGGTTCGATGGATCTGGACGAATCGCTCAGCCAGCGCGATGCCATCAATGCCAAGCTCCTGAAAGTGGTCGACGAAGCCACCCATCCGTGGGGCGTGAAGGTGAACCGCATCGAGATCAAGGACATCGCGCCGCCGCGCGACCTGGTCGATTCGATGGCCCGCCAGATGAAGGCAGAGCGCGAGAAGCGCGCCAATATTCTCGACGCAGAGGGCTTCCGTCAGGCGGCCATCCTCAAGGCCGAAGGTGAAAAGCAGTCGGTCATCCTCGCCGCCGAAGGCGAAAAAGAAGCCGCCTTCCGCGCCGCCGAGGCCCGCGAACGATCCGCCGAAGCCGAGGCGAAGGCGACCGCGATGGTGTCGGAGGCGATCGCCAACGGCAACGTCAACGCGCTCAACTACTTCGTCGCCACCAAGTACGTCGAGGCGCTGAAGGAAATGGCCAACTCGCCCAATCAGAAGATGTTGCTGCTGCCGATGGAATCCACCGGCATCCTCGGCTCGCTCGCCGGCATTGCCGAACTGGCCAAGGATTCGCTCAGCCAGCAGCAGGCGAGCACTACGGTCCGCCGTACACCGCCCTCGATCAGCTGAGACCAGGGACGCGACGACGATGGAACAGATCGCCCTTCACTACCTATGGTGGATTCTTGCGCTGGTGTTGATCGCCATCGAAGTGATCCTGCCCGGCTATTTCATGTTGTGGATCGGCATTGCCGCCGGCATCACCGGCGTCGTGGTGCTGGTGGCGCCGGATTTGCCGATGCTGGGGCAGGCACTGGTATTCGCGGTGCTCGCTTTTCTGTCGTGCGCCGCCTACTGGTATGGCCTGCGCCCTCGCCTGATGCGCGATGAGCCGGGCGATGCGCTGCTCAATCGCCGCGGTGAACAGAAGATCGGCCAGCGCTACGTGCTGGTGGAACCGATTGTTCATGGGCGGGGCAAGGCGAAGGTGGGCGACGGTCTGTGGCTGGTGAGTGGGCCGGATTTGCCGGCGGGGGCGATGGTGGAGGTGGTTGGGGTGGAGGGGACGACGTTGCTGGTGAAGGTGGCGGATTAGGTTGTCGTTGGATTGAGTCGATCCCATCTGCTCGTCATCTCGGGGTCGGCTGCCTCTTGCTCGTCGCCGCGGCGCGGGCCGGAGGCGCTTTTCGACAGAGAAGCTGGTCATCCAGATTCGTCAGTCTCCGGTTGCCGCCTTGAGGCCAGGGTGCCGCCTACGCGGCGGGCGTTTCGAACGGCTGCCGCCGCTCGAGTCACTTTTCTTTGCTGGCCCAAAGAAAAGTAACCCAAAGAAATGGCCTGATAACGCCCGCAGCATCGTGTTGGGATAAGCCCGAACGCTCGAGGCGCGCTGTTGTGGGACAACCTCCGAGGGTACACAGGGGATACTTCCAAGCGCTGCGCAACGCGCCCGAATCGGAGAGGACTTAAAGCGGGGCCTCGCTGCGCATCGGCTTTAGTCGTCCCGCTTCCCTTTGCCACGCGGGCTTGTCTGTGGGAGCGCACCCTGTGCGCGACAGCCACGCCGCGGTGTACCGCTCCGTAGGTTTGTCGCGCACAGGGTGCGCTCCCACAAAGAGYCGACCGGCAAGGTTGATCCGCAACCCACGAAGCTGCCTAACCCTTGTAGGAGCGCACTTGTGCGCGACCGCGGAGCGAGGATGTACCGCTCCGTTGGCTGGTCGCGCACAAGTGCGCTCCTACAAAAAGCCATCCAAATCAGTTTTACTAGGGTCATGCCCATGACCCCACCTTCATCATCCGCGGCCAACGCCGCCCCCACGGTCACGCGATGAATCCTTCGACCGTCCCCACCCCGCTTGCCCTGGCGCCGCTCAATACGCGCATCGCGTTCCTGCTGGAGCTGGCGCGACGGCTGCATCAGTACGGCACGGCGGCGCCACGTCTGGAGGGGGCGATCTGGGGCGCGGCCCAGCGGTTGGGGCTGGTGGCGGACGTGTGGTCCAGTCCCACGGCCATCATCATTTCGTTCACCGACCTGTCCCAGGGTGAGGACGAAGTGGCGCAGGTGACGCAGGTGATGCGGCTGGCGCCCGGTGATGTGAACCTCGGACGCCTTAGCGACGCCGATGCCATCGCCGACAAGGTGATCGCTGGCGACATCGAATTGCGCGAGGGTTTTCGCCTGTTGCGCGAGCTGGGTCGACCCGATACGCGCCGCGCGCAAGCCGGGGTGATCGCCAGTTACGGCCTCGCCGCCGCCAGTGTGGTGGCGCTGCTGCTGCACAGTTCGTGGGCCGACCTGGTGACGGCCGCGCTGATCGGACTGATCATCGGCACCATCACGGTGCTGTCGGCCACGCGTCCGCGCCTGGCAGTGGCGAGTGAGGCGATCAGCGCCTTGGTCGCGACCACCATCGCCATCGTCGTCAGCCAGTTCGTGGTGCCGCTGGCGATCAAGTCGGTGATTCTGGCGGGACTGATCGTCCTCATGCCCGGCATGGCCCTCACGACGGCTGTGCGCGAAATCTCCAGCCAGCATCTGGTGGCTGGCGTGGCACGCATGGGCGGCGCCATCGCCACGCTGATCAAACTCACCTTCGGTACCGTCGCCGCCACGCAGCTATGCAGCGCGTTCGGCATCGAAGGGCGTGATTACGCACTGCCGCCGTTGCCCGCATGGACGGACTATCCGGCACTGCTCGTCGGCGCTTTCGCCTTCGCCATTTCCTTCCGCGCGGCACGACGCGACTGGCTGGTGGTGATGGCGGCCGTGGTACTGGGCTATCTCTCCACACGCTGGGGCGGTGCGTTGGCCGGCAAATTGCCGGCGGCGCCGTTTGGTGTGTTTCTTGGAGGATTGATCCTCAGCAGCGTGGCCAATCTCTATGCGCGCTTCGTGCATCGGCCGGGCGCCTTGATTCGCGAACCAGGCATTATCCTGCTGGTGCCCGGTAGCGTAGGGTTTCGCAGCGTGTCGTATATGTTGGAACGCGATACGACCCTGGGCATGGACAGCACCATGCTGCTGATCACGCTGCTCATTGCCCTGGTGGCAGGGTTGCTGTTTGGCGACCTGTTGATCGCGCCACGCCGCTCGCTTTGAAACATGCCCGCCGAGCCGGTATTCGCTGACAGGACAGCACGCCAATAGCCTGTACGTCGCATCGTAGTATCTCCGGCAGGATGCACCTTACGATTCTTACTTGGGCTGCAACGGCCATCTGTCGAATGGAGAAGAACCTTGCAGCCGGATGCGATGGCGGAGGGGCAGCTGCGCAGCGTTCTGATCGTCGATGACCATCCGATGTTCCGGCTGGCCTTGCGTTATGCGCTGACTACGCGCCATGCGCATGTGAACATTGTCGAGGCGGCGAGCCACGCAGCACTGGAGACGGCCATCACGGCGGACGAGTTCGATCTCGTCCTGCTCGATCTGGCCATGCCCGGCGCCAACGGTTTCTCCTCGTTGGTGCATCTGCGCTGCGAGCGCCCGGATATGCCGGTGATCGTGATTTCCTCCTACGAGGACCCCTACACCGTGGGCCGGGCACGGCAGTTCGGTGCTGCCGCTTTCGTGCCGAAATCCGCCACGGCGAGGGACATCTGGCATGCGATCGAGATCGTGCTCGCCGGCGGCACTTGGTTCCCGGCCGATAAGATCGATGATGGCAGCGCCAACGCCCGCACCCGGCGACGCCTCACCTCCCTGACAACACAACAACTTCGAGTGTTGCTGTGCGTTGGCGAGTGTCTGCTCAACAAGCAGATCGCCGACGAACTGCATTTGTCTGAAAACACCGTCAAAGTCCATGTCAACGCGATCCTCAAGAAACTCCAATGCACTACGCGCACACAGGCGGCGGTGCTGATACGCAGCCTTATGCTGGACTCGCCGGTCGCGTCTTTGCAGATTCGCGGTGAAGGCGTCAGCTGACAACGCATCGCTATGGCGCGGCCTTGATCGGGCAGATGGATCATGGGCGGGAGGGGCCTCGATGTACGCCCATGATCACAAAAGAAATCAGTAGGGGCGCCCGCATAGGCTTCAAATAGGGCAAATGGTCGTGCTTGAAATGATTGGCTTCGATCGTTCTTTGGACGTCCAAATCTAATGCGCGTACGTGCGTGAGATCGCGCGAGCTTGATTGATGTTGCAGTGCGTTAGTACCAATTAGCTATAGGTCGCTGCAGCGTCGCTTCCCTAGGATGAATGAACACCACGCGGTTGCCACGGGCAAGTCGCGTCGCGCGCCATGCGTGATCAAACACGGGGGAGACGATGAGAGCAAAGGTTGAGGAATTCCAAGGCGTCGACGCGGCGCCGTCGCTGTCGTCCCTGCAACGACTGAAGTCGATCGTGGGCGGCTCGATCGGCAACTTGGTCGAATACTACGACTGGTACGTCTACACGTCGTTCTCGCTGTACTTTGCCAAGGCGTTCTTTCCACAAGGTGATGCCGTATCGCAGGCGCTCAACGCCGCGGCCATCTTCGCGGTCGGCTTTCTCATGCGGCCCATCGGCGGCTGGTACTTCGGCCGTTACGCCGACCGCCATGGGCGGCGCGCGTCGCTCATGCGCTCGATCGTACTGATGTGCGCGGGTTCGCTGCTGATCGCGCTGTGCCCGACCTACGACACGATTGGTGTCGCCGCGCCTGTATTGCTGGTCTTTGCACGCTTGATGCAAGGCTTGAGCCTGGGCGGCGAGTACGGCAGTTCGGCGACGTATCTGTCCGAAATGGCTACCGGCAAGCGGCGGGGCTTCTGGTCGAGCTTTCTCTACGTCACCCTGATCGCGGGCCAATTGCTGGCGCTGGCCGTGCTGATCGTCATGCAGCAGTGGTTTTTCACCGAGGGACAGCTCAAGGCCTGGGGCTGGCGTATTCCCTTCGCGATTGGTGCCGTCGTGGCCCTCGTCGCACTGTTCCTGCGTCGGAACATGGCCGAAACCGCTGCGTTCGTGAGCAGTCAGGCCAAGGCGGCGACCGTTCAGCGGGCGAGTTCGCTGGGCTTGTTGATCAAGCACTGGCGTCCGGCGCTGATCGTGGTCGGTTTGACCATGGGCGGCACGCTGGCCTTCTATACCTATACGACCTACATGTCGAAGTTCCTGGTGCTCAGCGTCGGCCTGAGCAAGGAGACGGCGACCCTGATAAACGCCGCCACCTTGTTGGTCTATATGTTGCTGCACCCGCTGGTGGGCGGTCTCTCCGACCATATCGGCAGGCGTCCGATCCTCATCGCATTCGGCGTACTCGGCGTGCTGTTGACGGTGCCGGTGCTCAGCACGCTGCGTGGCGTCACGAGTCCTTACGAGGCCTTTGCACTGATCATGCTGATGCTGGTGGTCGTGTCGGGTTACACGTCGATCAACGCGGTCGTGAAGGCAGAGCTGTTTCCTGTCGAGATACGCGCCCTCGGCGTGGGTCTTCCGTATGCCCTGGCGGTCGCGATCTTCGGCGGCAGCGCAGAGACGGTCGCGCTGTGGTTCAAGCAGAGCGGCCATGAGAGCGGGTTCTATTGGTACGTCACGGCGTGCATCGGCTGCTCGTTGCTGGTTTACCTCTTCCTCCCCGATACCAAGAAGACCTCGTTGATCGAGGACTAAGCAGCAGCTTTTCCCTCCGCATCTCCCGGTCCGCGCAAGCGGGCCGTGGGGAAGTGCGGCCCTTTTTCCCGCGAACAGTCGAGGAGCCGGTTGATGAAGAACAGAATGCGCAATGCCTTATCGTTGGCCGCGTTGCTCAGCGCGGCCGGTTTTACGACCACGGCGCAGGCCGCCGATGAACTGACCTGGCATGGCCTCACGCTGTATGGCACGTACGACATCGGCCTTGTGCACCAGACCCATGGTGCGCCAGTGAGCAAGGACTGGGGCGTTGGCACGGCGTATCTGATTGCAAAGAACAGCGACAAGCCGCAGACGACGATCGCGCCGAATGGGCTTTCGCAATCGCGCATCGGCCTGAAGGGCAAGCAGGATCTGGGCGGCGGCGTCGCCTTCGTCTTCAATCTCGAAGTCGGCTTCAATCCGCAGTCGGCTCGACTTTCCGATGGTCTGGCTTCGCTTGCCTACAACAACGGTCGCGCGCTGGACCAGCAGAGGTCGGCAGGCGATGCGTCGCGAGCAGGCCAGCTGTTCAACGGCCCGGCATTCGTTGGTTTGAGTTCGAAGGAGCTGGGAACGCTGACGGCCGGACGCAACAATACGGTGTTGCTCGACAATATCGGTCGCTACGATCCGATGAACAGTTCATATGCGTTCTCGGTGATCGGCCTGCAGGGCGCCACCTCAGGTGGTGGTTATACGCAGGATGCGCGGGCCGACAACTCGCTCAAGTACAACGGGAAGTGGGGCGGCGTGCGTCTGGCCGCGTTGTACCAGGTCGACAGTGGACATGGCGGCCAGGGCACGGGCTGGCAACTCAATGCCGGCTTCGATGGGCAGAACTTCTCGGTGGATGCGGTCTACGCGAGCAAAAAGGATGGCGTGTCCGCCGCCTCGCTCAATGCCGCGCAAGCCAGGATCATGCCGCGCGGTTCGCTCGCCGCCGTTGTTTCGGACAACACTGCGTGGACGATCGACGGAAGCTACACACTCGGCGCTTTCAAGCTATATGGTGGCTTCGAGCGCATCGAATTCGAAAATCCTTCGCGCCCGCTCCGGCCGGGCTTCACCGGCCTCGGGGGTTATACCTTCAGCGTGGTCAACAACGAGGCATTTCCACATGCCAAGCACCTCGACGTATCGTGGCTTGGCGTGAAATACGCCATCAACAAGGATTTCGACCTTGCCGGCGCCTACTATCACTACAACCAGAACGCCTACGGCAAAACGATTTGTCATGAACGCAGCGCGGCCAATTGCAGCGGCCAGCTCGATGCCTATTCGGTGCGTCTGGTCTGGCACAACTTCGCCAAGCGTTTCGACGCTTATACAGGTGCGATGTTCTCGAGTGTTTCGGACGGACTCGCCGCAGGTTACCTGCACAGGTCGACGATTGATCCGATGGTAGGCGTGCGCTTTCAGTTCTAGGCGCTCTGAAAATCAACGTGCACGGATAAAAAAAAGCCGGCCAATGGCCGGCTCTTTCTATGGCGCTGATTAGCGATCAGATCGCCAGATCCTTTTCTTTTTTACCGGCCTTCAGCGCATCGTTGAACCAGCGCGGACGCTTGCCGCGGCCGGACCATACCTGTTCGGGGTCGGCGGGATTGCGATACTTCGGTGCCACCGTGCCGCCGCTGCGGCGCGTCTTGGCGCCACGTGCATTGCCGAAGATGTCTTCGAAGGAATAACCCTCGGCCTTGATCAGTGCGTGGATTTTCTCGCGCAGCTTGCCGACTTTTTCCTTGCGCAACTCCTGCTGGCGAACCTGCGCTTTATTGATCAGGTCATTGAGCTGGTTATGGTTGAGACTCTTGAGATCAACTGCCATGCGTAACTCCCGGGGTGAGTGTGACTGCCTGACTTGGGTACTGCGACTTAAGCAGTACCTCTTTTGGATTATTGATTTTTACCGATTAACTGAACTGTTGCAAAGCAAATAGTACTGATTGGGAAAAATTCTTAGCGATCCGCCAGGACATTAATGCCAATAGGGACCAAAGCCCGTATCGAGCCTGAGGGGGGGCAGAGCGACATCGGAGGCTGGCCTCCCGCACTCCGGCAGCGCCCGCGTCGCCCACCAGCGACCCGGGTTATTGCGCGGATTCACATAAAAAAAGCGGCCGCTAGGCGGCCGCTTTCTGGGGCTTTCAGTGGCGATCAGCCCAGGAGTGCAAACAGCTCGTCCTGGCTGATGGCGCGGGCCTCGGCTTCGTGGCGCGCCCGGTATTCCAGCGTGCCGGCGGCCAGGCCGCGTTCGCTGACCACCACGCGATGCGGGATGCCGATGAGTTCCATATCCGCAAACATGGCGCCCGGACGCAGGCCGCGATCGTCCAGCACCACGTCGATGCCACGTCCCTGCAGGGCCTGGTAGAGCGCGTCGGCCGCCTGTGCGATCTCCGGAGCGTTCTTGGGATTGATCACGCACACGGCCACGCGCCAGGGCGCCATGGGCTCGGGCCAGATGGCGCCGGCGTCGTCGTGGCGCTGCTCGATGGCGGCCGCCACAATGCGGCTGACGCCGATGCCGTAGCAGCCCATCATCATCACCTGGGCCTTGCCGTTCTCGTCCAGCACCGTGGCCTTGAGCGCCTCGGCGTACTTGGTGCCGAGCTGGAACACATGGCCCACTTCGATGCCGCGGGCCATGTGCAGCGTGCCCTTGCCATCGGGCGAGGCGTCGCCCGCCACGACCTTGCGGATGTCCTCCACCCGGGTCACGCGCGCGTCGCGATCCCAGTTGGCGCCGGTGTAGTGGGTGCCGTCCTGATTGCCGCCACAGACGAAATCAGCGAGCACGGCGGCGTCGCGGTCGACGATGACCGGGATTTCCGCGGGCAGCTTCACCGGGCCGATAAAGCCCGGGCGGGTGCCGGTGAGAGCGAGGATTTCCTCTTCCGTGGCCAGCACGGATTCGCCCGGCATCTCGGCCAGCTTGCCGGCCTTCACTTCATTGACTTCGTGATCGCCGCGCACGCACAGCGCGACCAGACCATCGGTGCCGCGCACCAGGATGGTCTTCACGCATTGCTGCGGCGAGACCTTGAGGAAGCTGGCGACGTCCTCGATGGTCTTCTGCGTGGGCGTATCCACCCGCGTGAGCTCGGCGGCCGGGGCAGGGCGCGCCGTGGTGGGTGCGAGTGCCTCGGCCTTCTCGATGTTGGCTGCGTAATCGGAGGCATCGGAGAACGCGATCGCGTCTTCGCCCGAATCGGCCAGCACCTGGAACTCGTGGCTGGCGTTGCCGCCGATGGCGCCGGTGTCGGCCTGCACGGCGCGGAATTTCAGGCCCAGGCGCGTGAAGATGCGCGCGTACGCCTGGTACATCGCGTCATAGGTCTGCTGCAGCGATTCCTGCGTGAGATGGAAGGAATAGGAATCCTTCATCAGGAACTCGCGCGCGCGCATCACGCCGAAGCGCGGGCGGATCTCGTCGCGGAACTTGGTCTGGATCTGATAGAAGTTGACCGGCAGCTGCTTGTAGCTCTTGAGCTCGTTGCGAGCGTAATCGGTGATCACTTCCTCGGCGGTCGGCGCATAGCAGAACTCCTGCTCTTTGCGATCCTTGACCTTCAGCAGCTGCGGACCGAACTTGGACCAGCGGCCGCTTTCCTCCCACAGCTCCTTGGGCTGGATGGTCGGCATCAGCAGCTCGACGGCGCCGGCGCGATCCATTTCCTCGCGCACCACGGCCTCCACCTTGCGCAGCACGCGCAGGCCCAGCGGCGACCAGGTGTACAGGCCGGCAGCCAGCTTGCGGATCATGCCGGCGCGCAGCATCAGGCGATGGCTGGCGATTTCGGCGTCGGCAGGGACTTCCTTGACGGTGGCCAGGTGGAATTGGCTGAGGCGCATGCGAGCGGATCCGGCGGAGAAAGAGGCCGATTATAGCGGCCCGCGATGCTCAAACTCGCGGGTCGCGGCAGCTTCTTCGCGCTGAAGCAGGCTCAGTTGCCCGAGCAATACTGCTGGTATTGCGCTTCGGCGGCGGCCTGTTGCTGCTTGCGCTGGTCGGTGTTCATGACCTTCTGCTGATCGCCGTCCTGCATCACCACCGGCCCGCTGCTCTTGAGCGTCTCCATATTGTTCTTGAGATTGGCGCAGAGCTTGGTGCGGTTTTCGGGCGTATCGGCCATCGGCTGTGGCTTGGCCTGCGGCTGGCTGTCGCTCTTGGGCTCGCTATTGTTGCTATTGGAAGGTTCGGGGGCGGCCAGAGGCTCGACCGAGCCCGAGGTGGTGACCTTGTTGTACTTGGTGCCCTGCGGCGGCGGCGCGTCGGAGTAGTGCACGGTGCCGCCGGCATCGGTCCACTTGTAGGCCTGGGCGGCGGCCAGGGGCGCGACGAGCAGCAGCGCGGTGGCGATCAACAGTCGACGCATGGTGGGCTCCGGGACGTTGGGCGGTGTGCGGGTTTGTTAAGGAAAGGGTCGTCGTTCCGGGCGGACTTGCCGGGCTTGACCCGGTGCGCCGGCGACGCCGGCCGCGTCCCCCTGCGACGCCGTAGCATCCTTGCACCCCGTCCAGCCGGACTCAAGCGGGGGATGGTTTACACTGCGCGCATTCCGTCACGGATTGATTCATGAGCGACAGTACGCCCGTCCGCCCCCCGCGCCACCGGGGCATTTATCTGCTGCCGAACCTGTTTACCACCGGCGCGATGTTTGCGGGCTTCTACGCGATCGTGACGAGCATCGCCGGCGATTTCAGTGCGGCCGCCATTGCCGTATTCGTGGCGGCACTGCTGGACGGCATGGATGGTCGGGTGGCACGTCTTACCAACACCCAGACCGAGTTCGGCGTGCAGTACGACTCGCTGTCGGACCTGGTCAGCTTTGGCCTGGCGCCGGCGCTGGTGATGTACACCTGGTCGCTATCGAGCTTGAAGGACTATGGCCCGACCTGGGGCAAGATCGGCTGGGCCGGCGCCTTCATCTATGCCGCCTGTGCGGCGCTGCGCCTCGCGCGCTTCAATACCCAGGTGGGCGTGGTCGACAAGCGCTATTTCCAGGGCTTGGCCAGTCCGGCGGCGGCAGCGGTATGCATGTCGTTCGTCTGGACCATGGACAAGTTCGGCATCCTCGGTGCCGAAGTTCCTTTCCTCACGCTGGTGATGGCGGTGCTGGTGGGTTTGCTGATGGTGAGCAATTTTCGCTACTACAGCTTCAAATCGCTGCCGATGGGCGACCGCGTGCCGTTCCTGTGGGTATTGATCGGCGTACTCGTGCTGGTGCCATTTTTCATCGATCCGCCGCGTGTGCTGTTCGTGGTGTTCACCCTTTACTTGCTTTCCGGTCCGGTGATGACCCTGTGGGGACGCGCCACGCGTCGCCGTCGTCGGGGAGTGGCCTGATGGCCGGGCTCGCGCACGCCGTGTCGCATCGTGAGCGCGTGCTCCGCGCGCTGGGTGTCACGCCATGGGTGCGGCGCACTGCGGTGGCTGAGCCTGTCGCGAGCGAATTGCCGGTGGTCGATGCCATGGCCGAGGTCGTGTCTGGCGACTGCATCGTTGTGCTGCCCGCGGGCTGCTCGCCGCGTGAGCTCGACCTGGTGGGCCGCGCCCTGATGGCCTGCGGTGCCGCCGTCGCGCGCGCGCCGCGTATTGAAGTGAGCGATGGCCGATTGCCTGCCGCGCCGGAAGCCCGCGCCTATCTGGTCTTCGGCGAGGCGCAAGCGCATGCGCTGGGGCGCGAACTGCCGGCGGCGGCGCTGAGTCGCGCCCATATCGTGCTGGCCGACGAACCGGCGAGCGTGCTCGCCTCGGGTGCAGGCAAGCGTCGCCTGTGGAATGCGCTGCGCAGTTTGCGCCGCGCGCTGGTCGCTGCTGCGGAGTAGTCCCTGCATGGTCGCCGTGGCCCGCCCTCACGCCGAAATCCGCGCCATGCGCCGCGACGACGTGCCCATGGTGGCTGCGCTGGAAGCCGCGTCTTACGACTTCCCCTGGACCGCGGGCATCTTCAGCGATTGCCTCAAGGCGGGGCATCCCTGCTGGGTGATGTGGGTGGACGGGGTGATCGCTGGCTATGGCGTGTTGTCGGTGGCCGCGGGCGAGGCGCATGTGCTCAATGTGTGTGTTGGGCCGGATCACCGTGGACTGGGCCTGGGGCGCTTCCTGTTTCGGCGTCTGCTCGATATTGCGCGGTGGAATGGGGCGGGGCGGGTCTTTCTTGAGGTGCGGCCGTCCAATCCTTCGGCGCAGAATCTTTATCGGTCGCTGGGGTTTGAGGAGATTGGGCGGCGGCCGAAGTATTACCCGGCCAAGGATGGGCGGGAGGATGCGATTGTGATGGCGTTGGATTTAGTGGCGGGGTAGGGGTTGCTGGTTGCGGGTTGATCGCTCCGCATGTGCCGTACTCCAGCTCGTCATCCCGGCGCAGGTCGGAAGCGCTTTTCAACAGTCGAAGGCTGGTCATTCAAAGCCTCGGTGCTTAGTTGTCGCGATACGGCGACCTGGCTCGCCTGCCGCGGGCTTCCGTCCTCCTGCCGGCGACGCAAAGCTAGTCCCCTTTTTGGGAAGGCCGGGTCACTTTCTCTTGCTTGCCCAAGAGAAAGTAACCAACGGAGAAGGGCCCCCCGCCCGCCGCGTCATACGGGGACCCCGGGGGAGAGCCACATCAAGAGCCGATAAGTGCTCTGCGTTGCCGAGCCGGCAGCTTTTTGTAGGAGCGCACTTGTGCGCGACCAGCCGACGGAGCCGTACGCCGACGCGCTGCGGTCGCGCACAAGTGCGCTCCTACAAGGGAGACGCAGTTCTGTAGCGGGCCAAATGGCCGGTCGGCTTTTTGTGGGAGCGCACCCTGTGCGCGACAAACCTACGAAGCGGAACGCCCAGGCGTGGCTGTCGCGCACAGGGTGCGCTCCCACAGACAAGCGGGCAGGCCAATGGTTGAAGGGCTCATGCAGATGCGGAGCGAGACTCCGCTTTAGGTCTCCCCGCTACGGCGCGTTGCGGCGTAGCGGGGAGAGGAGGCGCTTGAATCGCCTCAGCCCAGCTTCTGCGCCTGCTCGCGCAACGCAGTCAGCTGCACGCCCCAATCGGCGATGCGCTGGCGTTCCTGCGCCACCACTTCCGCTGGTGCATTGGCCACAAAATTCGCGTTGCCCAGCTTGCCTTCGCACTTCTTGATCTCGACTTCGATGCGCCCGATTTCCTTGGCGAGGCGAGTCTTCTCCGCGCCAAGATCGATCAGGCCCGCAAGCGGGATCAGCACGCGCATCGAACCCACCACGGCGGCTGCGGCGGCTGGTTCGTCGGCGCCCGATTCAATCCACTGCGGCGCGTCCACGCGAGCGAGGAAGCTGATCTGTGCGGCGAATTTGGCGGCGCGTGCGCGATCGCTCGCGTCGCCGTCGGCGAGCAAGAGCGGGATGGTTTTGCCAGGGGCGATGTTCATTTCCGCGCGGATGCGGCGGATGCCGCTCAGCACGTTCTTGAACCATTCGACTTCGGCCGTGGCCGCGTCGTCCGCCACGATCTCCTCGGCCTTCGGCCACGGGCGTTCCAGCAGGAACTTGGCATCGAGGCCGAGCTTGGGCGCCACCGAATGCCAGATCTCTTCGCTGATGAAGGGCACGATAGGATGCAGCGCGCGCAGGATGGTTTCCAACACCACCACCAGCGTGTGGCGCGTGGACGCTGCAGCGGCAGCATCGTCGCCATTCAATGCGGGCTTGGACAGTTCCAGGAACCAGTCGCAGAACTCGTTCCAGGTGAACTCGTACAACTCTTGCGCGAGCAGGTCGAAGCGATAGCTGGCGAAGTGTTGTTCGACGTCGGTCAGCGTCTGCTTGAGGCGCGTGAGGATCCAGCGCTCCGCTTCGGTAACCGGCGCGCCGCCCGGTGCGGGCAGCTGGCCTTCGGGCAGGTTCATCAGCACGAAGCGCGCAGCATTCCACAGCTTGTTGCAGAACGCCTTGTAGCCTTCGGCGCGCTTGATATCGAAGTTGATGGTGCGGCTATAGCTGGCGAGCGCCGCGAAAGTGAAGCGCAGTGCGTCGGTGCCGATGGCGGGAATGCCCGTCGGGTAATCCTTGCGGATGCGCTTTTCCACCTTGTCGCGCACCTGCGGGATCAGCAGCGACTTGGTGGACTTGGCCACCAGCGGCTCCAGCTCGATGCCGTCGATCAAATCCAGCGGATCGAGCGTATTGCCCTTGGATTTGGACATCTTCTGGCCTTCCGCATCACGCACGATCGCGTTGATGTAGACATGGCGGAAGGGCACGCGACCGGTGAAGTATTTGGTCGCCATCACCATGCGCGCGACCCAGAAGAAGATGATGTCGAAGCCGGTGACCAGCACGGCGCTGGGCAGGAACACGTTGTCGTTGGACCAGTCGGCCACGACGTTGCCGTGTTCGTCCTTCACCGGGCCGTCCATCGGCCAGCCGAGCGTGGAGAACGGCCACAGCGCGGAGCTGAACCAGGTGTCGAGCACGTCGTCGTCCTGGCGCAGCGCGCCCACGGGCGTCGTGCTGGCATGGGCGCGTGCATCGGCTTCGTCTTCGCCCACGAAAATATTGCCGGCTTCGTCGTACCACGCCGGGATGCGATGGCCCCACCACAGCTGCCGGCTGATGCACCAGTCCTGGATGTTTTCCAGCCACTGCGTGTAAGTGGTGCTCCAGTTTTCCGGCACGAACTTGATCTCGCCGCCGCGCACGGCTTCGAGCGCCGGCTCGGTGATTTCCTTGCGGCCTTTCTCGCTGGTCAGATCGAGGAACCACTGGTCGGTGAGCATCGGCTCGATCACCGCATCCGAACGCTGGCTCACCGGCACCTGCAGTTTGTGCGGCTTGGTTTCGACGAGCAGGCCTTCGGCTTCCAGATCCGCGAGCACGGCCTTGCGTGCTTCATAGCGGTCCATGCCGCGATATTTTTCGGGCGCGTTTTCGTTGACCTTCGCGTCCAGCGTGAAGATGTTGATCGGTGCCAGTTGATGACGCTGGCCGATGGCGTAGTCGTTGAAGTCGTGCGCTGGCGTGATCTTGACGAAGCCAGTGCCGAACTCGCGATCGACGTAATCGTCGGCGATCACCGGAATCTCGCGGCCGCTCAGCGGCAGGCGCAGCGTCTTGCCGGTCAGGTGCGTGTAGCGCTCGTCTTCCGGGTTCACGGCAACAGCGACGTCACCCAGCATGGTTTCCGGACGCGTGGTGGCCACCACGACGCTGTCCTTGCCGTCGGCGGTGGGGTAGCGGATCGACCACATGTGGCCGTCGCGCTCGACGTTGTTCACTTCGAGATCGGAGACAGCGGTGCCCAGCAGCGGATCCCAGTTCACCAGGCGGTTGCCGCGATAAATCAGGCCGGCGCGGAACCACTCGACGAACACCTTGCGCACGGCCTCCGAAAGGCCTTCGTCCATGGTGAAGCGTTCGCGCGACCAGTCGGCGGCGGCGCCGATGCGGCGCATCTGGTTGGTGATGGTGGAGCCGGATTCTTCCTTCCACTTCCACACGCGTTCCACGAACGCTTCGCGGCCCAGGTCATGGCGCGTCTTGTCGTCCAGGGCGAGCTGGTTCTCGACGATCTTCTGCGTGGCAATGCCCGCGTGATCGGTACCGACCTGCCACAGCGTGTTCATGCCGCGCATGCGCTGGTAGCGGATCAGCATGTCCATCACGGTCTGCTGGAAGGCATGGCCCATGTGCAACGTGCCGGTGACGTTCGGCGGCGGCAGCAGGATGCAATAGGGCTCGCCCTGGCCGGACGGCTTGAAGTCGCCGCTGGCTTCCCAGGCGGCATACCACTTCGATTCGATCTGGCCGGGCTCGAAACTCTTGTCCATCAGGGGCTCGCGATTGCGCGCCGGGGCTGGCGCGTGGGGATAGTCGGTAAAGGGTCGATTGTACGGGCGGGGGGGCTGGGGTGCCAAAAGCCCGCTTCTAGCTCCTTCGCCCCGGAGGGGAGAAGGCTGGGATGAGGGGTCGGGGCTTGCCCGAACGCTTGATTGGAATATGGGGGCTTTTCTTGGGGTAGGTAAGGCTTCCGCGAGCACCCGCCCCTCACCCCGGCCCTCTCCCCGCAGGGGAGAGGGAGCAAGCGTCAGCCGCGCAGCTGCCTGCCGTATGCGTGCACCTCATCCACCAGCACTTTCACATGCTCCGGGTTCACTTCAGGAGTGATGCCGTGCCCCAGGTTGAACACGTGGCCAGGATGGTTGCCGTAACTGTCCATCACCCGGCGCACCTCGCGGCGGATCACCTCGGGACTGGCCTGCAGGATGGCCGGGTCCAGGTTGCCCTGCAGGGCAACGCGGCCATTCACGGCCTGGCGGGCGTCGGCCAGGTCGATGGTCCAGTCCACGCCCAGCGCGGTGCAGCCGGTGTCGGCCATGGTGGCCAGGTGCTGGCCGGCGCCCTTGGAGAACAGGGTGACGGGCAGGTCGCGGCTGGCGGGGTGGGCCTTCAGCGCCTCGACCACCTGGGTCATATGGCGCAGCGAGAACTCGCGGAACGGCGCGGGGCCCAGCAGGCCACCCCAGGTGTCGAAGATCATCAGCGCCTGGGCGCCGGCGGCCGCCTGGGCGATCAGATAGGCCGCCACGGCCTGGGCCAGCGTGTCGAGCAACTGGTGCGCGAGCGCAGGCTCGCTCCAGCACATGGCCTTGAGGCGGGCGAAATCGCGCGAGCCCTGGCCTTCCACCATGTAGCAGGCCAGCGTCCACGGGCTGCCGGAAAAACCGATCAGCGGCACGCGGCCGTCCAGTTCCTTGCGGATCACGCGCACCGCATCCATCACGTAGCGCAGCTCGGTTTCCATATCCGGCACGCCAAGCTTCTCGATGTCGGCGCGCGAGCGCACGGGATGCGCAAACTGCGGGCCCTCGCCTTGCGCAAAGCTCAGCCCCAGCCCCATCGCATCGGGAATGGTGAGGATGTCGGAGAACAGGATGGCCGCGTCCAGTTCGAAGCGCTCCAGCGGCTGCAGCGTTACTTCGCAGGCCAGCTCGGGGCTTTGCGCCAGGGCCATGAAGCTGCCGGCGCGTGCGCGGGTGGCGCGATATTCCGGCAGATAGCGGCCGGCCTGGCGCATGACCCATACGGGCGTGGTGTCGGTGGCCTCCCGGCGCAGGGCGCGCAGGAAGCGGTCGTTCTTCAATGCTGGGGTCATCTTAAGGTCCGTACGGGCCATCCAGGCCTTGGCTGAACATCACGCGGAAGCCGCGCTTGATCTGCGCGTCGCGTGCTTTTTCGAAGGCGGCGAGCGCGTCGTCACGCTCGAGAAACTGCTCGCGCTTGAGGGTGGCCTTGCCGCCCTGCACACCCGATTCGCGATAAAGCGTCCAGCCGCCCAGCAAGTCCTGCTCCAGTGTGATCTGGGCATAGCGCGGCGCCTCGGCGGTGGCGGTCATGGCTTGCAGGTAAAGGCGCATGGAGTCCGGTTCGAAGATAAGGGCGGTCAACCGCAGACCCGCATTCTAGAAGGCTTCGCCCCTGAGGGGCGAGTGCGGCGGCGTGTCGCGCTAGGGCGAAAGCCGGGTGTTGTGAGTCTGTTGGCGTGCCGCGTCGCGCACAGGGTGCGCTCCCACATGAGTGGCTGACACCTGTGGGAGCGCACCCTGTGCGCGACTACGACGAAGCCCGATCCATCAGGTTGCAGCGCGCTCCAGCACCGCCAAAACATCCTTCTCATTCACCCCACTGACAATTTCAGCACGCCCAACACCCCGCCACAGAATCAACCGCAACGTGCCCGCCAGATTCTTCTTGTCCAGCCGCATCAGCGCGAGCAGTTGCTCGGGATCCATGCCGGCGGGAATCGTGGTGGGCAGGCCCATCGCAGCCAGCAATCGATGCAATCGTGCGGTATCGGCCGCCTCGCTCATGCCCATGCGCTCGGACAACTGCGCCGCGAGCAGCATGCCCACGGCGACGCCTTCGCCATGCAGCAGCACCTGGTATTTGCCAGCGGTTTCCAGCGCATGGCCAAACGTGTGACCGAGGTTGAGCAGGGCGCGTTCGCCTTGTTCGGTTTCATCGCGCGCGACGACGCCGGCCTTGTATTGCACCTTGCGTGCGATCGCTTCGATCAGCGGTGCGCTGTCGCGTGCGTTCAATGCTGGGGCGTTGTTTTCCAGCCACGCAAAGAAGGCCGGGTCGCCGATGGCCGCGCCTTTTACCACTTCGGCGAGGCCGGCGCGGTATTCGCGTTCGGGCAAAGAGGCGAGCGTGTCGGTATCGGCGATCACGGCGCGAGGCTGGTGGAAGGCGCCGACGAGGTTCTTGCCAGCGGGCAGATTTACGCCGGTCTTGCCACCCACCGACGAATCCACCATCGACAGCAGGGTGGTCGGCATCTGGATGAAGTCGATGCCGCGCATCCAGCAGGCCGCGCTGAAGCCAGCCAGATCACCCACCACGCCGCCGCCCAGGGCCACCACGCAGGCATCGCGGGTCGCTCCCAGTTGTGCCAGCGCCTCCAGTGCGCGACCGACGTTGGCGAAGGTCTTGTGCGCTTCGCCATCGTCGAGCAGGAAGCTCGACCAGTGCATGCCATGCAGCCCCGCTGCCACGCGCTCCAGGTAGAGCGGCGCCACCGTGGTGTTGCTGATCACCAGCGCATGGCGGCCGCGCAGGGCGGTGCGCCAGCGGGCGCCATCGGCGAGCAGGCCGGGGCCGATCCACACGGGATAGCTGCGATCGCCGAGGGCAACGTCGATGGTGCGGGGCTGGGTGTGCGTCGTGGTGGTCATGCGGCTACCGTTGCCAATGCTGGTCGATCAGGAGAATGCTGCGCGCGCTGGCGGCCTGCACGGTTTCGTGGGCGCCGGGGATCGCCAGATCCGCCAGTTCCTCGTAGAGCGACGTGCGACTGTTTGCCATGGCGGCAAGACGCTCGGCGCGGTCCACACCGGCGAGCAGCGGTCGCTGGCGATCCTGCGCCAGGCGCTCAAGCTGCTGCTCCAGGGTGGCCTGCAGCCACAGCACGTAGCCGCGTTCAGAGAGCAGGCGGCGGTTGGCCGGATCGAGCACGGCGCCGGCGCCGGTGGCCATCAGCACGCCGCTGCGGCGGCTGGTTTCCTCCAGCAGCGCGCTTTCGCGCTGGCGGAAGCCGGCCTCGCCCTCGATCTCGAACACGGTGCTGACCGGCACGCCGCAAATCCGTTCGATTTCCTGGTCGATATCGATGAAGCTCAGCCCATAATGGTCCGCCAGCCGACGCCCGATGGACGTCTTGCCGGCGCCGGTAGGGCCGACGATGAACAGGTTGCACGATGGATTCATGGGTAAATGCTAGCAGGCGCGAAAGCGCGCGGTGGCGGCCAGGGCAGGAGAGCATGCCATGAGCGCGCGCGTGCTGATTGCCGGTGCGGGCGATGTCGGGCTGCGGGTAGCGCGTCTTCTGCGGGCGCGCGGCGACGAGGTCTGGGCGCTGAGGCGTGGCGTTGCCAGCGATGAATACGGCATCCAGTGGATACAGGGCGATCTGACAAAGCCTGAAACGCTGCGCGCGCTGCCTGACGGCATTACGCATATCGTCTACCTGCCGACGCCCGATGCACGCGACGAGGCGCTGTATCGCGCGGTATTCGTGGATGGCCTGCAACACCTGCTGGACGCCATCGACACGCAGGCACTGCAGCGCTTGCTGTTCGTGTCCTCCAGTGCGGTCTATGGCGAACATGGCGATGCATGGGTCGACGAGGAAACACCGCCGGCGCCGCCCGGCTTCAACGGACGCGTGCTGATGGAAGCGGAGCGCTACGCGGCGGAACACGCGCCGGCCGTGGCATTGCGGCTCGCAGGGCTTTATGGGCCCGGACGCATGCAGCTGATCGAACGCCTGCGCAATGGGGTGGTGCGCGTGCCGCGCGCGACACCGCACTGGGCCAATCGCATCCATGTCGATGACGCCGCCTCGGCCATCGTCCACTTGCTGTTTATGCGCGACCCATTGCCGCTCTATCTTGGCGTCGACAACACGCCGCTGCCTTTGGACGCGCTTTATGACGCGCTCGCGCGGCGCGTGCAGGCGCCGCTACCCGCCGAAGGCGAGGCGCCCGCGGGTGTCGGCAGCAAACGCTTGAGCAATGCGCGCTTGCGCGCCAGCGGCTTCGTACCGCAATGGCCCGATGCGCGCGAGGGCTACGCTGCGTTGCTGGACGGCGACGCTTGAGTCACGATTCGGGCGCGCCACCGCCCGGTCAAGATCAGCTGTGATATTTCACTCATCCCGGAGAGTTCCATGCCCAGCAATGTGTCGCTCCATATGATCACCACCGGCAACGAGCTGCCGGGTTATCGCATCGTGCGCCCGATGGGCATCGTGCGCGGCATCACCGTGCGTTCGCGCAGCGTGGTAGGCAATCTCGGCGCCGCCTTGCAGACCCTGGTGGGCGGCAATATCACCATCTACACGGAACTGTGCGAGAAGGCGCGCGAAGAAGCCTTCGAGCTGATGATGCGCCACGCGGCGGAGCGCGGCGCCAATGCCGTGATCGGCATGCGCTACGACGCCAACGACGTGGCCGAAGGCGTGACCGAAGTGCTGGCCTACGGTACGGCGGTGGTGGTCGAGCCGGTCGCCTGATCAGCTGTGGTTGAGCGCGATGACGTGGCGGTCGTCGTCGTATTCCACCGAGGTGTCGGCCTGTTCCTTCAAGGTGGCGAGCGCGTGGCGGCTCAATCGTTCGTAATGGGCGAGAAAACGCAGCATGGTGTCGGCGTCCATCGCCAGCGGCGCATGGCGCGCCAACAGGTCTTCTTCCTGTTGGCTGCGCCAGCGGCGCACGATTTCCCAGTTGGGCGCCTGCAGCACGATCAAGGCATCGAGCTTGCGCCATAGCGGCTGGTAGGCGCGCAGCTGCTTGTTGACCCAGTGGCGCCAGATGCCTTCGGGGTCTTCGTCGCGTTCCAGCGAGTTCACCGGCTCTTCCAGCGCGGCCTGCAGTTGCGGACGCAGGCCGAGCGCCCAGCCTTCAAGGATCACCAGCTTGGGCGGTCGGATCACCTTGGGCCACTTCGACGGCGGCACACGAGTGTCGCGACCCTTGTCAAAGCGCGGGTAACTCACCGGCAATTTGTCAGAAGCCTGCGGCAATGCGGCCAGCACCGACAGCAACAGCTCGATTTCATGGGTGCCCGGCACGCCGCGGGTGCGCAGCAGCGGGTGGATCTGGTGAGCAAGGACTTCACGTTCGCTTCGCGAATAATAGAAGTCGTCCAGCGACAGCACCTCGCAAGGCCAGCCGCGGGTCTCGGCCTGTGCCTTCATCTCCCGCGCCAGCGTGCTCTTGCCGCTGCCTTGTAGGCCGGAAAGCCCCAGTACGTAGGGGCGGCGGGCGCGGGCAATGCGTCCGGCGTATTGGTCGAGCAGGTGCCCGGCCAGGGTTGAATTCTGCGTGCTAGCATCTGGAGACATGCCAGCCATGATGGCGCGCGCGAGCCACGATTCAAGACCCCCATGCTGAAACCAGAAATTCTTGACACTTTCGCTCAACTGCTGGACGAGGCTGCGGCGACGGGAGAACCCGAGCCCACGGCCATGAGTCTGGCCACCGTCGATGCGGCCGGGCGGGTGAGCTCGCGCATCGTCTTGCTCAAGGGTGCCGACGAGCGCGGGTTCCGCTTCTACACCAATTACGAAAGCGACAAGGGCAGCCAGCTCGAGGCGCATGCCCAGGTGGCGCTGTGCTTCCACTGGAAGCAGCTGCGCAACGCCGTGCAGGTGCGGGTGGAAGGTGTGGCGCGCAAAGTGCAGCCGGAAGAATCGGATGCGTACTTCGCCACGCGCGCACGCGAGAGCCAGCTCGGCGCCTGGGCGTCGCTGCAGTCGCAGACGCTGCCTGATCGCGAAACATTCGAGCAGCGCTACGCGCGCTACGAACACGAATTCGAAGGCCGTCCGGTGACGCGTCCGCCGCATTGGGGCGGATACGTGGTGGAGCCGGACATGGTGGAGTTCTGGTACGGCGCCGACTACCGGTTGCACGAGCGCGTGCGCTGGAGTCGTCACGGCCAGACCTGGACGAGCCGTCTGCTATACCCCTAAACCCGACCAAGGCTATCCGCATGCGTGCAGCGCCCGCCGATCACGTCGCCCAGAATGGTTTTGTCGTGCACACCCGCGGGCGCGGCTTCACCGACATCAGCGACAAGGTGAGTGATGTCGTATCCGCCAGCGGCGTGCACACGGGCATTGCCCATGTTTTCAGCCTGCATACCAGCTGTTCGCTGCTGGTCAGCGAAAACGCCGACCCGGCCGTACGCGAGGATCTGGAACGCTGGTTTTCGCGCGCCGTGCCCGATGGCGACGCCATCTTCCAGCATGACGAGGAAGGTCCGGACGACATGCCGTCACACGTGCGTGCCATTCTCACCGGCGTCAGCCTGATGGTGCCGGTGCACGCCGGGAAACTGCAGCTCGGGACCTGGCAGGGCATTTATCTATGGGAACACCGCCGCGATCCGCATCAGCGCAAGATCACGGTGACCGTGTTGGGGCATTGAAAGCGTGACTGAAATTCGCAGCAACACCGACCACTATCCGCAGCGCATCGTCTGCCTCACCGAAGAACCCACCGAAGTGCTTTACGCGCTCGGCGAGGAACATCGCATCGTCGGCATTTCCGGCTTCACCGTGCGGCCGCCGCGGGCGCGCAAGGAGAAGCCCAAGGTGTCGGCCTTCACCAGCGCGAAGATCGACGAGATCCTCAAGCTCGAGCCCGATTTCGTGGTTGGGTTTTCCGATATCCAGGCCGATATCGCGCGCGAGTTGATCAAAGCCGGCGTGGAGGTGTGGATCAGCAATCATCGCAGCGTCGATGGCATCCTCGCCTATATCCGGCGCCTGGGGGCGATGGTGGGCGCGTTCGACAAGGCAGAGGCCTACGCGCGCAAGGCCGAGCAGCAGATCGAGCGCATCCAAGCTGCAGCAGCTCAGTTCGCACGGCGTCCAAAGGTCTACTTCGAGGAGTGGGACGATCCGTTGATCACCGGCATCCAGTGGGTAGCGGAGCTGGTCCGCATCGCTGGCGGTGAGGATGTGTTTCCGCAGATGTCGGGCGAGTCCCTGGCCAAGCATCGCATCCTGGCCGATCCGCAGGAGGTCGTGCGCGCGGCGCCGGACATCATCCTGGGGTCATGGTGTGGGAAGCGCTTTCGCCCGGAGAAGGTGGCGGCGCGCGATGGCTGGGATGCGATTCCGGCCGTACAGCATGGTGATCTTTATGAGATCAAGTCACCGATCATTTTGCAGCCGGGTCCGGCGGCGTTGTTCGATGGGCTTGAGGCCATGCATGGGATTTTTGCGGAGTGGGACAGAAAGCAAAGCAGCTGACTTGCTTTCAAGGGCGCATCCGGAGGCCGCAAAAACACTGTGGGAGCGCACCCTGTGCGCGACAAGCCGACGGAGCGATACACCGCAGCGTGACCGTCGCGCACAGGGTGCGCTCCCACAGACCCAGCGATCCCTCTCCCGGAAGGAAGAGGGGTCAAAAAGGCATTACCAGATCTTCACCCGCTGATTTTCCGGCCGCCACATCGGCTGGCCCTGCTTCACGTCGAACGCCTCATAGAAATCCGGCACATTCGACAGCGGACCATTCACGCGCCACTTGGCCGGTGCATGCACGTCGGAGAGCAGGCCGGTGCGCAGCTGTTCCTGGCGTTCCTGTGACAGCCAACCCAGGGCATAGCCGAGGAAGAAGCGCTGCATCGGCGTGTAGCCGGCGATCTTTTCGCCCTTCTTGTATTGCTCGGTCTTCTTGAACGCATCGATGCCGATCATGATGCCGCCGAAGTCGGCGATGTTTTCGCCGAGGCTGGCTTCGCCGTTGATGTGCAGGCCGGGCAGCGGTTCGTAGGCATTGAACTGCTTGACCATCACGTCGGCGCGCTGCTTGAAGCGAGTGGCGTCTTCCTTGGTCCACCAGTCCACCAGGTTGCCCTTGGCGTCGTACTGGCGGCCTTCGTCGTCGAAGCCGTGGGTGATTTCGTGGCCGATGGTGGAGGCGGCGACGTAGCCGTAGACGACCGCATCATCGATCTGGTTGTCGGCGAAACCCGGGATCATGAACTGCGCGGCGGGCAGCACGATCTCGTTGTTGGAAGGGTTGTAGTAGGCGTTGTACGTCTGCGGGGTCATCTCCCACTCGTTGCGGTCCACCGGCTTGCCGAACTTGCTGATCATGTCTTCGGCTTGCCAGCGCGTGGCATTCATCATGTTCTGCGCGTACGAGGTGCGGCCGATGGTGAGCTTGGAATAATCCTTCCACTTGTCCGGATAGCCCACCTTCTTGGTGATCGCCGCCAGTTTTTCGTGCGCCTTGGCCTTGGTGGCGGGGCTCATCCAGTCAAGCTGGTCGATGCGCTCGCCGTAGGCGGTACGGATGGCTTCCACCATCGTGTTGTAGCGCTGCTTCGAGGCCTCGGAGAAATAGTCCTTCACATAGATGCGGCCAAGGATCATGCCGAGCGCATTGTTCTCGGCGCGCAAGGCGCGCTTCCAGCGCGGCTTCTGCTGCGCCTGGCCCTTGAGCGTGCGGCCGTAGAAGTCGAAGTGTTCGTTGTCGAAATCCGCGCTGAGGTAACTGGCGTATGCGTCCACCAGGCGCGCGCGCATGTAGTCGCGCAAGACGGGCGTGGGCGTCTTGGACAGCAGGGCCTGCATGCCGCTGAAGAATTCTGGCTGACCGACGATCACCGTGCTGGCCGGCAGCTTCCATCCGGCTAGGCGCGTGTTCCATGCAATGGCGGGCGTGTATTTGGCCGTGACTTCGGCCGGCGCCATCTTGTTGTAGTTCTTCTCGGGATCGCGCAGATCGGCGAGCGGGCGCGATACCTTGGCCAGCGCGGTTTCCAGAGCCATCACCTGCTTGGCGCTGTTGGCAGCGTCGGCGTCACTCTTGCCCAGCATGCGGAAGGTGCGGTGCAGGTGTTCCACATACGCGGTGCGCACCTTGGCGACACCTTTTTCCTGGTTGAAGTAATAGTCGCGCTCCGGCAAGCCAAGACCGCCTTGCCACAGGTGCACGGCCATCACGTCGCTCTGCTTTTCATCTTGCTGCACGGAGAAGTCGAAGAACGGCCCCACGCCCAGCAGCTGCAGGGCGAACGCTTCGTCGAGGGCGGAATTGACATCGTGCACGGCATCGATGCGCGCCAGTTCGTCCTTCAGCGGGGTGATGCCGAGCTGGTCGGCCAGCGCCTGGTCCATCGCGATGGTCCAGAAATCGCCGATCTTCTGTTCGTCGCTGCCGGGAGCGGCGCTCTTGTTGGCGGCGGCGTCCTCGCTGATCTTGCGCAGCTTGGCGTACAGCTCGTCCTGCACCACCTGGCCGATGCCCCACTGCGATTCCTCGGGCGGGATCGGATGGGCCTTGAGCCATGCGCCGTTGGCGAATTCGAAGAAGTCGTCGCCGGGCTTGACCGAAGTGTCGATGTGATCGGCGACCACGTCGGGCTTGGTCGTCGTCGGTGCTGCGGTGGAGCTGGCGGCATACGCGCTGCCGACCGAGGCGGCGGCAAGGGCCAGCACCAGCAAGCTGCGGCGCAGGTTGGGCAGGGTCGCTTTCATGCGGTGAATTCTCCAGGAGAGAGGTTTGACATGACGATGAAGCGTCCAGGGCGCGACGGCCGGCGATGTGTGCCGGCAACGAGAGCGTCATGGACGTGGAAAGGGTTCAGAGACCCAGCGCCAGGCGCGCGCCGAGGTCGGTCAGCGGCGAGACCAGCAGCAGGCGCGCGAGGATCAGCACGATCATCACCACCCACGGCGCGAAATCCAGGCCACCGGCGGTGAGCTTGCCGCGCAGCGGACGCAGCAGCGGTGACACCAGGCTGCCGGCCAGTCGATAGACCGGATGGTAGGTCTCGACCTGGAACAGGCTCATCAGCGACCAGATGAAGATCAGCACCACGTAGAACATGGCGATGAAGTCCAGAGTGTCGGCAATGGACAGCAGCAACAGTCCCAGCACGTGCGGAAACAGCCCGAGCAGGGCGAACAGCACGATGCGCTTGATCAGCATCAGCAGCCACACGATCAGCAGGGCCGCCACATTGAGTCGGCGCCAGTTCGGCAGCAGGCGACGGATCGGCGCCAGCACCGGGTTGGTGGTGCGGTAGACAAACTGGCTCAGCGGATTGTGGAAGTCCACGCGGCTGGCTTCGGCCAGCAGGCGCAGCACGAACAGCGCGGCGGCGGCGCCGAAGGCCAGTTCGACCAGGAAGGAGAGGGCGTTGACTAGGTAACTCACGAGGCATTGTCCAGGGCAGCGGCCAGCTCGGCGCCACGGCGCGTGGCGGCAGCCACGGCGTGGGCGACGGTCTGGGCGAAATGATCGGCGGCGAAGCTTTCCAGGGCAGCTTGGGTGGTGCCGTTGGGCGAGGTCACCCGCTGGCGTAGCACGCCGGGGTCTTCGCCGCTCTCCACCAGCATGCGGCCGGCGCCAAGGCAGGTCTGCGCGGCCAGCGCACGCGCGGTTTCACGCGACATGCCCTGGGCGAACGCGGCGTGCTCAAGCGCCTCGACCATGGCGAAGAAATAGGCCGGACCGGAGCCGGACACCGCCGTGACGGTGTCCATCAGCGATTCGTCCTCGACCCAGCGGGTGAGGCCCACGGCATCCATGATGTGCTGCGCCTTGGCGCGCTGTTCCGGGCTGGTGCGCCGGTTGGCGAACAGGCCGGTGGCGCCCGCACCGATCAGCGAGGGCGTGTTGGGCATGCAGCGCACGATCGGCAGGGCGTGGCCGAACCAGCGTTCGAGCTGGTCGATGCGCACGCCTGCCGCAATGGAGATCAGCATGGGGCGCTGGCGCACCAGGGTGTCCAGCAGCTCGGCATGGATGGCCGGCATGATCTGCGGTTTCACCGCCAGCACGAGCACATCGGCCTCCGCGGCGGCGAGGCGGTTCTCGGCATAGCTGGCGATGCCGAACTCGCGGCCCAGCTCCTGGCGCGCGTCGGCGCGGGGCTCGGCCACGGTGATCGATGAGGCGGCCACGCCGGTCTTGAGCAGGCCGCCGATCAGGCTGCGCGCCATGTTGCCGCCGCCGATGAAAGCGATACGTGTCATGCAGGGTCCTCACTAATGGGTCCGTACCTTACCGGAGCCCGGGGCCGCGCGTCCTGTGGCGGAAGTGCCCTCTGGACGGGCCTAAGCACAGCAACATCCAACCTGGTCCGCAGTTTGCGGCTTACGGCCAAAGGAAAGACTGGTGGCACGGCCCGCGCGGCGAGTAGTATCGGCCAGCAGCTTGGGAACGGGGAACGGACCTGTCGCACGGCTCGGCGCCTATGCGCCGCGTTGCCGCGTCTGGGGAAAACCGCCTCCCGCCCGGGCGTTTGCCATCCAGATGATTGGGTTCAAGGGGAAACCAGATGGATATCGCCGAACTGCTTGCCTTCTCGGTGAAGAACAAGGCCTCGGACTTGCACTTGTCCGCCGGCCTGCCGCCGATGATCCGCGTGGACGGCGACGTTCGCCGCATCAATATCCCCGCGCTCGAGCACAAGCAGGTCCACTCGCTGATCTACGACATCATGTCGGACAAGCAGCGCCGCGACTACGAAGAATTCCTCGAGGTCGACTTCTCCTTCGAGATACCCGGCCTGGCGCGCTTCCGCGTCAATGCGTTCAACCAGAACCGCGGCGCGGGTGCGGTGTTCCGTACCATTCCGTCCGAAGTGCTCACGCTGGAAGACCTAGCCGCACCGGGCGTGTTCCGCGAGCTGATCGAGCAGCCGCAGGGATTGATCCTGGTGACTGGCCCGACCGGTTCGGGCAAGTCCACCACGCTGGCGGCGATGGTCGACCACATCAACAAGAACGAATACGGCCACATCCTCACCATCGAGGATCCGATCGAATTCGTGCACACCTCGCAGAAGTGCCTGATCAACCAGCGCGAAGTGCATCGCGACACGCACGGCTTCAACGAGGCGCTGCGTTCGGCACTGCGCGAAGATCCCGACTATGTGCTGGTGGGCGAGTTGCGCGACCTGGAAACCATCCGGCTGGCGCTGACCGCGGCGGAAACCGGCCACCTGGTGTTCGGCACGCTGCACACCAGTTCGGCCGCCAAGACCATCGACCGTATCATCGACGTGTTCCCCGCCGGCGAAAAGCCGATGGTGCGCTCGATGCTGTCCGAGTCGCTGCGCGCGGTGATCTCGCAGTCGCTGCTGAAGAAGGTGGGCGGCGGTCGTATCGCCGCGCACGAGATCATGGTGGGCATCCCCGCGATCCGTAACCTGATCCGCGAGGACAAGGTGGCGCAGATGTACTCGTCCATCCAGACCGGCCAGCAGCACGGCATGCAGACGCTCGACCAGAACCTGCAAGACCTGGTGAAGCGCGGCCTGGTGACGCGTCAGCAGGCGATTGGCTATGCGCGCAACAAGGACATCTTCAAGGGGTAACTAGGGCAAAGCACATCGGGAACAGTCAAAGCACATTGGGTTACTCCATCCTGCGCGGTTCCTGCTTTTCCCATTCGCTGTTTGCTATTCACGATTTGCGGGGGTTCCCATGAGCGACTTCGATTTCACCTCCTTCCTCAAGTTGATGGTGCACAAGAAGGCCTCCGACTTGTTCATCACGGCCGGCGTGCCGCCGTCAATGAAGGTGCAGGGACGCGTCGTGCCGATCACCCAGAGCCCGCTGTCCGCGCAGCAGTCGCGCGACATGGTGCTGAACGTGATGACGCCCTCGCAGCGCGAAGAGTTCGAAAAGACCCACGAATGCCAGTTCGCCATCTCGGCGCAGGGCGTGGGTCGTTTCCGCGTGTCGTGCTTCTACCAGCGCAACTGCGTGGGCATGGTGCTGCGTCGCATCGAGTCGAAGATCCCGACCATCGAGGAACTGAGCCTGCCGCCGGTGATCAAGCAGCTGGCGATGACCAAGCGCGGCATCATCATCTTCGTGGGCGGTACCGGTACCGGTAAATCGACCTCGCTGGCTTCGATGATCGGCTACCGCAACGCCAACTCGACCGGTCACATCATCACCATCGAAGACCCGATCGAATACGTGCACAAGCACGAGGGCTGCATCATCACGCAGCGCGAGCTGGGCATCGATACCGACAGCTGGGACAACGCGCTGAAGAACACGCTGCGCCAGGCGCCCGACGTGATCATGATCGGCGAAGTGCGTACGCGTGAAACGATGGAACACGCGATCAACTTCTCCGAAACCGGTCACCTGTGCCTGTGCACGCTGCATGCGAACAACGCCAACCAGGCGATGGACCGCATCCTGCACTTCTTCCCCGAAGACCGCCGCTCCCAGCTGTTCATGGACTTGTCGCTCAACCTCAAGGGCGTGGTCGCGCAGCAGTTGATCCCCACGCCCGACGGCAAGGCGCGTCGCGTGGCGGTGGAAGTGCTGTTGGGTACGCCGCTGGTGCAGGATTACATCCGCCAGGGCGAGATCCACAAGCTCAAGGAAGTGATGAAGGAGTCCACCAACTTAGGCATGAAGACCTTCGACCAGAGCCTGGTCGAGCTCTATCACGCCGGCGAGATCTCCTACGAGGATGCCCTGCGTCACGCGGACAGCTCCAACGAAGTGCGCCTGCGCATCAAGCTTGCACAAGGCGGCGATGCACACACCTTGTCGCAAGGCCTGGACGGCGTGGAGCTGGAAGAAACCAAGGACTCGCAGAACTTCGGCGGCGGTCTGCTGCACCGCTGAGATTGTCGTAACGATGCAAAAAGAAGGAGCCCAACAGGGCTCCTTCTTCGTTTTGGCGGCCGCTGTGCGGCGCGCAGGGCTTACTTCGCGGTATCGGCGACGGTCAGGCCGCTGGCGTCGACGCTCTTCACGCCCTTCACCTTCTTGGCCACGCCTTCGACCTTGGCCTTTTCGGCCGCGCTGCTGGCAGTGCCGGTGAGTGTCACCACGCCGTCCATCGTGGTCACCGAAATATCAGTGCTCTTGACGTTCTTGGTCGTCGCCAGCTCCGACTTCACCTTGGTGGTGATCCAGGTATCGGCCGTTTTATCGGGCACGGTCTGGTTGTCCGACGACTTCTGCATGGCGTCCTGGGCGGCAACCTGTGCGACAGGCATGGCCGAGAAGGCAGCCACTAGACCAGCGGCGATCAGCGTCTTGCGGAACAGGTTGTTCATGCGCATGGGGAATCTCCTGTGGTGGGGAATCGCTGTCCATAAGACAGACGGTTGCCGCTCGCCGCGGCCTCCGTGACTCCATCCAAACAGTTTGGGTATGAATCAATCATGGCTGGAAGGGGAACCTGTTCAGCACGCGATTACCCATGCCAAGGCGATGTCATGAATGTGTTGGAACGGTGTTGGCGATACTAAGATCGTGGCAGCTGTGATCGAGATCACAATGATCGCGTGAGGAGGCGTGAGCTAGCTTTCTGCGCGCTGACGCAGACGTAAAGGCTCACGAAACGATAAAAAAACCAGTCTGTGAACCACGTCGCCAAATTGAAAATCCGCCTTGTGGAATAGACGGCTATACGGCAGATTTGCGAGCAATAGCACAAACCTGTGCTGGCTTGATTTCGGGGGGAATCATGGCCGAGTTGGAAGTTCGGGTAGTTTCCGAGCGTAGGGAAGGGCTGCTGGTCGAGCTCGGCCGCGTGGTGACGGAGTACGGCCACGTGCTGCTGCGCCAACGCCTGGTCCAGGAAGCACAAGGCGCTTGCCTCACCCTGCTGCTGCGCGGGCCGGATGATCGGCAGCTGGCACTGGAGGAGGCGTTGGGCAGCCATCCGCGCGTACTCAGTTTCGAATCCTTGAGACCGCAACTGGCGCCATTCGACGAGGGCGCCACGGCCAGTGCGACCAGGCCTGCGCCTGTCCCGGCCATGGCTTGCGTCAGTGCAGCCAAACCGGCTCAAGTGCAGGAGGCCACATCGATCGCTGCAGGCGCCGACGTCGCGCGCGTCGAGCGCATGCTGCCGAACATGGCGAAGGACTATCCGCGCATCTTTCCCTGGCTGATCAACCTGGAATACGCGGTGGCCGAAGAGGCGCGCGATGCATCGCTCTATCTCGCCGGCCGGCGTACCGGCAACTGGGTGTTCAAGCGCGATTTCGCGCTGGGCGCCAGATTGAGCCTGCCCGATGCGATACGCCGCATCGCGGTGCCGGCGCTGCGCGTGCTGGTGACCGTCGATCATCAGGAACACCAGTTGCACGTGAAGGCTTGCCCGCTATGCCAGCCGGGCGGAGCGTCGGGCGGGCGGTTCTTCTGCGGATTCATCGAAGGCCTGCTGGCCGAATCGGTGGGCGCACGCGCGGTCTTCGTGCGCGAAACCAGCTGCCACAGCCAAGGCGCGGCCATGTGTGTGTTCGACATATCCCAGTGATCGCCGCCTGCGAAGCATGGCGGTGACCGCAGGGCATCCATAGTCAACCAAGGGGAACTTCATGCAAGACATGCATCAGCATTACAACGGAGTGCTGGTCGGGTTGTCGTATGCCGTATCCGTGTTGGGATCGTTCACCGCACTGCAGTTTGCCTTGGGCATACCGCTGGCGCAGGGCCGCCGGCAGCGCTGGGGTGCCATTCTGGCCGCCGGTACGGCCATGGGTGGCGGCGCGATCTGGGCGATGCACTTCATCGCCATGATTGCCTGCAACATGGGCGTGCAGGTGACCTACGATATTCCGCTGACGATCGCCTCGGCACTGCTGGCGATTGTTGCGTGTTCGCTGGGTCTGGCGATCGTCGGTGGCGGCTCGTTTCGCTTCATCAACCTGCTGTTGGCTGGTGTCTTGATGGGGCTGGGCGTGGCGGGCATGCACTATCTGGGCATGGCGGCCATGCTGAGTTCGGCGATCGTGTCCTATGACGGCAGCATCGTGGCGCTGTCGGTGGGCATTGCCATGGTGGCCTCGATGGCGGCGCTGTGGCTGGCCTTCAACCTGCGCGGAAAACTGCAGATGCTGGGCAGCGCGCTGGTGATGGGCGTTGCCGTATGCGGCATGCACTATACGGGCATGTCGGCGATGGAGATGACCCAGGGCGCCACCTTGCCGGCCGGTTTCGAGCAGGGCATGCACGGCGAACACCTGGGCCTGGTGATCTTCGTGGTGGTGGTGATCCTGCTTGCACTGGCCCTGGGCCTGAGCATCGTGCGCCAGCAGCGTCGGGCCGCGCTGTCGATCTGATCGGACCGACATGGCCAAAAAAAACGGGGCGCCTGGGCGCCCCGTTTTGTTTCCATCGCGATGGAGGTATTACTTCAGTTCGGTCTGGCTGGTGATCACGAGTCCAGCGCTTTCCATGTGCAATTCGCCGTTGAGCGACTTGATGCGCGCGGCCTGTGCCTGCATGGATTCGAACTGCGCCTTGGAGCGCTCAGCCGCCGCCTTGGCGGTCGCCTGGGCCTGCGGGTCGTCCGACTGCGAGGCTGCGGTGATCTCGGCGATGTGCTCGGCCTTCTGCGCCATGGCTTTCACCCAGGCCTGGTACATGTCGCCGCTCAGGCTGAGTCGGCCCAGGCGACCGGCGTCGCCGCTGGCGGCGTTGAGCAATTCACCCAGCTTCACGTCTTCGCCCTGGCCCACGGCCAGGGCGAGCGCCTTGGGCCCCATCGCGGCCCACACGGGTGCGCCGAGCGGAGCGGTGATTTCGGGCGGCAGCGCCACCGGCTTGCCGTCGGTCGTCAGCTTCACCTGCTGCAGGCCGGAAGCGGCCATCTGCGCCATCGCGAGCAGGCCGGCGGGATTGGAGGTGCCGATCAAAATACGGCCGCTGAACTTCGGCATGGCGTCGTTGCTGCCGGGTTCGAAGCTGTCGAGTGCGACGCGCAGACCGAGCAGATCACCGATCGGCGGCACGGCCGCCTGCTGCGTCATCAGGCCGATCTTGGCGAAGCCCTCGTTGAGCTGGGTCAGCGAGGGGCAGGTGAACGGCTTGGCGGCCACGGCTTCGGCCTGTGCGCCCCAGAAGCTGCGCAGCTGGACGATGGGCACGGCGAGGCTGATGTCGAACGGCGCGGTGCCGGCGGCGCCAAGGCCCGGCAGCTCCACCTTGAGGCCGCTGAAGGCCTTGGTGACGTCGTCCGCCAGGGCCACATCCCAGCGGATGTTCTGGTGCTTTTCGTCGAGCTTGGTGTAGCCAAAGCTCACCGACGGCACGCGCGAGGCAATGCGCACGGCTTCGCTTTCGCACACCGGCGACACCTTCAGCTGGTTGGACACCGGCTCGCCCGTCTTGGCCGATTCGGCCTCGGCGTGCGCCTTGATCAAGGTGTTGAACAACGGGTCCTTGCCGCTGGCCGCGAGCGGCAGCAGGCGGGCCAGATCGACCTGGCCGATGGCCCAGGGCTGGTAATCCTTCGCCTTGGCGAGTTTTTCCAGGCGACCGTCGTCCTGCAGATTCTTCTCCGGGCGATCCAGGCCAAAGGCCAGGCGCAGCGTGGCTTCCGGCGCATCGGCGGGCAGGATGGCGGCAACGGCCTGCTTGCCGACCTCGGCCAGCACCACCTGCAACCCGCTATCGGCGGTGACATGCTTGCGATAGCTCAGGCCACCGACGGTAGCCGTGTCGAACGGCTTGCCGTAGGCGGCTTCCAGGCGAGCCACGAAGGCATCGAAAGCCTTGGGGTCGACCAGCTCGAAGCGGGCGACCGGCGAGAGGCCCAGGCCGTACACGACCGAGCGACCCTTGATGTTGAGGCCCGCATTCTGCGCGAACGCCTCGATGCTCTTGCCATCCAGCTCGGCGATCAGTGCCTTCAGCAAGCGGGACAGGTCGGGGTCTTTCTCCGCCATTTCGTCCGCCGCGGAGCGCAGCTGGACCAATTCCGACGGCAGCTGGGCATCGGCCTGGGCGAGCAGCGCCTTGCGCGTGTCGTCATCGAGCACGTCGAGGTTGCCCACCACGTACGGCGTATCGGCCGGTACGAAGGCCAGCGGAGCGTCCTTGTCCTTGTGATGGCATGCCGCCAGCAGGACACCGGCGAGGCTTAGCGCGGCTATGCGCGTCGTCGATCGCATGTCTAATCCCTTGAGTGAAGTGATGTTGCGCCGCGCATTATGCCTGCATTCGAGGCATCTCGCGGTGACCTTGGGCCGCCGGGGTAAAGCCCGGCTGCAGCGCGAAAGGCTGGGATTTGCTCCCGAGACTTTGTGCGCCCTCTGTCCAGAAGACGTCACCCGGCATAGGCCCCAGGTATGGCGGGGCGAGCGCCCGCTGCCGCGAACGCATCGCGTAAGGGGCTTCGCCGCTGGAGCGGACATTCCTGCCTATCAGAGCTTGTCCAGGTCCACCCTTGGCCCACTGGCAATGAATTCATCCAGCGTCTTGCGATCGCGTTCGGCCTGTTCGGGATCGAAGGGGCGGGAATAGTTTTGCTCGCGGGTCTGGTTCGCTTGCCATGCGGCGAACTGCTCGGCCTGTATCCGGGCAGAGGGGACTTCGCTCGTGGCGGTCTGTGGCAGCAGGTTGACGCCGAAGGGGTCGTTGGTCGGCTTCTTGCCCGGCGTGGCGGAAGTGAGCGTGATCAGCGTGGCCTGATCGGCTCGGCGCAGTGGCACCACCACGCTGGTGTCGGCGTTGAGATAGGTTGCCATAGTGGCCACAGCAATGCCGACAAACGGCGAGGCCGCGCCGGTATCCCCCAGGCGCTGGGTAAGGTCGTAACTCTCATTGGACTCAAACAAATCGAGTGGACTACCGGCCAGCTTAAGTGCCGGAATAAGGTCGCCGAGTGGTGGTACCGCCGGCTTTTGGCCGCCGTCGTAGAACACGCGTGCGGGCGGTGGCGTGACGCCTCCGATCGCTTTTTTCCAACCGTCGGCGAGTGCCGTGGTCAATGCTTCGTTCTTCAGCCGCCTGCCGGGCTTGTCCGGGTTGTCGAGCGATACCGTCACCGGGCGATGCAGTACGGCGAGGGTTTTCATCGCATCCCATTGCTCGAATGCGCGTTTATTCCAAGGCAATGGAATAAAGGGTGATGGCTGAAAGTTCATCGGACTAGGGGGCATGCGCGCCCAACCGGCAAAACGCGGTGAGATGGGATTGGGGTTGGGTTTGGTGTAGCGGGCATAGCCGCGCAGCCAGTCGAGGCGTTCGGGGCGGGCGACCACGAGGGCAACCATCGCGTCAGTGAGCTCACCGCGTTCACGCGGACCATTGCCGACACCGATGAGGGTTTGGTCTTTGGTGGAGAATTTATAGGCCGCGTTGTAACCATCCAGCACGTACACCAGCATTGCCGGCATGTCGGGATGGTCCTCGAACGTGCGGAAGATATCCTCAACAACGTCGTCCGGTGTATCGCTGCAGATTACGCCRTTGGGGAGTTGGTCGATTTCGTGCCAATGCAGGCCTGCTTCAGGACGAAGATTGTTCACCATGCGGGTAAGCCCACTCTGGATCTCGTCTATCTGCGGAAATCGCAGATTTGTGGCATTGCGATTCCAGCCGCGCACAATCGTGATCGTTGGAATTGGCCATGCCTCCGGGAAGTCTTTGAGCCCCAGCTCCAGAGCATCCTGCATACGTTGATCCCATGCCATGTTCTTGGTGTCGACAGTCACTGGATATTTCTTTGGGTCCGTCGGCAAGATGTTGCCCACATGCAAGCTGTTGGGTTCGCGCGCATCCTGCTGCTGCATCTGCGCCCATGCTTGCCCTTGCCTATAGACGTCTAGACTCAGACCTACGCTGACAATAGCCAACGTATCCAGATGCGCTGATTCGGTTGGAGCGCTGTAAAGCGGCGAGGTACCCATGGAGGAAGCGTCCTTGGCAGATGGCGAGGTGGCGTAGACAAAGTCGGCGTCCCTGGAATAAAGCGACGGGGACTTGAAGCAGCTCAGCGTTCCGAAGGTGTCGCGGAGGGCCTGATCGGCGTCGGGCGGGCGACGCACAAGAAGATCCGGTGTTGCGGCGTAAGTGCTCGCAGTGAGCGCTAGCATTAACAAACCACTACCGGTGCGATCTCGTAGTAGGCAAGAAAATGACGCCTTAGCCACGGGTTTCACGCTTGACCAGTGAGGGTACCGGCGGGGCGAAGTACTGCGGATAGGCCTCGGGCTTGCCTGACGCGCGGTAGTTCGCGGTGGCGACAATCAGCTTTGTATTGTCGGGATGTTCTTCGCGATAGAACGCCAGCGTGTCTGCATCCGGGCCTTCATCGTCGAAGACGCGGTCACTGTCAGATTTCACTTGGCCGGACGGGCGAGCATCACTAAATGGTGATTTAGACGTTTCTCCCCATCCCAAGCGCCAATCGGCCAATCGACACAAGTAGGTATAAAACCCCCCATCATCGATGCTCTTGGCCTGCCCGATCGCCAGGTCATACGCCACCGCCAAACGGCTGTGTTCCGGGTTGGCCGGAATCGCCGAATGAAATGACAGCGCATCGTCCTTGGTGAGCTTGTCTGGCGGGGTTTCCATCAGACGCTGGCGTGCTTCGTTGGGCGTTTCGCTGCGCAAGATGCGAACCGTTCCGTCGTCCATCAGGTCGATGTGCTTGAACTTGGCGCAATCGGCTGGCTCCTTGCCCTGGTTGAGTACGCCCTCGATGTCGCGGGCCGTCGTTCCCCGGGCCAGGGCCTCGCCTCTTCCCATCACGATGGTTTTGAACTGCTTGCGGTCATCCGGATCCCAGCCGCCGTTGGTAATGCCGATGGAGGCATCGATGGGATCCATGGGGGCCTTCACCATGTGGATGCCGTCTTTCGGGTCACGCGCGCCGACGGTGCCTCCGCTATCGAAATCGACTGCGAGCGCCGTGGGGAGCCGCGGCGCATTGAGCGTCACGGTTTGCCCCACCTGCAGTTCGGCCTTGATCAGGTTGCCGCTAAAGCCCTGGCCGTTGCCGGCCCAGGTTCTTTCGCCGGGCAGGCGCATGACATAGCGGTACCCCGATGGATGGAGGCCCACGGCTTCAGCCTGGCCGTCGCGTTCGCGCAGTGTGAAAATCCGCTGCTGAAAACGGGCGCCGAGTCCGCCCAGTACATCATCAGGCACACCTTGCCAGCCGATGCCCTGCACGTTGCGTAAGCCGACCGTCTGGTCCTGGGGCGTGAAGTACAAAGTGACGTGGCCGCGATTGTCGCGCTCGTCGAAGTTCACCTCGTTGTTCTGCAAGGTCGTGGCGCACCGCTGGCCGGTCCAGCGCCGGCCACCGATGTAGCTGTCGATCTTGGCGGTGTTGGCCATGTCGGCCATTGAGGGGGTGGTGTGCGGCCGCTCGCCGATGAAGCGCAGGATGTTGCCCAAGGTCGCCCGCCGCGCAGCTAAGGTCTGCTGCTGGTCGTGCAGCTCCATGTGTTCCAGCCGTGGCTCGATCAGGCTGTAGGGCGAGTTCATCAGGACCGCGCTGTCGATGGGGCGTTGACCCTCATCCTTGAGAAAGGCATTGGCCAGCAAGGTCAGCATGGTGCCCTGGCTGTGCGCGACCACATTGACCGTGTCGTCCGGATGTTTGGCTCGGATGATCTTCACCAGCATGGCCAGCCGCTTGGCGGCCAGCAGCATGTAGTTGCGCGGTGGGGCAGGGAGGAGTGGGTGGCGTGCCGTACCAGCCATGGCGTTCATGGGCAGGAAGCCGAACACCATGCCGCTGAAGCCTTGTATCCACATGTCGGGCAGGGTGGTGGTGGCGTTGGCGAACATGCCACCTTCCTTGGTGGCTGCTTTGTCCAGGCGGTTGCCGTGACGGTCCAGCCATTCGCCGTGCGGGGTGTCTTTCTGTACGTAATCCTTCTTCGTGTTTGGGTCATAACCGCTGTCCTCGCGAAAGCCCCAATAGAACGGAATCACCACGCTGCGCGAGTTGCCGCCACCGCGGCCGGCATTGGCCAGGCGACGGTAGTAGACCGTGTCGGGGTTTTTGGCGAGGTGATCGTCCTGAGTGGGTAGCGAGTAGCGGGCAGGCACTAGGGCGGAGCCATTGATGCGTCCGCGCGCGCTGGTGAGGTGGTCCAGGCGCTCGTTGAGGCCGGTACAGAGCCCTTCTTCGATGTCGGCGTAAACGCCGGCCAGGTCGTTGACCCCATGCACGAGGATGGTGATGCAGGGTTTGGGCTGAATGACGTAAATATAGACATCGCCGCCGCCCGGAAGAAGCAACGCCTTCGCTTCACCAATGACAGGGCGCGTGGAAGGGGGCATGACACGACTCCACTGAGGATCAGTGGTCAACGCTGTCAGTGCGAGGGGGAGCCCCGCTATCAGCTAAGGCTGATGTCTTTGTACGTTTCGATTGAAGCGTACTGCCGGGCCTGCCTAGGTGGGCTTAGCGCCCCAGCACTTCGGCCAGCACCGCCATGCGCACGAACACGCCGTTGCCGACCTGCTCGAGGATGCGCGACTGGGGGCCGTCCGCCACTTCCGGGGCGATCTCGATGCCGCGGTTGAGCGGGCCGGGGTGCATCACCAGGGCGGCCTTGGCGGCACGCGCGAGGCGGCGGTTGTCCAGGCCGTAGCGGTGGAAGTAGGCGGCCTCGTCGGGCAGGTCGGTCACCGCCATGCGCTCTTTCTGCAGGCGCAGCATGATGACTACGTCGGCGCCCTCGATGGCGGCGTCGAAGTCGTCGGTGATCACGCAGCCGGGGAATTCCGACTCATCGGGCATCAGCGCGTTGGGCGAGCACAGGCGGATTTCTTTCACGCCCATCGCCTTGAGCGCATGGACGTCCGAACGCGCCACGCGCGAGTGCTTCACATCGCCGCAGATCACCACGGTGAGCTGCCGGAAATCAGGGCGATGCTGGCGGATGGTCAGGACATCGAGCAGGCCCTGGGTGGGATGGGCGCGATTGCCGTCGCCCGCATTGATCACCGACACGCCGCTCATGGCATGGCGCACCAGTTCCTCCGGCGTGCCGGAGATCTTGTGGCGCACCACGATGGCATCCAGGTGCATCGCCTCCAGCGTGTGCAGCGTGTCGAACAGCGCTTCGCCCTTGCTGGTGGAGGAGAAGCCGATGTCGAAATTGATCACGTCGGCGCTGAGCCGGCGCGCGGCCAGTTCGAACGAGGTGCGCGTGCGCGTGGACGGCTCGAAGAACAGGTTGAGGATGGTGCGGCCCGACAGCAGGTCCAGCTTGCGCGTGCCGTGGGCGCAGCCTTCGCGCATGGACTCGGCGCGATCGAGCAGGCGCTCGATGGTCTCGCGGGGCAGGTGTTCCAGGGTGGTTAGGTGGCGCAGGCGAGAGCTCATGGCGGGCGGAAGTCCGTGCTTAAGGTCCGGTGGTGTCGGGAGTAGCCAGCCAGCGCTCAAGAATGACCGCGGCGGCTTCGGCATCGATCGTGGCAGCATCGCGCTTTTTCTTCAGGCCCGCAGCACGCGCGCTGGCGAAGCGCTGCGCGGCTTCCTGCGAACTGTAGCGTTCATCGGTGAGCTGCACCGGCAGGTTGTAACGCTGGCTGAGCTTGTCGGCAAAGCGGCGGGCGCCCTTGCTGGCGGGCTGCTCCTCGCCATCAAGGCCGAGCGGCAGGCCGACCACCAGGGTGTCGGGCAGCCATTCCTTGCGCAATGTGTCGAGCGTCGACCAGTCGGGCTCGCCCTCGCGCACCGCAATGGCGGCCAGCCCACGCGCGCTTCCGGTAAATCGATTGCCGACGGCCACGCCGATCAAACGACTGCCGTAGTCGAAACCAAACACACAGCTCATGCGTGTCCCGCGTAACCTGGCAACTGCAACGGGTCGACCCCGACCAGGCCTGCGGCAGCGCTCCAGCGCTCTTCGAGCGGCGTGTGGAAGATCACGCGCTCGCTCGCTTCGACGGTCAGCCAGGTGTTGTCCTTCAGTTCCTGCTCCAGCTGACCCGCGCTCCAGCCGGCATAACCCAGCGCCATCATGGCCAGGCGCGGGCCTTCACCATGGGCCATGGCGACCAGGATGTCGCGCGAGGTCGTCACCGACCATTCGTCGTTGATGCGATAGCTCGATTCCCAATGACCGGGCTCGCGATGCAGCACGAAACCACGCTCCTGCTGTACCGGGCCACCGATCAGCACGGGCGCGTCGGCAAGTTCGAGGTCGCTGCATTCGAGTTTCATCTGGGTCAGCACATCGCCCAGGCGGTATTCGGAGAGCTGGTTCACCAGCAGTCCGACGGCACCGTCTTCATCGTGCTGGCAGATGAAAGCGACGCCGCGCGAAAACGGCGGCTCAGCCAGGCTGGGCATGGCGATCAGGAACTGACCGGCGAGAGACTGCGGGCTGGATAGTGGGGAAGCCATGGCCGCATTGTATGCCCTGAATGCGCCGGGCGTCCGCAGCCATGTTCGGGCCCTTTAGGTGACACGTTCACCCGCTCCTCACTCAGCGGCTGTGCAGCGTGTCGTTGGGCATGAACTGCCAGGTGCGCGTGATGTTGAGCTCGTCGATGCGCTCTTTGTCCGCCGGCAGCGAGGGAAACGGCGCGGCGAGGCGCACGATGCGTTGCGCGGCGGCGTCGAGCAGCGGCTGGCCCGAGCTTTGCACGACCTCGATGCCCTTCACCGAGCCATCGCGATTGAGCGTCACCGTCAGCAGCACGTCGCCGTGCAGGCCGCGTCGACGCGCCTCGTTGGGATAGTTGATATTGCCCACGCGCTCCACCCGGTCCACCCAGCCGCGCATATACGCCGCATAGGCGTATTCCTTGGTGTTGGACGAGATGAATTTCTTCTTGGGCCGCTTGGCGTATTGCTCGCTGCGATCGCGCACTTCGGCGGCCAGCTGGGCCATTTCCTGGCGCCGCTTGATGTCCGACGGCGACTCGGGAAGGTCCTGCGGCGTCTGCTCGAGCTTGGCGCTGTTGGTGCTGACGCTGTAGTGACTGTTGCCCGTGGTGGTGAGCAACTTGTCGTCGGTCGCTTCCTGCGGGCGCGGTGCGCTCGCTTCGATCGGCTGCGGGGCCACCCCTTGCGAGGGACGGGGCAGGGCGCCGGACACCAGCTGCGACGGGCGCGCGGCCTTGTCGCTCTCGCCGCCGCCGCTGTTGTTGGCCTGGGCCAGGAAGTCGGCCTTGTCCGGCGCTTCGCGATTGGCCACGTCGACCAGGGTCACGTCCAGGGTCGGCAGGCTGGGCTTGGCCTTCACATAGGTGAAGGTGATGCCCAGGATCACCACGCCGTGCAGCAATAGCGAGAAAAGCATCGTGGCGCCGAACATGTCGGCGCCGGTGCGGACAGCAGGTTGGCTCACGCGGCGCGGGTTCCGAGTCGGTTCTGCTCAATCACATCGAAGAGCTGGCCGGCAATATTAAGCCCGAATTGTGCGTCCAGTTCGCGCACACACGTCGGTGATGTGACGTTGATCTCGGTGAGGTAGTCGCCGATCACGTCCAGGCCCACGAACAGCAGGCCGCGGCGGCGCAGTTCCGGCGCTACCTGGGAGACGATCCAGCGGTCGCGGTGGGATAGCGGCACGCCCACGCCGCGGCCACCGGCGGCCAGGTTGCCGCGGAAGTCGCTGCCCTGAGGGATGCGCGCCAGCGCGTACGGCACCGGTTCGCCGTCGACGACGAGGATGCGCTTGTCGCCCGAGGTGATTTCCGGGATGAATTTCTGCGCCATGGTGAACTGCTTGTGCTCGCCCTTGGGGCCGGCGGCGATCAGCGTTTCCAGCATGGAGTTCAAGTTGCTGTCGCCGGCCTTCACGCGGAAGATCCCGCGCCCGCCCATGCCGTCCAGCGGCTTGAGCACGATTTCGCCGTGCTCGGCGGAGAAGGCGCGCAGCTCGGCGGCGTCGCGGGTCACCAGGGTCGGGGCCATACACTGCGGGAAGTGCATCGCAAAAAGTTTCTCGTTGCAGTCGCGCAGCGCCTGCGGGCGGTTGACCACGGTCACCCCGGCGCGCTCGGCCAGCTCGGCCACCATGGTGTCGTAGATGAACTGCGGATCCACCGGCGGATCCTTGCGCATCAACACCACGTCCATCTCGCGCAGGTCGCGCCACTGGGGTTCGCCGAGCATGAACCAGCCGCTGGGGTCGTCGCGCACGGACAGTGGCGCCAGGCGCGCCCAGGGCTCGCCGCTGCGCGCGGACAGGTCGCCCTGTTCCATGTAAAACAGGCTGTGGCCACGCCGCTGGGCCTCCAGCAGCATGGCAAACGTGGTGTCCTTGGCGATCTTGATCGAGCCGATCGGGTCCATCAGCACGGCGACCTTGAGGGCCATCGTCATTCTCCGGTAGTAGTGCTTGTTCACCATTCGCGACCGGCGTGCCGGCCAGGCGAAAGCATGGCAGTGTATGTCGTCCGAGGCGGAGATTGCGTTGATCGATCCAACGATCAAGTGGTCCGCCAAAGGCGCAGGAAAGTCCGGATTGTCCCCGAAGGGAAACATTGCCGACCGGCCCCTCGGTCGGCTCCCGAGGCAGGCAAACCGTTCGATTCAATGACGTAGCCCGCTTAACTTAAGAAATCAGCTTGACGTTAGGTCAGGCAGGCGGTAAACAGCTACGCACGAGTGCCTGCCGGCTGAATGGTTGCCGTACGTCCTCACGGACGTGCGGGTTTGTATCTCAAACATGGGACCGCTAGCCCATTGGTTGGCGGTCGCAGGATTTACCTGAGCCAGGGGCGGGTCGCAGGGGGGTGTTGTGAACTTGAACATAAGTGGAAATGGCTTGGCCGGCCTCAAGGTCATGGTTATCGACGACTCGAAAACCATCCGTCGAACCGCCGAAACCTTGCTCAAGAAAGAAGGTTGCGACGTGCTTACGGCGGTGGACGGTTTCGAGGCGCTTGCCAAGATCTCCGACCAGAAGCCCGCGATCATCTTCGTCGACATCATGATGCCGCGACTTGACGGCTATCAGACGTGCGCGCTGATCAAAAACAACCCGCAGTTCCGCGGCACGCCCGTGATCATGCTCAGCTCGAAGGACGGCCTGTTCGACAAGGCACGCGGGCGCATCGTGGGCGCGGAACAATATCTGACCAAGCCGTTCACGCGCGATGAACTGCTGGGTGCAATCCATCGACATGTCGTTACGGTTTAAGTCGGACGACTACAGGGTCTGAGGGGGGCCTGTGGCCAATATTCTCATCATCGACGATTCACCGACCGACGTGCGCGTGTTCACCACGCTGCTCGAACGTGCGGGCTATCAGGTTGATTCCATCGGCAACGCCGAAGACGGCATCGAGCGCGTACGCGAGCAGAAACCGGATCTGGTCATCATGGACGTCATCATGCCCGGCATGAATGGCTTCCAGGCCACCCGCACGCTCACGCGCGATCCGATGACCTCCAATATTCCGATCGTGATGATCACCACCAAGTCCATGGAGACCGACCGGGTCTGGGGGCTGCGCCAGGGTGCGCGTGCCTTCATCACCAAGCCGGTCAACGAGAAGGACCTGCTGGCATGCATCAACGATCTGCTACCCAACGCCGCGTGAGGCAAGCATGAGCCAGACCGCCTCGCTCTCGCCGTTCGAAATCCTTGCCCGGTATGAGCGTCTTTCGCTGGCGCATGCCTCCGGCACGCAGGAAAGCCTGGAGGCTCCCGGTCTCTGGCGCGGCATCGGCTATCGCGCAGGCAGTCGTCTATTCGTCAGCGGAATCGACGAGATCAGCGAACTGCTGGCGGTGCCCTCGCTGACCCCGGTGCCGGGCACGCAGCCCTGGCTGATGGGCGTGGCGAACGTGCGCGGCAATCTCGTGCCGGTGATCGATCTGGCGCGTTTCCTGTTTGGCGAACGCACACTGTCCACCGAACGCACGCGATTGCTCGTCGTGCGCCAGGGTGCAGGCAGCGTGGCGCTGATGGTGGATGAAGTCTTCGGGCAGCGTACGGTCGACGCCGAGCAGCGTCGTCAGGCCGAGCAGGAAGACGACCCGCGTTTGGCACGTTTCGTGGATGATCGTGTAGGCGATTCGCGACTGGCTGTGTTCAGTATGGGCAAGCTGGTTCGTGCGCCGGACTTCCGTCAGGCTGCGGCCTGACGCGCAAGCGTTGAACGACAAGTAGGACCGGCGCTGCTCAAGGCCGGAATCAGGGCGATGATCCGACGCCTTCGCCGGCATGGGCGGCGAGGCGTAGAAGGGCGAGGTGAACGAAATGAGCACTACAGGGGGCATGGGCAAAGAGCGGGGCTATACAGGCCTCATCATTGCGCTGGTCATTGCGTTCGGTTTCACGGGTGTCGACTTCGCCATGCTTACCTTGCGTGGCCGCGAAGATACACAGGCGACGGGTCTCACCACCCAGATCCAGGTGTTGTCGCAGCAGACGGCAAAGCTTGCCCTAGAAGCCGCGGACGGTAACGTCGATTCCTTCAAGGAACTCGAAACAAACCGCAACACCATCGATGCTGCCATCCAGCGCCTCAACAAGGGCGATGAGAAGGGCGGCATGAAGCCTTATGCCGACAACAACGCGACGCCGGCCGGTCGCGCCGTCGGCGCCCTGACCAATGCCTGGGGCCAGCTCGACGCCGACATCGGCAAGATCCTGTCCAACAAGGCGCTGGTGGTGGACTCCTCGCAGCGCGCCGCCACCCTGGGCCGCGAACTGCCGGTGCTGAACTCCAGCATGGAGCAGGTGGTGAACATCCTGCAGCAGCGCGGCGGTAGCGCAGAGCAGACCTACACCTCCGCCCGCCAGATGCTGCTGGCCGACCGTATGATCCGCCGAGTGCAGGAAGTGCTGCAGGGTGGCGACGCCTCGCAGCCCGCCGCCGACGGCCTGGCCCGCGACGGCCAGCTGTACGGCTCGGTGCTCAAGGGTCTGCTGGAAGGCAACACCGAAGTGGGCGTGCGCTCGATGGGCGACGCCAATGCACGCAAGATCCTCACCGACATGCAGGGCCAGTGGGACAACCTGCAGGACCCGGTCGGCAAGCTGGTAGGCGCCGCCGGTAACCTCAGCGACGTGAAGCGCGCCGGCAACCAGGCCTCGCTCGATTCCCAGAACGTACTGCTGCGTGCCAACGAACTGGCCGACCAGATCGGCAAGCTGCCAACCCGCCGCCTGTTCCCGAACCTGTGGTGGGGCGTGCTCGGCGCCATCGGCGCGGCGGCCTTCCTGGCCGTGCTTATCGTGCAGCTGGTCTCCGACCAACGCCGCCGCTTCCAGGAGTCGACCGAACTCAACCAGCGTAACCAGGAGGCCATCATGCGCCTGCTGGACGAAATGGGTTCGCTCGCCGAAGGTGACCTGACCGTCAAGACCACCGTGACCGAAGACATCACGGGCGCCATCGCCGACTCGGTGAACTACGCCATCGACGAGCTGCGCACCCTGGTGACGACGATCAACGAAACCTCCGAGCAGGTGTCCTCCTCGGCCCAGGAAACGCAGACCACCGCGCGCCACCTGGCCGAATCGGCGCAGAACCAGGCGCAGCGCATCAGCACGGCGACCACCGCGATCAACCAGATCGCCAGCCTGATGGATACGGTGTCCAAGGATTCGGCCGAGTCGGCCGACGTGGCCGAGCGCTCGGTGAAAATCGCTTCGCGCGGCGCCGAAGTGGTGCGCGAAACGATCTCGGGCATGGACTCGATCCGCGACCAGATCCAGGAAACCTCCAAGCGCATCAAGCGCCTGGGTGAGTCGTCGCAGGAAATCGGCTCGATCGTGGAACTGATCAACGACATTGCCGAGCAGACCAACATCCTCGCCTTGAACGCCGCCATCCAGGCCGCGTCGGCGGGTGAAGCGGGTCGCGGTTTCGCGGTGGTGGCGGACGAAGTGCAGCGCCTCGCCGAACGTTCGGCGAGCGCGACGAAGCGAATCGAAACGCTGGTGCAGACCATTCAGTCCGATACCAACGAAGCGGTGAACTCGATGGAACAGACCACCGCCGAAGTGGTGGCTGGTGCCCGACTCGCGGAGGACGCGGGTAGCGCACTGGGCGATATCGAGCGCGTGTCGCATGACTTGTCGGCGCTGATTCAAAACATCTCCACCCAGGCGCGCCAACAGTCCACCGCGGCATCGGACATCTCGGTTTCCATGAACGCAATTCAGGAAATCACTTCGCAGACCTCGCAGGGCGCAAGCCAGACGGCCGATTCGATCGGTTACCTGGCCCAGCTGGCGAGTGACCTGCGGCGCTCGGTGGCGCACTTTAAGCTGCCGGGTTGACACAAAACGTTTTTCACGGGGGGCAACCTCGCGGTTGCGTGACAAACCGTTACGTGATCGGTGAGAGGGGCGCATGAGACTTCAAGACCATATCGATTTCACCACCCTGCAGTGGGTCAAGCCCGAGCTCGATGAGACGCTCGCCGTGGCCCGCGAGGCGTTGGAGTCCTACGTCGACAACCCGGGCAACCGGGATGCGATGCGCTCCTGTGCGGACAGCCTGCACCAGGTGCACGGCACGCTGCGCATGGTCGAGCTATACGGCGCCGCCATGGTCACCGAGGAGATGGAAACACTCGCCATCTCGCTGCTCGAAGACCATGTGGCGAACCGTGAGGAAGCCTACGCCGCGCTGATGCGTGGCCTGATGCAGCTGCCCGATTACCTGGAGCGCCTGTCCGGCGGTCATCGCGACGTGCCGGTGGTGCTGCTGCCGCTGCTCAACGATCTGCGTTCCAGCCGCGGCCAGCAGGCGCTGCACGAATCGGCGCTGTTCACGCCCAATCTCGAATTCCCGCTGCCGGCGCAGGCGCCGACGCCGCCGGCGGAATTGCTGGTGGAGCGTCAACGCAGCGAAGTCACCGCGCTGCGCCTGCGCTTCCAGCAGCAGCTGCTGTCGTGGTTCCGCGGCCAGGGTAACGACCAGCAGCTGGGCGGCATGATCCAGACGCTGGACGCCATCACCGCGCGCTGCCACACCATCCCGGGCCGTCGCCTGTGGTGGATTGCGGCCGGCGTGCTGGAAGGCGTGCAGCAGGGTGCACTCAAGGCCCAGGCCGGCGAAGTGCGCCAGTTGATCGGCAAGGTCGACCGCAGTATTCGCCAGCTGGTGGAACACGGCGAAGCGAACCTGCGCGGCGGCGACGCCGATGAGCTCGCACGCAAGCTGCTGTACGTGGTTGGGCAAGTCCGTCAGGGCAGCCCGCGCATGGAACTGCTGCGCCAGACTTATTCGCTGGACGCATTGCTGCCCGAAGCAAGCGAGATCGAACACGCCCGCGGTTCGATGGCAGGCCACAACCGCGCGTTGCTGGACTCCGTCGCCAAGGCGCTCAAGGACGACCTGCTGCGGGTCAAGGAAGCGCTCGACCTGTTCCTGCGCCAGACCGACGCCGATCCGGGTCAGCTGTCCAGCCAGACCGAAGTGCTCGAACGCGTGGGCGACACCCTGGGCATGCTTGCCTTGGGCGTGCCGCGTCGCGTGGTCAATGAACAGCGTCGCGTGCTGGAAGAAATCGCCAGCCGCGTGCGTGCGCCGGACGAAGAGCTGCTGCTCGATGTCGCCGGAGCGTTGCTTTACGTGGAAGCTTCGCTCGACGATCACATCGAGAGCCTCGGCGCCGACGGCGAAACCGCCGCCGAAATGCCGACCGCAATGCTGCCGCGCAGCGAAGCGCGCCACATCCTCGCCACGCTGATGCACGAGGCCACCGCCAACACCGGCAAGGTGAAGGACGCCATCGTCGCCTATGTCGAATCGGGCTGGCAGGCGACGCAGCTGGCCGACGTCGGCGCGCTGATGGACGAAGTCGCCGGTGCGATGCGCATGCTGTCCGCGCCGCGTCCGGCCGAACTGGCCGAGGGCATTGGCCGCTTCGTCGGCAACGAACTGCTCGCCGACCGCCGCGTGCCCAGCACCGCGCAGATGGATCACCTCGCCGACGCACTCGCCGCCCTCGAGTACTACCTCGAAGCCGCGCGCGAACATCGTGGCGGTCTGGAACACATTCTCGATGTCGCCGAGCACAGCCTCAGCAGCCTCGGTTACTGGCCGCCGCCGGCCGTCCGTGCGCCGTCGGAAGACGAGCTGGACGAGCCGCCGGCAGACGTCGCACGCGCCGCGGACGCCGCACTTGCCGCCACGCTCGCCAACCAGCCGGAACTTTCCGAAAGCGTCAGCCTGGGTCACGGTGAAGACCTGTCGGGTCTGATCGTGGGTCACAGCGAGACGCCCGAGCCGGTGCCGCAGGAGATCACCGGCCTGCGCCTGGCCGATACCGTGCACGTCACGCCGCAGGAACCGGTACAGACCAGCGAAGACGACTGGATCGAGATCGAAGAAGAAATCGTCGAGGAAGTGACGGTTTCCGGCTACGCCGCGGTCGAAGCGGGCTTCCAGTCCAGCACCGCCGGCATCGACGACGACATCCGCGACATCTTCCTGGAAGAAATGCAGGAAGAGATCGACAACCTGCATGCCGCGCGCAAGACCTGGCTGGCCGATCCGCAACAGCTGGACTCGCTCACCTCGATCCGTCGCTCCTTCCACACGCTCAAGGGTTCGGGCCGCCTGGTCGGCGCCACCATGCTCGGCGAGTTCGCGTGGAAGGTCGAAAACATGCTCAACCGCGTGCTGGATCAGTCGATCCCGCCGAGCCAGGGCGTGCAGGAAGTGGTCAGCGCCGCCATCGACGCCTTGCCGCAACTGCGTACCGCGCTGACGGGCGATGGCCTGGTCACGGCCCCGCTCACGGCCATCATGGAAATTTCCGAGCGCCTGTCGTCCGGTCAGGTCGATGCCCGCCTGGCCGACATTGCTCCCGTCAGTGGCACCGAGACGGTGCGACGCGTGGTGCGCCGTCGCGTGCCGCGTGTGGACACCTCCGCCGAAGCCATTCCGGCGTCCAGCCTGGCCGGGATCGAAAGCTCGCCGGCCGAGCCGGTGGCGCCTGTGCATGACTTCATCGCCGCGCCGGTGATGCCGCCGATCGATCCGGTGCTGCTGGAAATCCTGCGCAGCGAAGTGGCGCAGTACCTGGCCACCATCCGCACCGCGATCAACCGCGTCGACGGCGAACTGCGCGTGGAGGACAGCCTGTTGCGCGCCGTCCACACGCTGCATGGCGCCATCGCGATGGTCGACATCCCGGTGCTGACGCAGCTGTTGTCGCCGCTGGAAAGCCTGCTCAAGCGCCTGCGCGCCGCGGGCCTGCCGCTGTCGCCGGAAGGCGTGATGCTGCTGAGCCAGAGCGCCGATGCAGTCGATCACGTCATGGGTCAGTTCGATGTGCCGTCGCCGCAGCTGCCGGATCTGGACAATCTGATCCATCGCCTGACGGAGCTGCGCGACAGCCAGCCCGAGCCGCAAGTGGCGCACGTGCTGTTCGAAACCCCTGCCGATGTTTCGGACGATGCACCGCTGCACGCCGCCGAAGCCTCGCACGAAGCAACTTTCGGTGCCTCGCTGGACGAAGCGCTCTCCGACGCCTCGCAGCCGGTCGAGCATATCGAGCTGGCCTCGCCGCCGGCCGTATCCGAGACCGACAAGTACACCGACGAACTGCTCGCCGCCTTGGGCGAGTTCGATCTCGATGCCCACTTGCCGACGGGCGAGCCAAGCTCGCATCACGTAACGACCCACGTGCCGGCGATCGACGAAGACGACTTCAGCAAGGCCTATGCCGACCTGCTCGACGACGCCGAGACGCTGGAAATCGGTCCGGTGGCCGACGAGGACGAGGCATCGGTCGAACACGTCGCGGTGCCGGAAGCTGAGCTCGAGGAGACGGCGCCGTCCGTCGAGATCGAGTCGACCGAGCCGGAACTCGAGCAGCTTGCCGAGCCGGTGATCGAACACATCGAGCCGGTCGAGGAAATCGTCACGCTCGAGGAAACGCCGATCGAAGAGATCGTGCTGGAAGCGCCGGTGCTCGATGCGCCGGAACTGCCGAGCGAAGAAGAGGCCTTGGTCGAAGCCGCGGCGGCCCCCGAAGCGGAGGTCGAAGCGACGCCGACGCAGGCTGCGCCGGAAGAAGAATTCGACGAGAACGCACTGCTGCCCAGCCAGATCGATCCGGACCTGCTGGAAATCTTCATCGAGGAAGCACGCGAGATTCTCGATCACTCCGACGGCGTGCTGGCCTTGTGGCGCGCCGAGCCGAGTGCGATCGAACATCTGGGCGAGATCCTGCGCGACCTGCACACGCTCAAGGGCGGTGCGCGCATTGCCGGCATGGTGCCGGTGGGCGATCTCACGCACGCCATCGAAACCGCGCTGGAACGGCCGATCCACGCCGAATCGGCGCATATCGGCGAGCTGATTGCCGCGCTGGAAGTGGGCTTCGACAAGCTCCACGGTCTGGTGCAACTGGTCTCGCAAGGCCGCGCGGTGGCCTACCCGAAGGCTCTCATCGACCGTTTCCTGGCGATGTCCGGCGAAGGCGAGGCGGCGGTGCCCGCCGAGGCGCCGGAAGCTCCCAACGTGGTGCCGTTCCCGGCTCGCCCGGTGGTGTTGTCCGAGCCGCTGCCCGAACTCTTGCCGGAGCTGTTGCCGGAAGACCGCGACGACGCACCGAGCACGCCGCAGGAACAGATCCGCGTCCGCGCCGAACTGCTCGATACGCTGGTGAACCATGCAGGCGAGGTGGCGATCTACCGCTCGCGCCTCGAACAGCAAGTGGCCGGCTACCGCTTCAACCTGGTCGAACTGGACCAGACCGTGCAGCGTCTGCGCAGCCAGCTGCGCATGATGGAAATCGAAACGGAAGCGCAGATCATCGCGCGCTTCCAGCGCGAGCATCGCGAAGCCGGTATCTCGGTATTCGATCCGCTCGAGCTCGATCGTTTCTCCCAGCTGCAGCAGTACTCGCGTGCGCTGGCCGAGTCGGTATCCGACCTTGTGTCCATCCAGGGCATGCTGGACGAACTGACCCGCCAGGCCGAAACGTTGCTGATCCAGCAGTCGCGCGTGAGCTCGGAGCTGCAGGAAGGCCTGTTGCGCACGCGCATGCTGCCGTTCGACACGATGGTGCCGAACCTGCGCCGCACGCTGCGCCAGGCCGCGCAGGAAGAAGGCAAGGGCGCCCAGCTGTACGTGGAAGGCGCCCACGGCGAAATGGATCGCAACCTGCTCGACCGCATCAAGGCGCCGTTCGAACACATGCTGCGTAACGCTGTGGCGCACGGCATCGAATCGCCCAAGGATCGTCGCAAGGCAGGCAAGCCGGAAGAAGGCGCCGTGCGCATCCGCGTGGCGCGCGAAGCCACCGAGGTGGTGGTGCGCGTGACCGACGATGGCCGCGGTCTGGATCGCGACGCCATCCGCAAGCGCGGCATCGAGCGTGGCCTGATCCGCAACGACACGCGCCTGAGCGACGATCAGGTGCTTGCCCTCATCACCCAGCCTGGCTTCTCCACCGCCAGCAGCGTGACCCAGCTGGCCGGTCGCGGCGTGGGCATGGACGTGGTGGCGAACGAAATCAAGCAGCTCGGCGGTGCGCTGTCGATCGAATCGAAGGAAGGCCAGGGCACGACCTTCGTGCTGCGACTGCCCTTCACGCTCGCGGTCACCCAGGCCATCCTGGTTCGCATCGGCGAATCCAACTACGCCATCCCGATGACCTCGGTGCAGGGCGTGGCGCGCATCAGCCCGGCGGAACTGGCCGAGCGCATGGCCGAGCCGGAGCCGACCTTCCTGTACGGTGGCGAGAGCTTCGACATCCATCACCTGTCCGAATTGCTGGGCGCGGTGACCACGCATGTGGGCGACGACGAGCAGATCCCGTTGCTGCTGACCCGAGCAGGCGACCTGCGTGCCGCGATCCGCATCGATGCCGTGATCGGCTCGCGCGAAATCGTGGTGAAGTCGGTTGGCCCGCAGATCAGCTCGGTGCCGGGCATCCTCGGCGCGACCATCATGGGTGACGGCTCGGTGCTGATCATTCTTGATCTCGCCCCGCTGGTCCGTCACGGCATCTCCCGCCGCCTGCAGCGCCTGGACGAAGGTCTCACCGCGGTGGCAACGCCGGTGGTGGAAGAACAGCGCGTGCGCCCGCTGGTGATGGTGGTCGACGATTCCATCACCATGCGCAAGGTCACCGGCCGCGTGCTGGAACGCCACGAGTACGAAGTGGCCACGGCGAAGGACGGCGTGGACGCACTCGAGAAGCTGCATGAGCGCGTGCCCGACCTGATGCTGCTGGACATCGAAATGCCGCGCATGGACGGCTACGAGCTGGCCACGCAGATGAAGTCCGATCCGCGACTGCGCGATGTGCCGATCATCATGATCACCTCGCGTACCGGCGATAAGCATCGCCAGCGCGCGTTCGACATCGGCGTCGACCGCTACCTCGGCAAGCCTTATCAGGAAGCCGAGTTGCTGGCGCAGATTGGCGAAGTGCTCGAACAGCGCATCACGGAGTCGCTCAATGGCTGAAACGGCGACGGCGGTGGCCTTGTTGTTCGATGACGTGGAACTCGGCGGTCAGCTGCGTGAAGCGTTGCGCGAACGCGGGGCGAGGATCGTGCACGAAGGGGCGCTGTCCACCCTCGACAAGCAGATGCTTGCGAGCACCGGCGCCGAAGTGCTGGTGGTGAACCTGGATGAAGACGCCGACGAGGATCTGGACCGTCTCTACGACGTGATCGACGGTGACCGTCCTCGCGTGGTGTTCAACGATGCCGCCGCCAGCCGCTCGCTCAACGGCTGGGACCGTGCCCGTTGGGCGCGCCACCTCGCCGTGAAGGTGATGGCGCAGGGCGATCTCGATCCGCCGCGTCCTCAGGATGCGCAGGCCGTGCCTGAAGTGGCCGAGCCGGCGTTCGCGGAAAGCGTCGAGGTTCCGGCGGTCGTCGTGGCGGAGGAGCCGCTGCCCAGTTTCGCCGCCGCACTGGAACCGGTCGCGCTGGCCGAGATCACCCCAGCCGAGATCACGCCGCAGGCAGTGGAAGCCACCGAAGAGCAGTCCGAATCGCTGGCTGCCGAGTTGGAGGCCTTCATCGCCGCCGATGAGCCGGCCTTGGTGGAAGCGGAGGCGGGTTCGGAGCTGTCGTTCCATGCCGCCGACGAACCGCTGCACCTGGACGATTTCGCTGCGCTCAAGGATGTGCCGTTCGAAGCGGAAGACGAATTCGGTTCGGGCCTGAAGTTCTCTGCCGACGAACCGCTGCCGGAACTGCATGACGGCAACTTCGGCGCGCTCGAAGGCGAAGCGGTCGCCGACCACGATTTTGGCTCGGGGCTGAAATTCAGCGGCGACGCCGAACTGCCGCCGCTGCATGACGGCAGCTTTGGCCTGGATACGCTGACGACCCAGGGCCATGCACCGATCGATGCGCCGGCACAGGACGCCGCTGCTCGCCACATGCCCTCGTTCCAGCTTGACCATCTAGCCCTGGCACCGCTCGACGAATCGTTCATGGCGTCGGTCGCGGCGGCGGAGAGCCAGAACAAATCGCCCGCATCCTTGCTGGGTGCGGCTTCGGCCTGGGCTCTGCTCGACGAAGGCGAGGCGCCCGCGCCGGCGGCGTCTGCACCGGCGCCGGCCAAGGCCGCCCATTTCGGCGTCGAAAAGCTCAGCGCCGCGGACTTCCTGGCGCCGGAAGGCGGCGAAGAAACCGCATCCATCATCGAGCCGGGCATGACACTGGAACTGGTGTCGATCGAAGAAGCGCTGGCGCCGAAGGAATACGACGGCGGCAATGAAATGCTGCTGGACGATCTGGATTCCGCGATTGGCCGCCTGCTCGTGCTGGGCGCCGCCGCGGACAGTCTCGAGGCGGTGTGTTCGTTCCTGTCGATGCTGCCCGGCGACCTGCGCGCGGCCGTGCTGCATGTCCAGCATCTGGGCGGCAAATCCGTCGAGGCACTATCCGATACGCTGACCCGCTATAGCGAAATGCCGGTGCGCGTTGCCGCGCAGGGCGTGCGTGCCCGCGTCGGCGAGGTGCTGGTGGTGCCCGATGGGCAGCAGGCACGCATACATCGCGATGGTCGCGTGGAACTGCAGTCGCTGGACAACAGCGACGTGCGCAGCTCGCCGATCGATGCCAGCTTCACGCTCGCAGCCAACGTGTTTGGCCGCAATGCGCAGGCCATCGTGTTCGCGGGCCAGGCCAACGATGCACTCGGCGGCTGCCAGGCGATCCACGATCGTGGTGGCCAGGTGTGGATCGAGTCGTCTGACGGCCAGTTTGCCGATATGGTGCACGGCATCGAAGCCGAGCGCCTGCACAGTTATTCGGGCACGCCTGCGGAACTCGCGGCGCGCCTGGTGGAAGAGATGTCGATGGAGGGCCGGCGATGAGCGATTTGCCACTACCGCGTGAAATTCGTTGCGTCCTGGTGCCGGTCGGCAACCTGCGCTTGCTGTTGCCCAATGCCACCGTGGCCGAAGTGATCACGATGCCCACGCCCGAAGCGGTGGAAGGGGCGCCCGCGTGGTTGCTCGGCCGCATCGCCTGGCGCGGCTGGCGCGTGCCGCTGGTCTCGTTCAACACGCTGGCGGGAGCCGGCGAGGGCGACAGCGAACAGTCCTACCGCGTTGCCGTGCTGAAGGCGCTGGGCGGTCATCCGGATCTGCCCTTCATTGCCGTGGTGACCCAGGGCTTCCCGCGCCTGACCACGCTCAATGCGGAACTGATCATCCCGACCCACGACGGCGCGCCGCTGCCGCCAGGCGTGCGGGCACAGGTACTGGTGCGCGACGACATTGCCGTGATCCCGGATCTGGAAGGCATGGAGGCGGAGCTGCTCGAATTGCTCGAGCCGGCCAGCTGAAGCGTCCCCAATGATCTTGTGACTCCCGAAGACACGCCCTGCATGGGCGTGTTTTCGTTTCTGCGCTTACACGTCGCCGTGCAGGGCCTGCAATGCCGCCAGCGCGGCGAGGCCGGCGGTCTCCGTGCGCAGGATGCGCGGCCCCAGCCGCAGCCCTTCGAAGCCCGCCTCGGTCAATGCAGCCGTATCGCGGTTGCCAAGTCCGCCTTCCGGGCCGACCACCAGCAGGCCGCCGGCCGGCGTGAAACGCAGTTCTCCCGGGCGCCGGCTACCCTCGGGCAACAGGGCCAGGCGTAGCGCTCCATCCTGCGGAAGCTCGCGCAGCCAGTGTTCCAGCGGGATGGCTGGCAGCACCGTAGGCAGGCGGGCACGGCCGCTCTGCTCACAGGCGCTGGCGACGACGGCCTGCCAATGCGCCAGGCGTTTGCCGGCGCGGGCCGGATCGAGCTTCACTTCCGAGCGTTCGGTCAGCAACGGCACGATGTGCGTCACCCCAAGCTCGGTCGCCTTCTGCACGATCAGATCCATCTTTTCGCCCCGGGCCACGCCCTGTGCCAGGGTCAGCGGGAGCGGCGACTCATTGCCGACCGGCTGGGCCGCTTCCACCCGGACCGTGACATCGCGCTTGCCCACCGCCTGGATGACCGCCGGGTAGTCCACGCCATCGCCGTTGAACAAGGTGATGGGCGAACCGGCGGTCAGGCGCAGCACACGCGCGACGTGCTCGCCCGCCTGGGCCGGCAGACCCAGTTCCAGGCCCACGGCAAGCGGCAGTTCGACATGTATGCGGATCGTGCGCATGAGACGTTAGGGAAGGGAGGAAACGTAAAGCATAGCGGACACCGTCTTATGCGCCTTGCGCCCGACTACCTGAATGCACGGGAGATGCCGCGCCAGGGACATTTGCCTGCCGGCTGGAGCCGGCGCAGCATGTAGGTCATCCCTCATTCCCCGGAGGTGGATCATGGTCAGCAAATCCCTACTCGTACTAGCCATGGCGCTGGGTACGACCCCGCTCGCGATGGCGCAGACCTCGGCGGTCGCGGGTGCCACGGTGCAGACGAGCCAGCAAGGCATGGCTGACCAGTCTGCGTCCAAGAAGCCCCCGCAACCGGGCGACCGCAACTGCATCCAGAGCACTGGCAGCCTGATTCCTGCCAAGCCGGGTACCTGTCTGCCGGTGGCCGGCCGCAGCTACAGCTACCAGGACATCCGCAACACCGGTCAGCCTACGCTGGGTCCGGCATTGCAGCAGCTGGATCCGAGCATCACGGTGACCGGCGGTCACTAAGCCACGGCACGCTCGATGCCTGCCACGGCGGTATCGACGAGATGATCGATCTCGTCGGTACTGACCACGTAAGGCGGCATGAAATAGATGATGTCGCCCAGCGGGCGCAGCAGCGCTTCGTGCTCGAGTCCATGCAGGTAGACGCGCAGCCCGCGCCGTTCCGAAGAGGGGAACGGCGTGCGTCTGGCTTTGTCCGCCACCAATTCCACCGCGGCGATCATGCCGGTCTGGCGCACGTCGGCCACGTTCGGGTGCTCGCGTAGCGGGGCCAGGCGCTTGCTCAAGTGCGCTGCCAGCACGCGGTTTCGTTCCAGCACCGGTTCGTCGTCGAAGATCCTCAACGTTTCCAGCGCCACGCGGCAGGCAAGCGGATTGCCGGTATAGCTGTGCGAGTGAAGAAATGCCTTGCCTGCGCTGTATTCGGCGTAGAACGCCTCGTACACCCTGGAGGTCGTCAGCACCGCGGACAACGGCAGGAATCCGCCGGTAAGTCCCTTGGAAAGGCACATGAAGTCCGGCGAGACGCTGGCCTGTTCGCACGCGAACAGCGTGCCCGTGCGACCGAAGCCCACGGCAATTTCATCGGCGATGAAATGCACGTCGTATTCGTCGCACAGGCGACGCAATCCCGCGAGATAGTCCGGGTGATACATGCGCATGCCACCGGCGCATTGCACCAGCGGTTCCACGATAACCGCACACACTTCGTGCGCGTGCTGCTCCAGCAGCTGACGCAGTTCGTCGAGACGACGTTTGGCGACGTCGCCGGGACTCTCGCCTGGCAACGCCTCATACGTATCGGCCGAAGGCGCGAGGATGGGCGTGAGCAGCAAGGGCGCGTACGTCTTGCGATAGAGCGCCACGTCGCTGACGGACAACGCACCCAGCGTCTCGCCGTGATAGCTGCCGGTCAAGGCGATGAAACGCGTCTTTTCGCCGTGCCCCTGGTTGAGCCAGTAGTGGAAGCTCATCTTCAGCGCCACTTCGATGGCGGCCGAACCATTGTCGGCATAGAACACGCGATCCAGGCCCGGCGGCGTCACGCGCACCAGGGCTTCGGCGAGCGCGACGGCGGGCTCGTGCGTGAATCCAGCAAAAATCACATGCTCCAGGGTCTTGGCCTGATCAGCCAGGGCCGCTGCCAGGCGCGGATTGGCGTGGCCGAACAGGTTGGTCCACCACGAGCTGATGCCATCGAGGTATCGCCGGCCACTCGTATCGATCAGCCAGGCGCCCTCGCCGCGGGCGATGGGCACCATCGGCACCGTCTGGTGATCGTGCATCTGCGTGCAGGGATGCCATAGCAGGCTCAGGTCCCGACGCACCAGCGCGTCGGCAGCGGGGAGAGTGTTCATCCGGCTATGATCGGCGTTTCGAGCGTGCCTGCTCAAGTCTTGCGTCCACCAGGGAGCCGATTTGAAGGTTTGGCGTACTGCACTCACGGGCCTGTTGGCCTTACTGATCGCCGCTTTTGCGCTGCTGTGGTTCCTGCCGGCACGCTGGGCCATGCCCTGGCTGGATGCCCGCCTGAACGGCGTGCGCCTGCAGCAGGTCAGCGGCCTGCTATGGGACGGCAAGGCGGGCAAGGTGCTGTCGGCGCGGGGCGAGAACCTGGGCACGCTGCAATGGCAGTTGTCGCGCGCTGTACTGCTGGGCGACAACCGCCTGCATGTGGAACTGCATGGTCCCCGTGTCGATGTCGTGGGCACGATGACCGGCAGCCGCGCCACCGAGGCCACCTGGACGGACGTCCAAATGCGCATCGATCTCGACGTACTAGGCGGCGGTCCATTGGTATTGGGAGGGTTGCCGCGAGGCACGCTGCGGGTTGCCGCGGGCAGCATCGAATTGCGTGGCGGCTGGCCCTGGTCAATGGATACGCAGGTGGAGTGGCGGGATGCTGTGTTGAGCATGCCGCGCCAGGGAGATCTACGCCTGGGCAGTGTGCATGCCGAGCTGCGCGCAGCGAATGGCGTTATCGACGGCCCCGTGCAGGACGACGGCCATGGTCCGCTGCGCGTCGATGGCCATTTGCAATTGAGCCCTCTGGCGCGTCGCTTCGACGCCGTCGCGGCGCCGCGCGGCAGCCATCCCACGCTACAGCGCTGGCTGGCCGGTTTTGGCGCGGTCGATGCCGATGGCGTCACGCACATCCATTACAGTGGAGGTCTTGCCGCCGCCATCCATGGGGAACAACGATGAGCGAACTGGATCTGCCCAAGGCGCTCGCCGCCGCACGCGAAGCCGCCGAGGCAGCCGCGCTGGTGCTTCGGCACTACTGGCGCAAGGGCGTGGCAGTGGAACTCAAGAGCGACGACACGCCGGTCACCGTGGCCGATCGCGAAGCGGAACTGGCGATACGCGAGATCCTGCAGAAAGCGCTGCCGCAAGCCTCCATCTACGGCGAGGAATTCGGCCGCGACGACCACAGCTCCGAGCTGCTGTGGCTGGTCGATCCGCTGGATGGCACCAAGAGCTTCGTGCGTCGAACGCCATTTTTCTCCACCCAGATCGCACTCATGCATCGCGGCGAGCTGGTGCTGGGCGTGTCCAGCGCGCCTGTCTACGGCGAAGTCATGTGGGCCAGCGCAGGCGGCGGCAGCTGGTTCGACGGCGAGCGCGTGCAGGTGGCCCCGACCCAGGCGATGGCGCAGGCATCGCTTTCCACCGGCAACATCAAGACGCTGACCAGAGATGCACGCTGGCAAGCGCTGGGCGCCATGATCGCCGGCAGCAATCGCATCCGCGGCTATGGCGATTTCTGCCACTACCACCTGCTGGCGCGAGGGGGACTGGATCTGGTCATCGAGTCCGATGTGAACATTCTCGACGTGGCCGCGCTCGCCGTCATCGTGCGCGAAGCAGGCGGCGTGTTTACCGATATCCACGGCCACGCGCTCTCGCTCGACACGACGAGCGTGCTTGCCGGTACGCCCGCAATTCATGCCCAGGCGCTCTCCCGTCTTGCACTCCCGCACTGAGGAACGCTCATGGAAGGTCTCGCTCCCATCTATGCATGGATTCTTGGCAACAGCCCGATGTTCATCGCGGCGGTCGTGGGCATCGGTCTGGCCGCCGTGCTGTGGCCGACCGCGCGCAAGTCGGCGCTGCTGATGCTGGTGGCCTGCGCGCTGCAGGTACTGATCACGTTGGCCAATGCGGGCATGTATGGCTGGTATCTGCCCCATGCGACGGCGCAGGGGACGATGGCCAGCGTCCGGGGCGTCCTGATGATCTGGTCGGTGCTTGGCAGCCTGCTGCACGCGATCGCGTTCGGCTTGCTGATCTGGGCCGCTTTTGATGGCCGCAAGCAGGTTGCGGCGGCCAGTCGCTGAGCCGCGCTACAATCGCCCGATGCACAAGCCACCGATCATCCATGCCACCCGGGACGTGCACGACAGCAGTTTTCTACGCGTCGAGCAGCTCGATCTCGAATTCTCCAACGGTGAACGCCGCACCTACGAACGCCTGAAGGGCAGCGGGTTGGGCGCCGTCATCATCGTGCCGATGATCGACGACGAGACCGTGCTGCTGATCCGCGAGTACGGTGCCGGCGTCGGCCGTTACGAACTGGGCCTGCCCAAGGGGCGCCTGGATCGCGACGAGACGGTGGAGCAGGGCGCCGATCGCGAGCTCAAAGAAGAGATCGGCTATGGCGCGCACAAGCTCAAGATCCTGCACAACCTGTCGCTGTCGCCGTCGTATATGACGCATATGGCGCACGTGGTGCTTGCGCAGGATCTCTATCCGGAACGCCTGGAAGGCGACGAGCCCGAAGAACTCGAAGTGGTGCCGTGGAAGCTGGCCGACCTGCACACGCTGGTGGCTCGCGACGATGTCACCGAAGGCCGTTCCATAGCCGCACTCTTCATGGCTCGCGAATACCTCGCCGGCCGGTTTCAGCCGACATGACCGACGTACCGTTCTCCATGTTGCTGCAGCAGATCGCAGCGATCGCCCGCGATGCGGCTGACGCGATCCTGGTCGTCTACGGCCAGGATTTCGAAGTCGAGCGCAAACAGGATCACTCGCCCGTGACCGCCGCCGATCTCGCTGCCCAGCGCGTGATCACTGCCGGCCTCGCCAGCCTGGATGGCGTGCTGCCGGTCATTTCCGAAGAGGCACGGGCGGCCCCATGGTCGCAGCGGCGCGAATGGCCACGTTACTGGCTGGTCGACCCGCTGGATGGCACGCGCGAGTTCATCAAGCGCAATGGCGAGTTCACGGTGAACATCGCGCTGATCGAAAATCACCAGCCCGTACTCGGCGTGGTGCTGGCGCCGGTGACGGGCGAGCTCTACGCCGCTGCCCGCGGCGAAGGGGCGTGGCTGCAGCGCCAAGCCGGCGCCGACTGGCAGCGCATCGGCACGCGCGGCCTGCCCGAACTGGCAACGGTCGCCGGCAGCCGCTCGCACGGCGGCTCGGCCGTGGCCTTGCTGCAACAGCTTATCGGCGATGACTACACCTCGGTGCCGCTGGGTTCATCGCTCAAGTTCTGCCTGGTGGCGCGTGGCGATGCGGACGTCTATCTGCGCCGCGGCGCCACCAGCGAGTGGGATACCGCTGCGGCGCAAAGCGTGCTGGAAGAAGCCGGTGGTGCCGTGCTCGACCTCAACGGCGAGCCGCTGCGCTACAACCGCGGCGACTCGTTGATCAACCCCGAATTCATTGCCGTGGGCGACGTTGCCATCGACTGGAAGTCGCGCCTGCAGTCGGCCGATCTGGAAGCCTTATGAGTGAATCCAAGCAGCACAGCATGGATGACCTGCTCGCCATCATGGCGCGCCTGCGCGACCCGCAGAACGGGTGCCCCTGGGATGTGCAGCAGGATTTCGCCACGATCGCGCCGTACACCATCGAAGAAGCCTACGAAGTCGCCTACGCCATCGATCGCAAGGATTGGCCCGATCTGCGCGACGAACTCGGCGATCTGCTGCTGCAGGTCGTGTTCCATGCGCAGATGGCGCGGGAAGCGGGCCTGTTCGAATTTGCCGACGTGGCCCATGCGATCAGCGACAAGATGCTGCGTCGTCATCCGCACGTGTTCGGCGATGAGAGCTACGACAATCTCGACGCGCAGAAGCAGGGCTGGGAAGACATCAAGGCCGCCGAGCGCGCCGCCAAGGGCGAGCAGCATGACGACAGCGCGCTGGCCGGCGTGTCGCGCGGACTGCCCGAGTGGAAGCGTGCACTGAAATTGCAGGAGCGCGCCGCCAAGGTCGGTTTCGATTGGCCGGACGAGCAGCCCGTGCTGGACAAGCTGCTCGAAGAAGTGGACGAAGTGCGTGCCGAGTTCGCCAACGGCCGCGACCGTCAGCGCCTGCAGGATGAAATCGGCGACGTCCTGTTTGTGATGGTGAACCTGGCGCGCCACGCCGACGTGGATTTTTCGCAGGCACTGCGCCACGCCAATGCCAAGTTCGAACGTCGCTTCCGCGCCATGGAGCAGCTGGCGCACGAGGACGGCAAACGCCTGGCCGAGCACGATCTCCCCGCGCAGGAAGCGCTGTGGCAACGCGCCAAGCGTTTGGACGACACGCCCGCCTGAAGCTCGTCGGCGCTGCAAAAAAAGGAGGCACGGGCTCTGGGGTTCCCGTGCCTCAGGGCATGGCGCTGCCTACCGGCAGTGCCGCTTTTCTTCTTATGGTTTAAGACTTCGGCTGATTGCTGCGCTGTTCCCACTGGCTGCGCAGCTTGTCCATTTGCGCGCGCATCTTCGCTTCATTGGCGAGGTTCTCATCGAGACTCTTGCGCAGCGTAGCGATCGCCTGATCGGTATTGGCCGGCGCCGCCTGCAGGCGGGCGAGCTGGTGATACACGTAGGTGCGCACGCGCGGGTCCTGCGACTTGGACAGCACGTCGTTGTAGAGCGCGGGCAGTTCCTTGCTGCGGCCGCTTTCGCGGTACAGGTGTTCCAGCGCGACGAGGTCGCCAATCACCGGCGCTTCCGGACCGGCCATGTCGGGCCGGCCGAACCCGGGGTGGCCAAAACCGCCAACTTCAGGACCGCCCATGGGGCCCGGCATGGCGTCATGCGCCATCGGCGCGGCCTTGCCGGCGGGGCCCTTGGCGGGCGGTGCCGAGGGGGCGTCCTGGGCCATGGCCAGCGAGGCCACAACGGCAACCGTCAGGGCGAGTGCGGAGGCGAGCAGTGTCTTGCGTTGCATGGCAGTGGGTCCCCACGTGGTTCGTGAAATCTCAAAAACGCTGATCGCCGGCACGCGTTGACGGCCAGGGCTATAAACCTTTTCTCGCGGGGCGCCATCCAAGCCTTGTCCCGTCAACAAGGAGCACCTCATGCGCCGTCTCATCCTCGCCGTCCTGCTGCTGGCACCGCTGGCTTCCTATGCCGACCAGTGCCAGTACTCGGCCCCGCGCAATCTCACGCTCGACCTTGCCGGCGTGCGCGAAGTTCAGGTGGAACTGCGCAGTCACGACCTGCACCTGAGCGGCAGCGATGGCGCCAAGGGCGGCACGGTCACCGGCCGCGCCTGCGCCTCCGATCCGAAGCTGCTGGACGATCTCACCGTGACGCAGCATCGCGAGGGCGATCGCCTGATCGTGGAAGTGGGCGGCCATGAGCACAGCCACATCTCGTTTGGTTACACGTACACCGACCTGAAACTGGATATGCAGGTGCCGTCGCAGATCCCGGTGGTGCTCAACGTGGGTTCGGGCGATGCATGGGTCAGCGGACTGCAGCGCCTGAGCACCCAGGTCGGTTCCGGTGATGTGCACGTCAGCAAGATTTCCGGCCCGTTTGCCCTGAGCGTCGGCTCGGGCGACATCGATGTGAACGATGTGGGCAGCTTGGATGTGGGCTCGATCGGCTCTGGCGACCTCAAGATCAGCGGCGTGCGCGGCGATGCCCGCGTGGGCAGCATCGGCTCGGGCGACATCGGCATTCGCAGCGTGGGTGGCAGCGTGCGCGTCGATACGCTCGGCTCCGGCGACCTGGTGGTGCACGACGTGCAGGGCGACTTCACGCTCGGCGCCAAGGGTAGCGGCGACGTGAGCCACTCCGGCATCAAGGGCAAGGTGAGCGTGCCGCGCGACCGCGACGACTGATTCGTCAGATCTCGAACGACTCAGGCGCTGGCCGGGTCAACCCAGCCAGCGCATCACCAGATAGACGAGCGGTGCGCATACCAGCAGGAACGGTATCGACACCATGTGCAGCCGCCGCATACCGTGCGGCTGCTTCGCCAGGCGCAAGGCAATCAGATTGGCCAGCGACCCGATGGCCACGCCGAAGCCGCCGACATTGACCGCCACGGCCAGCGCCATGGGATCGGGTGCGTGGCGCAACAGCAGCACGGTGGCCGGCACATTGCTGATGACCTGCGATGCAAGAATGCCGCTTGCATAGAGCGTGAGTGGATTTTCCAGATTGATGCTCGCCAGCGCGCGCTGTACCGACGCCAGTTCGGCGAAATGGCCCAGGCCCAGGAAGATCGCAGCGAAGGTCACCAGCAGCAGCCAATCGATGCGGCGCAGCGTGCCGAACTCCAGCAAGGCAAAAGGCACAATGAGCAGCAGTGCGCCGAGCACGGCATGGTTGTGTTCCATCATCGCGACCATGCTGACCAAGGCGAGCACCGACAGGATGGCCTGGGAGCTCGACACCGGATGGCCATCGATATCCTCTGCGTGCAGAATCACGCGGCCGCGCGGCATCCACACCAGCGTCAGCAACAGCACGAGTACAAACATCACGCCGAACGCCGGCAGCATCGCGCGCATGAACTCAAGCAAGGGCAGGTGGGTGTACTGCCAAAGCAAGAGGTTCTGCGGATTGCCGATGGGGCTGAGCGTGGAGCCTGCATTCACGGCGAGCGCTTCGAGCACCACCGTGCGCATCACCGGCAGGTTCGAGATGCTGCCGATCGCCAGAGTCAGCGGCACCAGCAAAAACAGGCTCACGTCGTTGGTAAGCACCATCGACAGCAAGGCCGTGGTGCTCACCAGCAACACCCCCAGGCCGCGCAGCGAGTGCACCCGCTCGATCAGAGCCGCCGCCGCGTGCTGCACCAGCCCGCTGTCGCGGATGCCCTGGATGCAGATCATCAGGCCCAGCAGGCCGGCCAGCGTGGGCAGTTGCAGCCAGCGCTGATAGTTGGCCAAGGGACGTGGATCGATGATGGCAAGCACGATCGCCAGCAGCGCAAAGGCGATCAGCAGGCGTTCGTGCCCGAGACGTTTGATCCAGCCTGGCACTCAGCTTTCCCTTAGCAAACGCATCGGCGAGGTGCGACTGACGCGCGCCGTACCGGCCAGTCCCAGCAGCATCACCACGACGGCCGCCACTAGGGCGGCCAGCAGCAGCGAGCCCAGCGGTGGCACGAAGTGCTCGATGTGGAAGATCGCATGGCCAAGCCACAGCCCGGTGCCCGCGGCGCCGAATGCCGCGGTGAGTCCGGCCACCAGGCCGAGCAGGGCAAACTCGCACGCGGCCGCCATGCGCAGCTGCGTGCGGCGCGCGCCCAGGGTGCGCAGCAAGGCCGCTTCATGGCGGCGCTCCTGCGCGCTGGACGCAAGCGCGGCAGCGAGCACCAGCGCACCGGCGAGCAGGCTGAAGCCCAGCACCCAGCGGACTGCGCCGCTCACCTGATTCACGATCTCTCGCACGCGATCGAGCATCGCATCCACGTCGATCAGGCTGAGGTTGCTGTAATCGCGCGACAGCTGTGCCAGCGATTCCGCATGGCCACGCGGCAGGTAGAAGCTGGCGATCCAGGTGTGCGGCAGGGACGCTGCGTGCGCGGGATCGAACACCAGGAAGAAGTTCACCCGGAACGAGGTCCAGTCCACCTTGCGAATGCTGCCCACGCGTGCGTCGATGCTGCCTTCGCCCACGTTGAAACGCATCATGTCGCCCACCTTCAGGCCATACATGTCGCGCCACATGGTGTCGATGGACACCTCGGCCTGCGCGGGATGATCGCCATGCCACTGGCCGGCAATCACTTCATTGCTTGGCGGCAGGTCGGCGGCCCACGACAGGCGAAGCTGGCGGTCGGACCAGTCTTTGGCGCGCTCGTCCTTGAAGTGCAGCTGGTCGACCGGCTGGCCATTGATCGCAGTGAGCTTGCCCACCGCGAGCGGCAACATGTTGAGCCGTTCGCCGCCGATGCGCGCCAGCGCCTGCTGGAAGCCCTCGCGCTGATCGTCCTGGAGATTGAGCACGAACCAGTTCGGTGTGTCAGCCGGCAATTCGCGACGCCAGCCTTCGAGCAGTGCCGGCGCCACGATGGCCAGCAACAATAGCGCGACGAGACCCAGGCTCAGCGCCGTCGCCTGCAACAGGCTCATGCCGCGACGTCGGGCCAGTGCGGCCAGGCCCAGCCGCAAGGCAGGATGCGCACCGGGCGCCACGCGACGGGCAACCCACAGCAGCAAGGCCGAAAGCAGGGCAGCAACCACGGCCACGCCCAGCAGGCTGACCGCGAGTATGCCTGCGAGCTTGGCCGAGCCGCTCTGGCTCCAGATCAGCAGCAATGCCACCAAGGCCGGCACCAGATACAGCGCATCGAAACGCCGCACGCGGCGCGCCGCGCTTTCGCGGAACACGGCGACCGGCGGTACCTCGGCGAGTCGTGCCAGCGGGGGCAAGGCAAATCCGGCGAGTACGGCCAGGCCCATCACCGCCGCGGCCACCGCAGGTCCCAGGGGCAGCGTGGTCGGAATGGCGGAAAACAGCTGGCTGGCAAAACTCCAGGTGATCTGCGCGAGGCCGAGCGCGAGCAGGCCGCCCACGATCACCGAGGGCACGGCGAGCAGGCCCAGCGTTCCGACCAGCAGGCCGAGCACTTGCCGCCGCGGCGTGCCGAGTGCGCGCAGCAGGGCCACTTCGTTGGTCTTGCGGCGCGCATAGCGCTGTGCGGCGAGGGCGATCGCCACACCGGCCAGCAATGCGGACAGCAATGCCGTGAGGCGCAGGAAGGCGCTGGCGCGGTCGAACGCGCTGCGCATGCGCTCCTGCGTCTGCTCCGGTGTGATCAGCTCCGCGCCCTGCGGCAGGGATTGTGCCTGCACCCACGAGCGCCAGTCCTGCACCGGCGAGGGCTGCCCGGCGACCAGCAGGCGGTGACGCGCGCGGCTGCCCACGGCGAGCAGGCCGGCTTGTTCCGCATCACCGATGTTCATCAGGGCGCGCGGCGCCATGGCGACCAGTTCGCCGCCATCTGGCAGGCGCACTAATTCCGCGGCAATGCGCAGGTCGCGCCCGCCCAACTGCACGCTGTCGCCCACCTTCAGGCCGAGCGCGACCAGGGCGCGATGATCGAAATAAACCGTGCCCGCCGCCGGCCCGTGACCGACCACGGTGCCGCCGGACCCTTGCGACAGTTCCATCGTGCCGCGCAGCGGATAAGCGCTGTCGGTGGCGAGCACATCGAGCAGCTGGCTTTGCTCATGCGCGAAGGCGACGCTGGGGAAGCTGGCGCCACGGGTGGCCTGCAGGCCGCGCTCGCGCGCCTGCTCCGCATAGTTTGCCGGGAGCGCCTGAGGCGCGCTGATGCCGACGTCACCGCCGATCAGTTCCGCTGCGCTGGCAAGTACACCACGTTCCATGCGCGCGGCCAGCGTGGCGACCACGCCCAAGGCAACCACGGCCAGCACCAGCGATGCGCCCAGCGTGCGTAGCTCGGGCAAATGCCATTCGCGACGCAGGCTGCGCAGGGAGAGCGTGAGCAGCCTCATGCGTACAGACTCGTCATGGCGCCACCGCCGCTGGCGTGCGCGGCGCTACCAGCACGCGGCCACTGTCCAGGGTGACCTGGCGTGAGCAACGGGCGGCGAGCTTGGGATCGTGCGTGACCAGCACCAGGGTGGTCTGGTGATCGTGGTTGAGCGAGAACAGCAGATCGCAGACGTGTTGCCCGGTGCGTTGATCGAGATTGCCGGTGGGTTCATCGGCAAACAACAGGCGCGGGCTGTTCACGAAGGCGCGTGCGATCGCCACGCGTTGCTGTTCGCCGCCCGAGAGCTGGGCCGGATAGTGACGCCGACGGGCGCTCAACTCGACGGCCTCCAGCGCTTCGCGGGCGCGGGTGCGGGCGTCGTCGCGTCCTTCCAGCTCCAGCGGCAGCATCACGTTTTCTTCGGCGGTCAGCGCGGGCAACAGGTGGAACGACTGGAACACGAAGCCGACCAGCCGGCGGCGGATATCCGCGCGGGCTTCTTCATCCATGCGCTCGAGCGCATGACCGTCGAGCGCGATCTGGCCGCTCGATGCCGTATCCAGACCGGCCAAGAGGCCGAGCAAGGTGGTCTTGCCCGAGCCCGAGGCGCCGACGATGGCAAAGCTCTCGCCTTCGCGTACCTGCAGCGACACACCGGTGAGGATATCGAGGCGGCCCTCAGGGCCTTGCACCGACTTGCTAACATCGATCGCGTCCAGCAGGACACCCTTGGAGTCCGTTGATGGACTCTTGGATAAAGCGGAGGCATTACCACTCATGCGTCGTTTCCTATGTTGCCTGGTCGTGCTGTGGGGTGCCGTCGTCGGCACCGCCCAGGCGGCCCCGCCGAAAACCGTACTCGTGCTGGGCGACTCGCTGTCCGCTGCACACAACATTCCGGTCGAGGCCGGCTGGGTCCATTTGCTCGGCGACCGTCTCACCAAGATGGAGCCGGGTTGGACCGTGGTCAATGCCAGCATCAGTGGCGAAACGTCATTGAGTGGTCGAAATCGTCTTGCCGCTTTGCTGGAGAAGACCAAGCCCGCGGTGCTGGTGCTCGAACTGGGCGCCAATGACGGCCTGCGCGGCCTGCCGCTCGCCCAGCTCAAGGACAATCTCGCCGCCATGATCGACGCCGGCCAGCAGGCGCATGCGCGCGTGCTCCTGCTGGGCATCGAGCTGCCGGTGAACTACGGCCCGCAATACCGCGACGGCCTGCGTGCCATCTACGCGGACCTGGCCAAGACCAAAAACACCGCCCTGGTGCCGTTCCTGCTCGATGGCGTGGCGCTCAAGCCCGAGTTGATGCAGGACGACGGCCTGCATCCGGTGGCGGCCGGCGAGCCGATGGTGCTCGACAACGTCTGGAAGGGACTGGCGCCACTGTTGCGTTAGCGTGAGGATAATCACAACCGCGTGTGAACCGGGGCCCTGTTCTTTCACGTGACCCTCACGACGCCGGTCGTTAGCTGTTCACCTTTGTGAAATCAGCTTCAGGAGGTACGGATGAGCTCGCGCGACGAACAAGCAGGACTAATCCTTCTGGTCGAAGACAACCGCCAGATCGCTGAAATGGTCGGCGAATTTCTCGAGCGGCGCGGCTATTCGGTGGACTATGCCGCCGATGGCGTCAGCGGTCTTCATCTGGCCGTCTCCAACAGCTATGACGTGGTCGTCCTCGACCTGATGTTGCCGGGCATGGACGGCCTGGACGTATGCCGCAAGCTGCGCCGCGATGCCAAGAAGTCCACGCCGGTGCTGATGCTGACCGCGCGCGACACGCTGGAAGACAAGCTCGTCGGTCTTGAGGCCGGCGCCGATGATTACCTGGTGAAGCCCTTCGAGGTACGCGAACTGGAAGCACGCCTGCGTGCACTCATTCGACGTGACCGTCGCCAGGTCTCCACCGAAATCCTCACCGTGGGCGACATGACGCTCGATACCGCCACGTTGCGACTCGTGCGCGGCGGGCAGGAGCTCACCGTGTCGCCGATCGGCCTGAAGCTATTGGCCATCCTGATGCGCGAATCGCCGCGCGTGGTCAGCCGGCGCGACATCGAGCGCGAGATCTGGGGCGATACGCTGCCCGATTCGGACACCCTGCGTTCCCATCTCTACAACCTGCGCCGCGTCATCGACAAACCCTTTGACCGCCCCCTGCTGCACACCATCCACTCCGCTGGATATCGCCTTGCCGATCTCGAGTCGGAGGTGGCATCTGCCTCGCAGCCGGCATGATCGCGCAAGCATGAGTTGATTATGGCCAGCAGGGGTAGTGCACAGCCCGCGCGGGCGTTCCGCCGCGGGCTGTATCATCGACGCATGGCGATCATATTTGGCTTGCAACTGCTGGCCATCGTGATCGTTTGCCTGATGGGCTTGTACAACGTCGCTCCGGTGAGCGCGGTGCTGGTGCTCATCGTGATCATCAGTGCGCTCTCCTGGTTTGCGGCACGACGCCAGTGGGCGCCGGTGAGTCGACTTGCCCAGGCCGTCAGTGACTGGGACGAACAATCCACCGGCCTCGATGGCTGGCGTCCGGACCAATTGCCACGACGCACCGACGCCGACGTGGCCACGCTGGCCAGCAGCCTCTACGGATTTGCCAATCGCATTGCCGGCTACAACCAGCGCGAGCGAAATTTCACGCGCGATGCGAGCCACGAACTGCGCAGCCCTCTCACGGTGATCAAGATGTCCGCCGACATGCTCGCCGACGATGCGTCGCTGGGCGAATTCGGCCAGCGCTCGGTACAGCGCATCAAGCGTTCCACGCGCGAAATGGAAGCCCTGGTGGAGGCGCTGCTGATTCTTGCCCGCGAGTCGGACAACGGGTTGACCGAGGAAGACTTCGTCGTCAACGACGTGATCCGCCACGAGTTGCCCGATGTGATGGAGATGCTGGAAGGACGTCCCATCAGCATCGAACTCGAAGAGCCGGCGCGCTTCGTGTTGCATGGTTCACCGCGCGTGTTTGCGGTGTTGTGCTGGCAGCTCATCCGCAATGCCTGCCAGCAGGCAGAAGGCGGCACGGTCGTGATTGCCGTGTTGCCGGGTGTAGTGACGGTGTCGCATCGCGGCGAGCCCTTGCCCTCGCAGGGCGCGAACCGGCATGGTTTCGAACTGGCCATCGCGCAGCGCATCAGCGAGCGCTTCCATTGGCCGCTGGAATTGCAGACCCGCGAAGGGCGTCGTCACATCGCGCGCATCCGTTTTCCGGAATCGACGCCGGTGACGGCGTAACCCACGCGAGGTATCGCGGCCCGCCGGGGCTTGCCGGCAGGCCGCTTGGATGGCGCTTACTGCTTCAGCGACGCGCTCACCGTGAAGTCGCAACCCGTCTTCGCCTTCACGTCTTCCAGCGTGACGCCATCATGCAGCTCGATCAGCGTGATGCCCTTGCCCTTTTCCACCGAGAACACGCACAAGTCGGTGATGATCAGGTCCACGCATTCCTTGCCGGTGATGGGCAGGTCGCACTGGTTCTTGATCTTGGGCGTGCCGTCTTTGGCGGTGTGTTCCATCAGCACCACCACGCGCTTCACACCGCTGACCAGATCCATCGCGCCGCCCGGTCCCTTCACCATCTTGCCCGGCACCATCCAGTTGGCGATATCGCCGGTGCACGACACCTCCAGGCCGCCGAGGATGGACAGATCCACATGGCCGCCGCGGATCATCGCGAACGACTCGGCGCTGGAGAAGAAGCTCGAGCCGGGCAGGGCGGTGATGGTCTGCTTGCCGGCGTTGATCAGATCGGGATCGACATGGGCATCGTCCGGGAACGGGCCGATACCGAGCAGGCCGTTTTCCGACTGCAACGTGACGTCCATGCCCGGCGGAATGTAATTGGCCACCAGGGTCGGGATGCCGATGCCCAGGTTCACGTAGAAGCCGTCCTGCAATTCCTTCGCGGCGCGCTGCGCCATCGCGGTGCGGATCGGGCTTTCCTTGCCGGTATTGGCGCCGGCGATGGTGCGGAATTCGATGCGCTTCTCGTACGACGGCCCCTGGATGACGCGGTCGACGTAGATGCCCGGCACGTGCACGTTGTTCGGATCGAGCGTGCCCACTTCGACCAGTTCTTCGACCTCGGCCACGCAGACCTTGCCGCAGGTGGCGATCATCGGATTGAAGTTGCGCGCGGTCTCGCGGAACACCAGGTTGCCCAGGCGATCGCCCTTCCACGCTTTGACGATCGACACGTCGGCGTGGATGGCTTCCTCCAGCACGTATTCCTTGCCGTCGAACACCTTGGTCTCTTTGCCTTCGGCCAGCTTGGTGCCGAACGCGGTGCGCGTGTAGAAGCCCGGGATGCCCGCGCCGCCTGCGCGCAGCTTCTCGGCCAGCGTGCCTTGCGGCACCAGGTGCAATTCCAGTTCGCCGGCCAGCACCTGGCGCTCGAATTCCTTGTTCTCGCCCACGTAGGAGGCATATACGCGCTTGACCTGGCGGGTCTTGAGCAGCGGCCCCATGCCGAAGTCATCCACGCCGGCATTGTTGCCCACGATGGTGAGCCCCTTGGTGCCGGCGGCCAGCAGCGCGCCGATCAGGTTTTCGGGAATGCCGCACAAGCCGAAGCCGCCGGCGGCGATCGTCATGTCGTCGAACAGCAGGCCGTCGAGGGCTTGCGCTGCGCTTGCATAAACCTTGTCCATTGCGATGCCTTCTTGCAGGGGAGAGCCAGTTGCCAAGGATACGACGGATTGGTGACCGACCATGCCGGACGAAGGTCGCTGGTCGCCACGAATGGCTCAACGGCGCCATCGACGGTGCTTTCTTCGCCGCCGGCGACATTCGCGTTCCCCGTTTTCAAAGCCGCAACCATCCGGATGAGCATGGTGAGGTGGCTGGCTATACTCCATGCCAACGAGGTGGGGAGTGTCGTCCGTGAAGTTCAGCCGTCTTATCGTCGCCGTCGCGGCGCTGGGCATCGTGTCCACGAGCCAGGCGGCCTCGCCGGTGTTGGTGATCCATGGCGGTGCCGGCGTCATCAAGCGCGAGATGAGCCCGGCCAGGGAAAAGGCCATACGCGCGGCGCTGACACAGGCGCTGCAAAGCGGTTACACCCAACTGAAAGCGGGCAAGACGGCGGTGGATGCCGTATCGGCAGCCATCACCGTGCTGGAAGACGACCCCAATTTCAACGCAGGCAAGGGTTCGGTCTTCACCCACGACGGCAAGAATGAAATGGACGCCGCCATCATGAACGGTTTCACGCTTGAGGCCGGCTCCGTCGCAGGCGTGCATCGGGTGAAGAACCCCATCTTATTGGCACGCGCGGTGATGGAAAAATCCCAGCACGTGATGATGGTGGGCGATGGTGCCGAGGAATTCGCCAAGCAGGTGGGCATCACCTTGGTTGATCCGGCCTACTTCCGCACGGAAGAACGCTGGCAGCAGCTGCAGAAGGCACTCAAGGAAGACGCCAACGACGAGAAGCATTCGGACGTGGAGACGGCCAAACACTTCGGCACGGTGGGTGCGGTGGCGCTGGACGCGCAAGGCCATCTGGCCGCCGGTACCTCCACGGGCGGTATGACGGACAAGCGCTGGGGCCGCGTCGGCGACTCGCCGATCATCGGCGCCGGCACCTATGCCAACTCCGGCTGCGCAGTGTCCGGCACCGGCTGGGGCGAGTACTACATCCGCACCGTGGCCGCACACGAGATCTGCATGCGGGTGACGCAGATGCGCGTGCCGCTGCGTCGCGCGGCGGCCGAGGTGATCAATCAGGAAATTCCGTCGATGGGCGGCAATGGCGGAGCCATTGCGCTGGATGCGAAAGGCACCGTCACCATGCCGTTCAATACCGACGGCATGTACCGCGGCTGGATTGGCGCCGACGGCGTGCCGCACGTGGCGATCTATGGCGATGAGGATGATGGTGCGGCCGATCCGTTGCCTGCGCCTGTCGGTTCATCGTCGCAGCCGTAACGTCCGCCTTTTGCAACACAGGCGGCATGACGTCGCCGCCTGCATCTCTCACGTAATTACTCTTCGTTGTCCGGCCGCTCGCGCACCGGATGCTTGCTCAGCTTGCGCTGCAGCGTACGGCGATGCATGCCCAGGCGGCGAGCCGTTTCGGAGATATTGCCGTCGCACTCGGTGAGCACGCGCTGGATGTGTTCCCACTCCAGGCGACGCAGGGCCAGCGGCGCTTCCGGTGCGTCGATCACGTCGTCTTCGCTGGCGGTGGTGTCACCGTCGAGCAGGGCGCGCACTACGGCGTCAGCGTCGACCGGCTTGGCCAGGTAGTCGTGCGCGCCGCGCTTGATCGCTTCCACGGCGGTGGCAATGGATGCGTAACCGGTCAACAGCAGCACGCGGATTTCCGGTACCAACGCCTGCAGTTCGGGAATCAGGCGCAGGCCGTTTTCTTCACCCAGTTTCAGGTCGAGCACGCAGTAGCGGGGCTGGTGGCGGCGGGTGAGCGCGCGGGCTTCGTCGGCGTTGCTGGCGGTGATCACTTCGAAGCCGCGTGAGCTCAGTGCGCGCGCCAGTACTCGGGCAAACGTGGCGTCGTCATCGACAATCAGTAGTTGCTGGTCACTCATCTTGCTCTCCTCGGCGCAGTGCCGATGCGTGCATTTTCGCCGCTGCGACAAGGCATTCACATGTGGCCATCTGCCACTGTGGCTATCCGCCGCAGCCGATTATGGCGCGGCGATCACCGCCAGCGGCAGGCGCAGGCGCATCTGGGCGCCGTGCCCGGTATTGAGCGCGATGAGCTCGCCGGCCAGGCGTTCGGCGGTGGCCTCGGCCAGGGCGAGGCCGATGCCCAGTCCGCTCTGCTTGTGCGAGCGCCCCAGTTCGGACAATTCGCCGGTGGGGTCGGCAAAGCCCGGGCCGTGGTCGGCCACGATCAGCTCCAGCCAGCCATCATCACGCCGTACGGTGAGGGCGACCGCCTGGGATTGGTTGATCGCCGATGCGTCCGCTGCGTTGTTCAACAGGTTGAGCAGGGCGTGGCGCAGGCCCGGCGGTGTACGCAGCACGGTGCGCGCGGCCTCCTGGTCCAGGGCCAGGGCCAGGTCGGCTTCCGGCCGCAGCAGCTGGAAGCGTTCCAGGCAGCCGTGGATGAACTTGTCGACGGTGAGCTGCTCGGGTTCCTGCGACAGCTGTGCCTTGCCGAAGGCCACCATTTCGCGAAGGATGGTGCGGCAGCGATCCACCTGGCCTTCCAGCAGTTCGAGATCCTCGGCGAGTGCTGTGTCGCCGGCATGCTCGCGTCGAAGTTCGGGCAGCAGCGTGCGCATGGTCGACAGCGGCGTATTGAGTTCGTGCGCGGCGCCGGCGGCCTGGGTGGCGATGGCGAGGATGCCTTCATCGCGCAGCGCGCGTTCGCGGACCTTCTGCATTTCCATCTGCTGCAGGCGGGCGGCGCGGGCCAGCCGGTTGATGAAGAAGCCCAGCAGCACGGCCATGATTACGAAGTTCACGCCCATGCCGAGCACATGCAGCGAGAAGCCGCTGGTGGAGTGCATGGGTACGGGCAGCGGTACATACCAGGACAGCAGCACCGCATAAGCCGCGCCGACCAGCGCAGCCACCACCAGCACGGCGTTGACGGTCAGCGCCGCCGCGCTCAGCGCGATCGGGATCAGCAGCAGGGTGATGAACGGGTTGCTCGCGCCGCCGGTGAAATGCAGCAGGTAGCCGAGCACCAGCGTGTCGACGCCCACGTGCACGATGGTTTCCCACTGCCGGATGGGCCAGGGCTGGGTGAGGCGCCAGGCGGCGAACATGGCGAACACGGCCAACAGCCCGATGCCGACCATCAGCGGCAGCAGCGGGATATCCATGTGCATCCACAGCGCGCACACCAGCACGGCGGTGCTCTGGCCGGCAATGGCGCAGATGCGCAGCCAGGCGAGACTGCGGAACAGGGTGCGGGGGCCGATGCGTTGCTGGGTGGAGGCGCGTTTCATGCCGGCGATGTTAGCCGGTTTGGGCCATAAGCCCGGCGTGGGGGCTGGCCGCTGCGTCACTTTGCGCCGGGGGGGCGCCCATAAAAACTCGCCCCGACGAGCGGGGCGAGTGGGTTCGATCAGACTTCTTCGCTGTGCACGGCCGGCAGCGGCGTATGCACTTCAGCGTGGCTGCGCGAGAGCTTGTTCATCAGCGGCAGCATGACTACGGCGATCACGGTGCAGGCAATGCCCACGAAACCGAGCTTGTTGAACAGGCTCACGTAGATGTTCAGCGACTCGACCGGGCTGCTGATGTTCTCCGGCATCGCGGCGATATTGGCCACCACGCTGCCCAGGTACTGCGAAATACCCACAGCCACGTAGTAGGCGCCCATCATGAAGCCGCCCATGCGCGCCGGCACGTAGCGGGCAATCATGGCCAGGCCCAGGCCGCTCACCAGCAGCTCGCCCAGCGAGTAGAAGCCGTAGCCCCAGACCATCGTCCACGACGACACCTGGCCGGCGACGGCGCTCATGGCACCGATGCCGTACATGAAGAAACCGATGGCCACCGCGGCAAAGCCAAGCGCGAACTTGAACGCCACCGACGGATCCTTGCCCACACGGCCCAGGCCGTTGTAGATCGCCACCAGCACCGGGCTCAGCAGCACGATCCAGATCGCGTTGAGGTTCTGGTACTGCTCGGGAATCCAGTTGAAGACGTGGACGCCGAACACGTCGAACGAGAGATTCACGTTCTTCTGCGCGAACAGGTTCAGCGAGGTCGCCATCTGCGCGTAGAAGATGAAGAAGAAAATCGTCTGCACGGTGAGCACCAGGGCGGCAATCAAGCCCGCGCGCTCACCCTTGCCGGCGTTGCGGATCAGGTGCACGAAGATGCCCAGGATCACGATGCCCGCGAGGTACACGCAGATCTTGGCGGCGAGCAGGCTCTGCAGGATGAAAGCCGCCACCACCACCAGCACCAGCGACGCAGCGACCAGCGCAAACACGCGCTTGAGCTGCACCGGCTGTTCATCCGGGGGCGAGCCGATGTGGGCCAGCGTGCGATGCATCAGCGAGTAATTGATCAGGCCAAGCACCAGGCCCACGGCGCAGGCGCCGAACGCGGTATGCCATCCCATGGCGTCGCCGTAGTGCGCGCCCACGTAGTCGCGGATCCAGGGCGTTGCCGTCATCGAAACCATCGAGCCGACGTTCACCGCCATGTAGTAGATGGTGAACGCGCTATCGATGCGGACGTCGTCGCCCTCGTAGATCTTGCGCACGAGGTTGCCGGCGTTGGGCTTGAAGAAGCCGTTGCCGACGATGATCACGCCCAGCGACACATAAGTGAGCGTCGGATCGTTGGAAGGAATCCACAGCATCGCGTAACCCAGTGCCAGCACGACCGCGCCGGTGACCATGGTGCGACGGGTGCCGATGAGCTTGTCGCCGACCCAGCCGCCGATGGCGGGCGTGGCGTAGATCAAGGCAGCGGCCGCGCCCCATACGAGGTTGGCCTTGGTATCGATGAAGCCGAGCTTCTTCATCATGTAGGTGACCATCAACACCTGCATGCCGTAGAAGCCGAAGCGCTCCCACATCTCGATCAGGAACACGGTGCTGAACGAGCGGGTCTGCGAGACCGGTGGATTCTGGATTGCCATTCAATTGTCCGTACTGCGTTTCTAACAACGGCCGCGCGGGGCGGCCGGCTCGCGTAACCCCTGACGGGGTCACAAAGTGGGCAAGCGTAACCCAACATTCATTCAGTTGACGTTGCACTGCCGCATGCAGAAACCTGCGGTCTGCCCGCCCGTCAGGCGATATGGCAAAATCGAGGCCTTGTGCCCGTCGGGCACGGGCGCGGCCACGCCGCAATCTCACAGAGGACGACACCATGGCCGCTACCGGCTTCCGCGGGCCCCGGCAAATCTGGAACGCCTTCAAGTGGTCCATGAAAGGACTGCAGGCGGGCTGGCGCCACGAGGCCTCGTTCCGCATGGAGGTAGGCATCGCCGTGATCCTGGTGCCCTTGGGCCTTTGGCTGGGCAACGGCCCGCTGGAAAAGATCGCCCTGATCCTGCCGCCGGTGCTGGTGCTGTCGGCCGAGCTGCTCAATTCGGCAGTGGAAGCGGTGGTCGACAAGGTCAGCCCCGAATTTCACGAACTGGCCGGCCGCGCCAAGGACATGGGGTCGGCGGCGGTGTTCCTGCTGCTGACCATGACGGCCTTGAGCTGGGGGCTGATCCTGTGGCCCCGCTGGGTGGGCTGAGCGAGCTCGTCATTCCGGCCTGCGCCGGAAAGACGTGAGGTAAATGAGCGCTTGGGCAAGATTCGAAGCGAATCTAAGACTCCGTAAGATTGCGCCGTCACATGCGGGATGCTGCAATGGGCCCTCCACCGGATTGGAGCACCCCCATGAAACTTCTTCGTGTCCTCGCCTTGCTGTTGGTCGCCGCCGGCCTCTCGGGCTGCGGATATAACGCCATCCAGCGCCAGGACGAGTCGGTGAAGGCGGCCTGGTCCGAAGTGCTCAACCAGTACCAGCGTCGCGCCGACCTGGTGCCCAACCTGGTCAATACGGTGAAGGGCTATGCCCAGCACGAAGAACGCGTGCTCACCGAGGTCACCAATGCGCGCGCCAAGGTGGGCAGCACGCAGCTGACCACCGACGATCTGAACAACCCCGAGAAGCTCAAGCAGTTCCAGGCGGCGCAGGGCGAGCTGTCCAGCGCGCTTTCGCGCCTGATGGTGGTCAGCGAGAACTATCCGAACCTCAAGGCGGACGGTTTGTTCCAGAACCTGCAGGCGCAGCTGGAAGGCACTGAGAACCGCATCACCGTGGCCCGCAACCGCTACGTGAAAGAAGTGCAGGATTACAACTCGATGATCCGCACCTTCCCCAACAATCTCACGGCGAAGATGTTCGGCTACCAGGTCAAGGCGAACTTCTCGGTCGAGAACGAGAAGGCTATTTCCACGGCGCCGACGGTCGACTTCGGCAGCCCGGCGCCCGCTGGCTCGGCGCATTGACATGACCGGGCGCATCGCGCGCCTGCTGCTCGCGCTGGCGGTGGCCTTGCTGCCGCCAGCGCTGCTGCATGCCGACGAAACCGTTCCCACGCTCACCCGGCATGTCACCGACCTCACCGGCACGCTCACGCCGCAACAGGTCGACCAGCTCGATGCACAGCTGGTGTCACTGGAAAAGACCAAGGGCGCGCAGCTGGTCGTGCTGATGGTGCCCACCACGCAGCCGCAGGACATCGCGGAATATTCACTGGCCGTGGCGGAAGCCAACAAGATCGGCCGCAAGGGCACGGACGACGGCCTGCTGTTGCTGGTGGCCAAGAACGATCGGCGCGTTCGCATCGAAGTGGGTTATGGGCTGGAAGGCGCCGTGCCCGATGCGGCCACGGCGCGCATCATTCGCGAATACATCGCGCCAAAATTCCGCACCAATGATTATTTTGGCGGCATCCACGACGCCATGGGCGCGCTCACTCAGCTGGTCAATGGCGAGGCGCTGCCACCGCCGGTGGAGAGTGGCAATCGCGAGCGCCGTCGTGGCATCGATTTTGGCCACGTCTTGTTGATCGGCGCGTTCGCGGCGTTCTTCCTGCGCAGCGTCTTGGGTCGCACCACCGTCTGGTTGCGCACGCCCATAGGTGCTGCGATCACCGGCGGTCTGGTGTGGTTGCTGGCTGCATCGCTGGGCGCCGGCATTTTTGGAGCGCTTATCGGCGGCGTGCTGATGCTGCTGCCAGGGGGAGGAGGGCGCTCCATCGGTGGCGGCGGATGGGGCGGCTTTGGCGGCTTCGGCGGCGGCGGTTTTGGTGGTGGCGGAGGTTTTGGCGGCGGCAGCGGAGGCGGCGGCTTCAGCGGAGGCGGCGGCAGTTTCGGCGGTGGTGGTTCATCGGGGAGCTGGTGACATGTCGCGCACACAACGTCTGCTGATGAATCTGTTCGACGGCTGGTTCCAGCTGCGCCAGCGCTTTCCCAAGAGCCTGCTCGACGAGATGGCCGGTGCGATCGCGCAGGGTGAGCGCGATCATCACGGCGAGGTGTGCTTTGCCATCGAATCGCGGCTGGCGCCCGGCGCGGTATTTGCCGGCATGACCGCAGAACACCGCGCACGGCAGGTGTTTGCGCAACTGCACGTATGGGATACCCAGCACAACAGCGGCGTGCTGATTTACATCCTCATGGCGGAGCACCGCGTAGTGATTCTTGCCGACCGCGGCGTGGCTGCCGTGGTCGCACCATCCGAATGGGATGCGATTCGCGATCACATGCTGGCGCGCTTCGCCCGCGGCGAGTGGCGGCCGGGTTGCCTGGACGGCATTGCCGAGGCGCATGCGTTGCTCGTGCGGCATTTTCCGGGCAATGACAAAGATGCGCGGGACGAATTGCCGGATAGGCCGGTATTGCTCTGATTGTTTTGCGAACGGCGCAAGGCGGGTCGCGCACAAGTGCGCTCCTACACGGCCGCAGCGACCTTGTAGGAGCGCACTTGTGCGCGACCGCAGCGCTCCGTCGCTACCTCTGTCCGTTACTCAGGCAAAAAAAAGCGGGCCCGAAGGCCCGCCTTTTCGAAGTGCCGCACTCTTTCGAGCTTAGAACTTCTGGTTGTACGACACGTACCAGTAACGGTCGATGTCGAACGCCGGGTTGTACGGCGCGCTGCCGGTACCCGAGGTGGTCACCGAGTAGTAGTACGGACCCTTCTTGTTGAAGATGTTGTTCACACCCACAGAGAACGTACCCTTCCACGGAGCGGTGTAGCGGAACTGTGCGTCGTTGAACGCGACCGAACCCTTCTGGCTCATGCCATAGGTGCCCCACCACGGATTGGTGTAATCCGGCGAGGAGCACTCGACGGTCGCGGTGTAGCAGCTGTCCTTCAGGCCGGCGTAGTAACGCACCGTCCAGCTGGCGCCAAACTGCTTGTAATCCCAATCCACCTGCAGGTTCGAACGCAGACGGTACATGCCGTCTTCGCCCGTGCCGCCGGCGGTGCCGCCCGACATGAAGCCGACCAGATCCTGCGGCGTCGCGCCCGGACCGCTGACCACTTCGTACTTGGTCAGGTAGGTGCTGTCCGAAGCGATGCGGAAGCGGCCGAACGAGGTTTCCGGCAGACGGTAGTGGATACCGACGTCGTAACCTTCGGTCTTGAGCGTGCCCAGGTTGGCCAGGCCTTCGTTGAGCGAGGAGATCGAGCCTGCTGCGAGGTTCGAGGTCGCCGTCGGCGTGCGCTGGAAGTTGTTGCAGAAGTTCTGGTCGCCGTTGATGTAGCAGTAGTCGACGATGTTCTGTGCAAGCACCGACGAGATGATGTTCTTCACGTAGATGTTGTAGTAGTCGACCGTGAAGTCCAGGCCTTCCACGTAGTGCGGGCTGTAGACCATGCCCAGCGTACGGGTGATCGAGGTTTCCGGCTTCAGGTTCGGGTTCGAACCGGAGAGGAACGCCACCGGCGTCTGGCCACCGGCAGTGCTGGCGACCTGCGCACCGGTCTGGTCGACCTGGCGATAGTTCGCCGGCACGCCAGCGGCGGCGCAGCGAGCCTTGACCTGCGAGTTGGTCGCGGCAGCGCCGTAGGCCGAGTCACACGGATCCAGGAAGGTTTCGAAGCTCTGGCCGATGCCGCCATCCAGATCGCTGATGGTCGGTGCACGGAAGCCCTGGGCCCAGGTACCGCGAACCAGCAGGTCCGCGAACGGACGGTAGCGGAAGCTGTACTTGTTGTTGGTGGTGCTGCCGAAGTTGCTGTAGTGCGAGTAGCGGCTGGCGATATTGATGCCCAGCTCCTGCGCACCCGGCAGGTCACGCAGCAGAGGCACGTCAAGCTCGGCGTACGCTTCGTTGGTGTTGTACGCGCCGTTGGTCGGTGCGCTGGCCAGGTTGGTGGTCAGGCCGGCGGCATCGCCTGCGTCGGGACGGAAGACGCCCTTTTCGCCGCGATGCTCCACGCCCACGGCCAGGTTGACCGTGCCGGCCGGCAGGTCGAACAGACCGCCGGACACGTTGGCGGACCAGTCGGAGGTGTAGCTGGCCTGGCGATCGGTGCTGTTGTAGTTCAGGTAGTTCCACACCGACTGCGGCGTGCCGCCCGGACCGGCGAGGATGTTCCAGGGCACGCAACCGGCGGCGCGATCAGCGGCGCTGGCGCAGGCGACCTGGCCGTTGATGGTGGTCGTCGGGCCCAGCGCGGCGCGGGCATTGGGCAGATAGATGTTGCCGCTGCCCTGGATGCGGATCTTGTTGGCGTCGTAGGTGAAACCAGCGTCCCACGACCAATCGTGGTTCAGGAACTGGAAGTAACCTTCGGCGCCCAGGTCGATGTGCGCAAGATTGGACTGGACGTTGGTGACGCGGGGCATTTCCACCGTGCGGCGGAAGAACTCGACGTCCTGGCCCGGGAACGGGTTGTAGGCGTTCTGGCCGCTGATCAGGATCGGCTCATCAGCCGCGCCCGACTGGAACGGGTAACCGGCGAGCTGGCTCGAGGTATCGCGCGAGCTGTAGCTGGCGGCCGCGCGCAGCGTGATGTTGTCGGTGAGCTTGTAGCGGTCCTGCAGGTACAGGTTCTTCAGCTTGGTGCCGGCGCGGAAGGTCATGTCCTGCTGCGTGTTGTACTTGTCGGCCGTGCTGTTGGGGTCGTACAGGTGGTAGCCGGTCGGCGCGCCTGCCGTCGTCGTCTGCGAGCCGTGGTTGTAGACGTACTGGTCGCCCGTGGTCGGATCGACCACGCGGCCGTACGGGCCCAGGCCCAGGCCAGCCGTCGGGTGACGCGGACCCTGTGCGTACGAGGTCTCGGGACGCTCGCTGTTCCACATCGGATCGGTGTTCTGGTACGAAGCGCCGACGATGATCGAGTTCTTCTCGGTCGAGTGACCCCAGGTGAAGTCGTAGTTCTGCGTCTCGCCGTCGCCCTTGCCGTTCTGGCCGTAGTAGACCGTGGCTTCGGCGCCGTCGAACTTCTCCTTGGTGATGATGTTGACCACGCCGCCGATGGCGTCGGAGCCGTAGATGGAGGAGGCGCCATCCTTGAGGATGTCAATGCGCTCGATCATCGAGACGGGAATGGTCGACAGGTCGGTCAGGCCCGAGAGGCTGGTGCTCCAGCGACGGCCATTGACCAGCACCAGGGTGCGCTGCGAACCCAGGTTGCGAATGTTGACGTAGCGACCGCCGACGTCAGCGCCCGAGGACAGCGTGTCCTGCGGGGTGATGTCCGGAGTACCGGCCGACGGCATGCGGGCCAGGATGTCGTTGACGTTGGTCAGGCCGGTGGCCTGGATCGCCGCGCGGTCCATGGTGAACACAGGCTGCGAGGTTTCCACGTCAACGCTGCGAATGCGCGAGCCGGTGACGGTGACGGTCTCGAGGCTCTTGGCCGAGGACTGTTCAGCCGGGGCAGGAGCGGCATCCTGTGCGGCCACCGACCACGTCTGCAGCACGAGCGCTGCGGCGATGGCAGTAGCCAGCAGGGTCTTTTGCTTCATTGTTGGAACTCCGAACAAAAAATAGCCATCAGCCAGCTCGCGAGGGCTGGACATCTGGGTATGGGGATGGCGCGAACAACCCTGGGGAAGGGGTGCGCACCGTGGCATCGCCAGGCTTGGGGGACAGGCGATGTAATCCCGAAGTTAAAACAAAGTGACGGGTAGGTGCAACCCTGATGCAACAGTCAGCTGCTAGTTGGTTCCCGGGTGGGTGCCTAAGAAATTTCTGTGCAAGCGCTGATCTAGTCGCCTGTCGGGAGTATCAGCATCGCGTCAGCGCACCAAAGGCATGGACCCGATGCCCTCCAGCAGCGCTGCCCGCTACACTCGCGCTTTGCCGCCAGCCCGTGTGCCCATGACGCAGCCCTTCACCGTCGCCTTCGATCCCGTCGCTTTCAAGCTGGGGCCGCTTCAGATCCACTGGTATGGCTTGATGTATCTGGGCGGGTTCCTGGGCGCATGGCTGCTCGCCGAATACCGCCGTCGGCGCGGCCGCCTGCCGGTATCGCGCGATGCGCTCGGCGATCTGGCGTTCTACGCGATGATGGGCGTGATCGTCGGCGGTCGTATCTGGTACATGCTGTTTTACGCCGATATCCACTGGATCTGGACCGATCCGCTCGCGCTGTTTCGCGTGTGGGACGGCGGCATGAGCTTCCACGGCGGCCTGCTGGGCGTGCTGACGGCGGGTTGGTGGTGGTCGCGCCGCAACGACATCCATTTCTTCGACACGATCGATTTCGTGGCGCCGATCGTACCGGTAGGTCTGGGGCTGGGCCGCCTCGGCAATTTCATCAACGGCGAGCTGTGGGGCAAGCCCGATACCGTTTCCTGGGCGATGATCTTCCCCAACGCCCGCTCCGCCGACGTGGACTGGGCCGCGACACATCCGCAGTGGCAGGCTGCCCTGGCTCAGTTCAACGGCTTGCCGCGCCATCCCTCGCAGCTCTATGAAATGCTGCTGGAGGGCGTGGTGATGTTCACCGTGCTGTTCCTGGTGTCGATCAAGCCGCGGCCGCGCTATCTCATCTCGGGACTGTTCGCGCTGCTGTATGGCTGCTTCCGCTTTGGCGTGGAATTCGTGCGCGTGCCCGATCCGCAGCTTGGTTACCTCGCGTGGGGCTGGCTGACGATGGGACAGATTCAGTCCTTGCCGCTGATCTTGATCGGTCTGGTGCTGATGGTGATGTCGCGCAACGCGCCGACCATGCGTCCGTACAACGTTTCGCTGCCCACCAAGGAGTAAGCCGTGCGCGCCTATCTCGACCTGCTGCAGCACGTGCTCGATCACGGCACCGAAAAGGCCGATCGCACGGGCACCGGTACGCGCAGCGTGTTCGGCTGGCAGATGCGCTTTGATCTGGCCGAAGGCTTCCCGCTGGTCACCACCAAGAAGCTGCACCTCAAATCGATCATCCACGAGCTGATCTGGTTCCTGCAGGGCGACACCAATATCGCCTACCTCAAGCAGAACGGCGTCAGCATCTGGGACGAATGGGCCGACGCCGATGGCAACCTGGGACCGGTCTACGGACAACAGTGGCGTGCCTGGCCCACCGCCGACGGCGGTGTGGTCGACCAGATCCGCTGGGTGGTGGAGGAGATCAAGCGCAACCCGGATTCCCGCCGCCTGCTGGTGAGCGCGTGGAACGTCGGCGAACTGCCGAAAATGGCGCTGATGCCGTGCCATGCGCTGTTCCAGTTCTACGTGGCGGACGGCAAGCTCAGCTGCCAGCTGTACCAGCGTTCGGGCGACATCTTCCTCGGCGTGCCGTTCAACATCGCCAGCTACGCGCTGCTGACCCATATGATCGCCCAGGTATGCAACCTGGGGGTGGGTGATTTCGTACATACGTTGGGTGACGCCCATCTCTACAACAATCACGTAGAGCAGGCGCGACTGCAGTTGAGCCGCGAGCCGCGGGCGCTGCCCCGGCTGGAGCTCAACCCGGAGGTTCGCTCGATTTTCGATTTCCGCTATGAGGACATCGCGATCGTGGGCTACGAACCGCATGGCGCCATCAAGGCGCCGGTGGCCGTGTAAGCCCGGCACGCTGTCACTTGCCGGGTTCGGCCCCCGGTCCTGCTAAGATCGGCGCCGCGCCACGCCCCTGGACGGCGGCGCGGTGGTCAACACTGTCGATGAATGCAAGGATTTCCATGGCTATTTCGCTGATTGCCGCGCTGGATGAGAACTTCGCTATTGGCCGCAAGGGCCAGTTGCCCTGGCACCTGCCGGACGACCTGCGCTGGTTCAAGGAGCTCACGCTCGGCAAGTACGTGCTGATGGGCTACAACACCGCGGTGGCGATCGGCCGACCGCTGCCGGACCGCACCAACCTGGTGATGAGCCGCAAGCACGAAGCGCCGTTTCCGGGTCAGGTCACCGTTCGTTCCCTAGCCGAGGGTACGGCTCGCGCCGGAGGCACCGGCCTGATGGTGATCGGCGGCGGCGAGATCTACCGTGAGGCCCTGCCGGCCGCCAAGCGCCTGTACCTCACCTGGGTCAATGGCGCGGTGGATGGCGCGGACACGTTCTTCCCGGGCGTGCATTTCAGCGACTGGACCGAAGTGTCCCGCGTGCACCACAAGAAGGACGGTACCCACGCGTACGACTTCGACATGGTCGAGTACATCCGCAACGACTGAGCCAAGGCGATGCCTGCTCCGACGACGGCCGCCATGCATGTCATGGCTGGCGTCATGCTCGATCCGCAAGGGCGCGTGCTGCTGGCGCAGCGCCCCCCCGGCAAGCATCTGGCCGGTCTATGGGAATTCCCCGGTGGAAAACTGGAGGCTGGCGAAACGCCGGTCGACGGTCTGGTGCGCGAGTTGCGCGAAGAGCTGGGCGTCGAGGCTAGCGTCGAGGCACCACTGATCCGCGTGCCCTGGCGTTACGGCGAACGCTCGCTGTTGCTGGATGCCCGCATCGTGCGTCGATGGCAGGGCGAGCCAGCATCGCTGGATGGCCAGGCGCTGCGCTGGATTGCCCCGGCATCCGTCGACGCGGATCTGCTCACGCCAGCGGACCGGCATATCCTGCGCGCACTCCAACTGCCCACGCGCTACGCGATCACCGCCGATGTCCCATCGTCGGCGTTCAACCAATGGCAGCAACGGATTCGAGGCGCCATGGCGGCAGGCGAGCGCATGGTGCTGCTGCGCTTCCCGCAGTGGTCAACGGCACTGGTACGGGAGCTGGCGGCCAGTCTGTTGATCGAAGCGCGTGCCGTGGACGCTCATCTGCTGTTGAGTGGTGACGTCGAAGGCGCGCTGGCGCTGGGCGCGGGCGCCGGAGTTCAGCTCAAGGCAGCGCAACTCGCGAACTGGCAGGAGCGACCCTTGCCCACGGGGCAATGGGTGGGCGCGAGTTGTCATCATGCAGCGGATCTGCAGCGGGCGATGAACATCGTCGACTTCGCCACGCTCTCTCCGGTAGCCGCGACGGCCACCCATCCTGACGCGACGCCCATGGGTTGGGCTGCCTTCGAACATTTGATCGACAGCTCGCCCTTGCCTGTCTATGCGCTTGGCGGCATGACGCTGCAGGAGCTCGAAAGGGCAAGACACGCGGGCGGGCAGGGCGTGGCCGGCATCCGCGGATTCTGGTGACCGCGGCTCAAGGTTTCGCTTGAGCGAAAGCCAGGTAGCGTGCATGCAACTCAACCACCGCACGGTCCAGCGCGGATTCGTCACCGCTGTTTTCGATCACGTCATGGGCCAGTGACAGGCGCTGTTCGCGGCGCGCCTGGCGCTCGATCATCCGCCAGGCCAGGGCCTCGTCGATACCATCGCGCCGTGTCAGTCGTTCCAGCTGCACTGACTCGGGCACATCCACCACCAAAACGCGATCCACCCAGCGGTAGTGGTCATGATTCTCGGCGAGCAACGGGATCGCCAGCATGCAATAGGGGCCGCGATCTGCCGCGACGTGTTCATGCAGCCACTGGCGAATGCGCGGATGAGTGATGGCTTCGAGCGCGCGCCGTTCCGCATCGTTGCCGAACACGCGTTGCCGCATGGCGCTGCGATCCAGCTGACCGCTGGCATCGAGTACATCGCCACCGAAGTGCGCGACGACGGCCGCCAGGCCCTCCGATCCCGCAGCAATCACTTCACGCGCCGCGACATCCGCATCGTAGACATGGATGCCCAGCGCTTCGAACCGTCGCGACACCGCACTCTTGCCGGCGGCGATGCCGCCAGTGAGGGCGACCACATAGCTGGCGCGAGGCGCGGTCAATGCATGCCCGTCAGCTGCATGTACTGCTGCAGCAGCCATTCGCCGGCGACGAACCAGGTCCATCCTGCCGCCGCAATAAACGGGCCGAACGGCATGGGAATATCACGCCCATGCTTGTGCAGCGCGATCATGCTGCCGCCCACGATGGCGCCGATGAAGGACGAAAGCAGGATTACCGGCAGCAGCGCCGTGGGGCCCATCCACGCACCAAGCGCGGCGAGCAGCTTGAAGTCACCATAGCCCATGCCTTCCTTGCCGGTCAGCAGCTTGAACAGCCAGTACACGCTCCACAGGCTGAGGTAGCCAATCGCGGCGCCGAGTATCGCGGTGTTCGGCGACACGAACATCGCCACAAGGCTGAGCAGCAGGCCCAGCCAGAGCAGCGGGTAGTTCAACTGATCGGGCAGATACTGCGTGCGGAAATCGATGCCAGCCAGCGCAATGAGCATCCAGGTGAACACCAGTCCTGCCACGGCCGGCCAGCTGGGTCCGAACTTCCAGACAATGACCGCGCTGGCCAGGCCGCTGAGCAGTTCAACCAGCGGGTACTGAATGGAAATGGACGTCTTGCAGTAGCGGCAGCGGCCGCCCAACAGCAGCCATCCAAACAAGGGAATGTTGTCGCGGGCTGAGAGCGGATGCTTGCAGTGAGGGCAATGCGAGGGCTCGCGCACGATGCCGGGAGGCAACGAAGTGCTGTCGGGCTCCATGGCCAGCGTGTCGAAGGCATCGAGTCGCCACTGGGCCATCAGGCGTTCGGGCAGGCGAAGAATCACCACGTTGAGGAAGCTGCCCACCAGCAGGCCGAGCACGGCTGCCGCAACGATCCAGCCCCAGAGAGGGAGTTCAAGCATGTGCAAATCCGACGGATGCAATACGAAAAAGGCCCCTCTCCCGGCAGGAGAGGGGCCCGGATAACCCGAGCTTACACGGTGGACGCGAGCTTGAAGATGGGCAGGTAGAGCGAAATAACCATGCCGCCTACGAGCACGCCGAGGATCACCATGATCAGGGGCTCGAGCAGCGTCGCGAGTGTGTCTACCGCGTTGTTTACTTCTTCTTCGTAGAACTCGGCCACCTTGAACAGCATGTGGTCGAGCGCACCCGATTCTTCACCGATGGCCGTCATCTGCACAACCATGTTCGGGAATACGCCGGTTTGCCGCATGGAGAGCTGCAGCTGATGACCGACGGCTACGTCTTCACGCATCTGTTTGACAGCATCGCCATAGACTACGCTGCCCGTGGCACCGGCCACGGCATCGAGTGCTTCCACCAGCGGAACGCCGGCTCGAAAAGTCACGCCGAGCGTGCGGGAAAAACGGGCAATCGCCGATTGGCGAAGAATGTTGCCGATCACCGGAAGCTTCAGCATCAGTCGGTCAAGGAAGTGGGCGAACTTGAMGGATCGCTTCTTCGCCATAACGAGCGCGACGACGCCGCCGACGATGCCACCAATCACGACCCACCAATAGGCCTTCATGAATTCAGAGGCGCTGATGACGATCTGGGTCGGCGCAGGCAATTCCGCGCCCGCATCCTTGAAGGTCTGCGCGAACACCGGCACCACGAACAGCAGCATGATCATGCTGACGAGCAGCGCAACCGCAAGAACCATGACCGGATAGAACAGCGCCTTCTTGATCTTGGCCTTGATCGCCTCGGTGCGTTCCTTGTACGTGGCCACCGTGTCCAGCACGGTGTCCAGTACGCCCGAAGCCTCGCCTGCGTGAACCAGGTTTCGATAAAGCTCGTCGAATTCGACGGGGTATTTCGCCAGCGCTTCGTGCAGGGCCGAACCACCCTCGATGGTCTGCTTCACATCCGTCAACATGTTCTTGAAGCGGATGTTCTTCTGGCCATCGGCGATGATCTCGAAGGACTGCACCATCGGTACGCCCGAGGCCATCATGGTGGCGATCTGGCGGCTGAAGATGGCGACGTCGCGAGGCTTGACCGTGCTGCCGGTGGCCCCGAACAGCGGCTTGCCGCGCTCCTTCACGGTCTGTGGGTTCATGCCCTGCCGGCGCAGCTCCGCCTTGACCAGCGAAGCATTCTTGGCCGCCATGTCGCCCTTCATGCGCTTGCCGCGCTTGTCCAGGGCGATCCAGTCGTACGTGGTCAGCTGGCTGATCTCGGCGCGCTGGGCGCCGAGCGACTTGACGTTCTTAGCGGTGGCCGCGGCCATGGCATTTCCCCCTGCTGGTACGGTCGGACCGCCTCAGGATGGCGGCCGTCTTATCGGTGCAGCTTAAGTCATTCCCCCGGACTAATTCGTGGCACCGGACGCAAGTTCGGTGCGACGGACTGCCCAACCCGGCGGCCATATCGGCCAATACCGGGATCAATCCTTGGTGACGCGGTCGATCTCGGCCAGGCTGGTCATACCCTTCTTGACCTTCAACAACGCCGATGCACGCAGATCGTTCACTCCGGCATTCTTGGCCGCTTCGGCAATCTGCAGCGTATTACCGCCGTGGAGGATGATCTTCTGGATCTCTTCCAGCATCGGCATCACCTGGTAAATACCAACACGGCCCTTGTAGCCCTCATTGCAGCTATCGCAGCCGACCGCTTCATAGACGACCAGGCCGGCGTCGATATCGGCCTGTGTGAAGCCGGCGTCCAGCAACGTCTTGGGCGGCAACTCGATGGGGCGCTTGCATTCGTGCAGACGACGCGCCAGGCGCTGCGCAATGACCAGCGTTACCGACGAGGTGATGTTGTAAGGCGCAATGCCCATGTTCATCATGCGCGAAATGGTCTGCGGCGCGTCGTTGGTATGCAGCGTCGAGAGCACCATATGGCCGGTCTGCGCCGCCTTGATGGCAATTTCCGCCGTTTCCAGGTCGCGGATTTCGCCGACCATGATTACGTCCGGATCTTGTCGCAGGAAGGAACGCAGCGCCGCGGCGAAGGTCATGCCGCGCTTGACGTTCTGCTGGACCTGGTTGATGCCCTCGACGCGAATTTCAACCGGGTCTTCCACGGTCGAGATGTTGCGCTCGGCGGTGTTGAGAATGTTGAGCGCCGTATAGAGCGATACTGTCTTACCTGAGCCGGTGGGGCCGGTTACCAGCACCATGCCATAGGGTTTATGGATGGCATCGACATAGAGTTGCTTTTGCGCTTCCTCGTAGCCCAGAACATCGATGCCCAGCTTGGCGGCAGAACCGTCCAGAATACGCAGCACAATCTTTTCGCCGAACAGCGTGGGCAGCGTGCTGACGCGGAAGTCGACCGAGCGGCTCTTGGACAAATTGAGCTTGATACGTCCGTCCTGCGGCACGCGGCGCTCGGCGATGTCCAGGCCCGACATCACCTTGATGCGGGAGGAAATGCGCGCGGCGAGCTTCATCGGCGGGCTGGCGACAGCGCGCAACATGCCATCCATGCGCAAGCGCACGCGATACTGGGTTTCGAACGGTTCGAAATGGATGTCCGAGGCGCCGCGCTTGATCGCGTCGACCAGGATCTTGTTGACGAACTTGACCACCGGAGCGTCGTCATTGGAGTTCGCGTCGATGCCGGTGGATTCGGCCTCTTCGTCGCCGCCTTCCAGCGTCAATTCATCGAAATCGCCGCCGCCCATCTCGGGCATGGCGTTGCTCATCGCATTGAGCGCGGTTTCGATGACCCGCAGGAGCTGATTGCGATCGACCAGGATCGGTTCCACCATGCAGTTGGAGTGGAACTTGATCTCGTCCAGCGCATGCGATTGCATCGGATCGGCAATGCCGACGAACAATCGCTTGCCGCGCTTGAACAGCGGCAGCGCCTTGTGCTTGTTGATCAGCGCTTCGCTGATCAGGTTCAACGGCAGATTGGCCGGAACCAGGGCGCTTACATCCATCATTGGCATGCCGAACTCGTCGGAGGCGATGCGTGTGAGTCGCGCGCTGTCTACTAGGTTGTTGTCCAGCAGCCAGGCGGTGAGCGAGGCCTTTCCCTGGGTCGACTCGGCTACGGCCCGGCGAACATCGGTCTCCGGGAGCACATCTTCCGATACCAGTCTGCGCGCCAGGCCGGTGAGGCCTGCGAGCGACGGTTGCATTAGCGTTGACATAGCGATACGGCCCAGCCCCCTGATAAGAAGGGAATTTACCCCAGTTGACGGGGTTGGTCATCCCATCGGCTCAGGGTTTGAAAGCCTCGGGGTGACCGGGCGCACAGAACCAGCCTGAATCGGGCGCGCCATCCGGACATGCAACAGACGTGCCTCGCCGGTTTTGTCCGTAGACCGGGCCGTGGCATTGGGATAGAAATGCCGCCAGTCCCCATAAAGCGCTACCTGTGACACATCCTGACCCCCTGCGGCCCTTTCTCGTCTTTGGTGCCCCCCAGATCGAAGAGGCTGAGATCGCCGAAGTCGAGGCCTGCCTGCGCTCAGGCTGGTTGGGGACGGGTCCACGGGTTGCACAGTTCGAGCGGGATTTTGCCGCATGGCGCCAGGCCCGGCCCTCCCAGGTGGCGGCTGTGAACTCCTGCACGGCGGCTCTCCACGTGAGCATGGTGGCGGCGGGCCTGGAGCCGGGCAGCGAGGTGATCACCACCCCTTTGACCTTCTGCGCCACGGTCAACGCCATTCTCCATGCGGGGCTCACGCCTGTGCTCGCCGACGTCGATCCTGTCACGCAGAACATCGATCCGGACGCCATCGAGGCGGTCATTACCCCGCGAACCAGAGCCATCCTGCCGGTCCACTTCGCGGGCCGGCCCTGCGCCATGGACCGGATCATGGCCATCGCCGACAAGCACGGCCTGGTGGTGATCGAAGACTGCGCCCATGCCATCGAGAGCGAGTTCCAGGGCAAGCCCGTGGGTAGCTTCGGGGATTTCGGCTGCTTCAGTTTCTACGTCACCAAGAACGTGGTGACGGGGGAGGGCGGCATGATCCTGGGGCGTGACGAGGAACGCATCGCCCGCGCCCGCGTGCTGGCCCTGCACGGCATGAGCAAGGACGCGTGGCATCGCTTCGGCGACCAGGGCTACCGGCACTATCAGGTGGTCGAGTGCGGCTTCAAGTACAACATGATGGACTTGCAGGCGGCCATCGGCATCCACCAGCTGGCCCGGGTCGAAGACAACTGGCGGCGTCGTCGGCAGTTGTGGCAGTACTACGACGACGCGCTGGCAGACCTGCCGATCGGGCTTCCGGCCGCACCGGCGGATGGAACGCGCCATGGCTACCACCTGTATACAGTGATGATCGATGCCCTGCGCTGCGGCATCGACCGCGACAGTTTTCTTGAGGCCATGAACGCGCTGCGGATCGGCACAGGCGTCCACTACCTGTCGGTGCCCGAGCATCCGTACTACCAGCAACGCTTCGGCTGGCGCCCCGAGCAATGGCCGGAAGCCATGCGCCTGGGGCGCCAGACCGTGAGCCTGCCGCTTTCTCCGGCCATGTCCGATGAGGATGCTGAACGCGTGATCGATGCGGTGCGGTCAGTCATCCGCGCCTGAGACACCGGCAACACATTGGGAGTGATGTGATGCAGCGCCCGCAAATTCGCGCTGGTCGCCATCTGCTGCTGAACGCAGCGGAGCTCAGGTTATGATGCCGCTTCACTTCCGGGGACACGCTCTTGAGCCGCCTAAGCATCATCCTGCCTGCCAAAAACGAGGGGGCGGCCCTGAAAGGCCTGTTACCTCGCCTGCGACTAGCCCAGCCGGAGGCGGAAATCATCGTGGTGGACGACGGTTCGACTGACGATACACGCGACATCTGTATCGCGGCAGGGGTGACCTGCCTATCCTCGCCTTACTCCATGGGCAATGGCGCAGCCATCAAGCGCGGTACGCGCGCGGCCTCCGGTGACATGCTGGTCTTCATGGACGGTGACGGACAGCATGACCCCGCCGATATTGCGCGCTTGCTGGAAAAGCTGGGAGAGGGATACGACATGGTCGTAGGCGCCCGCGACTGGAGCAGCCAGGCCGGCGTGGGACGAGGCGTAGCCAATACCATTTACAACTGGCTGGCCACGCGCATGACCGGCCATACGGTGGCCGACCTGACCTCCGGCTACCGCGCCGTGCGCGCGGACAAGTTCCGCGAATTTCTGCACTTGCTGCCGAACGGCTTTTCATACCCCACCACCAGCACCATGGCCTTTTTCCGCAGTGCTTACCCCGTGGCTTATGTCCCGATCAAGGCCGCGCAGCGCATTGGCAAGAGTCACATCAAGCCGATCAAGGATGGAATCCGCTTCCTCTTGATCATCTTCAAGATTGCGACGTTGTATTCGCCGTTGAAACTGTTTGCGCCAGCAAGTGCGGTATTTTTTGTCCTGGGTTGCGCGAACTATACGCGTACGTTCCTTTCGTATGGACGCCTGACCAACGGTAGTACGTTGATGTGGAGTGCTGCGGTAATCGTGTTTCTCATTGGACTGGTATCGGAGCAGATCACCTCATTGACGTACCGTCGGAGCGATTAAGTAGATATGGAAGTACGGCCGCGCCTGCTGGTACTCACATCTACCTATCCGCGTTGGGCGAATGATCCGGAGCCGGCCTTCGTACATGAGTTGGCGCGGCGCTTGATTGATCGTTTCGAAGTGCACGTGCTTTGCCCTCATGCGCCAGGGGCGAAGATACGAGACCAGTTGGATGGCGTGCATGTGCATCGTTATCGCTATGCGCCTGAACGTTGGGAGGTCTTGGTCAATGACGGCGGAATGCTGGCCAATGTGCGCCGCTCTCGCTGGAAGTGGCTGTTGGTGCCGGGGTTCGTCCTCGCGCAATACATTTTCACTCGTGCGCTGGTGCGGAAGCTTCATCCGCAGGTGGTGCATGCACACTGGTTATTGCCTCAAGGGTTGATCGCTGCGGCTGCGATTCGCAACGTGCCGTGGGTGGTGACCGCGCATGGGGCGGATCTTTTCGCATTGAAGGGGCCCCTTTTCGCACGCCTTCGTCGATGGGTGGTCCGCCGTGCGTCGGCTATCACCCTGGTGAGTCAAGCGATGCGAAATCGCTTGCTGTGCGAAGTGCCGGATAGTCACGTATCAGTCCTGTCCATGGGCGTGGATACCGCAAACCGCTTTACGCCGGGTGCGGATCGCGGGGACAGCGAGTTGCTCTTTGTCGGCCGTCTAGTTGAAAAGAAGGGTTTGACGCACTTGATTCAGGCGTTGCCGCAAATTGCGGCCCGGTGCCCCCAAGTGATGTTATCCATTGTGGGTGCTGGTCCCGAGGGGGAGCATCTGCAGCAACAGGTCCGCGGTCTGGGAATAGAGCGTCATGTTCGATTTCTCGGAGCGCTGCCGCAAACCGAATTACCCGGCCACTACCGGCGTGCGACCTTGTTCGTCGCGCCATTCGTCGAGGCTGCCAGCGGCGATCAAGAGGGCTTGGGGTTGGTTGTTGCTGAAGCAATGGCGTGTGGCTGCCCAGCCATCGTCGGCGACGTGCAGGCGGTGCGAGATCTGGTCAATGCCCAGACAGGACGGGTCGTGTCGGCGCCTGACCACGCGGCGCTGGCGCAGTGTATCGTCGGCTTGTTGAGCGATCCGGCGGAGCGCGCTGCTTTGGGCGAGGCCGGGCGGCGCCATGTTGAGCAACACTTTTCCTGGGACGTTGTCAGTCAACGGTACGGTGAATTACTTCTTGGTGTGACCGCTGACAAGAAGTGTGGGTAGTCTCCGTGACCCGCCGTTTATGTTCGCGCAAAAAGCCACGACCCGCCCAGTTAGCGATCTGCACGGGATTCCGTTCGCCGTATGGCCCAGTCCTGCGAGGCTGTTCAGCACGAAGAGATCTGTTGAAGTCTCAGGGGCTTCGTTCGACAAGCAGGTCGTGCCATTGCCGACCACTTTTGTCCCAACTGGGCAGGTTGCCGTAGCTTGTCTCGGTGTTCTTCAACAGGGCCAGCGTGAGCTCGGAAAGCGCATGTGCGTTCCCGACCGGGGCGATGTGCACGGCGTTGTCTTTGAGCATCCAGCGCACAGGCTCTGTCGAAGTCGCGACAACTGGCACTCCACAAGCCATAGCTTCGCAGAGCTTTGCCGGATAGCTATATCGCCCAAAGCTGGTGTCAGCAGTGATGACGTACGCCACGTCGAGCGCGTTGAGAAGGATCGGCAGCTGCTCATCGGTGAGGTAGCCCGTAGCGATAACCCCCGGCTCTTCGAGCACGTGGGCAGGGGGTTTGCCGCTAACGACTAGTTTGGCTCGTGGTTCGTGCGTGAGGGTCTTTCTGAACGCACGAATGAGTACATCTGTTCCTCGATTCTTTGACCAGCTTCCCACATATCCAAAGAGCGGTGCATCCACAGGCAAGTTCAGTTCAAGGCGACACGTATGTTTGTCTTTCTCTACGAACTCTGGATCGGCTGCCATCGGTACAACGTGCGCTTCGATTCCTTTTCGCCGATATGACTGTAATAGTTGGGCAAGTTGCGGCCCCGCAGCAGTCACCAGGTCAGCAGAACGGATAGCTCGTCTCCAGGCAAAATGGAGTGGTAGATTCCACGGAATATACGCCTCGAAGTTGTCATAGGCGTCCAGAGCCAGACGGGCCCCGCTGCGCTTCGCGAGCTGCCTGGCCAAAAGTCCGAACCAGATATCTGAGCAGCCGATAATCCAATCGGGCTTCATCGCGTCAACGTGGGTTGCAAGCCTCTTCCACAGTCCCATAGGCCCAAGCGTTCGCACATCCAGGCTTGTCCATTTCACTCCGGCGCTGATCTTGCGGGCCTCCGGAAGCTTGTGATGGCTGCAAAGCAAGACCTCAACTTGGTGACCTTGTTCCGCCAGTACTCGGGGCAGATGGAAAAACCTGCCGTAAGGACGGAGCAGGAGATCCCGTTGCTGAGGGTGGCGCTTGCTGAGAAAAAGCAGACGCATGGGCCGTTTCGTTCCTGCGAGTGAATGGTTCAACTGGGCTAGTGTCAATCGGAATGTCGTTTCAACTCGGCGGCGACCATCTCTTTGACCACGTCTTTCATTGCGCGATGAGCGCGCCACTGCAGAATGCGATTGGCCTTACCTGGTGACGCCGAACTTTGCTTGAGGTCGGTAGGTCTGAACAGATTGGGGTCCACCTGTACATGCTCACGCCAGTCAAGGCCAACTTCGGCAAAAGCCAAATCGACGAATTCCTCCAGCGTATGGCTCTGGCCCGTAGCAATCACGAAATCCTCAGGGCTTTCATGCTGGAGCATCATCCACATGGCTTCTACATATTCTGGCGCCCATCCCCAATCTCTGGATATCGACAAATTCCCAAGTTTGAGTTCTTCCTTGCTTCCGCGTGCAATTCTGGACGCTGCCGACGTGATTTTACGCGTGACAAAGCGTTCTGGCCGCAATGGCGACTCGTGATTAAAGAGGATGCCCGTGCATGCAAATAGGTTATAGGCCTCGCGATAGTTGGCAACCTCCCAATAGGCTGCGGCCTTGGCAACGGCGTATGGACTGCGAGGCTGGAACGGAGTGAGTTCGTCGCAAGGCATGTCACCGGATGCGCCGTAACACTCACTCGACCCCGCGTTGTAGAGCTTGATGCCGCTACCACTGAACCTGATTGCTTCCAGCAGATTGAGGGTGGCGATACTGATGCTCTCCATCGTTTCAACGGGTTGTTCAAACGAAAGACCCACGGAACTTTGACCGGACAGGTTATAGACCTCGTCAGGTTGAACCTTGGATATGGCCTGAAAAACACTGCGGAAGTCGTTAACTGCAACCGACAACAGGGTGATGTCGTCGCGAATACCGACGGCTTTCAGGTTCGAAAAAGTTGCCATCTGCGCATCACGAGAGGCGCCATAAACTTGATATCCCTTCTCTAGCAGGAACTTCGCCAGATAGCTCCCGTCTTGGCCGCTGACGCCGCAAATCAAGGCGCGTTTCATAATTCAGCTCTCCAGAATCTGGCGGTAGACATTCAGCGTGCCAAGTGCGCACGCATCCCACGTGAATTGCTTGATACGTTCATGTCCCATTGATGCCAGCTGTCTCGATCGCTCTGCAGAGAAAACGACACGCTCAATGGCCTTTTGAATGTCATGAGGATCGGCTGGATCGAACAACTCTGCGGCGTTTCCGACGACCTCGGGAATCGAGCTTGTGTTTGATGCGACCACCGGGCAACCATTAGACATGGCTTCAATGGGCGGAATGCCAAATCCCTCGTAATGCGACGGATACACGAGAGCTGCGGCAGATGAGTAGGATTGCGCCAGTAGGGCATCGTCGCCGGACCTGTGAATTATCTTGGCGGGCGAAATGTTCAGAGATCTCGCAAGCGCGCGCTCCGTATGGGTGAGCTCTCCTCCTCCAAAACAAACGATAGCGAAATGCTCTTGCAGCGCAGCTGATGCTGCATAGGCATGCAGGAAGCCATCGAAATTCTTGTATCCACCACGTTGACCGACATAAAGAAGATACGGAGACGTGGATGGATCCTGGTCGGGCGTCACCTTGAAGGATGGTGTAGCCAAGGAATGCCCAAGATGCACGACGGAGACCTTGGACTCAGGAAGATCTGCATATTGCAGCAAGTCCCTGCGCGTGCTCTCCGATATGCAGATAATGTGATCGGCACGTTTGACTGCCTGCAATTTCACGTCTCTCGTCTGGTCGTACTTTGAGAATGATGACGGGAAAAGCTCATGAATCATGTCGTAGACAGTAACGACCCGCCGGGCATTCTTCGGTGAGTAATTCAGGCGCGAATAATACGTCTCGTGGAAGATCGACACGTCTGTCCGGCGGGAGATGATTGCCTTTCCCAGTGCCACGTTTACGAGTCCAAGGAGTGGAGCGCCTCCCTTGAATTTCTTGACACGGAGGCCCCGCGGCTGCGCATATCGGTTGACACTTAGCGGGGCAAATACCTGGACGTCGTCCCCAGAGATCGCGGGAATGCGTTCGGCCATTTCATGGAAGTAACGCGACACTCCGCCGTAGCTTTGGCGGCTGAAGATTTGATGGTCGTATAGGATCTTCATTCGTGTTACTCAAATAGCTCGAACTCGTGAATCGTTGTGTACGTATCAGTGGCTGCACAGATGGAAATGACCAGCGAGTGCGTTTGCGAATCGAAAGGACCGACTAGTATCGCGATTGCGCCACGGTTTCACGAATATGCTCAACTCTGAGCCCAAGGGGCAAGAGAACGAGCAGCGTGTATACCGTTAGAGTAATCCACGGCAGCATATCCGCTCCAAAATGTGTGAGGGCGTAGGCCTTGCACGTAAAGGTTACCAACGAGAAGGGAACAGCCAAAAGAAGCTGATAGCGCAAGACACTGGCCGCATTGAGCAAGGTCGACGTCGCCGTACCGATGGCGTCGACCACGCAGGCCAAGGCAAAGCCGAACAGCAACCAAGCAGAGGCCTGGGCTGGGTGATGCAGCCAGATGGACGTGACGGGTTGGTAAGCCAGCGCAAGCACGGTACCGACGCAGCATGCATACGCACCGGCCACGAGCGCGGAGCGTTTAAACGTTCGATACACCCATCGATGGTCACCCGATGCGAGCGCGTGACGATAGGTGGGCCACAGCGGCGCCCATACAAGGGCCAGAGTCATGGGAATGATGGAAAACAGCCTTTGTGCCAGCGCGTAGACGCCCGCTTCGGAGGGTCCGCGCAACGCAGAGATGAGGGGCAGATCCATCGAGAAGGCCAGAGAAGCAGCCAATTGCAGTACAAAGAAGGAAAGCCCCTCACGGCGAATTCGTGTGGCGTAGTCTTGCGTTGCGGCAGGCAAGGGCGCAGAAGATACAGCAGGCAGGGAGCGCCGTAAGTACAGCAGATTGCCAGCGGAGGCCAGCAGTGGCGTGAGGACCGTGGCAGCAGTAAGCGCTACGAGAGATCCGTGCTGGGTGGCGACAACGATCACAACAAGTAGCGTTGTCAACTGGCCGGCAGCTTGCCATCGGAACGCCCGATCACCTTGACCGAGTCCCAGTTGCACGCGATTCGCCATATTGAGGGGGATGGCACAGACAACGGACAACAAAACCATAAACGAAGCCGTCCTGGCGACACCCTCCATGCTCTCGGGTACACCGAGTAATCGGTGCCAAGGCATAAAGGCGCCCAATGCGGTAGCAATCACTGCCACATAGGCGGCAATTTTAAAGAGCGCGCGCTGACTTTCGCGGACGATGATTGGAATCTCAGGACCCGCGTCACGTCCACGTGCCGCTGCGACGAGATTCATGGTGCCGTTGCCGAAGCCGAAATCGAGAAAGTTAGAGACGGCAATGAACGAAACAAGGGTAGCCCAGACGCCGAATTCGTTTTGACCGAGCGCATGGAGCACAAAAGGAACGGATAGAAAAAGATTTGCGGCCGCGGCGGCTTTGGCGATCAATGACCAGAAACTGGTCCGAAGTATTTGCAAGCCACGGGGGCCGAGATGGTCCAGTGGCCGGAACTTAGATGCTGGCGGGGGCGGAGTCTCATTCGGACTCATGAGCCCACATACGCCCCATAGGTCTGTTGAAGTCCCTCTTGGAGCGAGATGCCGGGGCGCCAACCAAGCTGGGACAAGCGGCTCACATCCAGTCGCTTCCTCGGGGTGCCGTCAGGTTTTTTGTCGTCGAACGCCAGCGAGCCTTGGTATCCGACGACCTGGGCTACGGTGCGCGCGAGCTCCGCAATGCTGACTTCTTCCCCTGAGCCAACGTTGACGAAGTCCGGGCCGCCGTATTGGCGCATCAGGAACACCGCTGCGCTCGCGAGATCGTCCACGTGGAGAAATTCCCGAAGCGGTCGCCCGCTCCCCCAAATGGCTACTTCTGGGCTATTGACAAGCTTCGCTTCATGAAAGCGGCGGATGAGCGCGGGAACGACGTGCGAATTCTCGGGGTGGTAGTTGTCACCAGGCCCGTACAAGTTGGTTGGCATGGCACTTATCGCGTCGAAACCATACTGTTCCCGATAAGAACGGCACATCATCAGCCCTGCGATCTTCGCGACGGCATAAGCCTCATTGGTCGTCTCAAGCGGACCGGTGAGCAAATATTCCTCTTTGATGGGCTGTGGGCAGTCTCGCGGATAAATGCAGGACGAACCCAGGAATAGGAGTTTCCTGACTCCATGTCGCCATGCACTATGGATCACGTTTGTTTGGATGGCTAGATTCTGATGGATGAACTCAGCGGGATAGGTTGCGTTGGCATGAATGCCTCCCACCTTGGCGGCAGCTAGAAAAACGTATTCGGGTTTTTCGCGCTCAAAAAAACGCTCGACTTGATCCTGCCGAGTCAGATCGACCTCAGCATGCGTTTTCAGCAACAGATGGTCCGCGCCCTCTGCAAGCAGATGCCGCACGATCGCCGAGCCCACCAGCCCGCGATGGCCAGCAACGTAGATTCTGGCGTGAGCGTCCATGATTGCCTCACTCATGACGTTCTGCCGAGACAAACCCGGCATGTTTGACCAGAAGATCTCGCTTGGCGAGGTCCAAGTCCACGAGCATCATCTCTTGGACCAGCGACTCAAACCCTGTCTTCGGCTGCCAGCCCAGCTTTTGTCTGGACTTTGTCGGGTCACCGAGCAGCGTGTCGACCTCTGCGGGTCGAAAATAGCGCGGATCAATGGCAACGATCTGTTGACCCGTGCGTACGGCTGAATCGGCTGGCGCCGACGACACAATGCCACGCTCATTCGCGCCGTGTCCCGTCCATTCGATCTGGATGCCTACAGCGCCCGCTGCTTTGTCAATAAACTCGCGGACCGAGTGCTGAATTCCTGTGGCAATCACGAAGTCTTCAGCCTGCTCCTGCTGAAGCATGAGCCATTGCGCTTCTACGTAGTCTCGAGCATGCCCCCAGTCGCGTCTGGCATCGAGGTTGCCCAGATAGAGGCATTGTTGCAGGCCAAGATGGATGCGCGAGATCGCACGGGTGATCTTGCGAGTAACGAATGTTTCCCCGCGCAATGGCGACTCGTGATTGAACAGAATGCCGTTGCAGGCATACATGCCATACGCTTCACGGTAATTCACAGTGATCCAATAGGCGTAGAGTTTTGCCACGCCGTAGGGTGAGCGCGGATGAAACGGGGTCGTTTCCTTCTGCGGTGTTTCCTGAACCAGGCCGTAGAGTTCGGACGTTGATGCCTGATAGAACCTGGTCTTTTGCTCGAGTCCGAGGATGCGTATGGCTTCCAGCATACGTAGCGTGCCCAGCCCGTCAGCATTCGCCGTGTATTCCGGAGTCTCGAAGGAAACCTGGACGTGGCTTTGAGCGCCGAGATTGTAGACCTCGTCGGGCTGCACCTGCTGAATAATGCGAATTAGGTTGGTCGCATCCGTCAGATCGCCATAGTGCAAAAAGAACCGGCGATGCTCGTCGTGCGGGTCTTGGTAAAGATGATCAATTCGATCAGTGTTGAATGACGACGCACGGCGCTTGATTCCGTGGACCTCATAGCCCTTGGCGAGCAGAAGCTCGGCAAGATAGGCGCCGTCCTGGCCGGTGATTCCCGAAATAAGAGCCCGTTTCATTGGCGATATTTGCAAGTCGTAGGAGGGGTCATAATACGGCTTTGGACACGGGTGGGTGTGGCACGCCTTGTGCGGTGGTGCCCTGAGTCAATTAGCTCAGTTGCTTTGCGCATGCGGCGCATCGTCTTTCTGCTTTGCTGCGATACGTGCATTTAGGGTGGCGATCCCCTCATCCATGTGCCCGGCTAGGTTGAATGTCTGAAGGCCGCGCAATGCTTGACGGGCCTCGTCAAGGCGTCCAGCGTCGGTCAGCATGCGAACCAGAGTGATTCGGTACGCCGGTTCCTTTGGATTGGCGTTGACGGCATCTTGCAGCATCTGCACGGCAAGGTTGTGGTCGGCCAATACCTCCCAGGCGTACATGCCGTACATGTTCAATAGCCTGGCACTCGGATTTGGATGGGACAGGGCGGCCAGATAGGCCTCAAGCATGCGCTGCTTGGGCAGGTCGCACTCGCCGTTGGTCTGGCACGAACTCAATTCCTCAAGCGAACTTTCATCCTGAACCGTGGATTTTCTTGCCTTGAGTTTGGCAATCATACTGTCCCACCAACGATCCTCTAGCGGAACGTGCATGCGTGAATTCATGAAGATCAGCGCTTGCTGGGGAAGGATCGACGATTCTGGCAGGGCTGCAGCCTTCTCCAGCGCGTCGTAGGCCAAGCTCCGATAAGGTGAAGTAGGTTCGTAATTCGAGTAGATAATGTAGGTGCGGCCAAGCTCATACATGGCACGAGGCGAGTTGGGAGCCCGCGATGCAAAGTCGGACGCTTGCCGCAATGAATCTCCCCAGGCGTATGACGTGACGAGTGTCAGGGCTGACCAGCAAACGACCAGTCCGCCGAAAAGGATGTGTCGTGGCATCGCGAGCGGGAGTGCCCCCCTCGGCGAACTCTTGCCGGTAGAGCGCCACGAGCCCGGCGCGGTCAGCAGGGGAACAATGACCAGCATGATGCCAAAACCGGCAAAATAGTTTCGATGCTCGTAGACAAGTTCGAGCGGGAGAATGGTTCCGGTCAGGAGATGGCCGCTGATAAACCACATGATCCCGAGCGCGACCAGCGGGAAACGTCGACGCACACGCACGGCGAACGCGGCCAGGACCAACAGTGCCAAAATGCTGGCGAGAGTGGTCCAAGGAGCAAGCAAGCTGCTCGAGACTTGATATTGGTCGTGGTAGAACGACAGCGCCTGTGGCGTTGGTAGCACGGTCCAAATGAGATAAGACAGAACGACGCGCCCCTCCGTCAACAGGCGGGTTGTAAGCGTGAAGTCGCGCGTTGCCCAACTCGTCGGATCGAGAACAGCTGGAAGTAGCCACGCGATACCAATCACCGCTGGCAATAACAACGTCAGGCCAAACAGGGTGCCAATGCGCCAATCGAAGGGCCGTTTTGTCTGGCGGTCGTCAGCACGATCTCTCGATGGTGCCGAAAAGCCGAAGAGAATCCACTCAGCGCATAACGCATACAGAGGCAGGAGTACTGCCGTTTCTTTCGCCAGCACGCCTACGGTGGTCGGCACAACAATGCTCAAGGCGCAAACGAGGATTCCACGCCATGACCGACTCGGATGGGTGTCTGGTGTGGTCGGGGCGAGCATGGATATACGGCCCGCGGTATAGCCGATAAGACCCAGCAAAACAAACAGATTCGCGAGGCTCTCTTCGCGCTGCACAATGTAGAGGACTGCGGAGAGATTGATGGGCAGAATCATCCATGCGCCAGCTATGAGAGCCGCGACGACGTTTGCCCGTTCTTTGGTAATTGACTCGGAGAGTGCTGCGACCCGAAGAAGCAACAACCGGGACAGCACGAGCATCAAGATGCCATTCAACAGGTGGATGGCTAGATTGGTTAGCTTCCAGCCCCAAGGATTGAGGCCGCTGATCGCAAAGTTGACCACGAAGGTAAGTGACGCCAGGGGCCGCTTGAACTCGCTGGCTGGCGACGACAGCGCGGCACGAACCAATGCCCGAAAATCGAGTTTCGTTGGCTGCACTGCATGATTGCTGAGGATGTTGGGGTAATCGTCGAACAGCCATCCACCGGAAAGGCCAGGCCAATAGATGATCATGGTCAGCATCAGGGCCAAGACAAAGAGCAGGCGTTCGCGTGAACCGTAGCGCTTGAGAAATGACATTGCGTGGTTAGCCAGTGCTCGTTGGTTGGAGGGCGGCGGCCGCCCTGTAGTGTCCCAATTATGGATGACCGATGCCTGCCTCGCATCTCGGAACCATCCGTGAGGGTCACTTCATGCGCTTGATCTCGGCAATGACTTCGGCATTGACAGCCTTATCGTCCACCAACAGACGTCTTAACAGTGGCAGGCGACTGGTGTCGGTGTCTTGCAATACGCCGATCGCCTGCTCACGAAGGCCTGCACTGGCAAGGTATTTCGCCTGCAGTCGGGGAATGTTGGCGTCGGGGTCCGCCCGGTAGGTGGCGTCCAGTTCTCGAATGGCCATGTCTAGATCGCCATGCTGCACGGCCCAAAGGTGCTTCTGGTAGTGAAGAATGCCGCCGGAAACAGCATTATCACGGTAGGCAGGGTTATCCAGCATGATATCTACGCTGCTTTTCCAGCGGTCACTATTCAGCGCGGGGCACTGATTGCCGGTCGCCAGAATGCGCAATGTCTCCATGTTTTCGAAGGCAGTGCGATCGAAAGAGGATGTGCGCAGAAGTCGATCTAGTTCGTCCACGTCGTGGCTGCTGAGGGTGCCCAGGCTGCACAGCAGGTAGATGCGGTTGGCCTCAAGGCCAGCATTGTATGGGTGGCGCGCCTTTATCGTATCAATGGTGCGTAGCGCTTGATCCAGGTGTCCGCTTTTGGACAGGCGATCCGCCAGATAGCCTTGAGCTCGAAGAGAATCTGGTTGTGCATTGGCCCACACTGTCGCCAACAGGTCTTCTGACGCATAGACACGTGCACTTAAGGCTGTTGCAAAGCAGCAGGCAACCAACCAGATTCCGTAAGCCAGTTGAGCGAGGCTTCGCGGTGCGGCCGCCACCAACCGTGTCATCCCAATGCCAATAGCCATCATCACGCCGATCAGAGGTACATAGTTCCGATGCTCAAAATAAAGCTCGAGCATCACGGTCGAGCTTTCGATCAAATGCCCACAGAGATACCACAGGATCGCTAGGGCCAGCAGCGGCCGGCGCGTCATCGAGGAAAAGGCCGTCGCCACTCCAGCGATAAGCAGGGCGAAGCAAAGCGCCGTGCTAAGTGGCGACGCCAAGCCACGCGAAACAACGAGATCGTCGTGATAGATCCCGTAGACACCGAATCGGGGAAAGAAGGTGTTACCAAGGTAGGTGGCCAGTACGCGCGGCTCGGTCAGCAGGCGCTCGCCCAGCGTGAAATCGCGGATGTACTGTTGGCCCCAGGCGACGTAGCCGGCGTGCAGCAGGTAGGCCAGCACAAAGAGCGCGGCCGGCCATATCAAAAGACGGCGCAGCCATTGGAGTTGGCGGGGTAGCCTGCGTGCCTGAGCCCGCAACACCGTTGCGTCAAGCACCAGCGCGTAAACGGGCAGCAGGATGCCGTTTTCCTTGCACAGTATGCCCAGCACCGTGCACAGGCCAAGGCCAGTCAACATCCATGCCGCACGGCGGGATACAGGTAAATCGTCGCGAAGAAGGCTGCGCAGGTAAGCAAGTAGGCCCAGCAGGACGAACAGCGCCATCAGCAGTGTCATGCGTTGCACTACCAGCACTACGCCAGAGAGCTCCATGGGATTCAGCAGCCACGCCGCCGTGGCAAAGAGGGCGGCAAGTTCATGTTGTTCCGTGGGCCGCGGCGAATTGCTCTTCTGGTCAAGTGATCGGGACAGATGCCTGGTCAGCTGGAATACGAGGAAGCCACACCCAAGATGCAGGGCTAGGTTCACCAACTTGAATGGAAACGGCGAGCCGGGCCAGTCGCTTCGTTGAGGAAGAAAGCTCAACATGGCCAGCGGACGGCCGGGCAGGTCTCTTGCTTGAGAAAGATAGATGCCCAGGTCGCGCCAGCTCGACACATGATCGATGCTGGTCAAGGCCGATAGATTGGGAAAATCATCAAAGAGAAACGGCCCCCGCAATGCCGGCCAGTAAAGTGCTGCGCAGACGATCAGTATCATGATCAAGAGCAACCACGTTTGCGTGGATTTGGCCGGGCGATCGAAGATCATGTAATTGGAAATCCCCACGAATCTGGCCTTGCGTAATCAGGATACTTTGGTGTTCTGCGGCGGGTACTTGTCCGGCCAGTCTGGACGATCTTCGAGTCTCACTATTGGTAACCCAAACGAAAAAGACCCCTCCATCGGGAGGGGTCCATATACGCGATCCAGCAGATTTGCTGCAGTGATCTTATTACTGGCAAACCTTCGGGAGATACTTCGGATCGACGGTGGAGGTGCAGGTCCAGACGATCGTGCCACCGTTGGAGATGTTGCCCGACAGCTGGACAGTCTTCTGGTTCAGGGGCGCCGAGACGGAACCGGTGGACTTGAACGTGGCCGTGATCGTGCAGGGGCCGTTGCCACCGGCGATGGCGGTCTGCTGCACATACTTGCCAGTGTAGCTGCCGGCCAGATAGAAGCCGGTGGTGCCGTTGGTCGGGCACGAGCCCGTCTGGTTGAAATACTCGACGACCGGCGTCTTCAGGCCGTCAGCAATCGTCTGCGATTCCGAGAACTGCGACTTGGTGATGTAGTTCTGGTACTGCGGGATGGCGATGGCAGCCAGGATCGCGATGATCGCCACGACGATCATCAATTCGATCAGGGTAAAGCCCTTCTGCACGTTCTTCATGGTGGTTCCTCTGTTTTTGGTTAGCTAACCGGTAATGCCCCCTGAGCCCCGGTCCCGATTCCCCCTAGGCGGGAACGGACCCCCTTACTGCGGCCTGGAACGACCAGGAAGCTCGCGGCAATTGCAGCACGTTATGTGCCACTTGTGCCACTTGGCAGGTCCCCGCTGGGTAGCGGGTGTGTGGATTGTGCATAGGGTCACGAGACCCGGCAACCTGATTGGATCAGGCTTTTTGCAGGATTGTCGAGCCCGTCTCGCTGCGGTGGATCGGCATGCTAAAGCGGGGCAGAAAGTGACGTTGCACGTCAGTTGATTTGTGAGACCCCCGTCTCAAAGTGCTCGGGATGGTCACTTCCCTTGGGTTTTGACGGGCGCTTTCCGAGGTGTTTTCGCCAACTTTCAGGCTGCCAAGGGGGCGATGAGAGCGCTACGTTCGAGGCTGGCGGTCCGACCAGCTACCTGTTCGCCTCGCTGCTGTGGCTCCCCATGCCGCACCGTGCCTTGCCTCGGACCCCCGTCGACTCGTACCGTCACCGCTTTCGCAACACCCAGGAACCCCACCCAATGAAACCCTTGTTTGTCGCGCTGGCGCTTGCGTTGGCCGGACCTTCTGCCGTTGCGGCTGAGGTCGAAAACCACGGTACCCACCCTTTCACTATCCGCGATCTGGTGATGATGGATCGCGTTGGCGATCCGCAGCTGTCGCCGGATGGTCGCCAGGCGCTCTATACCGTGCGTGCCACGGATTACGCAGCGAACAAGGGCGTCACTTCGATTTATGTGCTTGACGTGGCCAAGGGGGGCGCGCCGGTCAAGCTGGTGGAAAAAGCGTCCTCGCCGCGTTGGGCGCCCGATGGTTCGGCCATCTATTACGTTGCCGACAAAGATGGCGTCTCGCAGTTGTGGCGTCGCCCCTTGGGCGCATCGGCCACGGCAGCGCAGGTGACGCACGCGCCCATCGATGTCGACGGCTACAAGCTTTCGCCCGATGGCAAGAAAGCCTTGCTGACCTTCGGTGTGTTCACCGACTGCACCGATCTGGCCTGCACCAAGGAGCGTCTGGACGGCCGCGCCAAGGACAAGGCCTCGGGCACGGTTTACGACAAGCTCTTCGTGCGTCACTGGGATACCTGGGCTGACGGTCGTCGCGCGCAGCTCTACATCGCCGATCTTGATCAGCCCACGGCGCAACCCATGCTGCTGACGCGTGGCATCGATGGCGATGTGCCGAGCAAGCCGTTCGGTGATGATGGCGAGTTCAGCTTCTCGCCCGATGGCAAGACCGTGTATTTCGACGTGCGCATCGCCGGCAACAGCGAGCCGTGGTCGACCAATTTCGATGTCTATAGCGTGCCGGCCGATGGCTCCGCCGCACCGCGCAACCTCACGGCCGAGAACCTGGCGTGGGACGCGTTCCCGGTGCCGTCGCCAGATGGCAAGACGCTGTACTACCTCGCCATGAAGGTGCCGGTGTCCGAAGCCGATCGCTTCCGCATCATGGCGCTGGACCTTGCCAGCGGGCAGAAGCGCGAAGTGGCACCGAGCTGGGATCGTTCCGCGGGTGGCATGCAGGTGTCGGCCGATGGCAAGACGCTCTATGTCACCGCCGACGACAACGGGCAGCGCCCACTGTTTGCCGTCGACGTGGCAAGCGGCAAGACCACCACTCTGGTCAGCAACGGCGAAGTAGGCGGCTATTCACTGGGCAAGTCGTCGCTACTCGTGCAGCGCGATGACCTGAAGCACTCGGCGGACCTCTATGTTGCCGACCTGCAGGGCAAGGGCCTCAAGCAGGTCACGCATTACAACGCCGAGCAGCTCAAGAAGACCCAGATGGGCGAGCCGGAGTTCTTCACCTTCAAGGGTTGGAACAACGAAACGGTGCAGGGCTATGTCGTGAAGCCGGTGGGTTACAAAGCCGGCAAGAAGTATCCGGTGGCCTTCATCATCCATGGCGGCCCGCAGGGCGCGATGAACAACAGCTGGAGCTATCGCTGGAATCCGCAGACGTATGCCGGTCAGGGCTTTGCTGTGGTCACCATCAACTTCCACGGTTCGACGGGCTACGGCCAGGCGTTCACCGATGCGATCTCGGGCGACTGGGGCGGCAAGCCGCTGGAAGACCTCAAGGCCGGCTGGAGCGCCGCGCTGTCCAAATACAGCTTCCTCGACGGTGATCGCGCCTGCGCGCTGGGCGCCAGCTACGGCGGCTACATGATTTACTGGATCGCCGGCGTGTGGAACCAGCCTTGGAAATGCCTGGTCGACCACGACGGCGTGTTCGATGCGCGTGCCATGTATTACGACACCGAAGAGCTGTGGTTCGAAGAGCGCGAGAACGGCGGCACGCAGTACGAGCACCCGGAAAACTACGAGAAGTTCAACCCGGTCAACCACGTCAAGGATTGGCGCGTGCCGATGCTGGTCGTGCATTCGGCCAAGGACTTCCGCATTCCCGATACGCAGGGCCTGGGCGCCTTCACGGCGCTGCAGCGTCGCGGCATCCCGAGCAAGCTGCTGCACTTCCCGGACGAGAACCATTGGGTGCTCAAGCCGCAGAACAGCGTGCAGTGGCATGAGTCGGTCAATGCATGGTTGAAGCAGTGGACGGCTGAGCAAACCCCAGCGTCGTCTCATTGATCGGTAGCCCCCGCTGCAGCGTGCAGCGGGGGCTTTGAGCTGTTCCTGGACCTTTGCCTGGCGTCGGTGTCATACGGCGACGCCGGGCCGTTATTGGCGTCGTTTCGCCGCGATGCTCCTGATGCAGCATTGCTGGATCAGAGTTTTTCCAGCTGCCCAGTATCCGTGTTGAAGACTGGAAGTCCCTTGATGGCAAGAAGTCTGTCCGCGCCACTCAAGTAGGTGAGTGCCCCATCGGGGGCTCTGCTCTCTCTGAACTTCGAGAGTACAAAACCCTGCTCCAGCGGAATCTCACATACGGTCGCATTGAGGGCGTCTCTCTTGACGAAGTAAGCGTTATTGCCTGCGCTATTGCATCCGACAAAGGCGTAGCCCTTGGCAGATGCGAGCTGATGAAGGGCTCTGAGCGACGCGCCGAAATAGAGATTGCTGCTATGTGCCCTTGATCGTTGGAACGACTTGTCGTACGGAACGGTGATCGCCCGGTCCAACCCGAACACACTGTTGTACTCAAGGATCAATAGCGTTGGCACCACGGCATCGATCTCGTTGAGGATCCAGTAGTCGTTTCCGTCAAGATCGATATGGAGCAGGCCAATATCGGTTGGGAGTCTGGATGATCTGAGCAATTCGTTGATGTTCTCCCTATCAATGAATGCCTCCTTGGCCGTCAGATCGTATCGCCAGTAGTACTCCGATCCGATGATCTCTTCGATGTTTTGTTTTCCTCCGTCCATGATGAGGCCGGACCAATTGTTGTTCATCATCAGGAATCGCGTGTTGGATTCGCGGTAATTCTCGACGCCAAACTCGACAAATGTTTTGGACGGAAAATTGAGGTGGGCGGTGAGCCACTGAATGATTCCGTCGTCACCCCACTGCGAGAAAATCCTGAATTCGACATCTTCCAGGCGTTGGATATTCTTCTTGGCCCTGACGCTGTCGGACAGCAGCTTGCCGGTAGCCAGAAGCTGCCGTTCTGCCTCTGGCAATACATGCCGGCGAAGCGCAGATTTTAGGCGCTTAAGTTGTATGGAAACGGGCATGGATCTCCCCGGAAGATGGGTGCTCAAGACAACCGGAACTATCCCGGTTTGGCGGCATCGTATTAACGGCGATAGGGTAGTACGACTTTTTGGTCAAGGCGCAGGCTGCTGCGGCGGCTCGCTTTGATCGGACAGGCGAAGCGCGGAAAGCGATTCCTTAGAGCCATTTGCTTCGTTTGAGCACGTAATAAATACTGCCTACCAGTACCGCCACAATGCCAATGATGGCAGGGTACRCCCACGGTTTGCTGAGCTCCGGCATATGCGCGAAGTTCATGCCGTACCAGCTCGTGATCAGCGTCGGGGCGGCAAGCATGGCTGCGTAGCCGGCGAGGCGCTTCATCACTTCGTTCTGGCCGAACGTGACCAGCGACAGGTTCACGTTGATGGCGGCGGCGAGCATCTCGCGCATGGCGCTGATCGACTCGTTGACGCGGAATACATGGTCGTACACGTCGCGGAAGTAAGCCCGCAGTTCGTCCGGTATGAGCTGCGGATGCTGCCGCACCAGCTGGCTGATGATGTCCTGCATCGGCGCCACGGCGAGTCGCAAGGTCATCAGGTCGCGCTGCATGTCATACAGGCGGCGGATCGTGCTGCGCCTGAACGTGTCCGAGAAGATGTCCTTCTCCAGCTCCTGCAGCTCCTCGCGGAAGTCGCGCACGATGGGCAGCAGGTTGTCGACGATGTAGTCGAGCACGCCATACAGGCCATAGGCTGGCCCCAGCGCGAGCAGGTCCGGCGTATGTTCGCAGTTGCGCCGGGCGGGGGCGTACGAGAGCGAGGCGCCATGGCGCACCGTCACCAGATAGCGCTGGCCCAGGAACACATGCGTCTCGCCAAAGGCAAGATGCCCGCTCACCAGCTGCGCGGTTTGCACCACCACGAACAGTGAGTCGCCATAGGTTTCGATCTTGGTGCGCTGGTGTGCCGCCTGGGCGTCTTCGATCGCAAGATCATGCAGGTCGAATTCCTCCTGCAGCTTGTGCAGCAGCGATTCGTCGGGCTCGTGCAGGCCGACCCAAACAAAGGTGTCCGGTTGCTTCAGTACTTCGCTGATGTCATCGACACTGATGTCGCCGATGCGTTGCCCGTCGAAGCGATAGGCAACGCAGTTGACGACCATTGAGGAAGCAGGGGTGAGGCCAGCGGGTTTGGCGGTGGTCATATCCATGCGCAAATGATGCGCCGGGATGGAAGACAGGGCAACGACAACGGTTCACACCGTGGCGACGTTGGCCACCTGCTGTCGACGCATGCACCAGGCCGTTACCAACCAGATAGGCAACGCAAAGAGTAGCCACGGTTGGTTCTGTTGCACTACACCGGGCAGCACGTGCAGCAGGCAGGCGATCAGCACAGCGAGCAGCTGCAGCATGATCGCGCCCGTGGCGAAGCGCGAAGCGGCGAGGTGTTTGCGCGAACGCCACCAGGCCGGCAGCAGCAGGAGGGCCAGCGGATTGAACAGCAGCAGATTGGCGTTGGCCCATGCGGAGTGGTGCGTGGTGAGCGTCCACAGGATCAGCAGCGCGATGCCTACGAAGCCGGCCAGCAGCAGATAGAGCGAGCCGAGCAGGGCGCCGACGATCGGTGCAAAACGGTAGGCGGCGATCAATACGACCGCAAAAATCAGCCCAGCCAAGGCTAGCGGCAGACGAAGATCGGGTGCTGAGGCCGGCGGCGCGTCAAGACGATTGGGCGACAGCACCTGTTCGTCGATCACCAGGGGCTGCGCGTGGCCGTCGGCGTTTTTCACCGTGACGTGGTTGACTGCCTGCTGCAGTTCCATCGGCAGGAACGCTTCCTGCCAGGCATTGAGCGGCTGGTCGGCGTAGGGGCCCAGGCCCAGGTCGAGGATCAGCATCAGCCACGCCTGCTGGCTCATCAGGCGCGCGGTCTGCTGGCGATAAGTCATGCCGCCCTGACGCGCTTCGAGCTGCGGCTTCAGGATGCCACCGAGAGCCTTGTCGAGCGCATCGCGCACGCGGGTGGCGCAGTTGCGCACGTAGTAGTCGTAGTCGTAGCGCGCGTTCTCGGGCTGCAGATTCCACAGCAGGTAGTCGCGCATGTCGGCCGCCTGGGCCGGCGTGAAAGCCAGTCGCTGGCGTGTGACCGAGCGACCGACTTCGGTGTAGTAGTGCTGGTCGACGTCGGACGGCGCGGCGTCCATCAGATAGTGCATCTGGCCTTGCGCGAAATGCAGCAGGAAGCCGCTTTCGTCGAAGTCGAACACGCCGTAGTTGAAGGTCACCGCTTCGCCGCTCACGCTGTCGCGCAGCTCGATCGCGTCGTGCCCGAAGCGTTCCCAGTACGTGTCGCCGGGACCATAAGTGATCAGTGACACGTCGAGGTTGCTGCCCGGTGCATTGGCGACGCCGGCACGCGCGTGGGACGGCCACAGCAGCAGGCAGCACAGCATCAGGCTGGCCACGCTGGCGATAAAACGGCTCAGGCGCGGCGACGCCGACGTTCCACCACGACGATGCACGATCAGCTTTCCTGGCGAATCACGCGGAACGCCTGGACACGGCGATCGTCCGCTTCGGTGACGTGGAACAGGTAGTCGCCAATGGCGATTTCTTCGCCCACTTCCGGCAGGTGGCCGAATTCGGAGGTGCACATGCCGCCCACCGTATCGAATTCCTCGTCGGAGAAGTTGGCGCCGGTCTGTTCGTTGAAATCGGCGATCGGGGTGAGCGCGCTGACTACCCAGCCGCCGCCCGATTGCTCGTGCATCAGCGTGGGTTCTTCCTCATCGTCGTGCTCGTCGTCGATCTCGCCGACGATCTGCTCGAGCACGTCTTCGATGGTGATCAGTCCGGCGACGCCGCCGTATTCGTCCACCACCAGCGCCATGTGGTTGCGCGTGTGGCGAAACTCGGCCAGCAACACGTTGAGGCGCATGGACTCGGGAATGAGCACGGCCGGGCGCAGCACGCTGGCGATGTCGAAATGATCGCCATTGCCAACGAAACGCAGCAGGTCCTTGGCGAGCAGGATGCCGAGGATGTCGTCCTTGTCTTCGCCATGCACGGGAAAGCGCGAGTGGCCGGATTCGACGACGGTCTCGAGGATCTCGCGCAGCGGCGCTTCGGCCGAGAGCATCACGATCTGCGTGCGCGGAATCATGACGTCATCCACGCTGAGCTCGGTGACCTTGATCGCACCCTCGACCATGGTCAGGGTGTCGATCGACATCAGGCCGTTGGTCTGGGCGGTGCGCAGCTCGTCGATGAGCTCTTTGCGGTTGCGCGGCTCGCCAGAAAACAGGTGGCCCAGTCGATCCCACCAACTGCGGTGGGCCGGGCCGCTGGTACTGCCAGGGTCCTCGTTCATTACTCGTGCGGATGCAGCCCGAACTCGGGCGGAATGGTCAGTCTAGCGGAAAATTCGTGACGATTCAGGAACAAGGCGCAGGAGGGGCTGGCGCCGATACGCAAGGGCGGCGCCGCCTCCCGCCGTCAGGAGCTGTTGAATTCACCGGGCGCTGGCCGTTGCCGCTGGTGGCGAGGGTGCCCGGGCAACCCCGGCCGTCTGTCCGCGGCCGCCATTCCAGCCGCCGCCAAGCGCCTTATAGAGGTTGACCTGGTTCACCGCCTGGTCCAGTTGCAGGCCGACCAGCTTTTGCTGGGCGGCATACAGTGAACGCTGGGCGTCCTGGGTGGCGATGTAGTCGTCCATGCCTTCCTTGAAGCGGACCTGCGAGATGCCATAGACGCGTTGCGACTGGTCGACCAGCTCCTGCTGGGCCTTGAGTTCGGGGACGATGTGGTCGCGCACGGCCAGCGCGTCGGCTACTTCGCGGAAGGCCTGCTGGACGGCGCCCTCGTAGGCGGCCGTGGCGCCGGTGTAGCGGGCCTTGCTGGCGGAGAGCTCGTTCTTGTTCTTGCCCCAGTCCAGCAGGGGCATGGCTGCCGAAGCTCCGGCGTTCCACGCCAGCGAGCCGGCCGAGAAAAGGTTGGAGAGGCCGCCGCTCAAGGCGCCGAGCGCAGCGGTCAGCGCAATATTCGGGAAGAAGGCGGCACGAGCGCGGCCGATGTCGGCATTGGCTGCGCGAAGGCGATCCTCGGCTGCGACGATGTCGGGGCGGCGATCAAGCAATGACGAGGGGAGCCCCGCCGGGACGTCGGTCAACAGAGGCGCCTGCCACTGGCTCGGTGTGCCGTAACCAGCCGGCAACGGCTGGCCGATCAGCACCGTTATGCCATTGATGTCCTTGGCGATGCGGGTCTGCACATCTTCGACATCCACCTGGGCAGCGCTGACCTGAGTCTGCGATCGGCGCATGTCGAACTCCGACACGCCGCCATCTCTGAATGCGTTCTGCATCACCTGCGCGTGTTGCTGCTGCGCGGCGAGCGTCTGCTGGGCCAGTTGCAGCAGGGCGCGATCGGCGTTGAGTGCCAGATACGCGTTCGCCACTTCACCGATCACGGCGATGCGGGCGGCCTGATAGTCGGCAGCACTGGCTTCTGCCAGCTTGCCCGACTCGTGCGCAATGGCGCGCTGGCGACCGAAGAAATCGAGTTCGTAATTGGTCATGCCGGCCTGTACCTGGAAGGTATTGAACGAGGCGGCGGTGGTTCGGTTGTTCTGGATCGGGCCCAGCAAGCCGTTGCTCGGCTGTTGCGTCATTCCAGGCAAACGCTGGCGTCCGGCGTAGCCTTGCAGATCAATCTCGGGGAACAGATTTGCACGCGCCACGCCATAGCCCGCGCGCGCCTCGGCCATGTTGGCGGCGGCGATGCGCAGGTCGCGGTTGTTGTCCAGCGCGATCTCGATCAAGCGCTGCAGCGCCTGGTCTTTGAAGAAATCACGCCATTCCAGTTCAGGCATGGCGGGCGCTGGCGTGGACGTTGTGGAGGACTGCGTGGTCCTTGCCTGTTCGGGGAAACGGTTGGGCACGGGCATGGACGGGCGCTGATACGCCGGCTCCATCGTGCAGGCGGCCAGCAGGCACGTCGTGAGAGACACAGCGACTATCAAAGGCTTCATGGCTATCTCCGGAATCAGCGCGGCGGCATGGACAGGCCGGCCAGTCGTGCCAGGCGCAGGAAGGCACGCAGCGGCCGCGCCTTGATGGCAATGTTGTGCGGCGCCTGGCTGAAGATCAGTTCGATCAGTCGATGCCGCAACGCTTCATTGGTTTCAAAGTGCACGCACAGGCGCCGCTTGCTGTGGCGAGCCACTCGCGCTGGCACCCAGCCCACCTCGGGAACCAGTACGCGCAGGCGTTCGCCCGGTGCAGGTACGGCGGGGCCGCGACGCAGGGCGGCACCACTCAGCGAGATATCGATGAATTGGCTGGTCTCCTCCCGCGCGCCGACGCGCCAGCGTGTGGCGCGGTGGAACGGAAACCGTTCTTCCTGGCGCAATCGCGGAAGATCCACGCAGGCCATGATGGCGGCCAGGTTGAGCACCAGCGCAATCAGCGTCCAGCCAAGGTTGAACGCGGTGCCCGCGCTCATGTCGGCATTCATGATGGTGTTTACCGCGCCCGCCTGAAGGAACAGCATCAGCGCAATAAAGAAGGCAGCGAGCCTCCAATGCACCACGACCTTGCTGCGATCCAGTCCTTTGGCGGTGACTTTGAACGGACGTCCAAACGGACGGAAGCAGGCCGAGATGATGGTCCTGGTCACGGCGTAGGCCGCCACCAGCTGAGTCACCTCGGTGAAGATGGGCAGCGTTCTGCGTTCGGTGATCCACGGACCGTAGAACCAGAAGCCGATCAGGGCCGGCAGGCCGTAGTACAGGAACCGCTCCGGCGAGGTGTAGAACGCGGCGATGCCGAAGTACCAGTACAACACCGGCGCCACCAGCATCATCAGCAGGAACGGCTTGCCGATCCAGTGCAGCATGCCGTGGATGTAGTGCAGGCGGTCGATCAGTTTGTAGCCCGAGCCACGCAAGGGGCCATCCTTGAGCAAGGCCACCTGCATGGTGCCCAGGCACCAGCGGCCGCGCTGGTTGATGTACTCCACCAGACCTTCGGCCGAAAGTCCCACGGAAAGGCGCTCGTTGAGCCAACGCGTGATATAGCCGCTTCTTCGCAGCAGATAGGTGGTGTGGATGTCTTCGCAAACACTATCGGTCGGAAAGCCGCCGGCGTCGGTGATCGCCTTGCGCGAGATCACGAACGACGTGCCCACGCAGAATGCCGAGTCCCAGGCGTCGCGCGAGGGCTGGAACACGTCGAAGAACACGCGCTGCTCATCCACCCAACTATCGGTCGCACCCAGGTTGTGCTGGATCGGATCGGCGTTGTAGTAGAACTGCGGCGTCTGCACCAGCGCCACCTTGGGGTCGGCGAACAGGCCGAGCACGCGATAGAGGATGTTCTTCTGCGCCGCAAAGTCGGCATCCAGCACCAGGATGTAGGGCGCATTGGTGTGGCCGGCGGAGAGTCGCAGGCCGTTGTTGAGGTTGCCTGCTTTGGCATGGCTGTTGTCGGGGCGCCGGGTGTAGTTCACGCCCAACTGGGCGCAGCGGTCGCGCAGCCAGTCGCGGCGCGTATCGTCCAGTACCCATACGGCGACACGCGGATAGTCGATCGCCTTGGCAGCGACGATGGTCTTTTCCAGGATCTGCCAGTCCTCGTTATAGGTGGCGATGAATACATCCACCGCGGGCACATGGGTGCCGGCTGCGCGCAGGCGCTTTTCGCCGGCATCGGCATGCGGGCGGTTGTCGCGCCGACGCACCATCACGGCGATGGCCGCAAGCGTGTAGACGATGGAGATCATCTCGAAGGCGTAGAACACGTACGACCACACGCTGGCGAAGCCGTGGCTGGGATCCGGCAGCGTGTCAGCGCTGCGCCAGAGCGCGTAACGCAGCAGCAGCCCACCCGACAACAAGCCGAACAGCAGGCGATCAAACGGGCGATGCGGGTTGGCAAAACGAGCCATCCCCGCGCCCAGCAGCAGGGTGAGGCCGATCACCTCGAGCATGGACATGTCGTCGAACGGAAAGCTCATGGCGCCTGCTCCGCGTGGCCAATCGGGTGACCTACCAAGGGATTCCAGCCCTTGGCCGCCAGGGCCGTCCAGGCCGTCGCGCCGAGATGGGGCTGGTGGTAGTAGAAAAAGTCGGCGTAGGTGGACGTTGGACCGATCGCAAAATCAGTAGCGATGCGCGGTTGCGGCGTGGCATAGAGCATGCCGCTGGCGCTGCGCTGTGCGGCGAGCACCTGCCATAGCGTATCGGGCACCGGCTTGCCACTTGCCTGAAGCCCCGCGGCGACCTGCGCCGTTCCCTCGGTCCATACGCCATCAGGCTGGCGGCGATACCCGTAGCCGTCGCCGCTGCGATGTTGCGAGTCGATCCAGGACCACACCTGGTTCCAGTCAGCCGGGTGCGAATCGAAAGCGAGCAACGGCCACACCTGTGCATCGAGGCCGGATTTGTCGCGGGAAAGCGTCTTGCCGTCGTCGAGCGTGCCGACGAAGAAGCGCTGTTGGGTCGGGTCCCACATCGACTTCACAAAGTCGCCGGCGACCTTGGCTTGTTGCGTCAATGCGGCATCGCCCGTCTCGCGTCCGGCCCACGTCGCAGCCGCATAGACGTCCAGATTGTGTTCCGTGGCTTTCCAGTGTTGCGGGCGCTGGGCGTTGTCGTAGCCGAACAGACCGCCCTCGTAAGCGGCAGGCGCCGTGCCCAGCGTGTGGGCTTGTATCCAGTGCAGCTGGGCTGCGGCGCCATCCAGGTAGCGCCGGTCGTGACTGCTGTCATAGACGGTCAGCAGCAGCAGCGATGCCCACGCCGCATTACCGGTGGCCGTGCCCACCTGGTAAGGGTCCTGACTCCAATAGTTGCCCTTGCTCTCCCAGTAGCCGGGCAACTCAACTTTGTCCCCGGTGATCGCACCGCCGCGATAAGCGTTGCGAAGTCGGCCATCTTTGAAAGTGGGGTCATGCGACGCGGCGATCAGCAGCGCGTCGGCGATGCGTTTGGCCTGCGCCGCGTCGCCACAGGCGGTGAGGGCGATGCCGGCCAGCGCGTTGTCGTAGACGAAGGCTACATTCTCCAGTGCCCTCACCGATCCGGGTTGAAGATTCGGGTAGCTAGGCAACAGCATCGGACCCTGGCCGGGATTGGCTGCGGCAGCCGAACGCAGCACGGAGCAGGTGCTGTCGGCGAGTTGCTGCTGGGTCACGCTAGTCGACAGCACGGGACTGGATGCCATCGCTGCCAGGAGCAGTCCGATGCCGGAGAAGTAACGTCGTCGTATCAACATGCCGGCCTCCAAGGATGCGATCAGCGCAGGCTCGCCGTGACGCTGCGGCCCGGGGTGCACGCCGGTATGCCCGCATTGGCGCCGTCTTGCGTGTCCCACTGCGCGAGCGCGTAGACCGAGCCATCTTCGGCATACGGGAAGGGGGCGCTGTAGCCGTTCTGCAGCGCTTCGTTCGCGGTGGGCAGGATTTGCGAGATGTGCGCATCGTGTGATCGACCTGAAGGTTCGATCTGCACGCGCAATTTCGTGCCCACGTTCAGTCGTCCAGCCATCCGGGCCGGGAAGACGGCAACCACGTCGGTCTTGCTGCAATCGGAGGCGCGTACCAGCGTTGCTCCGGCCGTCACCTGAGTGCCGACGGGTGCCACGATGTCTTGCGCCGCACCGTTCCCGAAGGCTTTCACCGCGTAATCGGAGAGCGCTTGCACGCGATCCTGTTCGTGGTTGACCAGGTTGTTGAGGTCGCTCATCTGCTTGTTCAGCGCATCGAGCTGCGCCTGCTCACCCGTGATGCTGCTTTGCAGGTCGGCGCGCCGCTGCGAAAGCTGGGTCAGTTGGTCGTTGCTGCTCTGACCCGAAGCAACATAGATGCCCCGTTGTGCGGCGGCGATGCTGGCACCCATGCCGCTGGCGCTTTTGTCCAGTGCATCGGCTTCATTGCGGGCAGCGTCCGCCTCAGCGCGCGCCGCCGACACGGTGGCCGCGCTCACGGCGCCATCGCGCTGCAAGGTCATCGCACGCTGGTACTTGCTGTCCAACTCTTCCAGCTTGGCCGAGGCCGCATCCTGCTGCGCCTGCAGCGACGCAAAGTTGTTCTTGAGCTGCGACACGTTGGCGTTCTGATACTGGTCGTATTGGTGGTTGACGTACTCGAGCATGCGTTGATCCGCCTGGATGCGATGGTCGAGATCATCGAGCCGGCTCTGCAGATCGAGTCGCTGCGTCAGCAAAGTAGTCAGCGAATCGCGTGCCACGGTGTTGTTCTTGATGACGGCAATCGTCTGGCCCGGTTCGATCGGCTGCCCGATCTGTGCATGCAGTTCACTGACGGTGCCGCTGATGGGCGTGGTGATCAGCATGGCGGGGGCGTTGAGCACGGCGCGCGTGGCGCGGTTCGAAAGCCAGGGCTCGAGCAGCGTGGAGATCAACAGCCATGCGATGAAACCCAGCAGTCCATAGCCAGCCAGGCGTGGCACGATCGCGAGCGAGGACTTGCGTGTAGGTGCCAGTTCTCTGGATGGTGCAGTGGCGGTATGGGGAAAGCGTTCGGTGGGCAGGAGGTCGGTCTTCAAAACATTCGCCTTTGGCAAGTGACGTCACGCAGACGCCTGCACCCGTGCGCCGAAGCGGGGCGGTAATAGGCACATCTCGCGGAGATGGCGGCCAGTGAATTGAAGTCCGGAGGATGGGTGGCTTACGTGCCGCGACGTCGGATGACGTTTCCTCGTTGATGCGATGCGTCACTTACCGGACCCGGAAAGGAATAGTGCCTTGGCGATGAACCTCGCCTGTCTTCGACCGGGAAAACGCTCAGGAACAGTTAGATATCAGTTCAAAAAATGAATAGGCGTCACTCGCGCAGGACGCACGATTGACATCAAGCTGTCGCATTGCAGCAGCGTATGAGATGGATGGATGACAGCGATCAACCAGTTGCGCGCTGCTTTTCGCGTGCTGGTTTTGATGAGCGCGAGTTTGTAGCGCAAAAGCCTGCGAAGCGGATGGCGCCGTCAGTCGTCGACGGCGTAGGGATCGTCGATGCCGAGTCCTGCCAGGATGCGCGTTTCGAGCGCTTCCATCTGTTCGGCTTCCTGGTCGTCGATATGGTCGTAACCGATGAGATGAAGCACGCCATGCACCGTCATATGCGCCCAATGGTGGCGCGATGGTTTGCCTTGCTCCGCCGCCTCGCGCGCCACGACCGGTGCGCAGATCACCAGGTCGCCGATAAGCGGCAGGTTGACGCCGGGTGGAAGCTCCACCGGGAAGGACAGGACGTTGGTCGCGTAATCCTTGCCACGATAGTCGCGGTTGAGCGCGCGTCCTTCCTTGCTGTCCACGATGCGGATCGACAGTTCGGTGGCCTTGCGGCGCTTGGCGCCGCGCAGCGCAGCTTCGACCCATTGGCGAAAGCTTGCCGCCGCCGGCACGCCTTTGCGCGATGCGGCGTAGCCCACAGAAACGGTTACGGCAGCGCTCATCGCGGCGGCTCTTCGGACGTCTGCTCGAACGCCTCGTACGCACGCACGATCTTCGCCACCAGCGGGTGGCGCACCACGTCGCGCGAGGTGAAGAAGGTGAAGCTGATGCCGTCCACGCCGCGCAGCACTTCCACTGCGTGGCGCAGGCCCGAGCGCACATGGCGGGGCAGGTCGACCTGGCTCACATCGCCAGTGATCACCGCCACCGAGCCGAAGCCGATGCGCGTCAGGAACATCTTCATCTGCTCGACGGTGGTGTTCTGCGCTTCATCGAGAATGACGTACGAATCGTTGAGCGTACGGCCGCGCATATAGGCCAACGGCGCGATCTCGATCACGTTGCGCTCGATCAGCTTGGCGACTTTTTCGAAGCCCAGCATTTCGTACAGCGCGTCGTAGAGCGGTCGCAGGTACGGGTCGACTTTCTGCGAAAGATCGCCGGGCAGGAAGCCGAGCTTTTCACCCGCTTCCACCGCCGGGCGCACCAGCAACAGGCGCTGCACGCGATTGGCCTCGAGTGCTTCGACCGCGCTGGCGACGGCGAGATAGGTCTTGCCGGTACCGGCCGGGCCCACGCCGAAGCTGATGTCGTGGGTGGTGATCGCATGCAGGTAGCGCGCCTGGTTGGGGCCGCGGCCCTTGATCACACCGCGCTTCACCCGGATGGTGACTTCCTGCGCGCCGTCGGTATCGTTGACGATGGCTTCGATGCCCGAGTCGGCCAGCTGCAGATTGATCTTCGCGCCGTTCAGCGATTCGTTTTCGGTCGTGAGGTAAAGCGCTTGCAGCACTTTTTCCGCCGCGCGCGACGCGGCTTCCTCGCCGATCACCTGGAACAGCGCGCCGCGATGATTGATCTCCACGCCCAGGCGAAGCTCGATCTGGCGCAGATGCTCATCGAAGGGACCGCAGAGATTGGAGAGCCGTGCGTTGTCTTCCGGCTCGAGGGAAAAGTCGCGTTGATGGAGGCCGTTGGTCATCGGTATGCGTCAGAGAGGGCGGTGCATCACGTAGACATCGGTCGGGCCATGCGCGGCGTGGCGGAATGCGCCCGGCACCTGCCCAACGATGCGGAAGCCGTGGCGCTGCCATAGGCGCACCGCGGAGGTATTGGTTGAGACCACAAAGTTGAACTGCATCGCGGTGAAGCCCGCGTCGCGGGCCAGCGCCATCGAATGTTCGCACATGACCGAGGCGATGCCCTGGCCGCGCACGGCGGGTGACACCATGTAGCCGGCGTTGGCCACGTGGTCGCCCAGTCCCGGCTGGTTGGCGCGAAGCATGTAGCAACCCAGCACCAGTTTTTCGCGTTCGGCGATAAAGCAGCGCGTGGGCGGCGAAGTCCACCAGTCGCGCGCCTGTTCGAAGCTCAGGTCGGGCGGGTAACTGTAGGTGTCGCCCGCGGCCACCACGCTGCGGAACAGCGGCCAGACCAGGGTGAACTCGTCGGCGCCGATTTCCCGGATCGAGATGGGTGCCGTCACGAGGCCAGCGCGACGTCTTCTTCGGCCAGCTTCACGCGGCCGCGCAGCGAGTTGCTCATCGCCTCGGTGATCACCACGTCTACGAACTGGCCGATCATGCGGGTGCTGCCGGGGAAGTTCACGAAGCGCATGTTCTCGGTGCGGCCGGTGACTTCGTTGGCGCTCTTGCGGCTGACCTTTTCCACCAGCACGCGCTGCACCGTGCCCACCATCGCCTCGTTGATCTGACGCGCGTTGTCGTTGAGCTTGGCCTGCAGGCGCGTGAGGCGTGCATGCTTCTCATCTGCCGGGGTGTCGTCGGCAAGATTCGCGGCCGGCGTGCCGGGGCGGGAGGAGAAGATGAAGGAGAAGCTCTGGTCGAAGCCGACGTCCTCGATCAACTTCATGGTCTTCTCAAAATCCTCGGCCGTCTCGCCAGGGAAGCCGACAATGAAGTCCGACGAGACGCAGATATCCGGACGCACCGCGCGCAGCTTGCGGATCTTCTGCTTGAATTCCAGCGCCGTGTAGCCGCGCTTCATCGCTGTGAGGATGCGATCCGAACCGGCCTGCACGGGCAGGTGCAGGAAGTTGCACAGCTGCGGCACGTTGGCATACGCCTCGATCAGCGAGTCGGAGAACTCCAGTGGATGCGAGGTGGTGAAGCGGATGCGACCGATGCCTTCGATCTGCGCGATGGCGTGGATCAGCACGGCGAGGTCCGCGATACCGCCGTCATGGGTGGGGCCGCGGTACGCGTTGACGTTCTGGCCGAGCAGGTTCACTTCGCGCACGCCTTGCCCGGCGAGCTGGGCCACTTCCACCAGCACATCGTCGAACGGACGGCTGATTTCTTCGCCGCGGGTGTAGGGCACCACGCAGTACGAGCAGTACTTGGAACAGCCTTCCATGATCGACACGAAGGCGGTCGGGCCTTCGGCGCGCGGCTCGGGCAGGCGGTCGAACTTCTCGATTTCCGGGAAGCTGATGTCCACCTGCGGCTTGCCGGTGGCGCGCTGCGCCTCGATCAACTCCGGCAGGCGATGCAGGGTCTGCGGGCCGAACACCAGATCCACGTAAGGCGCGCGCTTGATGATGTCCTGACCTTCCTGCGATGCGACGCAGCCGCCCACGCCGATCAGCACGGGCTTGCCGCCTTGCTTGTGCTCCTTCCAGCGGCCGAGCTGGCTGAAGACCTTTTCCTGGGCCTTTTCGCGAATCGAGCAGGTATTGATCAGGATGACGTCCGCCTCGGCTTCATCCTGGGTCAGCTCCAGCCCGTGCGAGGCCTTGAGCACGTCGGCCATCTTGGCCGAGTCGTACTCGTTCATCTGGCAGCCGTGGGTCTTGATAAAAAGCTTGCCGGTCATGGGCTTGGGTACCGTGGTTCAGGAGGCGGCGCGAGGGTTGCCGAACCGCGTAGTTTACGCGTCAAAAGGCCCTGCCGCCACTGGAACGGGCGAGGCGGATCAAGCACTTGCGCGCCCGTGGGGCGACTGGAAACGGGTACTGACGCACGAATCGGCCGCGCAGCGCTTGGCGTGGAGGGCGGCGCGGTAGCACACTGCCGCCAAACCCCGCGCTGGCTAGCCGCACGGGGAGAAGATGAGGAAGGGGGAGTGATGTCGCTGCTTGACCGTGATGAGGCCGCCGCCAAGGCTGGACGGCCCGAGGGGAGTCCGTGAGCGGGCTGCCCTTGTCGCGGCTGGGCGCGGCGGCCCCTCGGCGGATCCTCGCTGGCTGCGCCTTGCTTGCAGGGCTGTTGGTGCTTTCGCTGCCGGGACATGCGGGCTCGCTCTACCGCTGCACCGGTTCGGCAGGCGAAACCGTCTTCAGCAGCAGCACGGCGGGCTATCAGGGCTGCAGCCGCATTGCTGGCGCACCCGATCCGGTGCGCAAGAAGCCAGCAGCACCCGCGCCTTCGCTGGCGACGGTCAAGGGTTCGGTGGAAAGCTCCGCGGGCAAAGTGCCGGCGGTGCCTGCGCCGCAGCCGCCTTCAGTAGCCTGGGTCGAGGATTCGGTGGAAACCACGGCGCGCGTCGTAACGGCCAAAGCGGCGCCGACAGGAAAGCCGGGTCAGTGGAGTTATAGCGAAGCCAGCCCGGCGCGCAGCGCCTCCACGCCCGACAAGCCCGTGGCCGCTGCAGATGCCGATGGCAGTCGCGTGCTGCGCGGTGCGGTCTATCGCGTCGTGCGCAAGGACGGCAGCGTGGAATACACCAACCTGCGGCCGGCGGGCGAGCAAGGTCACGCGGTGACGATGCTCTTCAGTTACATCGCCACCTGCGTGGCGTGCAATCTGCATTCGAATATCCGCTGGGATTCGGTGGCGCTAAATCTTGCGGCCTATAGCGACGTGATCAAACTGGCCAGTCAGGAGTCCGGCGTCAACGAGGCCTTCCTGCGCGCCATCATCCATGCCGAAAGCGCGTTCAATCCGCGCGCGCTCTCGATCAAGGGCGCCCAGGGCCTGATGCAGCTGATGCCCGGCACGGCCAATGACATGGGCGTGCGCGATGCCTTCGACACCGCGCAAAACATCCGCGGCGGCGCACGTTATCTCGGTTTGTTGTTGCGCACGTTCAACGGCAACGAGCGTCTGGCGGCTGCGGCATACAACGCTGGCCCTGGCGCCGTGCAGCGCTATAACGGCGTGCCGCCGTATGCGGAAACGCAGGTCTATGTCGAACGCGTGGGCACGCTGCGCAAACGCTATGGCTTGGCCATCCATCCGGGCGGTGGTCGATCGCCGGTGGCTGCGGCGGGGTTTTCAGCTATCCAGTGACGCCGTCGGCGTCGTGGGTGGACGCTGCGCAAGAATCACTTCGGTATGGAAGGGCGCGCCGTTGCGCAGGCCGGAGACTTCGACCTTGCTGCCTGGCTTGAGCGCAGCCTCATGCCTGCGCAGGTCGGCGGGATCGACGATGTCTTCCGAGCCGATTCGCAAAAGAATGTCGTGTGGCTGGATGCCGGCCGTCGCCGCCGGTCCGCCCGGATAGATATCGGTGACCTGCGCGCCGCGTGCCGCTGCCGGCAGGCCGCTGTCGGCGGCGACGGGGACAAAGGTGTAATCGGCACCCATCCAGCCGCGCACGACGTGTCCGCTGTCGATGATCTGATCGAGCACGCGCTTGGCGCTCGCTACCGGTATCGCAAAGCTGATGCCTTCGGCGTTGGCCGCCTTGCCGATCAGCAGGGTATTGATGCCGACCAGCTCGCCCTCGGTGTTGACCAGGGCGCCGCCGGAGTTGCCCAGATTGATGGCCGCGTCGGTCTGGATAAAGTCTTCGGGACTGGAGCTGCTCAGCTGGCGGCCGATGGCGCTGACGATGCCCATGGTCACCGTTTGATTGAGGCCCAATGGATTGCCGATGGCGAGCACGACGTCACCGGTGCGGGTGGGACGGTGGTCGGCAATATGGATCACCGGCAGGTTGCCGGCGTCGATTCGCAGCACCGCAAGATCTGTCTCCACATCGGCGCCCACCACCGTGGCCTTGGCCACGCGTCCGTCGTACAGCAGCACCTGGATGTCGTCGGCGTTGGCGATCACATGGTTGTTGGTCAGCACATAACCCTGCAGCACGATCACGCCCGAGCCCAGGCTCTGCTCGCGTCGCTTGTAGGCAGGACCAGTCGGACGGCCGCCGAACAGTCGCTGCAGCACCGGGTCGGTATACATCTGCACCGCTTGCTCGGTGACCATCTTGTTGGCGTAGATGTTTACGACCGAGGGTGCCGCCTTGGCGACGGCGTCCGCGTAGGAGATCGGGCCGCCGGTGTGCGCAGGCGTCGATGAGGTACTGATCGACTCGGTGGTCGGCGTCGGCGCGACCCCGAAGCGTTCCCGCAGGCGATGGCCGACATCAGGCCAGGCGAGGCTGATGACGAACGCAGCCGCCAGCCCGAGCACCACGAAGCGGGCGATGAATGCGAGCGTGCCAGCGGCATGTTTCATGTCGTAATGCGTTTCACGGCAAGGCGTTAGAGAGGGGTGCGCGCATGTGTCGCAGGCGAGGCTATTTTATTGTACGAGTCATGCCCTGACGCTACACTAACGCGATTTTGCGGGAGCCTGAATCTACTGGCGCTTGCGAAGCGGGTCGTCCCGGGGTTTCCCGGTGCGCTTAGGTCCCGACAACGGAAGGCCTGTAGCTCTCGCTGCATGCTCATCGTGCTGGTGCCGCGCGTGCCTGCTGTTCTCTAAGGGGGAGTCTTAGGGGTTTTTCTCTGCACAGCAAGGTAGTCTCCTGCTGTCGGATTGATCGACGCGCTTGGCAAGCACCTGTGGAACATCTAAGTTCCGCGTCTCAATGGCATGTAAGTACCGGAGAGCCTGATGGCGAACGAAGTCGTCGATCACGGCCGCCGCCGCTTCCTCACAGCGACCACGGCAGTGGTTGGTGGTGTGGGAGTAGTTACGGCAGTCGTGCCCTTCATCAAGTCGTGGGAACCCAGTGCGCGGGCTAAATCCGCAGGTGCGCCGGTCACGATCGACATCAGCAAGATCGAAGAGGGCCAACGGGTAACCTACCCCTGGCGCGGTCTGCCGGTGTTTGTAGTCAACCGCACCAAGGCGCAGCTCGATGCGCTGCCCAGCCAGGATTCCCGCCTCGTCGACGCCAAGTCCGACAGCGGTTCGGCCGAGCAGCAGCCCAAGTACGCACAGAACGAAGCACGCTCCATCAAGCCCGAGTGGCTGGTGCTGGTGGGTCTGTGCACGCACCTGGGTTGCGTCCCCGACTTCGTGCCGGTGATGAAGCCCGAGCCGTTCGATCCGGATTGGAAGGGTGGCTTCTACTGCCCCTGCCACAAGTCACGCTATGACATGTCCGGTCGCGTCTACCAGGGCGTGCCCGCACCGAAGAACCTGCTGGTGCCGCCGTACCATTTCATGGACGACACGCACATCCAGATTGGCGTGGATCCGAAGGAGGCCGGCTAATGGCCAACGTATTCACGCGAGTCGGCGATTGGGTCAATGAGCGGGCACCTGGCTTGATGCCGGTCTACCGCAAGCACATGACCGAGTATTACGCGCCGAAGAATTTCAACTTCTGGTACTACTTCGGCGTGCTGGCGCTGCTGGTGTTCGTCAACCAGATCGTCACCGGCATCTTCCTCACCATGAACTACAAGACGAGTGCGGCGGAAGCCTTCAACTCGGTCGAGTACATCATGCGTGACGTGGAGTGGGGCTGGCTGATCCGCTACATGCACTCCACCGGCGCTTCGCTGTTCTTCGTGGTGGTGTTCCTGCACATGTTCCGCGGCCTGATGTACGGCTCGTACCAGAAGCCGCGCGAGCTGGTGTGGCTGCTGGGCATGCTGGTGTTCCTTTCGCTGATGGCCGAAGCCTTCATGGGCTACGTGCTGCCGTGGGGCAACATGTCGTTCTGGGGCGCCAAGGTGATCATCTCCCTGTTCGGCACGGTGCCCGTGATTGGCAGCAGCCTGGTCGAATGGATCATGGGTGACTACCTTCCGGCCGACGCCACGCTCAACCGCTTCTTCGCCCTGCATGTGATCGCGCTGCCGCTGGTGCTGCTGTTGCTGGTGGTACTGCACATTTTCGCGCTGCACGAAGTGGGTTCGAACAACCCCGACGGCGTCGACATCAAGCACGGCGCCAAGGGCAACCGCTGGGACCCGAACAAGCCGGCCGACGGCATTCCGTTCCATCCGTACTACACCGTGCACGACCTGGTGGCGGTGGGCTTCTTTGTGTTGATCGCGGCGTTCATCATCTTCTTTGCGCCGACCTTTGGTGGTTGGTTCCTGGAGCATGACAACTTCATTCCGGCGAACAACCTGGTCACCCCGACTCACATCAAGCCGTCGTGGTACTTCACCCCGTTCTACGCGATCCTGCGCATGATCCCGTCGTTCTTCGGCACGGCGTTCTGGGGTGTGCTGGGCATGTTCGGCGCGATCGCCCTGCTGTTCGTGCTGCCGTGGATCGACGCCGGCAAGGTGCGCTCCATCCGTTATCGCGGCACCGGTTTCAAGGTGGCCTTGATGACCTTCGCCGCGTCGTTCATCGGCCTGGCCCTGGTGGGTGCGGGCGTGGTCGGCGAGCTGACCACGGAGTGGGTGCCTGCGGACGCGACGTTCTGGGAGAACGCGTTCGGTCGCTTCATGACCGTCCTCTACTTCGGCTACTTCGTGTTCCTCTGGTGCTACACGCATCTCGGCTGGGAAAAGACCAAGCCGGTTCCGGAGCGGGTGGTGTTTGACCATGAATAAGCGGCAGCCCTCGATGAAGAAAATCATTTCCACGGTTGCGCTCACCGTTGGCTTGCTGGTCGGCACCAATGTCGCCATGGCGCAGGAAGAGGGCGGTCTGCCTTCGGCCGGCACCAACGTGCACGACCAGGCCTCGCTGCAACGCGGCGCCAAGCTGTTCTTCAACTACTGCGTGGGTTGCCACTCGCTGAAGTACGTGCGCTATTCGCGCATCGCCGAAGACCTGGGCCTGTCCGAAGACGAGGTGATGAAGAACCTCAACTTCACCGGCGCCAAGTTCGGCGACCCAGTGATCTCGCACATGCCGGAGGATTCGGCCCAGCAGTTCTTTGGCAAGGCACCGCCGGACCTGTCGCTGGAAGTGCGCGCCAAGACGGCTGATTGGGTCTACGGTTACCTCAACTCCTTCTACCTCGATCCGACCCGTCCGGTGGGTTGGAACAACACGGTGTTCCCGAATGCTTCCATGCCGTTCCCGCTGTGGGAATTGCAGGGCATCCAGACGGCCGTGAAGAAGGAAGGCAGCGACGATGTGGAGAAGCTCGAGCTCTCCCAGCCGGGCAAGCTCACGCCGGCGCAGTACCAGCAGGCTTCCCGTGACCTGACCAACTTCCTGGAGTACGCCGCCGAACCGGCCGCCCTCCAGCGTCAGCGCTACGGCATCTGGGTGCTGCTGTTCCTGGCGGGCTTCACTTTCCTGGCATATCTGCTAAAGAAGGAGTACTGGAAGGACGTCCACTAAGACGTCACCTTCCGGAGCCTACGGTACGGCGGCCTGCGACCCATTGATGGGTGCCGGGGCCGCCGTACTTGGATAAGCCGATGGGGAGATCGCGCATGGTCCAAAGCGCTCGTTCGCGTACCGCACTCGCCCTTTACACCACCGCAGATGGCATCCAGTGCCACCGGACGCGTCTCGTGCTCGCCGCCAAAGGCGTGAGCTACGACAGGGTGATCGTCGACCCCGCCAAGCCGCCGGAAGACCTGCTCGACCTCAACCCCTACGGCACCACGCCGACCCTGGTTGATCGCGACCTGACCCTCTACAACACGGCGGTCGTCTGCGAATACCTGGACGAACGCTATCCCCATCCGCCGCTGATGCCGATCGACCCGTTATCCAGGGCGCGTCTGCGTCTGGCCAATGTGCGGATCGAGCTGGATTGGCTGCCCGAAGTGGACCTGATCAGGGCAGGCGGCCGTCCAGCCGATGCGGCCCGCAAGCGGCTGCGGGAGCACTTGCTGTCAGCGCTGCCTCTGTTCAAGGCATCCCGGTTCTTCCTGAACCCGGAAATGAGCCTCACCGATTGCCTGGTGGCCCCGGTGGTCTGGCGCCTGCCCTGGCTGGGGGTGGACCTGGGACGGGAGGGCAAGCCCATCCTCGACTATGGCGAGCGCTTGTTCGCGAGCCAGGGCTACGCCCGCAGCATGACCCCCGAAGAGAAGGCCATGCGCCCCTGAGGTTCAGGCGGCAGGCCTTGATGGGCCTGCCTGGCCGCCCCGGCGGCGTTTGGGCGCGCTGGACGGCGCCACTGCGACAACTCGCCTCGGCTTCGCATTACACTGCCACGATCCACTTGGCGCGCCCTGGGCTTATCCCGTGAGGCGGCGCCCTCCATAGGTTTTTGCATGACCGACGACAAGCTCCCGCCGATGTCCTCCAATCGTCCTTACTTGCTGAGGGCGATCTACGACTGGATCACCGACAATAATCTGACCCCTTATGTCCTGGTCGATGCCGGGCGGGAAGGGGTGCGGGTGCCTCCGCAGGTCATCAAGAACGGACAGGTCGTGTTGAACCTGGCCATGCGTGCCGTGGCCAGCCTGGACCTGGGCAACGACTGGATCAGCTTTCAGGCGCGCTTCTCCGGCGTCAGCCACAACATCCATATTCCGATTCAGGCCGTGCTGGCGCTGTACGCGCAGGAAAACGGGCAGGGCATGATGTTCCCGGCCGAAGAAGGTGGCGATCAGCCGCCGCCGTCCTCGCCCGATCCCGACGACACCCCGCCGACGCCCGAGGGCGAGGCAGGCGAGAAGCCCAAGCGCAGCGCGCCGTTCCTGCGAGTGGTGAAGTAAGCCGCGTTGCCGTCGCGCCGGCTGGCCCGGCGCGATCGGGCCATCAAGGCCTCAGTGCAGCTGGTTGTCTTTGCGTAGCCGCGGGCGCAGCGGCACCACATTGTCGTGCGCCGGCGGCGGCACATGTTCGGAAAGCAGGCCGGGCAGATGACTCTGGATGGTCGGCAGGCTGACGCCGCTCAACGTATGTCCGATCAGCCACAGCTTGCCGGGTTCGCGGTCGTTGCCGTCGATGCTCACTTCAAAGGTGTAGCAACGCTCAAGCATCAGCTGGCCGTGCTGGCGCAGCAGGCGGGCGCCGCGCAGGCCCACGCTTTCATCGAGCAACTGCAGGCCATGCTGGCGACATTGCTGGCGGGCTTCCTGCGTGGCCTGTTCGCGGCCGCGGGCGAGCTTGAGCCACAAGCCGATGATGGCCAGCAGCAGGACTAACAGGATCAGGTCGGAAAGCTCACTCATGTGGCGAGAGTGTAGGCGTCGCGCGTGGCTTGCAAGGGGCGCGGTGTGAAAGTCGCCTGCTGCTCGTCATTCCGGCGCAGGCCGCCATGACTGGCGAAGGGCGCGCTTGGGCGCGACTCAGTCGAGCTTCAAGCGCAGCGACAAATCCACCGCCCGCACATGCTTGGTCAGCGCACCCACCGAGATGAAATCCACGCCGGTGCTCGCGTACTCGCCAATGGTCGACAGATCCACGTTGCCGGAAATCTCCAGCTCTGCACGGCCCTTGGCCAGGGTCACGGCTTCGCGCATCAGCGGCAGGGTGAAGTTGTCCAGCATGATGCGATCGGCGCCGGCGTCCAGGGCCTGCTGCAGTTCGTCGAGATTTTCCACTTCGATTTCCAGCAACAGCCTGGGATGCAGTCGACGCGCCGCTTCGGCGGCGGCCTTGATGCTGCCCGCAGCGATGATGTGGTTTTCCTTCACCAGGATGGCGTCATACAAACCCACCCGATGGTTGTGCCCGCCGCCGCAGCGCACCGCGTACTTCTGCGCCAATCGAAGACCGGGAACCGTCTTGCGCGTATCCAGCACGCGCACGCCAGTACCCGCCACGGCGGCCACGTGCGCGGCGGTCGAGGTGGCGGTGCCAGATAGCAGCTGCAGGAAATTCAGGGCCGAACGCTCAGCCGTGACCAGGGCACGCGCGTTGCCACGCAGGCGGCAGATCACCGAGCCCGCGGCGACACGGTCGCCATCGCGCACGGTCCATTCGATCTGCACCTGCGGATCGAGCTGGCGGAAACAGGCGTTGAACCAGTCGGTGCCGGCCACCACCGCGTCTTCGCGGCAGGTCAGCGCAGCGCTGGCGGTGGCGTCTGCAGGCAGCAGCCCGGCGGTGGCGTCACCCGTGCCGATATCTTCGGCGAACGCGCGTTCGACATCCGCCTGGATCAGGTCGGACGACGGTGGAACAAGTTGTACTGAAGTCATTCGGTCGGTGCTTGGGACGTGGCCGGTTGGCTGAGGCGACCGACGATGGCATCCAGCGCGCGGTCGAACAGAGCGGTGGATTCAAGCACGCGCGCCGTGCCGCTGGCGAGTGCCTGGGCCAGTTCGTGCGGCGAGTAATCGGCCACCTTGAGGCCGCGGCGGTTCACGAACAGGTAGCGGCCGCTCATCGGGCTGATCCACGAGAGCTTGGCGCGCTCGATGGTGTCCGGACCCGTCACGAACTCCAGCCAGGTGCCGGGCTTGAGCTCGGAGACCAACAGCATCTCCGGCGTGTCGAGCACCGGCTCCTGCACGGGTTCGGTGCGGTCAAGTTCCGCTTCGGACTCGGCAATCGGCTGGATGCTTTCGGGGATGGGCAGGGTGGTGGATTCCTCCACCGCATGCACCTCGGCCTCCGGCACGGCTTCGCCGAGTTGGTGGCGGTAATAGGTGTGCAGCTGGGCCAGCAGGCGATCGATGTCGCTTTCCTGGAACGCCACGTTGCCCAGGCCGCGGCGCAGGGCGCGCTCGATGCCCGGCAGCATCTGGCGCAGCGCGCGGCGCTCGTCGAGCGTGCGGGCCGGCTTGGTGCTGTCGATGAAGTCGTTGGCAAAACGCAGCGCGTCGCGGAACTCGCTCGATTCCTCGCCCTGGCGGAGAATGGTGAGCACCAGGTAGTTCGCCCAGGCGCGCGACAGGATGCCGTGGATCAGCGGCGGAAGGTTATGGCCTTCTATACGGCTGAGGATCTCGCGGGCGGCACGGCGGCGTGCCTGCTCGAGCTTCTCGCGGCCACGGGTGGACTCGGCCACGCGCTGCTCGGCCAGTTCGGCACGGCGGCGGCTGATGTCCTGGAATTCCTGCAGCTCGGCGCACAGGCGCTCGAAGATGGTCATGTCATCGTCGAAGTCCTGCAGCAGGCGGTCGACGATGGATTTGATCTTGTCGTGCAGGCGGTGATCGCGATCGGATTCCGCCGACCAGCCCTTGGCGGCGTCGGCCAGGTTGTCGAGCAGCCGGCGTGCCGGATGCTGGCGATGCGCGAACAGCTTGCGGTCGAGGATGGCGGCCTTCAGATACGGAATCTGCAGGCGCGCCAGCAATACCTGCATCTCGGTCGGCAGGTTGCGGTCTTCGAGGATGAACTCGAACAGCATGCCGACCAGATCAATGGTGTCCTCGTCGATGGTTGACACCTGGCTCGGCTTTTCGCCGCGCAGGGAGCCGATCTGGGCGAGCAGGTGTTCCTTCAGCTGTTGCACTTCGCCAGCCAGCTCCACCGCGTTGCTGGTGCTCAGTGGCATGTGCTGGTTGATGGCGGCCTGGCTCTGCAGCACGCTCAGCGCACCGATCAGCTCGTTGGCGCTGGGCATCTGCATGGCGCCGGCAGACATCGGCATGGCGCCCGCAACAGGCGCCGGACGGCGTGCACTGAACAGCGTGCGCAGCGTCTGGATCAATTCGTTGGAGGCGTTGCCCGTCTCGTCTTCGCCGAGGAAGGTGCCTTCGGTCTGCTCGGCAGCGACCGCATTGCCCGCGGGTGCGGCCGTACCGGCTGCGCGGGCAGCGCCGCCAGCACGCGGGATCTCGTGGCGCAGCTGCGGCAGCACGCCGGCACGCACCAGTTCGGCGTTGATCTCCTGGTATAGCTCATCCAGCGAGGCCAGCACGTAACGGTCGAACAGCTTGTAGATGATCAGCTTGACGCGCATCTCGGCGCTGAGCTCGCGCATCGCCTGGCGGAACGCCTGCGACAGTGCGGCCGGCCCCACCGGATTGGTGGCGTCGTCGATCTTGATGCCGCCATAGATGACGGACAGGCGCTGGTTCACGGCGAACAGATCGCGCGTCAGGCGCGTCTCGTTCTTGCCGATCATGCTGGTGATGGCCAGCGATTCTTCCAGTTCGTTGTCGGCCACCAGCGACAGTTCCACCGAACCCACCGGCAACGACACGCCATTGCTGTTGCCGGCGTTGTTGCGATAGCTCGAGGCGAAATCGGTCAGCTCGCGCGAGATCTGCGCCAGGAAGCTGCGCTCCACCATCGGACGGCGCTTGCGCACTTCGCGCATGCCGTCGAAGTAGTGCATCTGGGCGGCGTTGTTCTCGGCTTTTTCGGCCAGATCGAACAGCGCATCGTCGACATGCTCGAACATGCCGTTGATCAAGATCTGCAGGCGGCGGCCCGCAATGTCCCGGACGGTGTTCAAGAGGGCGCCTCCGCGCTCGCTGGACGGGTCCAGGCGCTGGGTCAGGCTGACGATATTGGATGATTCACTGGCGTCTTTCATCGCCTTTCACCCCCTGAAAGTGATGCCGACGTGCTCACAGCCACATACGACAATACGCCAGCCTACGATAAGGGATGTCATGGGCCGCTGTCATTCGCCGTATCGATATATGTCGACACGTTCACAAGAAGCGGGTTCTTGCGGACATCCGGCCCAAAGTGGCCCTCAGGCGGCCGCTGGAAAGTCAGTGAGCTGCAAGGTACCGATGCCTTCCTCGGGGAGCATGACGGGGATGCCGTCCTCGACCCGGTAGATGACCTTGCGGTCCGTGGTGATCAGCCCTTCGGTCACTGGGGCGCTCACGGCGGCGCCTGCCACGTTCTGGACCTGGCTGGCCCCGATGGCCTTGTTCAGGGCATCGAGCTCCTGGCGCTGGAGCGGGCGGACGGGAACCTTGCTGACCGGGCAGCAGAGGATGTCGAGTAGGCGTTTGTCCATGGGGAGTGGGTCGTGCCGAGACGCGGAAAGTCCGTACAATAACCCTTTTGGATGGCTTGGGTCATGACCTCGACTTCCCTCCCGCCGCGCGTGGGCGTTGTAATGGGCTCCCGTTCGGACTGGGAAACCATGGAGCATGCCTCCAGCGTGCTGGCCGAGCTTGGCGTGGCGCACGAGGTGCGCGTGGTATCGGCGCACCGTACGCCGGACCTGTTGTTCCAGTACGCCGAAGAAGCTGTCGGTCGCGGCATCCAGGTCATCGTGGCCGGCGCCGGCGGCGCCGCCCATCTGCCGGGCATGCTGGCAGCCAAGACGCGGCTTCCGGTGTTCGGCGTACCAGTGCAGTCCAAGGCGCTCAATGGCATGGATTCGTTGCTGTCGATCGCGCAGATGCCGGCAGGCATCCCGGTCGGCACGCTGGCCATCGGCCGCGCCGGTGCCGTGAACGCCGGCATCCTGGCAGCCTCGGTGCTGGCACTGCACGACCCCGCCATCGCCGCCGCGCTCGACAGCTACCGTTCCCGCCAGACGCAGACCGTGCTGGACAACCCGGATCCGCGCTCGTKACCGCTCGACGCCAACCGGTGCTCGGCATCCTCGGCGGCGGCCARCTTGCCCGCATGCTGGCGCTGGCCGCTGCGCCGCTGGGCGTGAAGACCCTCGTGGTCGACAGCGCCGTCGACGCCTGCGCCGGGCAGATTGCCCCACTGGTGGTGGCCGACTGGACCGACTACGACGCGCTGGAGCACTTCGCTCGCGAAGTCGACGTGGTCACTTTCGACTTTGAAAATGTGCCGGCCGAAACCGCGCACTGGCTCGCCAACCGCGTCGACGTGTTTCCCGCGCCGCGCGCGCTGGCCGTGGCGCAGGATCGCCTGGCCGAAAAAACCTTGTTCCTCGAATGCGGTCTGCAGACGCCCGAGTTCAAGGCGGTCGACACGCGCGAGGATCTCGAGCGCGCGCTGGCGACCGTCGGCGCGCCGGCCATCCTCAAGACGCGCCGCCTGGGTTATGACGGCAAGGGACAGTTCCGCATCAAGACCTTGGCCGATGCCGATGCCGCCTGGGCTGCGCTCGGTGCGCAGGCGCAGGCGCATGGCTTGATCCTCGAGGCCTTCGTGCCGTTCGACCGCGAGTTGTCGGTGATCGCCGTGCGTGGTCGCGACGGCGACTTCCGCACCTGGCCGCTGACGCAGAACTGGCATACCGATGGCGTGCTGTCGCTCAGCCTGGCGCCGGCGTCCGACATTGCCGCCTTGCAGGCACGTGCTACCGGCCTGGCCCGCACGCTGGCGGAGAAGCTCGATTACGTCGGTGTGTTTGCGCTCGAACTGTTCGTGAAAAACGGCGAGTTGCTCGGCAACGAAATGGCGCCGCGTGTGCACAACTCCGGTCACTGGACCATCGAGGGTGCACTCACCAGCCAGTTCGAAAATCACGTGCGCGCCGTGCTCGGCCTGCCGCTGGGCGATACCTCGGCGCGGGGCCTCTCGGCCATGTTCAACTGGATTGGCGAGCTGCCCGATGCCGCACCGGTGCTTCAAGCCATCGACGCGCACTGGCACGACTACGGCAAGCAGCCGCGTGTCGGTCGCAAGGTGGGGCATGCCACTGTGTGCGCGCCTGATGCCGCGCAGCTGATCGAGCGCCTGACTGGCATCGCCCATGCGCTGGGTCGTGATCCGCAGGCGCAGCCCGCGGTCGACAAATTGCTGGAGCGTAAATAACGACGATATTGTGGGAGCGCACCCTGTGCGCGACGACCGTGCGTCAAGGTATCGGCGAGGCGCCTGTCGCGCACAGGGTGCGCTCCCACAGTACAGATCGCGCAAAAAAAAACGGGGCCGCGAGGCCCCGTTTTTCGTGACTGCATCCAGCGAGAAATCAGGCCAGATTCTTGGCCGCAAATTCCCAGTTCGCCAGATTCCAGAACGCCTCGAGGTACTTCGGACGGGCGTTGCGGTAGTCGATGTAGTACGCGTGTTCCCACACGTCGCAGGTCAGCAGCGGCTTGTCGCTGCCGGTGATCGGGGTGGCTGCGTTGGACGTGTTGACGATGCCCAGCGAACCATCCGGACGCTGCACCAGCCAGGTCCAGCCCGAACCGAAGTTGCCCACGGCCGACTTGGTGAACTCTTCCTTGAACTTGTCGAACGAACCGAACGCCTTGTTGATGGCGTCGGCCAGCTTGCCGGTCGGCTCATTGCCGCCCTTGGGGCTCAACGAGTTCCAATAGAAGGTGTGGTTCCAGACCTGGGCAGAGTTGTTGAACACGCCGCCGGACGACTTCTTGATGATGTCCTCAAGCGCGGCGTTCTCGAACTCGGTGCCCTTGATCAGGTTGTTGAGGTTGGTCACGTAGGCCTGATGATGCTTGCCATAGTGATACTCGAGCGTTTCCGCGGAAATGTGCGGCTCAAGTGCGTTCTTTTCGTAGGGCAAGGGGGGGAGTTCGATCGCCATGTTGTGGCTCCTGGGCGTTGGCTGAGGAAAGGGGTCGGGCAGGATTGGCCGAGGACCGGCGACCCGCGCACGACTGATACACTATCGATCTCATTGCATTGTAACGATGAACGACTCGACTTATGGACGTTAACGAGCGAATCAAGGCTGTCTTGGCCGAACACGCCATCGTGCTCTTCATGAAGGGCACGCCGCAGTTCCCCATGTGCGGCTTCTCCAGCCGCGCCGTGGAGGCGTTGAAGGCGGCGGGCGCGCAGTTTCATGCCGTCAACGTGCTGGCCGACCCGGAAGTCCGCGCGGCGTTGCCGCATTACGCGAACTGGCCGACCTTCCCGCAGCTCTTCATCCAGGGCGAGCTGATCGGCGGATGCGACATCATCGAAGACCTCAACGCGGCGGGTGAACTCGCGCGCATGGCGGCGGATGTGGCGGGGGCCGGTTCCTGATGGCGCTTCCCCTGGTTCGTCTGCCGGAAGGCTGGGTTGCGGCGCCTGGTTCCTTGGCCGGTCGTGTCGTACTGGTCACCGGTGCCTATGGCGGCCTGGGCTCGGCGGTCGCGCGTGCGGCTTCGCGTGCCGGCGCCACGGTGGTGATCACGGGTCGCCGCAAGCGCCAGCTGGAACAACTTTACGATGCGATGATCGGCGAGGGCTTGCCCGAGCCGGTGATCCATCCGCTCGATATGGAAGTGGCCACGCCGCGTGACTATGAAGCGCTGGCCGATGGCCTCGAACGCGATTTCGGTCGCCTCGACGGCATCGTGCATGCCGCCGCCAGCTTCAAGGAGCTGACGCCGCTGGCCGTGCACAAGCCCGACGACTGGCTGCGAGCGATGCACGTCAATGTGTCGGCGCCGTTTGCCTTGACCCAGGCCTGCATGTCGCTGCTGTCGCGCGCACCCGATAGCGCGGTGGTGTTCGTGCTGGACAATCCCGAGCTCGTGCAGCGCGCGCACTGGGGCGCCTATGGCGTATCGAAGGCGGCGCTGGAGCGACTGGTGGAAATCCTGCATCAGGAAACCGAACAGTCGCCACTGCGTGCGCACGCCTTGTTGCCCGCACCGATGCGAACCACGCTGCGACGCGCGGCGTATTTCGGCGAAGACACGATGATCCATCCGCTGCCGGATGCGGCCGCGCAGGCAGCCATCTATCTGTTGGGCGAGCAGGGCAGGGGCGCGCGCGGCGCAGCTCTCGATTTGCGTGAATCGGCATGAGCATGACGCAGGAGCTCCGCTGAGATGGAAACGCAGATGACCACGCTGGCGGCGGGAATCCTGCTGTTCCTGATCATGGATCCGCTCGGCAACATCCCGATCTTCCTGAGCCTGCTCAAGGACGTGGCGCCCAAGCGGCGCCGCAAGGTGATGATCCGCGAGCTGCTGATCGCACTGGGCGTGCTGCTGGGTTTCCTGATCGGCGGCCAGCACATCCTCAAGCTGCTGCAGTTGCGCCAGGAATCGATCAGCATCGCCGGCGGCATCGTGCTGTTCCTGATCGGCATCCGCATGGTGTTCCCGCCCGCCGATGGCGGCGGCATCTTCGGCAAGCAGGGCGAGGGCGAGCCCTTCATCGTGCCCATGGCCATTCCCGGCGTGGCCGGGCCGTCCGCGATGGCAGCTCTGTTACTGCTTACCAATACCCAGCCCGGTCGTACGGCGGATTGGGCCATCGCCTTGCTGGGCGCGTGGTTGGCGACCTCGGTGATCCTGCTGTGCTCGACTTATCTGTTCCGCTGGCTGGGCGAAAGCGTGCTCACGGCGCTTGAGCGCGTGATGGGCATGCTGCTGATCGCGCTGTCAGTGCAGATGTTCATGGGCGGCGTGGCGGCTTATCTGCATCTGGTCGTTTGAAACGACACGAAAGTCGCACACGTGATCTTTCGGACCCATCCGCATAACCTTGCTGTCATAATCCGCTACCAGCATTTGGGGTAATTCCCAGGAGGCGGTCATGCTCAAAGTTGAACAGACCCTCACCGAACGTCTGCCATGGTTGGCGCAACACCCCCTGATCCGCCGGCCGGTGGCCGGCATGCTGGGCCGACTGGCCGATGAGGAAGGGTTCAACCGCACCCTGGTAGCCGCAGGCGAGGCCGAAGGTTTCGACTTTGTCGAGCGCACGCTGGACGTGCTTGGCGTCAGCTACTTCGTCAACCCGCGCGAGCGGGAGAACATTCCGGTCGAAGGCGGCGTGCTGATCGTCGCCAACCATCCCTTGGGCATGATCGATGCGCTGACCCTGCTGCAGATGGTTGGCTCGGTGCGCAGCGATGTGCGCATCCTCGCCAACGACTGGCTGATGTCGATCCCGCCGCTGCACAAGTTGTTGCTGCCGGTCGATGTGTTCGGCAAGGGCGCCGCCTCGCGCATGCGCGATATTTATCGTGCGCTCGACAACGGCGAGGCCTTGATCGTTTTCCCCGCGGGCGAAGTGTCGCGCGTGAGTCCGTCGGGCGTGAGCGACGGACGCTGGTCCGATGGATTTGCGCGCCTGTCGCAGCGCAGCCGTGCGCCGGTGCTGCCGATCCACGTCGCCGCGCGCAACTCCGCCATGTTCTATGGCTTGTCGATGCTGGCCAAGCCGCTCAGCACGGCGATGCTGCCGCGCGAAGCGATTTCACCCACCAGCCGCCGCATTGGTTTCAGCGTGGGCCAGTTGGTGTCGGCCGACGAACTCGAGCAGCACAGCGGCGATTCGACGAAGCGCGCGGCCAAGTTGATGCGTCGCCACGTATACCGCGTGGGTCGTCATCGCGGCCTGATCTTTGGCGGCCAGGCGCCGCTGGCGCATCCGGAGCCCACCGAGCGCGTGGTCGCCGAGCTGCAGGCGCAGGCGGAAAAGCTCGCCGACCTCAATGACGGCAAGCAGATCCTGTTGTTCAAGGGCGCGTCCGACAGCGCCGTGCTGCGCGAGATCGGTCGCCTGCGCGAACTCACGTTCCGCAAGGTGGGCGAGGGCACCGGCGCACGTCGCGACCTCGACGCCTACGATCCACATTACGAGCACCTGGTGTTGTGGGATCCGAAGGCGCTGCGCATCGTCGGCTCCTATCGCTTCGGCCACGGCGGTCGCCTGATTGGCGAGCGCGGCATGGCGGCGCTGTATACCTCCAGTCTCTTCAGCTATTCGCCCGCGCTCGAGTCGCGCCTGGCGCAGGGGCTGGAGTTGGGACGCAGCTTTATCGCGCCGGCCTATTGGCGCTCGCGTGCGCTGGATCAGTTGTGGCAGGGCATTGGTCTGTACCTGCAGCGCCATCCGGACCTGCGTTACCTGTTTGGTCCGGTGAGCATGTCGGTTGCGCTTCCGCGCGAGGCGCGCGAATGGATCGCCGCGGCGCATCAGCATTACTTTGGTGCGCCGGGTCTGGCTTCGGCGCGGCAGCCGTTCGTGGTGTCGCCGGGGGTGATCGAGCTGGTGCGTGATGCGCTGGCGGGCCTGGACCCGGCGGCAGGCCTTGGCAAACTCAAGCATCATCTCGATGCGCTCGGCGTCAGCCTGCCGGTGCTGTATCGCCAGTACGTGGATCTGGTCGATCCAGAAGGTGTGCAGTTCCTCGCTTTCGGCGAGGATCCGGGTTTCTCCGGCTGTGTGGATGGTCTGGTGATGCTCGATCTGGCGACGCTCAAGCCCGCCAAGCGGGCGCGCTATCTGGGCAAGTAAGAGGCGTCCGGTTCTGCCAACGCCTTCCCGGTCGGCCAGATATCGCCCTACGAGAATTTCAGTGGTGACTGATTGACCGTTGGATGGGGAGAAAGCGCGGGCCTTGGCGTTCGCGTGATCCTTCGGTAAATTTCTTGTAAAATACTTATGCAAAGCTTACGTCGTTGGTCGGGCGCAAGGGGCTAGTCGTCGCCTGGACCAACAGCTTCAACTAATTTCGTAATTTCGCCCGATTTTTACCGATCGGGCTTTTTTACGCCCGGAGGAAACGTTTAAATTTACGTTAAATGGCATGAAATTGCGTTTTTACGCAATGACTTGCGAAGCATCTTTCGATTAATCGCGAGATCTTTCTGCCGGGCGACGCTCCACTTTCCTACTCGGTTTGCTGGCGACCTTAAGGGGCGGCAGCTGACTCCAAAACTTTGTCAATTCTGGAATGACGATGATGAAACGAAACCACCTTTCCATGGCCATTGCTGTCGTATTTTGTATGGCAGCCGGTGTCGCCTCGGCCCAGGACACCTCGGGCCAGGCCACCAACCCGCAGACCAAGGAACCGGCTACCCGCAACGGCCCGTCGAGCACGTCCAACACCACCACCTCCAACGACACCAAGCGTGCCCAGCAGCTGGACACCGTGACGGTGCAGGCGCAGAGCCTGTCGCTGGGTGATGGCCTGATGTCGGTGCAGACGGCTCCGAAGGCGGTTTCGACCATCTCGCGCGATGCCATCGTCAAGGCGGCGCCGGGCGGCACCTTCGTGCAGATGATCGACTCGATCCCGGGCGTGAATGCCTCGACCGACGACGTCAGCGGCCTGGCCAACGGCAACTACCAGATTCGCGGCTTCACCAGCGACGAAATCGGCACCACCGTCAACGGCGCGCCGATCAACGACAGCGGCAACTACAAGGTCTACTCGACCGAGTACGGCGACACCGAGAACATGGGTGACATCACCGTGCTGCAGGGTTACCCGGACGTCGACACGCCGATCTCCGGCGCGGCCGGTGGCGCCATTTCCTGGGTCACCATCGATCCGTCGCACACGGCCGGCCTGGACTTTGCCCAGAGCCTGGGCAACCACGACTATCGCCGCACCTTCCTGCGCTTCAATACCGGTGACCTCGGTCCGGTGCGCGCGTGGCTGTCGTACTCGAACAACACCTCCGATTTCTGGCGCGGCCCGGGCGACTTGAACGTCACCAAGGTCGACGGCAAGGCGCTGTGGACGATCGACGACAACAACTACATCTCCGGTTCGGTGCAGTACAACCGCGAGCGCAACTACAGCTATGACAGCCTGACCAAGGCCCAGGTGCGTACGGGCGGTTATTTCCAGAGCTACGACGAGCCCTACAGCCCGACCGATACCTACTACTGGAAGCTCCACACCAACCCGTTCACCAGCTGGCTGGCCAGCCTCGATGGCGAGTTCAAGCTGGCTGACAGCCTGCGCCTGTCGGTGGTGCCGTACTTCTGGTACGGCAACGGCGGCGGCGGCGGCGGCTACAAGTTCACCGAATCGACCGTGCCGCAGAACGTGATCGGCGTGGCCGACCAGGACCTCAACGGCGACGGCAAGATCGCCGGCAGCGCGGTGGCTTACGACGTCAGCCAGACCTTCACCTACCGTCCCGGTGTCATCGCCAAGTTGAACCAGGACTTCGGTATGGACGACAGCCTGGAATACGGCTTCTGGTACGAGCGTGCCCGCCAGCAGCAGCAGGAAGTCTTCAACCCCGCCGTCGGCGGCGAGCCGTCCGATTTCTGGGGCGACTCCAACTACATCCGCTACTCCAACGGCGTGATCCAGCGCCTGTACCGTGAGTACACCAACTCCGAAATCAAGAAGTTCTTCGCCACCAACACCTGGACGCCGAACGACAAGTGGACCATCACGGTCGGCGCGGCGTACCTGTGGGAAGACCGTGCCGGTTACGACTACGAGAACTGGGGCAGCTACAGCACTCCCACTGCCAAGACCAACCAGTTCGGCGGCACGGCTGAAGCGACCTATCACAAGGTCAGCCCGACTGCTGGCGTGAAGTACCAGCTCGACGACCAGAACCAGTTCTACATCGGCGCCGGCCGCACCTACCGTGCACCGATCAATGGCTCGCTGCTGCAGAACGTTGCCGTGGCGGACAACCCGAAGAACCTCGCCAACGCTGCGGCCGGTACCTATCAGGCCAAGCCGGAAGAGGCCACCACGGTCGACCTGGGCTGGCGCTTCTATGCCGATCACTTCTCGGCCAACGTCGATGCGTACGAGTCGCACCTGGTCAACAAGCAGATCTCGGGCTACGACGTCAACTCCGGCCAGACGGTGTACCTGAACCTGCCGAAGATGCACATGCGCGGCATCACCGCCGAAGGCAGCTACAAGTTCGCCGAAGACTGGACCCTGTACGGCAACTACTCGTACCAGAAGGCGATCCTCGACGGTAACGTCAACACCTTCGGCGACGGCACCTACCCGACCGAAGGCAAGACCTTCCTCAACACGCCGAAGAACTCGGGCTATGTGCGCCTGGGCTACGACCACGGTCCGTTCTGGGCCACCCTGGACGCCAAGTACCGCGGTCCGATCTGGGGTGACTGGTCCAACACCGAACAGGTGGGCGGCTACACCGTGTTCAACTTGAACGCCGGCTGGAAGTTCTCGGACTTCGCCACCTGGCTGCGCAATCCGTACATCAAGCTCAACGTGTTCAACCTGACCAACAAGCGTGCGCTGACCAACGCCAACAACATCGGCGCGTTCCTGGCCAGCAATCCGGGCAACACGATCAAGGACGTCAACACGGGCGGTACGCTGTTCACCTCGGCGCCGTACTACTCGCTGCTGGAAGACCGCACCTACATGGTCACCTTCGGCATCTCGTTCTTCTAAGTCGAACGGCTTAAGCAGTACCCCGAAACCGGCGCCGCGAGGCGCCGGTTTTTTTTGTGCCCGAGGAAATGTTCAAGCATCAATAACTTACGCCAAGCGTAAGAAAAGCCCGCAAGAAGTGTGAGTATTTCGTCAAAAAGTTACGAAATTGTAATATAATGCGGTTACATTCGTCGTGATGAGTTGCGGTCGACGGCCCCTGCGGGGCGGTCCCGGACGAATCAAAATAATTTGGGGAATCAGTCACTTAAGACGGTGGCGAGGGGGCATGGGACTCCTTCGGTCTGGTCCCATGCCTTTTTTGCGACTTTCTTAAGGGGTTGAATCTCGATGAACCATTCGTTGCGTACGAAATTGCTGCCATTGGCGATTGCGGGCTTGCTCGCCACGGCTCCGGTGCTGGCCCAGGACACCTCGTCTTCCATCAGCGGCCGCATCGTTGACGGCAGCGGCCAGCCGATCGCCGGCGCCACCGTGCAGATCGTGCATGAGCCCTCGGGCACCACCAAGACCACCACCACAGACGCGGCCGGCCGTTACTCGGCTCAGGGCCTGCGCGTGGGCGGCCCGTTCGACGTGAAGGTGTCCAAGGACGGCACCCAGAGTGAGCAGGACAACGTGTACCTGCAGCTGGCCCAGGACACCGCGGTCAACCTGACCATGGGCGTTACCGCTGATACGGCGAACGCGCAGAACCTCAGCGGCGTGACCGTCTCGGCCAACACGCTGTCGCAGACCTTCACCCCGGACAACAAGGGCCTGTCGACCAACGTGTCGCGTCGTGAGCTCGATGCCACGCCGACCCCGGGTCGCTCGATCCAGAACGTGGTCCGTCTTGATCCCCGCGTGGTGATCACCGACCGCGCCCGTGGCGAAATCTCGGCCGTCGGCCAGAACAGCCGCTACAACAACATCACCGTCGACTCGGTCAGCGCGAACGATCCGTTCGGCCTGAACGCGAACGGCCTGCCGACGCTGGGCACGCCGATCTCGCAGGACACCATCGAGGAATACAACATCTCGACGGCCAACTACGACGTGGCCACCCGTCGCGGCATCGGCGCCAACGTCAACGCCGTGACCAAGAGCGGTACCAACGACTTCCACGGCTCGGTCTACTACGCGTTCCAGAACACCGACATGATCGGTGACAACGAGCTGGACAAGCCGTACGCCGGCTTCAATCGCCAGTGGACGGCCGGTGGCACCGTTGGCGGTCCGATCATCAAGGACAAGCTGTTCTTCTTTGCCTCGTATGAAAAGAGCGAGCAGGTCGGTTCGGGCAGCCCCTACGGTCCGCAGGATTCCGGCGCCGCGACGCCGATCAAGGGCCTGACCAACCAGCAGGTGCAGCAGGTGCGCGACATCGCCGCCAAGTACGGCCTGACCGACATCGGTTCGGTGGGCGGCGGCAACTCCAACCTGCAGGACAAGCGTTACCTCGCCAAGATCGACTGGAACATCGCCGACAACCATCGCGCGAGCTTCACCTATAGCGAGACCAAGGAAGAGAAGCCGATCATCACCGGCAGCACCACCAAGCTCGTGCTGTCCAGCGGCTGGTACAACACCAACGTCGACAACAAGAGCTACGCGCTGCACTTCTACGACGACTGGTCGGAAATCTTCTCGACCGACACCACCTTGTCGTACGCCAACTTCGACCAGAACCGCGGCCCGTACAACGGCGTGGCGATGCCGGACGTCACGGTTTATCCGGTGGCGTTTGGTGGTCCGGCGATCGAGTTCGGCACCGAGTACTCCAGCCAGGCAAACGTGCTGAAGGTGAAGACGCTCGACGCAGCCTGGGCCGGCACTTTGTATCTCGGCGACCACACCGTGAAGGGTGGCTTCGATTACGAAAAGGGCAAGTACTACAACTTGTTCCTGCAGAACTACTACGGCAGCTACATCTTCGAAGAAGTCCCGGGCCCCAAGGGCACCACGGGTCTGGATAACTTCGCCAAGGGCCTGTACTACCAGTATCGCTACAACCGTCCGGCCGGCACCCTGGGCCTGGGCGACGTCGCCGCGAACTACAACCTCACGCAGTGGGGCATCTTCCTGCAGGACACCTGGCAGGTGACCAACAACCTGTCGCTGCAGTACGGCGTGCGCGTCGACGTGCCGCTGATGGACGACAAGCCGTTGTACAACGCTGCCTACGCAGCTCCGGCGACGATCAACCCGAAGACGGGTGCGGCGGCTGGCGGCTTCGGCCAGACCAACCAGTACACCATCAACGGCCATCGCGTGGTGCAGCCGCGCATGTCGTTCAACTATGCGTTCAACACCGAGCGCATGACGCAGCTGCGTGGTGGCGCGGGCCTGTTCGTGACCAACCAGCCGGCCGTGTGGCTGGGCAACATCTTCTCCAACTCCGGCGTGACCCAGACGCAGTTCAACTGCGGTCCGACGCAGTCGCCGCCGTGCAACGTCAACTTGCCGCCGTTCAGCGCCGATCCGCATAACCAGAACAACGGCCCGGTCGGTGCTGGCCAGATGACGGTCAACACCATCTCCAAGGACTGGAACATCCCGACCGCGTGGAAGTTCAGCCTCGGCGTCGACCGCGAGCTGCCCTGGTACGGCCTGATCGCCACGGCTGACTGGGAGCACATCGACCAGCGCGATGCGATCTGGTTCCAGAACGTGAACCTGGGCGCCCCGACCGGCATGCTGCCGGACGGCCGCAGCACCTACTACGCCGCGCTGACCGATCCTGCTACGACCAAGCCGGGTCCGCGCAAGAATGCCAACCCGGCGTTCTCCGGTCAGATGATCAACCTCGCCAACACCGGCAAGGGCAGCGCCGACAGCATCGCGTTGTCGCTGAAGAAGCCGTTCTCGGAAGAGTGGTCGGGCATGATCGGCTTCACTTGGAGCCGTTCGACCGAAGTGAACCCGGGCACGTCCTCGGTCGCCAACTCGAACTACAGCAACAACTACGTCTACAACTCGAACGAAAACGTGGCCAGCACCTCGAACTACTCGGTGCCGCGTCGCGTGATCGCCTCGCTCAACTGGCAGCATCGCTTCTGGGGCGACTACGCCACCAGCGCGAGCATCTTCTATGACGGTCACTCCGCGTCCCCGTACAGCTGGACGTTCGGCAATGACGCCAACGGCGACGGCTACACCAACGACCTGGTCTACATCCCGCGTCCGGGTGAAGTCGAGTTCCGTCCGGGTACCAACCAGACGCTGATCGATCAGTTCTGGGCGAACATCCAGAAGAACGATTACCTGAAGGATCACCAGGGTGAAGTGGCCAAGCGCAATGGCGACCGCGCCGGCTGGCTCAACCAGATCGACCTGAGTTTCAGCCAGGAAATCCCGGGCATCTTCAAGGGCAACAAGGGCATCATCCGTTTCGACGTCTACAACTTCACGAACCTGCTGAACAAGCATTGGGGTATCGAGAAGCGCGTGGCGTTCCCGGGTGGCCGTGCCTTGGCCGATTACGCCGGTGTCGACCCGAAGACGGGCAAGTACATCTACAACATCGATTGCGGTGGCAAGGCCTCGTGCACCACCTACAACCAGGGTGGTGGCTACCAGCCGCTGCCGATCCCGACCTATATCAACAACAACGACGACCTCGCCCAGCGCTGGTCGGTGCTGCTGACGGTGAAATACGCCTTCTAAGCGCAGTTGTTTGCGATGTTTGAACCTGGCCGGCGCCCTCGGGCGCCGGCTTTTTTATTAATGGACGCAACGCCTACGGCTTGACCCTGCCATGCCCGGCGCGGGAAGCTACGCGGTCCGCCGCGTTTTGCACGGACGTACGAGCCGCGAGGGCGCGGCGAGGAGAATGGTTCAATGAACGAGATTCAAGCCGGAAAGTCCGGCCGACCCGCCACCGTGAGCGCGCGCATTTCGCCCGCCGGTGGCCTGGATATCCTGTCCCGCAACGAAGTGGCGCGCCTGCGCGACGCCAGCGGTTCGGGCCTGCACGCCTTGCTGCGCCGCTGCGCGCTGGCCGTGCTCACCTCGGGCAACATGAGCGACGATCCGCGCTCCATCCTCGAGCAGTTCCCCGATTTCGACATCCAGGTGCTGCAGCAGGATCGCGGCATCAAGATCGAGCTCACGCACGCGCCGGCGCAGGCGTTCGTGGATGGCCAGATCATTCGCGGCATCAACGAGCTGCTGGTCGCCGTGATGCGCGACATCGTCTATGTCTCTACGCAGATGGAGCAGGGCAACTTCGATCTGGACGACAGCGTGGGCCTGACCCATGTGGTGTTCGAAATCCTGCGCAACGCACGCATTCTCAAGCCGCAGATCGATCCGAACCTGGTGGTGTGCTGGGGCGGCCATTCGATTTCGCGCGATGAGTACGAGTACACCAAACAGGTGGGCTACCAGCTCGGACTGCGCGGCATGGACATCTGCACGGGTTGCGGCCCGGGTGCCATGAAGGGCCCGATGAAGGGCGCCACGATTGCGCACGCCAAGCAGCGTCGCCGCAGCAACCGCTATATCGGCATCACCGAGCCGGGCATCATCGCGGCCGAATCGCCGAACCCGATCGTCAATCACCTGGTGATCATGCCGGACATCGAGAAGCGTCTCGAAGCATTCGTGCGCATGGGGCACGGCATCATCGTGTTCCCGGGCGGCGTGGGCACGGCCGAAGAAATCCTCTACCTGCTCGGCATCCTGCTGCATCCGGACAACGCCGGCGTGCCGTTCCCGCTGATCCTCACCGGTCCCAAGCAGTCGGCCGCGTACTTCGAGCAGATCGACCACTTCCTGCGCCTGACCCTGGGCGAGAGCGTGACCCAGCACTACCAGATCATCGTGGACGACCCGGCCGCCGTGGCGCGTGCCATGGTCCGCGGCATCGACAAGGTGCGCAACCATCGCCTGGACACCAAGGACGCGTTCTTCTTCAACTGGTCGCTCAACATCCCGTACGCGTTCCAGCTGCCGTTCCGCCCCACCCATGAGGCCATGCGCTCGCTGGCCATCCATCGCGATCGCCCGCGCCATGAACTGGCCGCCGACCTGCGTCGCGCGTTCTCCGGCATCGTCGCCGGCAACGTGAAGGAAGAGGGTCTGCGCGCCATCGAAAAGTACGGCCCGTTCGACATCGATGGCGATGCCGACATCATGGCCTCGCTGGACGAGCTGCTGAAGGCCTTCGTGGCCCAGGACCGCATGAAACTCCCGGGCGGCACGGCCTATGTGCCCTGCTACCGGGTGCTCACCGGTGCCCGCGCCGCCTGAGGGTTTTTGAGAGCCGCATGGCTTGACAGACCAGGGCTGGATATTCAAACTATCCAGCTCACCCCGCCCGAATAGCTCAGCCGGTTAGAGCACTTGACTGTTAATCAGGGGGTCGTTGGTTCGAGTCCAACTTCGGGCGCCATATTCAAGAAAACCCTGCCGATTGGCGGGGTTTTTTTATGCCCGGCTCAGGGCTGTCTCAAGGCTTCCTGATTGCCGAGCGCTTGCGAGCGTCCACATCGGGTACACCTGCTGACGATGAAGATCGGCAGGGCTTGAGCGCGGCGCATGTCGTCGCTGGTTTAAGTATTGACCTTGGTTTAGTCGGTTCGCGAACCCGGTGCACGTCGTCATCATTTGAAGGGGAGAGCCTGATGCGCAGTTGGTTGCTGACCTTCGGCGCTATCGGCCTGGCAGGCTGCGCGAGCACTGGCGATATCAGCCACAACAAACCCACCTTCCAGGCCAGCACCAGCAAACTCGATTCGACCTATGCGGCCTGCGTGCAATCGCGTTGGCAGGCGCTTTCGCCCACGGCGCACATCGTCGAAACGCCGACGACCTTGCAGGTGGTGGTGGCCAACAACACCACGAGCGTGGAAGAGCTGCTGGTGATCCACAGCAAGGTGCAGGGCGCCGAGGTGGCGCTGTACGAGCGCCTAGCGGTTTTGGCCATGCGCGCCTATCGCGACTCCGCCAAGGCGTGCCTCTAGTTGCTGGCCGCACAAATCTTGGCGGCGTCCGCCTTTGCAGTAGCGCCGGCCACGCGCCCGACGTTGGAGACCGTGAGGGCCAGCGCATCTTCTGCATGCCCCTTGCGGCATAGCGTGAACGTCGCGGGGCTGCCACCGGCGCTGCCCGTGGGTTGGAAGCGGATGCTCTTGCGGTCCGACATGATGTGCATGGTCGTGCGCTTGTAGCCGCCGCTTGCCAGCTTGGGCGAGCCGTCCAGCTGATCGGCGTTGCCGCTGCGATAATTGCCGACGGCCCAGCCGCGTTCCCAATGCGTGTCGCCGGCGCATTGCCGTCCATCCGAGGAGGGGCAGAGCAGCTTCGGACGCCCGCTGCTCACTGCCAGGCTGCGCGCATGCTGGAGCGAGGCGACCAGGTCGAGCTGGGCCGTGTTGAGCTGGTATCGCCCCAGCATCCGCCCCAGCGCGGGAACGGCGACCGCCACCATCAGGGCGACCACGACCATCACAACGATACTTTCAAGCAGCGTAAACCCCGCACTGCTCCGTGGCTGGTAGCCTTGCCGACTCCTGTCCATGGGCCGCCTCCTGCGTCTCGGAAACGATCAGCCTAACCAGAGCCGACGGGCGCTCCAGTCATCGGCCGCCAAGGACCCCTGTCGTAGCCTGCTGACAGGCCCTGTCAGCAGGGCAATTTAAAATGCCCCGTCGCGACCGCATGTAGAGAGCCATGACTGACCGCTTCGAACTCGTCTCGCCCTACCAGCCCTCCGGCGACCAGCCCGAGGCCATCCGCAAACTTTCCGAAGGCTTCGAGGCCGGCCTGGCGGCGCAGACGCTGCTGGGCGTTACCGGCTCAGGCAAGACCTACACGATTGCCAACGTGATCCAGCAGGTGCAGCGGCCGACCATCGTGATGGCGCCGAACAAGACCCTGGCGGCGCAGCTGTACGGCGAGTTCAAGGAATTCTTTCCGCACAACGCGGTGGAATACTTCGTCAGCTACTACGACTACTACCAGCCCGAAGCCTACGTGGTGGCGTCGGATACCTTCATCGAGAAAGACGCTTCGATCAACGACCACATCGAGCAGATGCGACTGGCGGCCACCAAGGCGCTGCTGTCGCGCAAGGATTCGATCATCGTCGCCACCGTATCGGCGATCTACGGCCTGGGCGACCCGGAAGACTATCTCTCGCTGCGGCTGATCCTGGCCAAGGGTGAGCGCATCGATCAACGCGCCTTGATTCGCCAGCTGACGGAACTGCAGTACACGCGCAATGAGATGGAGCTGCGTCGCGGCACGTATCGCGTGCGTGGCGAAATCATCGATGTGTTTCCCGCCGAATCGGAAACCGAAGCGCTGCGCATCGAGCTGTTCGACGGCGAAGTGGAAAACATGTCGCTGTTCGATCCGCTCACCGGCGACACCATCCGCAAAGTGCCGCGCTATACCGTGTATCCGCGTACGCACTATGCGAGTACGCGCGAGAGCGTGCTGAACGCGATCGAGACCATCAAGGTCGAGCTCAAGGAGCGGCTGGAGCAGTTGTACAAGGACAACAAACTGGTCGAGGCGCAGCGCCTGGACCAGCGCACGCGTTTCGACATCGAAATGATGGCCGAAGTCGGCTACTGCCAAGGCATCGAGAACTACTCGCGCCATCTCACGCGCCGCGGCCCCGGCGAACCGCCGCCGACCTTGTTCGACTATCTGCCGGCCGATGCGTTGCTGGTGGTCGACGAATCGCACGTCACCATTCCCCAGCTCGGCGCCATGTACAAGGGTGACCGCTCGCGCAAGGAGACACTGGTCGAATTCGGTTTCCGTCTGCCCTCGGCAATGGATAATCGTCCGCTGCGTTTCGAGGAGTGGGAGGCGCGCGCGCCGCGTTCGATCTATGTATCGGCCACGCCGCGCGACTATGAATTGCAGAAGTCCGGCGATGCCGTGGTGGAACTGGTGGTGCGTCCGACCGGCCTGATCGATCCGGAAGTGGAAGTGCGCCCGGTGCGCACCCAGGTCGACGATCTGCTGGGCGAGGTGCACAAGCGCGTGGCGATGGGCGACCGTGTGCTGGTCACCACGCTGACCAAGCGCATGGCCGAAAACCTCACCGAATATTTGAATGAGCACAACGTCAAAGTGCGTTATCTGCATTCGGATATCGAAACGGTGGAGCGCGTGGAAATCATCCGCGATCTGCGCCTGGGCGAGTTCGATGTGCTGGTAGGCATCAACCTGTTGCGCGAGGGCCTGGACATGCCCGAGGTCTCGCTGGTGGCGATTCTCGACGCCGACAAGGAAGGCTTCCTGCGTTCGACCGGTTCGCTCATCCAGACCATTGGTCGCGCGGCACGCAACCTGCGCGGCAAGGCGATTCTTTACGCTGACAACATCACCCGCTCGATGCAGGCGGCCATGGACGAGACCGCCCGCCGTCGCGAGAAGCAGCAGGCCTATAACGAGGCCCACGGCATCACGCCGCAGTCGGTGGTGCGCCGCATCGCGGACATCATGGAAGGGGCCCGCAGCGAGACTGCGTCACGTGGTCGCGGCCGCCGCAGCGACCGCCAGAGCGCCGCTGTGGCAGAGCAAGGCGCCCAGTACGCCGCTCTGAGCGGGGACCAGGCCTCGGCGATGATCAAGAAGCTCGAGGCGCAGATGTACAAGCACGCCGAAAACCTGGAATTCGAGGAGGCGGCCCGGCTGCGCGACCAGATCCACCAGTTGCAGGAACGGGTGGCTCGTTGAGGCCGGATAGTTGTCCCGGCCTCACGAAATGTGTAAACTGCGCGGCTCGCACGGCATGCCGGGCGAGAACCGGGCGGTTAGCTCAGCGGTAGAGCACTACCTTGACATGGTAGGGGTCACAAGTTCGATCCTTGTACCGCCCACCAATACCGATGAAACGGCGTGGCCTTTGGGTCGCGCCGTTTCTTTTTGCGCTGAAGGAGCCGGTCGATGACGTACCTTTGGATCAAGAGCTTCCATGTCGTGTTCGTCATTGCCTGGATGGCAACGGTGTTCTACCTGCCGCGCATCCTTGTGAATATCGCCGAGTCCGGAGACGAGCCGGTCGTGAAGGCGCGCCTGCTGCTAATGGGGCGGCGGCTCTACCGTTTCGGGCACCACATGTTCGGCATCGCCTTCCTGTTCGGGCTGGCCCTGTGGGAGGGCTGGCGGCTGTTTCCGCAGACACTGCCCAACGTCGTGGCCTCGCTGCACTGGATCGACGCCAAGCTGACCCTGGTCGCGCTGATGCTGGCCTATTTCATCTGGTCGGGGCGGCTGCTCAAGCGCAGCGAGCAAGGCGTGGCGCTTCCGTCGTCGAAGATGCTGCGGATCATGAACGAGCTGCCCGTGCTGGTCTTGCTGGGCATCGTTTTCCTGGTGATTGCCAAGCCGTTCTGATCGAGCGTCCGCGGGTTTCTGTGGGAGCGCACCTTGTGCGCGACAGGCGCCGCGGTCTGACCGAACGCCAGTCGCGCACAGGGTGCGCTCCCACAACGAACATCGCTCATTGCTCCTGCTGGAAATATTCCCGATACCAGGCCACAAACCGCTTCACACCCTCTTCGATCGAGGTATTCGGCGCATAACCCACGTCACGTCGCAGCGCGGAAACATCGGCCCAGGTATCGGCCACATCGCCCGGCTGCATTGGTAGCAGGCGCTTCTCGACCGTGCGCCCGAGATCGCGCTCCATCAGCTCGATGAAGTGCAGCAACTGCACCGGCTGATCGTTGCCGATGTTGTAGACGCGATACGGCGCGCTGGACGTGCCCGGACTCGGAGCTAGCGCGTCATAGGCCGCATCAGGCAGGGCGACGTGATCGAGCGTGCGGATCACGCCTTCCACGATGTCGTCGACATAGGTGAAGTCGCGGCTATGGTTGCCGTAGTTGTAGACATCGATGGGCTCGCCGCGGCTGATGCGATCGGCAAACAGCATGGGCGACATATCCGGCCGGCCCCACGGGCCGTACACCGTGAAAAACCGCAGGCCGGTGGTCGGCAAGTCGTACAGATGGCTATACGTATGCGCCATCAACTCGTTGGCTTTCTTGCTCGCCGCGTACAGGCTCACCGGGTGGTCCACGGCGTCCTCGATGGCGAAGGGCAGCTTGCGGTTGGCCCCGTAGACCGAGCTTGACGACGCATACACCAGATGCTCGACCTTGCCGTGGCGGCAGGCCTCCAGGATGTTGACGAAACCCACCAGGTTGCTCTGCACGTAGGCTTGCGGGTTTTTCAGTGAATAGCGCACGCCGGCCTGGGCGGCGAGGTTGACCACGCGTTGCGGGCGGAACTCGCCAAAGGCGCTATTCACGGCCGCTGCATCAGCCAGATCGGCACGCAGATGCGTGTAGTTGTGGTGGTCGGCGAAGCGGGCGAGCCTGGCTTCCTTGAGCGTCGGGTCGTAGTAGTCGTTGTGGTTGTCGATGCCATACACCTCGTCGCCACGCGCCAGCAAGCGCTCGGCCAAGGCCGAGCCGATGAAGCCGGCGGTGCCGGTGACGAGAATGCGCATGCGAATAGCCCGGTGTTCGAGGAGGCGGGCATTCTATCGCTGCCGATATTGAGACAGCGTCGGCAATAGCAGATTTGACATCGACGGATAGGCTAAACTAGCGTTCTGACTGTACCCGTCCGGAGACAAGGTGGCCCACGCCTCAAGCGTCGGTCTAGCGTGTGACATGGCAACTACGACCCTCCAGCGCTGACTCAAGCCACGCCTTGTTCGACAAGAAGGGCGCGTGGCGCTCTTTATTTTTGCCTGCCATCCAGGCAGGCAAGAGCAAAACCAGCCATCCATGGCCGGACTTTTCAACTAAGAGCACGCTTTGTTGGTGGCCGGTGGAATCGGCTATCGAGGGTGGGTTCTTTAAATTGAGCACGTTCTTCTGGGCGTCTTTTTTTTAGGTGCGAACATGATTGAAATCACGCTACCCGACGGCAGCAAGCGGCCGTTTGATCATCCGGTGACGGTGCAGGACGTGGCAGCCTCGATCGGCGCCGGTCTGGCCAAGGCCACCCTGGCGGGCAAGGTGGACGGCAAGCTGGTGGATGCCAGTTTCCCGATCGACCACAACGCCAGCCTCGAGATCGTCACCGAGAAAAGCCCGGAGGCGCTGGACATCCTGCGTCACTCCACGGCGCACCTGCTGGCGCAGGCCGTGCAGCGCCTGTATCCGGGTGCGCAGGTCACCATCGGTCCGGTGATCGACAACGGCTTCTATTACGACTTTGCCTATGAGCGCCCGTTCACGCCCGACGATCTGGTCAAGATCGAGGCGGAGATGGAGAAGATCGTCAAGGAAGCGCTGCCGGTGACGCGCAGCGTGAAGTCGCGCGATGAGGCAGTGAGCTTCTTCCGTGGCATGGGCGAGGAATACAAGGCCGAGATCATCCAGAGCATCCCGGCCAACGAGGAATTGTCGCTGTATTCGCAGGGCGATTTCACCGATCTCTGCCGCGGCCCGCATGTGCCGAACACGGGCAAGCTGCGCGCGTTCAAGCTGATGAAGGTCGCCGGCGCTTACTGGCGTGGCGATTCGAACAACGCGATGCTGACGCGCATCTACGGCACGGCGTGGCTCAACGACAAGGATCTGAAGGCCTACCTGCACCAGCTGGAAGAAGCCGAAAAGCGCGACCATCGCAAGATCGGCAAGGCGCTGGATCTCTTCCATCAGCAGGAAGAGGGCCCGGGCATGGTGTTCTGGCACCCCAAGGGCTGGGCCATCTGGCAGCAGGTGGAGCAATACATGCGCCGCGTGTATCGCCAGAGCGGCTACCAGGAAGTGCGCTGCCCGCAGGTGCTGGACGTGTCGCTGTGGAAGAAGTCCGGCCACTGGGACAACTACCAGGAAAACATGTTCTTCACCGAGTCGGAGAAGCACACGTACGCCCTCAAGCCGATGAACTGCCCGGGCCATGTGCAGATCTTCAACACGTCCCTGCACAGCTACCGCGACCTGCCGGTGCGCTACGGCGAGTTCGGCGCCTGCCATCGCAATGAGCCCTCGGGCGCGCTGCACGGCATCATGCGCGTGCGCGCCTTCACGCAGGACGACGGCCACGTGTTCTGCACGGAAGCGCAGATCGAGTCCGAGGTGACGGCGTTCCATCAGCAGGCCATGAAGGTCTACGGTGACTTCGGCTTCGAGGACATCGCACTGAAGATCGCGCTGCGTCCCGACAAGCGCATCGGCAGCGACGAGGTGTGGGATCGCGCCGAGGAAGCGTTGCGTGCTGCCTTGGGCGCGGCCGGCGTGCAGTGGGAAGAGCTGCCGGGCGAGGGCGCTTTCTACGGTCCGAAAATCGAGTACCACATGAAGGATTCCATCGGCCGCGCCTGGCAGGTGGGCACCATGCAGGTGGACTTCATGATGCCCGAGCGCCTGGGCGCCGAGTATGTGGACGAGAATTCACAACGTCGTCACCCGGTGATGCTGCATCGTGCCATAGTGGGTTCGATGGAGCGTTTCATCGGCATCCTGATCGAGCATCATGCCGGTCTGCTGCCGACCTGGCTGGCGCCGGTGCAGGCCGCCGTGTTCAGTATTACGGACGCCCAGGCCGACTATGTCCGCGAAGTGACGCAAACCCTTGTCGATAAAGGTTTCCGCGTACACGCCGATTTGCGCAATGAGAAGGTCGGCTATAAAATCCGCGAACATACGATGCAGAAAGTCCCTTACCTGCTGGTGGTCGGAGATCGCGAGAAGGAATCGGGGGCAGTATCCGTGCGTACGCGTTCGGGCGAGGACCTAGGCAGCATGCCGCTGGTCGCATTGATCGAACGCCTGGAAGCCGAGACCCGTCGCTAAGCGCGCGGGCCGGCACTTTTAAGAACTCTTCTGGAGGATTGTGGTATCGCTACCACCGACACAAAGGGCAACCGCCGTAACCTTGAGATCCGCGTCCCGCGCGTACGCGTGATCGGCGCAGATTCGGAACAGCTAGGCATCCTGACCCGTGACGAGGCACTGGCCTTGGCACAAGAAGCGGGCATGGACCTGGTCGAGATCCAGCCGAACGGCGATCCGCCGGTCTGCCGCATCATGGACTACGGCAAGTTCAAGTTCGAAGCCCAGAAGAAGGCTCAGGCGGCCAAGAAGAAGCAGAAGCAGGTCGAGATCAAGGAAGTGAAGTTCCGTCCGGTCACGGACGTGGGCGACTACCAGATCAAGCTGCGCAACATGCTTCGCTTCCTCGAGGAAGGCGACAAGGTCAAGGTCACCATCCGCTTCCGTGGCCGCGAAATGTCTCACCAGGACCTGGGCCAGAACCTGGCCAAGAAGATCCAGGAAGACGTGGGCGAGAACGGCGTGGTGGAGTCCTTCCCCCGCCTGGAAGGTCGTCAGATGGTCATGATGATCGGCCCGAAGAAGAAGCAGTAATCGAAAGAGCGGCCTGAGGGCCGCTTTTTTCTTCTGGGGCCGCCGAAGCGAAGCTCCGAACCGAAGCCGGCTTTTCCCTCTCCCCGCCGGGGAGCGGGCAGGGTGAGGGGCGGGTGCTCGCGGGAACCTGGCCTATCCGTCATTCCGACGTAGGCCGGAATCCAGTGGCGTCAAGCCCCGGTAGTCATCGTATGGCTGGAGCGTGAGGCTCTGGATTCCGGCCTGCGCCGGAATGACGGTGAGGGTTGCCATGTATTGAGGCTAGGCCGGCCCCTCACCCCAACCCTCTCCCCGGAGGGGAGAGGGAGTCGGACTGCGGCAAGCTTCAAGGCTGGCAAATCCCCCCATCCCTCCGTATAATCGCCGGTTCGACCCACCAGGACGGGTCGTGAACCGATCGTGGCAGGACGGAAAGAGTGGCCCTCGGGGTCGCCGCCAGATCAGTCAGAAACCGGGGCCGCACCTCAAAACGGCGAACCCCATCAAGGAGCATTCCCATGCCCAAGATCAAGACCAACCGGGCGGCTGCGAAGCGTTTTCGCAAGACCGCATCGGGCAAGTTCAAGGCCGGTCACGCCTTCAAGTCGCACATCCTGACCAAGAAGTCGACCAAGCGTAAGCGCGGTCTCCGTGCCACCAACCACGTCAAAGCTTGCGACACCAAGGGTGTAGCACGCATGTTGCCGTACTTGTAAGGCGAGGAGATAAACCATGGCTCGTGTAAAGCGTGGCGTTACCGCCCGTCGTCGTCACAAGAAGATCATTGGCCGCGCGAAGGGCTACTACAACGCCCGTCGCAAAGTCTTCCGCGTTGCCAACCAGGCCGTCATCAAGGCTGGTCAGTACGCCTATATCGGCCGTAAGCAGCGCAAGCGTCAGTTCCGCGCGCTGTGGATCGTTCGTATCAATGCCGCCGCTCGTCAGTTCGGTCTGTCCTACAGCCGCCTGATCAACGGTCTGGCCAAGGCCGGCATCACCGTCGACCGCAAGGTGCTGGCTGATATCGCCGTGCACGACATCAAGGCGTTTGGCGCGATCGCAGAGAAAGCGAAGGCCAGTCTGGCGGCGTAATTTGTGCGCTCATCCTTGATCGCTAAGATCAAGAAGCGGCCATCCATGGCCGCACTCTTCAAGGGATGCGCGTGACGTTCGCGGGGAGGAGGCCAGAAGCCTCCTCCCCGTTTTCGTTTCTGACTTTCAACCCGGAATCGCATCGATGGACGATCTGGATAGCCGCGCCGTGCAGGCGCTGGCCGATATTGGCAACGCCGACACGCTCGAAGCACTCGACGCGCTGCGCGTGAGCCTGCTGGGCAAGAGCGGCATTGTCACCGCTGCATTGAAAGCACTGGGCGCGCTGTCGCCCGACGAGCGCAAGGCGCGTGGCGCCGAGGTCAACCGCATCAAGGATCGTCTTGCCGACGCGCTGGCCGCGCGCAAGCAGGTGCTTGAGCAGGCGGAACTCGATCACCGCCTCGCTTCCGAAACCATCGACATCACGTTGCCAGGTCGCAACGGCGAGCGTGGCGGTATTCACCCGATCACGCGCGCGCTTGAGCGCATCAGCGCGATCTTCTCGCGCCTGGGTTACCAGCGCGCCGATGGTCCGGAGATCGAGGACGACTGGCACAACTTCGAGGCGCTGAATTTCCCGCCGCATCATCCGGCGCGCGCCATGCACGACACCTTCTATTTCGGCGATGGCCGCCTGCTGCGCACGCATACCTCGCCGGTGCAGGTGCGTTCGATGCAGGGACGCCAGCCGCCGATCCGCATCATTGCGCCGGGCAAGGTCTATCGCAGCGATTCGGACCAGACGCATTCGCCGATGTTCCATCAGATCGAAGGCCTGCTGGTCGACGAGACCTCGAGCTTTGCGGATCTGAAGGGCACGCTGGCCGAATTCATCCGCGCCTTTTTCGAGCGCGATTTCGAGATGCGTTTCCGCCCCAGCTATTTCCCCTTCACCGAGCCCTCGGCCGAAGTGGACATCCGTTGGGATGCGGAAGACGGCAGCACGCGCTGGCTGGAAGTGCTGGGCTGCGGCATGGTGCATCCGAACGTGCTGAAGAACTGCGGCATTGATCCGGAGCGTTACACCGGCTTTGCCTTCGGCTTGGGCGTGGAGCGCTTTGCGATGCTGCGCTATGGCGTCTCCGATCTGCGCGCGTTCTTCGAGAACGATCTGCGCTTCCTCAAGCAGTTCGCGTAAACGCAGCAGGAACCGATACGCATGAAATTCTCCGAGAACTGGTTGCGCGAACTGGTCGAGATCCAGGCAGACCGCGCGACGCTGTCCCACGCACTGACCATGGCCGGTCTGGAAGTGGAAGAACTCACGCCGCTGGGCGAAGGCCTGGATGGCGTGGTCGTGGCCGAGATCGTCGGCGCCGAAAAACATCCTGAAGCCGATCGCCTGCAAGTGTGCAAGGTGGATGCGGGGCAGGGCGAGCCGCTGCAGATCGTCTGCGGCGCGCCGAATGCGCGCGTCGGCATCAAGGTGCCGCTGGCGATGGTCGGTGCGACTTTGCCCGGTGGCATCAACATCAAGGCGGCCAAGCTGCGTGGTGTGGAATCGTTCGGCATGCTGTGCTCGGCCAAGGAGCTGGGCATCGACGCCGATGCGTCCGGCCTGCTCGAGTTGCCGGCCGATGCGCCCGTGGGCAAGCCGCTGGCTGCCTATCTTGGCCTGCCCGATGCGAGCTTCGAACTGAAACTCACCCCGAACCGTCCGGATTGCCTTGGCCTTTACGGTCTTGCACACGACGTGGCGGCGTTGTTCGGCAGTCGCGTGAAGACGGGCGAACAAGCAGCTGCACCCGTGACCAGCGAAGCAAGTCGCGGCATCCGCCTCGAAGCGGGCGCCGATGCGCCCCGCTATCTGGGCCGCATCATCGAAGGCATCGATGCGAAGGCGCGCACGCCGCTGTGGCTGGCGGAGCGTCTGCGTCGCGCGGGCCTGCGTCCGATCAGCGCCGTGGTCGACGTCACCAACTACGTGATGCTCGAACTTGGTCAGCCGCTGCATGCCTTCGACAACGACACGCTGCATGGCGACATCGTGGTGCGTCACGCGCGCGATGGAGAAACGCTCAAGCTGCTCGACGGTTCCGAGGCCAAGCTCGATCAGGGTTTCGTGCTGATCGCCGATGCGACCAGCGGCCTCGCCGTGGCTGGCGTGATGGGCGGTTTCGATTCGCGCGTCACCGACGACACGCACAACGTGTTCCTGGAATCCGCCCACTTCGCGCCGGCCGCCATCATGGGCCGCGCGCGCAAGCTGGGCATGCACACGGACGCCTCGCATCGGTTCGAGCGCGGAGTTGACCCCGCCCTGCCGCAGCGCGCGCTGGAACGCGCCACGGAATTGCTGCTCGCCATCGCGGGCGGCAAGGCTGGCCCCGTGCTCGTTGCCGAAAACCTTGCCGACCTGCCGACGCCGGCCACCGTGGTGCTGCGCCGTGCGCGCCTCAAGCGCGTGCTGGGTATCGACGTGGCCGATACTGAAGTGGCTCGCATCTTCACCGCGCTGGGCATGAAGGTGGTGCCGCAGGACGATGGCTGGCAGGTCACCGCACCCAGCAGCCGTTTCGATATCGAGCGCGAAGAAGACCTAATCGAAGAGGTCGCGCGCATCCATGGCTACGACAATATCCCGACCCATACGCCGGCCGGCGCGCTGACCCTGGCCGCCGAACCGGAAGCGCGCCTCAACGAGCTGGCCGTGCGCGAGCAGCTGGCCGCCCGCGGTTACTACGAAGCGGTGAACCTGGCCTTCATCGGCAACGACGTGCTGCAGCGCTGGGGCATGACCGAACAGCTGGTGCCGCTGGCCAACCCGCTATCGGCGGAGCTGGCCATCATGCGTCCGTCCCTGCTGCCGGGGCTGATCGTGGCGCTCTCGCACAACCGCGCCCGCCAGCAGGAGCGCGTGCGCCTGTTCGAACTGGGCCGTACTTTCCGCATCAGCGCCGAAGCCGCCGCCCGCAAGGACGCACCGACCGAGACGCCGACCCTGTCCATCGTCGCCAGCGGCATCGCGCATGCCGAGCAGTGGGGCGAAGCCTCGCGCACGCTCGACTTCCACGACCTCAAGGGCGACCTCGATGCCCTGATCGCCTGGGGCGGCGAGCCCGGTCGCTGGGCCTTCCATGCCGACGGCTTGCCCGGCTGGCTGCATCCCGGTCGCGGCGCCCGCGTGACGCGCGACGGGCAGACCGTCGGTTACCTGGGTGCCCTGCATCCGCAACTGGCTAAAGCCCTGGACCTCGGCGCCGATGTCCATGTGCTCGAACTGGAGCTGGAACCGGTCCTGGCCCGCCGCCTGCCCAAGGCCGTGGCCGTCCCGCGCTTCCCGTCCGTACGCCGCGACATTGCGGTGGACGTGCCCGAAGAGGTGAGCTGGTCACAGATTGAGCAGGTGGTCCGCTCGACCCTGGGCAGCCAGCTCAAGGAGCTGCGCCTGTTCGATCGCTATAGCGGCAAGGGGGTCGAACTAGGCCGAAAGAGTCTCGCTATGGGCTTGATTTTACAGGACGCTTCACGCACCCTTACTGACGACGACGCCGACCGTAACATTCGTGAAGCAGTCGGTGCGTTGGAGATGGCATGCAAGGCGAAGTTGCGAGGATAAGATGGCGCTGACCAAAGCAGAGATGGCCGAGCGCCTCTTTCTCGAGGTGGGCCTCAACAAGCGTGAGGCAAAAGAATTCGTGGACGCCTATTTCGAGGTGGTCCGCGAGGCGTTGGAAAAGGGCGAGCAGGTGAAGCTGTCGGGGTTCGGCAACTTTGACCTCCGCCAGAAGAACCAGCGACCGGGACGCAATCCCAAGACGGGCGAAGAGATTCCGATTTCCGCCCGCCGCGTGGTGACGTTCCGACCGGGTCAGAAACTCAAGGTGCGAGTCGAGGGCTATGCTGGACCAAGGGAATAACACCGAGCTGCCCGCCATTCCGGCGAAGCGCTACTTCACGATCGGTGAGGTAAGCGAACTGTGTGGCGTCAAGCCGCACGTGTTGCGGTATTGGGAACAGGAATTTCCCGCACTCAATCCGGTCAAGCGTCGCGGCAACCGCCGCTATTACCAGCGTCACGACGTGCTGATGATCCGTCAGATCCGTGGCCTGCTGTATGACGAGGGCTTCACCATCACCGGCGCCCGCGCCCGGTTGGAAGGCCCGCAGGCGCGCATGGAGTCGAGCATTTCCCACCAGATCGTGCGCCAGGTGCGCATGGAGCTGGAAGAGGTCCTCGCACTGCTGCGTCGCTGAATTTTCATCACGACTTCCGGTACTACCGGCTTAGCTGGTAGACTTGTCGTCTTGCCGATCATCGGGGCGTAGCGCAGCCTGGTAGCGCATCTGCCTGGGGGGCAGAGGGTCGTGGGTTCGAATCCCGCCGTCCCGACCAATTCGGCAATAGATAAGAAAACGGTGCCCTTGGGCGCCGTTTTTTTGTTTGTTGATGCTGCGAAAGCGGGACTTCGAAACTCTGCAGCGGTCGCCAGCGAGCCGCGAAAGCTACTCGAAGCTGGCTTCGCTGCAGCAAAGCCCTATCTCTTTCGCAGGAAAGACCAGACGTCCCTTTGCTTGTTGGCCTGATGGACAGGCCCTACACTGAACATGTGCAATATGACGTACATGTCGGGAGAGCCCCCATGAGGACCGTGAACTTCACGGAGGCAAGGAACAATCTGAAGGCAGTGGCCGATCAGGTAGCGGAGGACCATACCGCTACGCTCATCACGCGCCGCGATGCCGAGGATCTCGTGATGCTTTCGGCTAGTGACTACAACTCCATTCAAGAGATGCTGTACCTCGTCAGCTCCAGGGCGAATGCAGCGCGCCTTAACGAGGCGATGGAAGAGGCCGACGCCCGGCTGCCGGCTGCCGCCCGCGTGGTTACCCCTGACGATCTGGCTGGCATGGCCCCGCGCAAGCACCAGGCCGGCAAGGTCATGGACGAGCCCAGCCATGCGGCCCCTTTGTTGATCCGCCGGCATACCGGTGTAGAGACCAAGGTCAAGGCGGGTGACTCGAAGGCCAGCCGGGTCAAGGCCGCCACGCCGGGCAAACCCAAGAACCCTTCCAAGGCCGCGCCGGCGAAGTCAGCCTCGAAGCCCAAGAAGAAGGCGTAAAACGCCATGGACCAAGACAGGAACAGGGATGATCTGTGGTGGTCGAAGCGAGGCTGGGAAGACTACCTACATTGGCAGGCAAGCGATGCCACCAAGGTAGCCGCCATCAATGGTTTGATCAGGGATATTCGCAAGACTCCCTTTACGGGCCTGGGCAAGCCAGAACCTCTAAGGGAGAACTGGTCCGGTTGGTGGTCGCGGCGCATCACCCTGGAACACCGGCTGGTCTATCGGCTGCTGGACCTTCCTGCTCCTGGCGTGAAGCACGCCAGGACAACCCTACGGATGATCCAGATCGCGCAGTGCAGATTCCACTACTGAATCTGCACCGCACAATGGTCGTTTCTCAATAAAGCACGCGACTGCGCAGCGTTCCCGGAATGGCCGAGAGCCGATCGCGCAGCTCGCCCGACTGCTTCTCATCGGCCGCCACGTCGATCACCACGTAACCCACTTCGCTATCCGTCTGCAGGAACTGCGCATCGATGTTGATGTTGCCGGCGGAGAACAGCTCGTTGATGCGCGAGAGCACGCCCGGCACGTTGCGATGGATGTGCAGCAGGCGGCGGCTGCGCGGATGTTCGGGCAGCGAAACTTCGGGGAAGTTGACCGCCGAGAGGGTGGAGCCGTTGTCGCTGTAGCGCACCAGTTTGGCGGCCACTTCGATGCCGATATTGTCCTGTGCCTCCAGCGTGCTGCCGCCGATATGCGGGGTGAGGATCACGTTGTCCATGCCGACCAGGGGCGATACGAAGGCATCGTCGTTGCCCTTGGGTTCGACCGGGAAGACGTCCACCGCGGCGCCGGCCAGATGCTCCGAGCGCAGCGAGGCGGCCAGCGCTTCGATATCCACCACGGTGCCGCGCGAGGCGTTGATCAGCAGCGAGCCCTTGCGCATGCGGGCCAGTTCGCGGGTGCCGATCATCAGCTGGGTGGCAGGAGTCTCCGGCACGTGCAGGGTCACCACGTCGGCGCGTTCCAGCAGGTCGTCCAGGCTGTTGGCGGCGCGGGCGTTGCCCAGCGAGAGCTTGGATTCGATGTCGTGGAAGATCACGCGCATGCCCAGGCTTTCGGCCAGCACGCCGACCTGGGTGCCGATATGGCCATAGCCGACGATGCCGAGCACCTTGTCGCGCGCCTCGAAGCTGCCCGCGGCGGATTTGGTCCAGCCGCCGCGATGGCATAGCGCGTTCTTCTGCGGGACGCCGCGCAACAGCATGATGGTTTCAGCGATAACCAATTCCGCCACGCTGCGCGTATTGGAGTAGGGCGCGTTGAACACCGGCACGCCGAGCCGGCGGGCGCTGCCGAGGTCCACCTGGTTGGTGCCGATGCAGAAGCAGCCCACCGCAATTAGCCGTTTAGCCTGCTGAAGCACCTCATCGGTCAGGTGCGTGCGCGAGCGGATGCCGACGATATGGGCCTCAGCGATGCGGGCCTTCAAATCGGCCTCCGGCAGGGCTTTTTCGTGGTATTCGATCTGGCTGTAGCCCGCGCGCTGGAAGCTTTCCACGGCGCTGCGGCTGACGCCTTCGAGCAGGAGTACCTTGATGTCTTGTTTCGGGAACGAGGTCTTCATGGGCCGTTGCGCAATGGAGAACGCCTGCACTATGCCACGGCTTGAAGCGCTTTTGCGGCGTCGCAACACTGGACGATGCAAAGCTGCGCTGGCAGGCTTGCAGCACACCCGGGGACAACCGCATGACTGATGCTCGACTGGCCGCGCTCGCCGCCCGGCTGCCCAATCTTCGCCTGCTGACCGATCTGGCCGATCTGGAGCACTACGGCCGCGACTGGACGCGCCGCTGGACCCCCGCGCCGCTGGCAATCGCGCTGCCTGGCGACGTGGCCGAGGTGCAGGCCGTGGTGCGCTGGGCCAATGAGCAACAGGTGGCGATCGTACCCTCGGGCGGTCGCACGGGTCTGTCGGGTGGCGCGGTGGCGGCGAACGGCGAGCTGGTGCTCAGCCTGGAGCGCATGAATCGCGTGCTCGACTTCGATGCAGTGGACCGCACGCTCACCGTGCAGGCCGGCATGACGCTGCATGCCGTGCACGAGGCCGCCAGGGAACAGGGGCTGCTCTATCCAGTGGACTTTGCCGCCCGCGGCTCCTGCTCCATCGGCGGCAATATCGCCACCAATGCCGGCGGCATCCGGGTGATCCGCTACGGCAACACGCGCGAGTGGATTGCCGGACTCACCGTGGTGGCTGGCAACGGCGAGCTGTTGCAGCTCAATCGCGGGCTGATCAAGAACTCCAGCGGCTACGACCTGCGCCAGTTGCTGATCGGTTCGGAGGGAACGTTGGGTGTCGTGGTCGAAGCGACCTTGCGTCTCACCGATCCGCCGCCGCCATCGCAGGTCATGTTGCTGGCGCTGCCCAATATGGAAGCGCTGATGGAGGTGTTCGCGCTGTTTCGCTCGCGGCTCACCCTCCAGGCGTTCGAGTTCTTCACCGATGCAGCACTGCGCCATGTGTTGGCGCACGGTGCGCAGCGGGCCATCGATGGCGAGCACCCGTATTACGTGGTGACCGAGTTCGACAACAGCGAAGCAGCACAGGACGCCGCGCTAGCTGCGTTCGAAGTCGGCGTGGATCACGGCTGGATCAGCGACGGCGTGATCGCGCAAAGTGATGCGCAGGCGGCCGCGTTGTGGCGGCTGCGCGAAGGCATCACCGAGAGCCTGGCGCCGCATCGCCCGTACAAGAACGACATCTCGCTGCGGATCAGTGCGCTGCCGGCTTTCCTGCGCGAGATCCAGGCCTTGCTGGGTCGCGAGTATCCGCACTTCGACGTGGTCTGGTTTGGACACATCGGTGACGGCAACCTGCATATCAACGTGCTGCGTCCGGACGATCTGTCGGACAGCGATTTCATCGCCCAGTGCGAGCACGTCACCAAGTTGCTGGCCGAAACGCTGCAGCGGCATGGCGGCAGCATTTCGGCCGAGCACGGCATCGGCCTGGTCAAGCGCGCCTATCTGGGCAGCACCCGTAGCGAAGCGGAAATTGCGCTGATGCGCGGCGTGCGGCAGGTGTTCGACCCCAAGGGGCTGCTCAATCCGGGCAAGCTGTTCGTCTGATGGCGTCCAGCGGCGCCGGCTAAGCCGGACCTAAGTCGGGGCGGGGATGCTGTGCAGACCTCACTGCTGGCAGATCTCCCATGCGTCCTTTGCCCACCCTGCTGTTCTGTGCCCTCGCGGCGGCGTTTGCCGGCCATGCGGCGGCTACCCCGGCGCCCGCGGATTTCCGCGTGCTCGCCCGCCTGCCGCTCGGTGGCGCCGGCGGCTGGGATTACCTCAGTTTCGATGCGCAGCGCCGTCATCTGTTCGTGACGCGCGGCGACCATGTCGATGTGGTGGACGTGGACCAGCACAAGCGTATCGGCACGATTCCCGGCACGAAGGGCGTACACGGCGTGGCGCTGGATCAGTCGGCGCATCGCGGCTATGCCAGCAACGGGCAGGCCGCCTCGGTCACGGTGTTTGACCTCGACACCTTCAATGTCGTGGCGACCATCAGCGGCACGGGCGAGAAGCCCGATGCCATTGCCTACGACCCGGCGTCGAAGCACGTGTTCACGTTCAACGGCAAGGGACATTCTTTCAGCGTGATTGACCCTGCCACCAATACCGTGACGGCCACGGTGGCCTTGCCCGGCAAGCCGGAATTCGCGCAAAGCGACGAGGCCGGATCGATCTACGTGAATATTGAAGACACGGCACAGCTGGTGAAGATCGACACGACCAGCAACACCGTGGCAGCGACGTGGTCGCTGGGCGGTTGCGAAGCGCCGACCGGCCTGGCGATCGACCGCAAGCTGCATCGCCTGTTTTCTGTTTGCGACAATAAGCAGATGGCCGTGACCAATGCCGAGAACGGCCAGGCCGTGGCGCGGGTGCCGATCGGCGAAGGCCCGGATGCGGTGGTCTTCGATGAGGCCACCTCGATGGTGTACAGCTCCAATGGCGAGAGCGGTGATATTACGGCCGTGCGCCAGAAGGACGCCGATCACTACAGCGTGGTCGCATCTATTCCGACTCAGCCCAGCGCCCGCACACTCACGCTCGATCCCAAGCTGCATCGGCTCTACCTCTCGGCGGCCAAGTGGGCGTCGGCACCGAAGGAGGGCGCCCGCCCGGACATCGTGCCGGATAGCTTCACGGTGCTGACGGTCGGCGCGCCCTGAGTCTGTCTCCGGCGCACTGAGAAGTGCGCCGGAGGTCTGGGTGAAAGAGGCGATCAGGGGTGGCGTGATAGCCTTATAGGCCGTCCCCGTTCGCTTCAGGAGCATCGAGCATGTCGCAGGAACTTCGCACCCTGTATCCCGAGATCGAGCCGTATGACACCGGCATGCTCAAGGTGTCGGACCTGCACACGCTGTACTACGAACAGAGCGGCAATCCCAACGGCAAGCCGGTAGTGTTCCTGCATGGCGGCCCGGGCGGCGGCACCAATCCGAAGTGCCGGCGCTTCTTCGATCCGGCGGTGTATCGCATCGTGCTGTTCGATCAGCGCGGCTGCGGCAAGTCCACGCCGCATGCGGAATTGCACGAGAACACCACCTGGAACCTGGTCAACGACATCGAGCGCATCCGCGGGCATCTGGGCATCGATCGCTGGCAGGTGTTCGGCGGCTCCTGGGGTTCGACGCTGGCGCTCGCCTATGCGCAGACGCATCCGGAGCGCGTGACTGAGCTGGTGTTGCGCGGCATCTTCATGCTGCGTCGCTGGGAACTGGAGTGGTTCTACCAGAAGGGTTGCGACGCGCTGTATCCCGATGCCTGGGAAACCTATCTGAAGGCGATCCCCGAGGTGGAGCACGGCGACCTGATGAGCGCCTACTACCGTCGCCTGACCAGCAGCGACCCGATCGAACGCGTGGAAGCCGCGCGTGCATGGTCGGTATGGGAGGGCGCCACCAGTTACCTGTGGCAGGACGAAAGCCATATCCAGTCCAGCGGCGAAGACGAATTCGCCTTGGCCTTTGCCCGCATCGAATGCCACTACTTCGTGCACGGCGGCTTCTTCGAACATGATGACCAGCTGCTGCGCAACGTCGAGCGCATCCGCAAGATTCCTGCCGTGATCGTGCAGGGTCGCTACGACGTGGTGTGCCCGATGCGCAGCGCCTGGGATCTGCATCGTGCGTGGCCGGAAGCGGATCTGCGCATCGTGCAGGATGCCGGTCACTCTGCATTCGAGCCGGGCAATATCTCGGAGCTGATCAACGCGACCGATCGTTTCCGCGGCTGATTGAGCCCCACTGACGTACGCGAACCCCGGTAGCCATCTGCCGGGGTTTTCTTATGTCTGCGACATGGCCAGCCGGGGAAACACGTGCAGGCTGACGTGCGCACGCTTGGCCTGGCGCTTGGCGCGCGCGGCGAGCATGGCGATCGATTGCGCGCGCTGCGGCAGCGGTGGCGCCAGCTCCACTGCTCCCATCACCACCGTCGTAAACGGGAAGAATTGCGGCTCGCCGCGACGATCCTTGCCTTGCAGTCCGCCGTGGAAGATGTCCAGCGCATCGAACAGTTGCGGCGAGCGCGCATTGAACGCATCGATCACCCGCTGGCAGCGCGCCTCCCAGTCGCCGCTCTGGAACAGCACCACGAAATCGTCGCCGCCGATATGGCCGATGAAATCCAGCGCCGGGTCCACGTGCTCGCTGAGCAGCCCTGACAGCAGGCGGATCATCTCGTCGCCGCGCGAATAGCCGTAGTGATCGTTGAACGGTTTGAAGTCGGTGAGATCGACGTGCACCACGGTGAAACACTCGCCGCCATCGATCAGCCGTTCCAGATGTTCGGTGGTGGGGATATTGCCGGGCAGGAAGGTCAGCGGGTTCGCGTGCCGCGCTGCTTCGATACGCAGCTCGCTCACGCGACGCACCAGGGCCTCGCCCGTGCCCAGGCCCAGATAGACGCCCTTGCGCGTCACGATGAAACCGTCGGCGAGATAGCGTTGATCTTCGCCGCGCAGCACGTCGGCCAGACTTTCGAGGCTGCGGTTTTCATCGCATACCAGCGGCGCGCTGTTCATCAGCGCCGTGCATGACTTGCGCGCCAGCAGTTCGCGGGCAAAGGGCTGCGCCATGCGCTCGTTGACCAGGCGGCGATTGATCAGGCCGATCGGATGCCCGTCCTTGACCACCGCCACCGCGTGCAGCTCGGGATGATCGACGAACAGCGCCATCACCTCGTCGTTGGTCTGACGCGGCTGCACGGCGGGCGCCTCGATCAACAGGTGGCTCACTTGCGTGGGACGCTGCGTGACCGGGCCGCGCGGGCGCGGCAGCACTGACACTGCCGCCGTACGCAACACTTGCCGGGATTCGGCGCTGGCTTCGCGGACAATGTGTTCGGCAGGACGGCCAATCAGGAAGCCTTGCGCATAGGGGATACCCAGGTCGCGCAAGACGCGCAGGTCCGCCGGGTCTTCCACGCCTTCGCCGACCAGGTCGGTGCCCAGCGATTCGGCGACCTGGCAAAGCGAGCGCACGATGGCCAGGCGTCCCGCGCTGCGCGACACGCCGTTGATGAGGTATCGGTCGATCTTCACCACGTCGGGGTGGATCTCGTTCCACATCTCGAAGTTGGAATGGCCGTTGCCGAAATCGTCCAGCGCGACGCGGATGCCATGCGCGCGCAGATAGCCCAGCGCATGGGCGAGGCGGGCAGGGCTTTCTACCACATCGCGCTCGGTCACTTCGATGGTGACGCGGGCGGGGTCGAGGCCGCAGGCCGACAGTGCCAGCAGCACGTCGTCCGGGCGCAAGGTGTCGTGCAGGATGGCGTGCGCGCTCAGGTTCACCAGCAGGCGGCCCGCTGCCGCCTGCGCTTCGAACGCACTGCATAGCGTGCGTGCGGCATGCAATTCCAGCTCCGCCAGTCGGCCCTCCATGCGGGCCAGATCCAGCAGATCGAGGATCGACAGTTCGCCCGGCATGAAGGCACAGCGGCTCAGGCCCTCGTGCGCCACCACTTCGAGCGTGTCCACGCGCACCACCGGCTGAAAGACCGGCTGCAGGCTTCCTGCGGCGAGCGCGCGCTCAAGCACGGCTTGTGGCGTGTAGTGGGGGAGGGGTCTGGCTGGCATGCCCTGTTCGATGTCAGGCCGCGGCCCGCGTTGGATGCACCTTGGCAGATGAGAGCCCCGCTTCATGCGGCGACCCGTGGTGGCCTTCCGTTTGGGGAAGGCGGAAAAACGCGACTTGCCGCATCAGCGTGTCGGCATCGGTGGCCAGCGCGCGGCCGGTGTACTTGATGTCTTCGACCAGCTCGGCGTTGGCCTGGGTCATGCCGTCCATTGCCATCACCGCGCGATTGACCTGGCCGATGCCACTGACCTGGGACAGCGTGGCGCCGGAAATCTGCGAGACGCGCGTCGATACATTGGCGATGCTGAGCACGATGCCGTCGAGCGCCTCGCCCGAGCGCGTCACGCGTTCGCGTGCGGTGACGACGGCGTCGCCGCTGCGTTCCACCAGGCGACGGATGTCCTTGCCGGCATCCACGCAACGGCGCGCGAGCTGGCGCACTTCGGTGGCCACCACGGCGAATCCGCGGCCACGCTCGCCTGCCTGCGCCGCTTCGATGGCTGCGTTGAGCGAGAGCAGGTTGGTCTGGAACGCAATGCTGTCGACCAGGTCGACGATCTCCGCGATATCGCGGCTGGCCTTTTCGATGGCGAGCATCGAATCGATGGCTTCGTCTGCCACCTGGCGGCCATGCTCGGCGTGCTCCAGGGCATCGCGTGCCGCGGCCGCTGCGCCATCGGCGTGGCCCGCACCCAGTGCGGCGGTATCCGCCATATGGGTCATCGACGCGCTTGTCTGCTCCAGGCTGGCCGCTTGCGCCTGCGTGCGCGAGCTCAGCGCTTCGTTGTCCAAGGCAAGCCGACGCGCGCGTTCGCCCACCGATTCGGCACCGACGCGTACTTCGGTCAGCACCTGGGTGAGCTGGGTATCCATGGAGGCGAGCGCGCCCAGCAGTTTGCCCAGCTCGTCGTTGGAGCCGACGTCGATCGCCTCGCCCAGCGTGCCGGCGGCGATGCGTTCGGCCACCTGCGTGGCGCGCGTGAGGCGTTGCATGAGCGAGCGCATCAGCGCGCCATCCATCAGGATGGTGACGGCGAGCGCCACGCCCAGCAGCACCAGCAAAAGCACCATGCCGTCGCGATCCGCCGCGCGCTGCATGGCCACCTGCTTGTTGCCCTTGGCAAGCGCGGACTGGAACAGGTTGGCGAAGTCGCTCTGCAGGGGCTCATAGGCCGGCTGCACTTCGGTGGTGAGCTTGAGGCCGCCGATATCGAACTGACCCGCATCGAGCAGGGCGAGGGTCTCGTCGATGATGCGGTCGGCTTCGGCGCGATGGGCGGTGGTGAGCTTGAGCGCCTGCGCCTGTTCCTGCGCCAGTTCGCTGCCCAGCAGCGTCTTCCAGTGGCGCTCGGCATCGATGCGATCGGCGTGGATGCGCGTGTGTGCGTCTTCCACCGCCGAGGGCAACTGGGACATCACGGCATGGACCAGCACCTGCAGTGTGCTGTTGTAGTCGTTCTGCACGCGGCCCACGTCGGCGACCGGGCTGAGCGAACCGTCGACCAGACCCTGGATGCGCGTGTCCGCGCGATGCAACTGCACCATGCCGGCCACGCAGGTGATCGCCAGCAGCGACACGATGGCCAGCAGGCGCAACAGCAGACGCTGGCGCAGCGTCAATCCGGTGGTCGGCTTGGAGAACTTGAACATGGGGAAGTCCGGGGTGAGGGAACTGCAAGAGCTGTCGGCTCACCGCGCGGTAACTTTAGCCAAAAATGCAGGAAAAGCGCTTTATCTTCAACTTGTTATGACTGCCTCGCGGGGTCGAGGCGACGCGGAAATCATGGCACGGGAAGATGTCGTCTCCGTGACTTATGTGCTGCACTTCTCATGCTTGAGTCAAAGAAAAACCCCGCCGATGAGGGCGGGGTTTTGGCGGAACGTGAGATGCCGATGCTCAGCTGGCGGGCAATTGCTTGGTGCCGAAGATCTTGTCGCCCGCATCGCCGAGCCCGGGCAGGATGTAGCCGTGCTCGTTGAGCCGCTCGTCGATGGACGCGGTATAGATCTCCACATCCGGATGCGCCGCTTCGATGCGCTTGAGGCCTTCGGGCGCGGCGACCAGGAACAGTCCCTTGATGCGCTTGCAACCGGCGGCCTTGAGCATGTCCACCGTGGCAATCAGGGTGCCGGCGGTGGCCAGCATGGGATCGACGATCAGCGCGATGCGCTCGTCCATGCGGCCGGTGAGCTTCTCGTAATAGGTGATGGGCTCGAGCGTCTCCTCGTTGCGCTGCAGGCCGACCACACTCACCTTGGCCGCGGGAATCATGTCGAGCACGCCGGGCAGCATGCCCAGGCCGGCGCGCAGGATCGGCACGATGGTGACCTTCTTGCCCTTGATCTGGTGCACGGTGAGCGGACCGGCCCAGCCTTCGATGCGCTGCTCGACGGTTTCCAGATCCTTGGTGGCTTCGTAGGTCAACAGCGAAGCCACTTCCGAGGCCAGCTCGCGAAATTCCTTGGTGCTGATGCCGGCGCGGCGCATCAGGCCGAGCTTGTGCTGGATCAGGGGGTGATGGACTTCGACGATTTTCATGGGCAAACCTGGCGGCAGAGTCGGTGAATTGTCACTCACGCGGCGTGATGAGGGCGAGCGGTTTGTCCAGCCGAAGCTCGCGATCGATACCCGCCTTCGCGACCAGTTCCGCATCGTGGCTGACCAGGATCAGCGAGCCGCGATAGGTCGCCAATGCCTGCTCGAGCAGCTGGCGGCTGTCCAGATCCAGATGGCTGTCCGGCTCGTCGAGCAGCAACAGGTCATAGGGTTCACGCGCGCTGTCGAGTGCCAGCAGGGCGAGCTTCACGCGTTCGCCCCCGCTCAGCGCACCGGCGGCCACGTCGGCACGCTCGCCACGCAGGCCGATGCCCGCGAGATATTCGCGATAGCGCGTCGGTGCATGGCCGGGCGACAGCTCGCGCAGGTTCTCCAGAGCGCTGTGTTGGTCATCCAGCAAGCTGTAGTGCTGGTCGATCAGCAGCAAGCGTTCGCCACGCCGGAGTTGTCCGCCGCGTGGGGGTAAACGCCCGGCGATGGCGGCGAGCAGGCTGGATTTGCCGCTGCCGTTGTCGCCGTGCAGGTAAAGGCGTTCGCCCGGTGCGAGATGCAGATTGATCGGCTGGTCATGTCCGTAGGGCGGTATGAAGTCGTGCAATTGGAACGATGCACGCGTCGCCGCATGCTCACCCAGGTCGAAACGCTGGGCGCGATGCACGTCCACGCGAGCACGGGCCTCGGAGAGTTGTTCGTGTTGCCTGGCTTGTTGCAAACGCTGCGCGGTGAGCAGGCGGGCACCGGTGTCTTCCGAGCGCTGCTTGCGTCGATCCAGCAGGATGGTGGGCATGTTCGCGTTTGCACGTTCGCGCTGGGCTTTCTGTTGTTGCCTGGCGAGACGTTGCCGCTCTTCGTGCTGTTTGCGCTCGAGCATCTTCTGCTCGCGTCGCGCCTGATCCAGTTGCCGCCCGGCCGCCTGTTGGTCGGCATCGCGTCGCGCGGCATAGGCGGCGTAGTCGCCGCCATAGCGACGCAAGCCTTGCGGTGAGAGTTCGTCGATGCTTTCCACGTCGGCCAGCAGTGCGCGGTCGTGGCTGATCAGCAGATAGCCGCCCGCGTGTGCCGTCAGCTTTTCGCGCAACCAATGCCGGCCGCGACGATCCAGGTGATTGCCCGGCTCATCGAGTATCAGGAAATGCTGGTCGTGTTCGAACAACTGCGTGAGCTGCAGGCGCACGCGTTCGCCGCCGCTGAGGCTCTCCCATGGCCGTGCCAGATCGCTCGGTAGCGCGGCCTGTTCCAGCCATCGACTAGCCCGTTCGTACACGGTCCAGTCGTCGGCAAGCGCCTGGAAATCCGCAGGATCAACGCTGCCTGCCTCGATCCGGCGCAGCGCATCGAGTTTGTGCTCCACGCCCAATGCCGCAGCGATGCTGCCGCCGAACGCTGGCCAGCGTTGCGGTAGATAGGCGAGCTCGACGGTGCGCGCGACCTGGCCGTGGGTGGGTTCGATCCGGCCAGCAAGGATCTGACCGAGCAGAGACTTGCCGCTGCCATTGCGTCCGACCAGTGCATGGCGGCCAACGGAAAAGGACGTCTCGAGTTTTTCGAAAACGGGATCGCGACCCGGCAAAGCAAAGCCGAGCTGATGGATAAACATGGCTATGGCTGTCATAGACCCTCCGATAGGGGAGTGGCATACGACAAGGGGTCTGGCGCTTAAGCGCGCTGTGGGATGTCGACCGCCCTGTCACTCGTGGCCAGACGCAACGCACCCAAAGTGGGAGCAATCGGTTGGCAGGCGAGCGGCTTAGAGGCGCATGTCGGCGGTGAATCCCTGGAAGGCTTGAGAGTGCGCAGGATAGCAGCAGAACCTCAAGCGGCAATAAAAAGGGCGCCGATAAAACCGGCGCCCTGGTGGCTTGCTCAAAAATGCGATCAATGGCCCGCGTTGGGCGTACCGCTCAGGCAGGCGCTCATGAACTGCTTGCGCTCGTCGCCCTTGAGCGTCTTGGCATGCGGATCGGCATTGCAGGCCTTCATCTTTTCCTGCTGGGTCATCTTGGCCGGTGCGGCGCTTTCGCCCTTCAGGCAGCTGCTCATGAAGGTCTTGCGCTCGTCGCCGGTCTTGCCCGTGGCCTGCTTGTTGCAGTCGGTCATGCGCTGCTGCTGCGAGTTCTTGGCGGGCGCGCTGCTGCTTGCCGCCTGCGGCGCGGCGAAGGCGGTGGAGGCAGCGAAGGCCAGCGCAACGCTGGCAACCATCAGACTCAAACGCGAAGACATGCGGGTACCCTCCTGGATGACATGACCGGCGAACGCCGGCGTCGCAAGTCTATGCCTGCCGACAGGTCGCGTGGGAGGGCGCGCGTGGTCGCCGAGGCGTCCCGTTCAGCAAGCCGGAGGGGGACAGGAGAATCGGACTTTTCTTAGCCTGGCGGGGCGCCAAAGGAAAGGCCACGCCCGTCGCCGGGCGTGGCCTCCCAGGGATTTGAAGCTACCGATCAGTGACCGTGGTCGTGCCCTTGGTCATCGTCGTCGTGATGGCCATGCCCGTGGTCGTCGTCATCGTGATGACCATGGCCTTGTTCGCCGAACAATCCCGGCACGAACAGATCGACCACGAAACCATCGTGATCGGACACGCCAATCGCCTTGCGCACGTCGGTGGCGCTGGCCGCATCGGCCTCGGTCTGCACCGGCGCATCGAGATCGGCGCGGCCGTACTGCATCTTCAGGAAGCGCAGTCGGGCGACATCGTTCATCAGCGCATGATCGAGCACTTGCACGGTGGGCACCTCGCGGCCCGAGTTGCCGGAGCCTGCCGTGGTATAGCCCTGGATCGGGCCAAATGCCTCGGTGTAGAGGAACGAGTAGCGATCGTTCTGCGGCACCGATTCGACCGCATTCCACAGGGCAGGGCGCACGATGTTCTTGCCCAGCTTCAGCTGGTTTTCGCTGTCCTTGTACTTGCCCGAGGCCAGTCCCACCACGTCCACCCAGCCATCGCTGAACTGGTAGGCGTTGAAGTCGCCCACCACCATCAACGGCAGCCACGGATTGGTGCCCTGCAGGCTTTGCACCTGGCGTGCCAGCGAACTGGCTTGCAGGAAGCGCTTCTGACGGTCGCGCACGGCGCTGTCGTCGTTGTCGTCGACGTTGGTGCGAGCCTTCATGTGCACCGAGATCACCTGGAAGCGAACGCCGCGCGCTTCGGCGGTGAGCAACAGCGGCGGATGGTCGTGCACGAACGCGGTCTGGCCGTTGTCGTTCCAGGTTTCGTCGGCGGCCAGCTGCTGCACGGACACCACGCGGACGCGGTCGCTGCGCACCAGGAAGCCCACGTTGATGCCGCTGGGATCGTGTCCGGGCACCAGGTAGGCCTGGTACTTGGCGCGATAGTCGTCACCCAACTGCGTGGCCAAACCTTGTAGCAGCGGCAGGCTCTTCACTTCCTCCACTGACAACACGTCGGGCAACTGCAGCACGCTGCCGATATAGGCGGACAGGCGCTGCGTCTTCAAGGCCACTTCATCGGCCGTCGGCTCCTTGCTGTCGCCGCTGCAGGTAAAGACGGTGTTGAAGTTGGTGTCGCAGAAGCGCTCGGTGTTGAACGCACCGATGCGCAGTGCGTACGGCGCGGTCAGTGAAACGGAGCGCGGCATTTCCGCGACGTGCTTCAAGCTGATCTTGGTCGGGATGAAGGTGTAGGCACCGAAGTCGTAGGAGATGATGCCTTCGGCTCGGAACGTGGTGCCCGCCACGAACGGCGTGTTGAGCGGCACGGCGCCGAAGTCCGCGGTATTCATCTTGAATACTTCCGGGTTGCCGCTCCAGTTGGCTAGCTGCACACCGTCAGGCACCGGCACGCCATAGCGCACGCCGGGGAGACGCAACGAGCGCTTGCCGTTCGCGGTGATGCTCACTTCCGCATACGGCTCGCCGCTGAAACGCTTGTTGCCCGTGTTGATCATGCCGTTCTCGATCACCACGCGCATGCCCACGAAGCACTGGAAGTTGGTTGCGCCGCACGACAGCTTGGTCGGATCGGACGACGGGATCGCATCGCCAAACACCACCGCCTTCGGCAGGCGCGCGCCATGCGAGCTCACCGTCACCACGGGGCTGGTGAGTTCGGGCAACTGATAGTAGTTGGCGACCCTGGCGTCCACGTTCACCACATCGCCCACCGCCACCGTCGGCGTGCTGGAGGTGAACACATAGATGCCGTTGGACGTGAGCGCATCGGCATCGGCGCGTGCGTCGGGCGTCTGCATGGTGAAGCCCGCCGGGCCCACCGCGGTGACGATGTTGCCCGTGGTCTTAACCGGCTTGCCGAGCAGCGGCGAGATCTGATCGCGCCCCTGGATCTGCCAGATCTCGGCAGCAACCGGGATGTCGTAGAGGATCGCGCCGATCGCCGTATCGCGCGACAGCGGAAGATTGCCGCTGGGCTGGCTCAGCTTGACCTCGAAGGCCTTGTCGTCGCTCGGCGTGGTGCGGCCGTGCACCACCACGTTGAAGTTCGCCTGCATCTGCCCTTCGGCGATGCTGACGTTGGTATCGAGCGCGTCGTAGTCATGATTGGCCACCGTAGCCGTGCCATCGAGCGTCGCCACGTGCACCGCGACGCCACCCGTGGGCGCAGGCTGGGTGAGTGAGACGGTGAAAGGCATTTGGACGTCCGCCGCACCGCGCACCGTGGCGCTTGCATCGGCGATGGACAACGCCTGGCCCAGCACGACGCACGAGCTTGCGCTGTTGTGCGGCGCCGTGGGAGACACCACGTTGAAATCCGCCTGGTTGTCGCCGGTGTTTTGCGGCAGGCCCGCGGCCGTGGGCTTGCGGCCATAGCCCTTATCGGCATTCGTGGTGCCGAGCGACGCCAGTGGCGTGCCGGCCTTGTACGCAGAACCAGTGGAGAGGCCGACCTGATCAACCAGCTGGCCCGAACCATCGAGGATGGCCAGACCGCCGTCGTCGGTGACGCCTGTGCTGTACTTGAGATCGCCGGCCACGCTGCCGGAATAACCGCTGCTCGCGCTGTTGGTGAGCAACAGATAGCAGCCCGGCGCGATGGACGTGCCGCTCGGCAGCGTCAGGCGCGTGCCGGTGGTGCCGCTGACGTTGGAGGCGTTGAATTTGTAGCCCGACAGATCCAGCGCCTTGCTGCCGCTGTTGAACAGCTCGACGAATTCGTCGTTGCCGCCGGCGGGGCCACGGACGCGAAACTGACTGATGTTGAGATCTGCCGCTTGCGCAGCGGTTGCCGACAGGGCGAGCAACAGTGCGACTAATAGGGCACGTCGAATGTGCGTTGGTTTCATTAACCACTCCCTTCCTGGGTCCGGGGCGGACCCCATCAGGGAGAGGCTAAGTAGCTATTGCGACAGTTTTGCGAAGGAAGTTGCGGCGGCGCTTCATTTTGCGAAGCGCTTTGCGTTCTGCTGTGTGACCGGCATCGTCGACGTTGCGTGAACGACGCCGGTCATGTCGCTGCCTCAGGCCGCTTCGGCCTTCACCGTCTTGAGCTTGCGCGGCCCCTGCAGCAGGGCCTGACGCACATGCGAAACGACCAGGTCCACTTCGTCGCTGGTCACCAGGAAGTGCGGCGTGAAGCGCAGCGAGTTGGTACCGCCGTGGATCACGCCGACGCCGCGCTCGCGCATGAACTCCTCGATCGAATCGGCGCCGTAGCACTTGAACTCCGGTGCCAGCTCGCAGGAGAACAACAGGCCGGTGCCCTGCACCTTGGTGATCAGGCCGCCCAGTTCGTTCTTGAGCGCATTGAGCTTGTCGACGAATTCCTTGCCGCGCTCGCGGATGTTGTTGCGCACCTCGTCGGTGAGCAGGTCGAGCGTGGCGAGCGCCACATCGAGCGCGCGCGGATTGGCCGTCATGGTGTTGCCGTAGATGCCCTTGCGGTACAGCTCGGCGGTGCGCGCAGTGACAGCCAGCACGGACAGCGGATACTGGCCGGCGTTGAGCGCCTTGGAGAAGGTTTCCATATCCGGCGGCGCGAGTTTCTCGAAGCCCGGATAATCGGTGACCGACAACACGCCGTGCGCACGCAGGCCCGCCTGGATGGAGTCGACCAGCAACAGCGAACCGTGCGCTTCGGTGAGCGCGCGCGCCTTCTGGTAGAACTCCGGCGTCACCGCGCGGCCCGGATCGCCTTCGCCCATCACCGGTTCCAGGAACATCGCCTCGATAAACCAGCCGTTCTTGTCCGCGTCGGCAAACACGGCTTCGAGCTGGGCGATGTCGTAAGGCTGCACGGTGAGCAGCGTGTCTTCGTGGCGATAGCTGGCCAGATGCTGCAGGTAAGTCTTGCGCGTGGAATCGGAATACAGCGCCGGCTTGTCGGTGCGACCGTGGAAGGCGCCCTTGACCACCAGGCGCTTGATGGTGCGACCGGCATAGCGTGCGCCCGGATCGGTCAGCAGCTTGGCATTGACGTCGGCAATGCGACAGGCCAGGCCCACCGACTCCGAACCGGAATTGAGCGCGAGGTAACGCGTATACGGATTGCCGTCGCGGTGGCGGCCCAGTTCGCGATCCATCGCCTTGGCAAAACGCATCTGCGAGATGCTCGGCGTCATCACATTGGCCATCACCTGCGGACGTGCCAGCGCGGCGTCGATGGCGGCGTTGTTGTGGCCAAAGCCAAGCATGCCGTAGCCGCCGTTGTCGTGGATCACGGCGCCCTTGAAACTCACTACCCACGGGCCGCGCGCAGCAGCGGGCAGGTACGGGTTGATGGCATCGTCCGGATAGAAGTTGACGAATTCGGACTGCACCTGCGCCATCTGTTCGGCTTCGTCGAGCTTGAGGAAGTCGCCGAGTTCAGCGCGCAGTTCACGATGACGCGTCACTGCATCGCTGATCGCCTGCACCAGGTCAGGATGACTGCCCGCGTAGCGTTCGATGGTGGCTTCATCGAGGCCACTGGTCTGCGGTGCGCCGCCGAATTCGCGCATTTCGCGCAGCTGATCAATCACACCCATGGGTAACTCCTTCAAAGTCGACTTGCCTGCCGTCCCGATGGCATGCGCATCGATATGTCTACGAATGCGTTGCGGAAACGCGAAACCGTTCAGCGTTTCTCTTGGCCCGTGAGAGCCATGCCGCACTGCGATCCGTCACGGATGTGGCAATGCAACGACTGCCTGAGCATAGCGCGGCGGTGTCGCCGCCGGTACCCCGGGTGACGCTTGTCATGTGTGGTAGCTGACGGGGTCAACTGCCGGCAAACCCTTGCACTGCCTAGCATGGCAGGCAACAAGGAGGAGCCATGAACCCATCTGCCGCAGTGGTGGCCAGCCTGTCTGGCGCAGTCAAACGTTACGGCGCTTTAACGGCGCTGGATGGTCTGGACCTCATGCTGCACCGCGGCGAACTACTCGCCTTGCTCGGCCCCAACGGCGCTGGCAAAAGCACGGCGATCAGCCTGCTGCTGGGCTTGTTGCGCGCCGACGCGGGCAAGGTGGAATTGTTTGGCCAGGATCCGCAGGCGATCGACGCGCGCCGTCGCATCGGCGTGATGCTGCAGTCGGCCTTTCTGCCATCGACGCTGACTGTATCGGAACTGTTACGCCTCACCATGAGCTATTACCCCGCGCCGCGTTCACTGGCGGAAAGCGCGGAGATGGCCGGTGTGACCGATCTGCTCTCCCGTCGCTATGCAGCGCTGTCCGGTGGCCAGCAGCGCCGCGTGCAGTTTGCGCTGGCGTTGTGCGGAAGGCCGGAGTTGCTGTTTCTGGATGAGCCCACGGTCGGCATGGATATCGACGCACGGCAAAAACTATGGGCGGCGATTGGACGACTCATCGCCGAAGGTTGTTCCGTCGTGCTCACCACACATTACCTGGAAGAAGCCGAAGCGCTGGCGCAACGCGTAGTAGTGCTTGGCAAGGGCCGCGTATTGAGCCAGGGCAGCGTGGATGAGCTGCGTGCGCATGTAGCGGTGACGCGCATCCGCTGCATCAGCGATCTCGATGCGAGCGCGCTCGCGCAATGGCCGCACGTATCGCATGCCGAACGCGACGGGACGCACCTGCTTTTGCACAGCGATGCGCCCGAACGCGTGCTGCGCCGCTTGCTCGATGCCGATCCCTTGTTGTCGGAGCTGGAAGTGCGTCGCGCCGGCCTCGCCGAGGCGTTCACCGAGTTGACCCGCGAGAGCGTCGCTGAAAAGGAGGCTGCGTAATGTCCGTGACCGCCATCCACAGCCTGCCATATGAAGGCATGACGTCTCGCCGCCTGCTCGCGGCCTACGCCATGGAGGCGCGCAGCGAATGCCTGCGCTACTTCCGCTCGCCCGGCTTCCTGCTGCCGGTGACCTTGTTTCCCACCATGTTCTACCTGTTGTTCGGCATCGTGATGAATCACAACGCCGATGCGAACACGGCGCGCTATCTGCTGGCGAGCTATGGCGTGTTCGGCGTGATGAGCCCGGGTCTGTTCGGCTTTGGCGTCTCTTTGGCGATGGAGCGTGAAAACGGCCTGCTGACGCTCAAGCGGGCGATGCCGATGCCGCCCGGTGCGTATCTGCTGGGCAAGATGGTGATGGCGATGCTGGCCGCCGCCATGGTGATGCTGTTGCTGCTGGCGCTGGGCATCGGTCTGGCGCACGTGCAGTTGGGCGTGCTGCAGGCGCTGGTGTTCATCGTCACCGGCATGTTGGGCGTGCTGCCGTTCTGCGCACTGGGCATGCTGGTGGGTACGCTGGTGAAAGGTCAGGGTGCGCCGGGCGTCATCAACCTCATCTATTTGCCCATGTCGTTCCTGTCGGGGCTATGGATTCCGCTTTCCGCACTCCCGCAGGCGCTGCAGCGCATGGCACCGGTCTGGCCCAGCGCCCACCTGCAGCAACTGGCGCTGGGTTCGCTCGGGCTGGGTCACTCCAACGCATGGCCGCACCTGCTTGTGCTCATGGCCTATGGCGTGGGTTTCTTCCTGCTGGCGGCCCGGCGCCTGCATCGGGTGGGTTGAAGTAGCATGCACGAAGGGCGGACGGATCACGGGGAGCGGGACACGGTGCGTCAGTGGCTACGAGCTTGGTTTACGCCGGCGCCGGATTCTCTGGCGGCGATCAGCATGCACAAAGGCAAGTCGCCGTGGGTGGATGCGGTGCATCTGCTGTGGTCGGTGTGGGTGTTCGTGATACCCGCGTTCGATCACTACACCTGGCAGTGGGCCTGGATCACTCTCTTCAGTTATCCGCTGTTCCTGGTTCTGTATGCACAGGCTTGCATCGCGTCCCGTCGCCAGTCGCGTTACTACGCCTTGGCGCTGGTCGCCTTGTCGATGCTGCTGCTGCGCTGGTACCCCAGCGGGCTCACCTATTTCGTGTACGGCACCATCATGCTGCGCAGCTGCCGCATGAAGCTGAGCCTCTACATGGGGCTGCTGGCACTCCTCAACGTGATGCTCATCGTCGAGGTGCGCCTGCTGCACTATCCGTGGCAGGCGATCATCTGGATACCCGTCACCTCGATCATTGTCGGCCTGGTGGTGCACGCCGAGCGCCTCAGTGAGGAAAAGGAGGCCGAGCTTCGGTTGTCGCACGATGAAGTACGCCGGCTGGCGGCGCTGGCCGAGCGCGAGCGTATCGGTCGCGACCTGCATGACTTGCTGGGACACACGCTGTCGCTGATCACCTTGAAGCTGGAGCTGTCGCGCAAGCTGTTCGATCGCGATACCGAAGCGGCCAAGCGCGAAATGGCCGAGGCAGAACGCGTGGCACGGCATGCTTTGTCGGAGGTTCGCACGGCCGTCTCAGGCATCCGCGCCACCGACTTGGCCGCCGAGCTTGCCGCGGCGCGACTGATGCTGGAATCGTCGGCCGTATCGTTCGAATGCGGCGAGCTGCCGCCTTCCTTGCCGGTCGAGGTCGAGCGAGGACTGGCACTCGTCCTGCGCGAAGCCGTCACCAACATCGCGCGGCACGCGCGAGCAAGTCGTGCGCGGGTGCTCACCGACGTTGCCAATCAGACTCTGAAGCTGTGCATCCAGGACGATGGACGCGGCGGCATCGATGTACACGGCAATGGCCTCAAGGGCATGTGCGAACGGGTCAAAGCACTGGGCGGCACCCTGGAGGTGCTCTCGCCGGTGGGACAAGGCACCCGCCTGATCATCACCGTGCCGCTGCGTCCGCGCTCGGTATTTCGCGACCTTGGCCAGATCGACGGGACGCCCGATTCGCCCGCGACAGGTTGGTCACCGCAGGAGCGGCAGGCGACATGAGCCGCTGGCTGAAACCGCATCCCGACTCCCTGCTGGGCAGGCTCGGCTCCTCCAGTTACCTGCGCTGGGAGGCCATGGCGAATCTGGTGTGGGTCGCTGCGCTGCTGATCGGGCCGATCACCGATCCCCGGGCCGTATGGACGCGCTGGCTGGTGCCCACGCTGATCTCAGTGCCGCTGTATCTGTATTTGCACTTCAAGGTATACACGGCGCCCTATCGAAAACTGGCCTGGTATGCCGCGGGCATCGCTGTGCTCGGTTTGATGGTGTGGCCTTACAACGGCGTGGCGATCGGTTACGTAGTCTCCTCGGCCATGTGCTTTGCCTACCTGTCGTCGGTGCGTCGCTGGCTGACGGCCTTGGCTATCCTGGCCATGCCTACGGCTATCGTCGCCTATGAGCTGCATGTCTCGCCCTGGGTCATGCTGTTGATCGTCTTCGTGTCGTTGACCTCGGGCTTTGGGCATTTCCTGCGCATGAACAACCAGCGCAAGGACGTGGCGCTGCGTCTGTCGCAGGAAGAAGTACGCCGCCTCGCCACCCTGGCCGAACGCGAACGCATTGGCCGCGACCTGCACGACTTGCTCGGTCACACCTTGTCGCTGGTGGCGCTGAAGTCCGAACTCGCGCGCAAACTTGCGCTGGTCGATGCGGAGCGCGCCCAGCGTGAAATGGAGGAAGTCGAACGCGTCGCGCGCCATGCACTGGCCGAAGTGCGCACGGCGGTGACCGGCATGCGGCGCGGTGATCTGGCCGCGGAACTGGTGTCGGCCCGGCTCATGCTGGAAGCCTCCGGCGTCGGTTTTCATGGCGCTTTTTCCTGCGAGGTCCAGCTGCCCGCCCAGGTCGAAGCGCCGCTGGCCCTGGTGTTGCGTGAAGCGGTGACGAATATCTATCGCCACGCCAAGGCGAACACCGCGCGCGTCGACTTCACCATCGACAGGCACAGCTTCCACATGCGGGTTACGGATGACGGTTGCGGCGGCCTGAGCGTGCATGGCAATGGCGTGAGCGGCATGCGTGAACGCGTGCGTGCGCTGGGCGGCAGCCTGCAGATCGATTCGCCGCCGCGGCATGGCACGGTGCTGACCGTGCAGGTGCCCTTGGGCAAAGAGCAGATGTCGGTCGCCGCGTCCGAGGCGTCCGACATGGAGTTGAACAACAGGAGTGCTGCATGATTCGTGTATTGCTGGCCGAAGATCAGGCCATGGTGCGTGGCGCGTTGTCCGCGCTGCTCAATCTCGAAAGTGATATCGAGGTGCTTGGTTCGGCGGCGGATGGTGAGGCGGCGTGGCGCGAATTGCAGCGCATCAAGCCCGACGTGCTGGTCACTGATATCGAAATGCCTGGCCTGACCGGGCTGGAGCTCGCGCAGCGCATCCAGCGCCATGACATGCCGATCAAGGTCATCATCGTGACCACGTTTGCGCGGCCGGGTTTTCTTCGCCGCGCCCTGGATGCCGGCGTGTCCGGTTATTTGTTGAAGGATGCGCCGGCGGAGAACCTGGCCGAGGCGCTGCGCATGGTCCATCGCGGCGGACGCGCCATCGATCCGCAGCTGGCGCTGGAGGCCTGGTCCGAGGCCGACCCGCTGAACGATCGCGAGCGGCAGGTGCTGCGCCTGGCGGGCGAGGGACAGTCGGCCAACGACATCGCCACCCAGCTCAACCTGTCGCATGGCACCGTGCGCAACTACTTGTCCGAGGCCATCGGCAAGCTTGGCGCCGCCAATCGCATCGAGGCTTATCGGCTGGCCCGGCAGAAGGGTTGGCTGTAGCCGGCGCGTTCGGGAGCAATCGCGGGCGCGCCTTGTCCTGGCCTCGCCACGCCCCCGGCCGAGGGCCCGCCGCGGGTTTTGCGCGATAATGGCCTATTCGACGCCAGTATCCCGCCGTGAAGAAGACCGATTTCGATTTTGAGTTGCCGCCCGAGCTGATTGCGCAGGCACCGCTGTCCGAGCGTTCGGCCAGCCGCCTGCTGGTGCTCGACGTGGATGCGCAGTTGCGCCAGGACCGCATGTTCCGCGAACTGCCGACCTTCCTGCGCGAGGGCGACCTGCTGGTGTTCAACGACACGCGCGTGCTGCCTGCGCGCCTGTACGGTCGCAAGGACACCGGCGGTCAGGTGGAAATCCTGATCGAGCGCGTCACCGGTGCGCACGAAGCCACTGTGCAGCTGGGGGTGAGCAAGAAGCCGAAAGAGGGTGGCCGCATCGAGCTGGCTGATGGCAGCCATGCCGTGGTGCTGGGGCGCGACAACTCGTTCTTCCGTCTGCACTTCGAATCGCCCGAACCGCTGGAAAGGCTGCTGCTGAAACTCGGCGAAATGCCGCTGCCGCCGTATATCGAACGCCACGCCGATGCCAGCGACATGGAGCGCTACCAGACGGTGTTTGCGCGCGAGCCGGGTGCGGTGGCGGCGCCCACGGCCGGCCTGCATTTCGATGAGGCGATGCTGGCGACGCTACGCGAGCGCGGCATCCAGTTTGGCTACGTGACCCTGCACGTGGGCGCGGGCACCTTCCAGCCGATACGTGCCGATGACATCAAGGATCACCAGATGCATCGCGAGTGGCTCAACGTGGGCGCGAGCCTGGTGGAGCAGATCCGCCGCACGCGTGCGGCCGGCGGTCGCGTGATCGCGGTAGGCACCACCGTGGTGCGTGCGCTGGAGAGCGCGGTGCGCGACGGCGAACTGCAGCCGTTCGCGGGGGAAACGCAGATCTTCATTTTCCCGGGCTACAAGTTCAGCAGCATCGACGGCTTGCTGACCAACTTCCACCTGCCGCAATCGACCCTGCTGATGCTGGTGTCGGCGCTGGCGGGGCGCGACTTCATGCTGGGCTCGTATCGGCATGCGGTGGAGCAGAGGTATCGGTTTTTCTCGTATGGCGATGCGATGTTGATTTTGCCGAGGGGTTGAGCGGCAGCGGCACAACCCTCCCCTGTGGGAGCGCACCCTGTGCGCGACCGCCACGCGTGGGTGTACCGCTTCGTAGGCTTGTCGCGCACAGGGTGCGCTCCCACAGATTCTGCATTTTTTGGCTCGGAAAGCACGAAATCGCCGGACAGGCGATAATTCCCCCTATGACTTCCATGACTTTCGAACTCCAGGCCACCGACGGCGCGGCCCGCCGTGGCCGTCTCACATTCGACCGCGGCACGGTGGAAACGCCGGCCTTCATGCCGGTCGGCACCTATGGCTCGGTGAAAGCGATGACCCCGCGGGACGTCCGCGAGATCGGCGCCGAGATCATCCTGGGCAACACCTTCCACCTGTATCTGCGCCCCGGTCTCGAGGTGGTGGAGCAGTTCGGCGGCCTGCACAAGTTCATCGGGTGGGACAGGCCGATCCTCACCGATTCCGGCGGTTTCCAAGTGTTCTCGCTGGCGCACAAGCGCAAGATCACCGAGGAGGGCGTGGCCTTCGCCTCGCCGGTGGATGGCTCCAAAGTGTTCCTGTCGCCCGAAGAGTCCATGCGCATCCAGAAGGTGCTGGATTCGGATATCGCGATGATCTTCGACGAGTGCACGCCGTATCCGGCTACGGAGAAGGTGGCGTCCACCTCGATGGAACTGAGCCTGCGTTGGGCTGAGCGTTCGCGCCGCGCGTTCGACGATCTGAAAAATCCCAATGCGCTGTTCGGCATCGTGCAGGGCAGCGTCTATGAAAACCTGCGCCGTCGCTCGGCGGAGGGTCTGGTGAACATCGGCTTCGACGGCTACGCCGTGGGCGGCCTCGCCGTGGGCGAGCCGGAGGCCGAGCGCAACCATGCGCTGGATTTCACCGTGCCCATGTTGCCGGCCGACAAGCCGCGCTACCTGATGGGCGTGGGCCGTCCGGAGGACATCGTGGAAGCGGTGCGCCGCGGCATCGACATGTTCGACTGCGTCATGCCCACCCGCAATGCACGTAACGGCTTCCTGTTCACCGCCGAAGGCACGCTGCGCATCCGCAACGCCAAATTCGCGCTGGACACCCGCGTGATCGAGGAAGGCTGCGACTGCTACGCCTGCAGCAACGGCTTCAGCCGCGCCTACCTGCGGCATCTTGACCGCTGCAACGAGATCCTCGGCAGCCAGCTGGCCACCATGCACAACCTGCGGCATTACCAGCGCCTGATGGCGGGGCTGCGCGAGGCCATCGCAGCGGGGAAGCTGGAAGACTTCGTGGCGGAGTTCTATGCACGCAGGGCGGGTGGGGTGGTGGCCTGAGCCTGAGGTTGGCGACGACTTCCCAGCTCGTCATTCCGGCGCAGGCCGGAATCCAGTGGCGGTATGGCCTGGTTTTCGCCTCAACGTAGAGCCTGCCCAGCGTTCTCGCGAAAACCCGCCTATATCGCTACTGGATTCCAGCCTGCGCCGGAATGACGAGCTAGGGATGGCTCTCCGGGGAACCTTCTGCCCCTCGCCCCGGTCCAGCCCTTGCAAACTACGCCCCCCGACGCCAGAACCCTTCACGGGCGGGCCTTGCAGCGCATGCAGGGGCCGGGGGCGCGTGGCATAATCCACGATCTTTTATCAGGTGTTGTCAGAAAACTCTGGCAATACCGCTACTTGCGAGACGAGCTGATGACTTTTCCGATGTCCTATGTGATTGCCCAGGCCGCTCCCGCAGCCGCTCCGGGGGGAAATCCCCTGATGAGCCTGGCCCTGCCGATCCTGCTGCTGGTGGTCATGTTCTTCGTCATGATCCGCCCGCAGATGAAGCGTCAGAAGGAGCACCGCGCCATGCTGACGGCCCTGTCCAAGGGTGACGAAGTGGTCACCAACGGCGGTATTGCCGGCAAGGTGGAAGAGATCGGTGAGAGCTTCATCACGGTCGAAATCGCCCCGAACGTGAAGATCAAGGTGCAGAAGGGCGCCGTGCAGCAGGTCCTGCCCAAGGGCTCGCTGAAGTCGTCCTGACGACTTGCCGGAGCGGAGGGGCTCCGGTCCACCGAAGCATTGCTCGCCACGGCTGCCTCAGCCGTGGCTTTTGACGGATTCAAGGCATGAGTGATTTTCCACGCTGGAAATATGCGCTGGTCGCCATCGTATTGGTGCTCGGTATTGTTTACGCGTTGCCCAATGTGTTCTTGCCGGTGCCTGCCGTGCAGATCACGGCCAACCGCAACGGGACGGTTGACCAGTCGATCGAACAGAAGGTGGTCGACGCGCTGAAGAAAGCCAACGTCGCCACGACCGGTGTCGAGCTCAATGGCGATCACCTGCTCGCCAGCTTCGCCAATGCCGACGTGCAGAAGAGCGCAGCCGATGCCATCAAGGCCTCGCTGGGCGATGACTACACGGTGGCGTTCAACCTGAAGTCGACGGTGCCGCATTGGCTGACGTCCATCGGCGCGAAGTCGATGCCGCTGGGCCTGGACCTTCAGGGCGGCGTGCACTTCCTCATGGAGGTCGATCAGAACGATGTGATCGACAAGCAGGAAACGCGTTACGCGGACGACATCCGCAGCCTGCTGCGCGAAAAGAACATCCGCTACGACTCGGTCGTGCGCAACCCGCAGCGCGGGCAGGGTGTGTCGGTGGTGCTCAAGTCCGCCGCCGACCGCACCGCCGCCGGCAACGCCATCACGGCGGATTATCCCGATCTCGCCGTGACGGACGGCAACGCCACCGGCGATCGTTTCCCGCTGAACGCGGCGGTGCGTCCGGACAAGGCGCGTGAGCTGTCGCTCAACACCATCCGCCAGAACCTGGGCACGCTGCGCAACCGCATCAACGCGCTGGGCGTGTCCGAGCCGATCATCCAGCAGCAGGGCGACAGCCGCATCGTGGTCGAGCTGGCCGGCGTGCAGGATACGGCCGAGGCGAAGAAGCTGATCGGCGCCGTGGCGACCCTGGAATACCGCTCCGGCTACGGCACGCCGCAGCAGGCGGTGGACGCTGCCCGCACCGGCATCGTTCCGCCCGACGCGCGCCTCTACAAGGATCGCGACGGCCGTCCGTATCTGCTGAGCAAGAACATCATCGTCACCGGCGACCAGTTGGTGGATGCTTCGTCCAGCTTCGACCAGCAGAGCGGCAGCCCGGCAGTGTCGGTGACGCTCAATGCGGCCGGCGCCAAGAAGATGCTCGACTTCACCACCAGCAACGTCGGCAAGCCGATGGGCGTGGTGTACGTGGAGCGCGTGGTCGACACCAAGGTGGTCGACGGCAAGGAAGTGCGCACGCCGAAGGTCACGGAAGAAGTGATCAACTACGCCACCATCAACGGCGTGTTTGGCAAGAACTTCCAGACGACCGGTCTGCGCAGTCCCAAGGACGCCTCCGATCTTGCGCTGCTGCTCAAGGGTGGTTCGCTGGCGGCGCCGGTGGACATCGTCGAAGAGCGCGTGATCGGTCCCAGCCTCGGCCAGGACAACATCCAGAAGGGTCTGCGCGCCGTGACGCTCGGCCTCGCCCTAGTGCTGCTGGCCGCTGCGTTCTACTACAAGCTGTTCGGTCTCGTGGCCGACGTGGCGCTGTTCTTCAACCTGGTGATCCTGATCGCCGTGATGTCGGCGGTCGGCGTGACGCTGACCATGCCGGGCATCGCCGGTATCGTGCTGACGCTGGGTATGGCGATCGACGCGAACGTGCTGATCTGCGAACGCATCCGTGAAGAACTGCGCAACGGCTCCTCGCCGCACGCGGCGATCCGCGCTGGTTACGACAAGGCGTGGGCCACCATTCTCGACGCCAACGTTACCCACCTTATTGCCGCACTCGCGCTGACCACGATGGGCTCGGGCCCGATCAAGGGCTTCGGCGTGACGCTGCTGATCGGTATCCTGACCTCGATGTTCACCTCGGTCACCGTGACGCACGCGATCACCGCGCTGATCCATGGTCATCGCAAGCTCAAGACGCTGTCGGTCTGAGGAATAAACACAAATGGAAATCTTCAACCACAACGCCAACGTGAACTTCCTCGGCATGAGGAAGTTCAGCGTCGGTCTCGCGATCTTGCTGATGGTCGCGTCCATCGTGCTCATCTCGGTGAAGCACCTGAACTACGGTCTGGACTTCACCGGCGGCGTGTCCATGGTGATGGACTACGACAACGCGGTGCAGGTCGGCGAAGTACGCGACGCGCTCGAAAAGGGCGGCATGGAGCATGCGCTGGTGCAGAGCCTGGGCGGCACCAAGGAAGTGTCCATTCGCCTGCAGCCGAAGGACGATCCGAACTCCGGCGTCGCCAATGGCGGCAAGGTTAACCTGGACAAGATCGCCGACGACGTCACCAAGGCCCTGCAGGCCGCGCGTCCGGATGCCAAGCTCAAGAGTCGCGACTACGTCGGCTCCGCCGTGGGCGAAGAGCTGCGCAGCGACGGCATCGTGGCTGCCATCGTGGTGGTGCTGGGCATCGGCTTGTACCTGGGTATCCGCTTCGAGTGGCGTTTCGCCGTGGCGGCCATCGCCACCGAGGCCCACGATGCGCTGGTGACGGTCGGCATCTTCGCGTTGACGCAGCGCGAGTTCGACCTGACGGTGCTTGCCTCGGTGCTGGCGGTGATCGGTTACTCGATCAACGACAAGGTGGTGGTGTTCGACCGCGTGCGCGAACTGTTCCGCCTGGCCCGCAAGGCCGAGCCGGAAGAGATCCTCAACCGTTCGATCAACAACACGCTGTCGCGTACCATCATCACCGCGCTGTTCACCGGCATCACCATGGCCGCGCTGTACTTCTTCGGCGGCCCGGCTGTGCACGGCTTCGCCATCACGATGCTGATCGGTATTCTGGTGGGTACGCTCTCCTCGATTTTCGTGGCGAGCCCGATCCTGCTGTGGCTGGGCGTGTCCAAGCAGGACCTGATGCCCAGGACCAAGGAAAATCCGGAGTTGGCGCGTCGTCCGTAACTGGCTCGCTGCTTTCGCTGAGAAGAGGCCCGGGGATTCCCGGGCCTTTTTCTTTGTGTGACTTCCAGGCTGGCCCATGTGCGTGCAGGACTTCCCCGATTGAAGGTCGCCTGCGCCGAACACTAGGATGGGCCAACACTGTCTCGGCCCTCTCGCATGTTTCGCGCTCCGAACCTCTGGAATGAATTCTTTGCGATCGTGCTGAGGCAACCCAGGCCAAGCGCCAAGGTGGCGGCAACGTTTCCGGAAGTCCGACGTTTCAGTACGTCGAATGGACCGGTCAGCAGCGTTGTGGTCCCCATCATGATCATCGGACTGCTTGGCGACATCCCGCTTTCATGGGTGCTGGTGTCGCTCTGCCACCCCGCCCATCCATGGTTGATCCATGGCATCGTTTTTATCGCCGGGCTGTATGCGGTCGGATGGGCATTGGCGGTGCGCAGCACAAGCTGCTCGATTCCCCATGCAATCGATGAGCACGCGCTGTGGCTAGGTGGTGGCATCCATTACGGCGGGAACATCCCGCGATCTTCCATTCGCCGCGTCCTTGCGTTCCACGAATCTCGTCAGGCCTGGGCGGGGGGCCATCAAATTCCCCTGAGCGATGTGCTGGTAGTCAGTCGACCCGATGCTCCCAACGTGGCAATAGAACTTGAGGAATCGGCCATGACCCAGGTGCGTTTGAGCCGTAAAGGGAAGGACGTTGCTGCACGCCGCTGGATCCTGCTGTACGTGGACCGCCCCGGCGAGTTTGCGACGGCAGCATCCTGAGTGGAGTCGCTGCGGGGACACGGCGAGGCAGATATCTAAGCGGTCTCAGTGGAGGCCTGAACTCCGGAAACACCGGCCGAAGTTTCTTCCACAGCATGCGCCGGCTGCAGCACATGATGGGCCAACCCATGCAGATCCAGTTGATCCACCGGTATTGGGCGGTAGTCGGGGCCGAAGGCCACCTCGCCGAACTTCCAGCCCGACGGCCGGCGCACCGCGCCCCAAAAACGCTTGGCCGCGTTCCAGTGCAAGCCAACCAGGCCATGGTTGTTGTCGTCGTCCACCATCGGATCGCCCACGCCGGTGGGGCGCAGCGGTTCGTTGTACAGCGCGGTGCCGAACAGCACATCCCAGATCGAGAAGACCTGGCCGAAGTTGCAGTTGTGCAGTGTCGGACGAGTCGGGTCGACCAGCATGTGGTGAAGGCGGTGGAACTTCGGTGACACGAATACGCGGTTGAAGACCGGGCCGAACGCGATGCGCACATTGGCGTGCGAGAAGTTCTGCACCAGTTCGCCCATCAGCACCAGCCAGGCGAACTGCTCGGGCTCCACGCCCATCACGATGCCCACGCTGGCAAGGATCATCGACTGGATGAAGCCGTCGATCAGGCTGCCGCGATCATTGGTCCAGCAGCTCATCTGGCGCGTGCTGTGGTGCATGCTGTGCAACGCCCACCACCACGGCAGGGCGTGCTGCAGGCGATGCATCCAGTAGTACACCAGGTCGTAGATCACGTAGTAGCAGCCGAACAGAAGCCACGGATGCTGCTTCAGCCACGGCACCCAGTGCGTGATGGCGAGCGGCGAGGCGCTGGCGTCGCCGGGGCCGGTGTCCGGTCCGCCAAAGTAAGTGGCGATGGGCGTGAGGATGAGAAAGCTGAAGATCGGAAAGATGCCGACCAGCATCAGCACGGTGTACTGGAAGTCGACCTTGGTCAGCTTGCGGTGTTCCCAGCGTTCCGCCGGCACGACGCTTTCCAGCGGCCGGAAGATCAGGCCGATCACACAGAGCTGGAAGGCTGCGATCAGCAGCGAGCCGGAGATGTCGTTCGGATCGCCGGCGAGGCCTTCCAGATGCAGGAACTGCAGCACCGGTAGTACGCCGTGGCTGGCGAACCAGCTGACCAGATGGGACCACAGTTCGGACATCGTCGACACCTTGCGAGATTACGTGTCGGTCCTGCAGGCGGGGAGCGGAGCGGGGCGCTACAGAACCGGGCAGTTCAGGATACCGCCGGCTGCCGGCCGCATCCATCCGGCAGGATTTTGCGGCAAGCCACCTTTCGCTTAGCTGCCGCGCAAATGCGCGTCCAGCTCCGTCAATTGGGCCGGATTGCCCAGGTTGCGCCAGAAGCCGTCGTAGCACTCGCCGCTAAGCTGGTCGGCGCGCATGGCTTGTTGATACAGCGGCAGCAATTTGAAGCGACCGGGTGCGTGCCCGCGCAGGAATTCGGGGCGATAGACGCCGACATTGCCGAAGGTGAGCCGCTCGCCTGAACCGTCTTCGTGGAGCTGGCCCTGATCCAGCACGAAATCGCCCGTGGCATGCCAGTCAGGATTGGGCACCATCACCAGGTGTGCCAGGCCGGATGGCTCAAGCGGCAGCGCGGCATAGTCGTAGTCGCTGTAGATATCCGCGCTAACGGCGATAAACGGCTCGGGTCCCAGCAAGGGCAGTGCGTTGAGCATGCCGCCGCCGGTTTCCAACGGTGTGGGACCTTCATAGGCGTAGCGGATGCGCAGACCCCAGCGCGAACCATCGCCGAGCACATCGGGAAATTGATCCGCCAGGTGCGAGGTGTTGATCACCACGTAACGCACATCAATGGCAGCCAGTTTTTCCAGATGCCACTCGATCAGGCGCTTGCCGCCCACTTCCAGCAAAGGCTTGGGCGTGTGATCGGTGTGCGGTCGCATGCGTTCGCCCAGGCCGGCGGCGAAGATCATGGCGTGTCTCATGCGGCGGCCACCTGGGTAAGATCGCGACCTTCCGCATGCTGCTTCAGCAGCGCCACGAAGTCCGTCAGTTCGGGATAGCGCTCCGCCACCGACACCACGTAGTGATACACGCGCGGCACGTCGGCGAGGTAGCCAGGTTTTCCATCGCGGTACCACAGGCGATAGAACTGGCCGAGCACGCGGATATGGCGATGCATGCCGGTGAGGTCGAACCAGCGCAGGAAGCGTTTGCCGTCGATCTTTTCATCGATCACGCCGGCGGTGAGCAGGCGCTGCCGATACGACTCGACCCAGCCTTCCACGCGCTCGCGCGGCCACACGATGTAGGCATCGCGCAGCAGCGAGGCGAGGTCGTAAGTGATCGGGCCGGACAGCGCGCCCTGGAAATCGATGATGCCGGGATTGTTGTGATCGACGATGAGCAAATTACGGCTGTGATAATCGCGATGCACGAAACGGCGCGGCTGTTCCAGCGTATTGCGGATGATCACGCTGAACGCGGCTTCGAGCACATCCCATTCGTCGCAGGTGGGCGTGTAACCGAGGTGTTTGCCGAGAAACCATTCCGGCATCACTTCCAATCCGCTTACCAGGCGTGCGTGATCGAACAGCGGCAGATCGGCGTGGTCCATGCGGGTCTGCATCAACAGCAGCGCATCCATGGCGTCGCCATAGAGGCGATCGGCGCTGTCGTCGTTCAAGGCGGGCAGATAGAGCTGCGTGCCGAGGTCTTCGATCAGCAGGAAACCTTGCTCGAGATCCGCCGCATGCACAGCGGGCACGTGGATACCGGCCGCGGCTAGTCGTTTGCCCATGGCCAGCCAGGGGCGCGGATCTTCCAGGGCGGGCGGCGAATCCATCACCACCCAGCTCTTGCCGTCATAGTGCGTGCGCCAGTAGCTGCGGAAGCTGGCGTCCGAAGAGGCGGAAACGAGTTCGAGCGTAGCGTCGCCAAGGGCGGAGCGGGTCCAGGCGAGGCGGGCGGCGGCGCGGTCGGGAACGGTGGTCATGGTCGGCTGGACGTGGCGATGAGAGAAGCTTAGCGGGTATTCGCCTCATCTTGCCGGGAGCCAGAGCAGGGCTGAAATCTACCGTGGGAAATCTACTGTGGGAGCGCACCCTGTGCGCGACGAACCTACGGAGCGGCACATCCAGGCGCCGCGTCGCGCACAGGGTGCGCTCCCACAAATGAGCGAACCCCTCTGCCCAAAAGGAAAGAGGGGATGAGAGAGCGCACTCACGACAGGTTGTACGCCTTCTCCTCGTGCAGCGAGAGATCCAGGCCAACCTGCTCCTGCTCATCGTCCACACGCAGCCCAATAGTCCAGTCAATCAACTTCAGGATAAGCAGACTCAACACGGCGCTCCACACCACCGTAAAGCCCACGCCTTTGGCCTGTATCCACAACTGCCCGAACAGCGATTCCACCGTGCCGAAGCCGCCGAGCTTGGGCGAGGCCAGCGGGCCGGTGAGCAGGGCGCCGATGATGCCGGCGATGGCGTGTACGCCGAACACATCCAGCGAGTCGTCATAGCCGAACTTGTGCTTGAGGCGCGTGGCGCTGAAGAAACAGACGACGCCCGCTATCAGGCCCAGCACGAGCGCGCCGCCGGGTCCGGCCGTGCCAGCGGCAGGCGTGACAGCAACAAGCCCCGCAACCGCGCCAGAAACAATGCCCAGTACGCTGGGCCGCCCATGCACGATCCATTCGATCGCCAGCCAGCCCAGTGCGGCGGCGGCGGTGGCGACCTGCGTCACCAGCATCGCCATGCCGGCGCTGCCGTTGGCGGCCACGGCCGAGCCGGCGTTGAAGCCGAACCAGCCCAGCCACAGCAGGCTGGCGCCCACCACGGTGTAACCCAGGTTGTGCGGCGGCATCGGCACGTTGGGATAACCGCGGCGCTTGCCAATCACCAGGCAGGCCACCAGGCCCGCGATGCCCGCGTTGATGTGCACCACCGTACCGCCGGCGAAATCGAGCACGCCCAGATCGCCGAGGAACGAACCCGGTCCGCTCCACACCATATGCGCCACCGGCAGGTAGACGATGGTCAGCCACAGTCCGCTGAACCACAGCAGCGCGCTGAACTTCATGCGTTCGGCGAAGGCGCCGATGATGAGGGCGGGCGTGATGATCGCGAAGGTCAGCTGGAACATCACGAACACGCTTTCGGGCACGGTCTGATAGCGCGAGTCAGGTTTCAAGCCCGCAAGAAACACGCGATCGAGTCCACCGATGAACGAGTGCAGGTTGGTCACGCCAGCCTGCATGCCTTCCGTGCTGAAGGCCAGCGAGTAGCCATAGACCATCCACAGCACCGACACCATCGCGGTGATGGCGAAGCACTGCATCAAGACCGACAGCAGGTTCTTCGCACGCACCATGCCGCCGTAGAAGAGCGCGAGCCCCGGAAGCGTCATCAGCAGCACCAGCGCGGTGGCGGTGAGCATCCACGCGGTATCGCCGCTGTCGATATGGGTGGGCGCGGCGGTGGTCTGTGCCCAGGCAGATGAGGTGGCCAGGAGACCGAGGAGAGCGAGCAGGGGGCGTGAGGTCTTCAGGTCAAAGCGCATCGACGTCGACCTCCTGCGTGCGAATGCGGATGGCCTGTTCCAGCTCGCTCACGAACACCTTGCCGTCGCCGATCTTGCCCGTGCGCGCGGCGGTGACGATGGCCTCCACCGCCCGGTCGAGCTGCTCGTCGGCCACGGCCACCTCAAGCTTGAGCTTGGGCAGGAAATCCACCACGTATTCCGCACCCCGGTACAGCTCGGTATGCCCGTGCTGGCGGCCAAACCCCTTCACCTCGGTGACGGTCATGCCCGTCACTCCCACCTCGGTCAGCGCCTGGCGGACATCGTCCAGCGTGAACGGTTTGATGATGGCCGTAATCCACTTCATCCCCAACGCTCCCCGTACGGTAGATATGTCGCGGTGCAGCAGGATGCGTGCCATGAGCGCTGCGCTGGCGCTGATGGTTCCTCACCGTCATTCCAGCGAAAGCTGGAATCCAGCGACTTTCAAGGGGTTGGCGGGGAGGCAAGGGCACTGGATCCCTCCCTCCGCAGGGGTGACGGTGAGGGGATGGGGGATGTTTCCGTCAGCCGGCCGCGTGACCTTGCCCGGAAAGGGGGCGTTCTCCCCAGGACAAATCCCGCTTTTGGTGCATTGCCGCGGTTTGACCCCACCGGCATTAATCAGTACCATTTTGGTACCGATTCCCCGCAGTCTCTCTGGCCGATTCCCCCATGCTCCGCGTCAGCCGACTCACCGACTACGCCACCGTGGTGATGACCTGCATCGCCGCCCATCCTGACGACGTGCTCAGCACGGCGCAGATCGCCGACGAGGCGCGCCTGGAGCTGCCCACCGTGAGCAAGCTGCTCAAGTCGCTGGGTCATGCGGGTCTGGTGGAGTCGTTCCGCGGCGTCAACGGCGGCTACCGCCTGGCGCGCCCGGCGGATGACATCACCCTGGCCCAGATCGTGGAAGCGCTCGAAGGCCCCATCGGGATGACCGAATGCAGTCTCGCCGAAGGTCAGTGCGATCGTGAATCGCTGTGCGGCGTCCGCTCCAACTGGCAACACGTCAACAGCGTCGTGGATAGCGCGCTGCGTGCAGTCAGCCTGTCCGACATGCTCAAACCACCCAGTCGTCGTATCGACGCCAACCTGATCGGATGACCGCCAGGCCATCCATGACGACCGCCCACGACGACACGAAGAACACCATGACCATCGAAACCACCGAACGCAGCGACCTCTCCGCCACGACACTTCGCGACAACGCCGAAGTGGCAGAAGCGCTGGGTCGTCGCTACGAAGCCGGCTTCGTCACGGACATCGAGACCGAGTATCTGCCGGCCGGTCTGTCCGAAGACATCGTGCGTCAACTTTCCGCGCTCAAGAAAGAACCCGAGTGGATGACCGAGTGGCGCCTCAAGGCGTATCGCCACTGGCTCACCATGCCGATGCCGGACTGGGCCAAGTTGAATCTGAAGCCGATCGATTACCAGTCGATCAGCTACTACGCCGCGCCCAAGTCCGGCCCGAAGTCGCTGGACGAGGTCGATCCGAAGCTGCTGGAAACCTACGACAAGCTGGGCGTGCCGCTGCACGAGCGCGCCAAGCTCGCCGGCGTCGCGGTCGATGCAGTGTTCGATTCGGTCTCCGTAGGCACCACTTTCCGCAAGGAACTGGCCGAAGCCGGCGTGATCTTCTGCTCGATGAGCGAAGCCATCCGCGAACATCCCGAACTGGTGCAGAAGTACCTGGGCAGCGTGGTGCCGACCGGCGACAACTTCTTCGCCGCGCTCAATTCGGCGGTGTTCTCCGATGGCTCGTTCGTGTTCATCCCCAAGGGCGTGCGTTGCCCGATGGAGCTGTCCACCTATTTCCGCATCAACGCCATCAACACCGGGCAGTTCGAGCGCACCCTGATCGTGTGCGAAGACGACGCCTACGTGTCCTACCTCGAAGGCTGCACGGCGCCGATGCGCGACGAGAACCAGCTGCACGCAGCGGTGGTTGAGCTGGTGGCGCTGGAGCGCGCGCAGATCAAATATTCCACCGTGCAGAACTGGTACCCGGGTGACGAGAACGGCGTCGGCGGCATCTACAACTTCGTCACCAAGCGTGGCGACTGCCGCGGCAACGATTCCAAGATTTCGTGGACGCAGGTGGAAACCGGCTCGGCCATCACCTGGAAATACCCGAGCTGCGTGTTGCGCGGCGATCGTTCGGTGGGCGAGTTCTACTCCGTCGCGCTCACCCATCATCGCCAGCAGGCCGACACCGGCACCAAGATGATCCACATCGGCAAGGGCACCAAGTCGAAGATCGTCTCCAAGGGCATCAGCGCCGGCCGCAGCAACAACAGCTATCGCGGTCTGGTAAAGATAGAGAAGGGCGCCGAAGGCGCGCGCAATTACACGCAGTGCGATTCCCTGCTGATCGGCAAGAAGTGCGGCGCGCACACTTTCCCGTACATGGAAGTGAAGAATCCCTCCGCCATCGTCGAGCACGAGGCGACCACATCGAAGATTTCCGACGACCAGCTGTTCTATTGCCGCAGCCGTGGCATCGGCGAGGAAGACGCGGTGTCAATGATCGTCGACGGCTTCTGCAAGCAGGTCTTCCGCGAGCTGCCGATGGAGTTCGCGGTGGAAGCCAAGAAGCTGCTGGAAGTGTCGCTGGAAGGCGCGGTCGGCTGATCGCCGCCATCGCTGCATCCGATCCTTATTTTGAACATGCGACGCCCCGGCGTCGCCCACTGAAGAAACCGTCATGCTGAAGATCGAAAACCTGCACGCCCGCGTCGAGGGCAAGGACATCCTCAAGGGACTCACGCTCAGCGTGAACGCCGGCGAAGTGCACGCGATCATGGGCCCCAATGGCGCGGGCAAGTCCACGCTGGGCAATGTGCTCTCGGGTCGCGACGGTTACGAAGTGACCGAAGGCTCCGTCACCTTCAACGGCGTCGATCTTCTGTCGCTGGAGCCGGAAGAACGCGCCGCTGCCGGTGTGTTCCTGGCGTTCCAGTACCCGGTGGAAATCCCCGGCGTCAACAACACCTACTTCCTGCGCGCCGCACTCAATGCGCAGCGCAAGCAGCGCGGTGAGAAAGAGCTCGACTCCATGCAGTTCCTCAAGCTGGTGCGCGAGAAGCTCAAGGTCATGCAGATCTCCGACGAGCTGCTGCATCGCGCGGTGAACGAAGGTTTCTCCGGCGGCGAAAAGAAGCGCAATGAGATCTTCCAGATGGCCGTGCTGGAGCCCAAGCTGGCGATCCTGGACGAGACCGATTCGGGCCTGGACATCGACGCGCTCAAGCAGGTCGCCCAGGGCGTGAACGCGCTGCGTTCGGCCGAGCGCGGCTTCCTGGTCATCACTCATTACCAGCGCCTGCTCGACTACATCGAACCCGATTTCGTGCACGTGCTGGCGGATGGCCGCATCGTCGAAAGCGGCGACAAGACGCTGGCACTGAAGCTGGAAGCGCAGGGCTATGCGTGGGTGAACGACAAGGATCCCGCGCTCACTGGAGCCTCGGCATGAGCGAAGCCCAGCGCACGCCCTTCGTCGAATCGCTGCTGGAGGCTGCCGCTCAAGCTCAGCTGCCGGGCAGCGGCATCGGCTGGCTGGATGCCGCGCGCCGCGAGAACCTCGATGCCTTCGTGGCCGGCGGCCTGCCGGATACGCGTATGGAGGCGTGGAAGTACACCGCGCTGCGCGCGCTGGCTCAACGGCGATTCGCTGCCGGCGATGCGCAGGCGTCCACGCGTGCGATCGATATCGACCGCTACGCGCTGGCCGGTATCGACGGTCCGTCGCTGGTGTTCGTCAACGGCGTGTTCCGTCAGGATTTGTCTGGCGTGGACAACCTGCCGGCCGGCCTGACGCTGCAGCCGCTGTCGCAGGTGCTGCAGGGCGATGCCGAACCGCTGCGGTTTGCCTTGTCGCGTCACTATCGCGATGGCGGCGACGTGTTCGCTCGCCTCAACGCCGTGCTCGCCGGTGATGGTGTGGTGCTGCGTGTGGCCGCTGGCACCAAAGTCTCCAAGACCGTCCGCGTGCTGTTCATCGGTGCGCCGGCGGATGCCGCGCTTGCATCGCATGTGCGCCAGGTCATCGAGCTGGGCGAGGGCGCTGAGCTCTCCCTGGTCGAACAGCACGTGGCCACCGATTCCCATCAGAACCTCGGCACCCAGGTCACCGATATGGTGCTGCGCCAGGGCGCCAAGCTACGTCACGTGACGTTGCAGGATGCTTCCGACGCCAGCACCTTGGTGCGCCATGACAGCCTCCAGCTGCATGCCGAAGCGCACGCGGCAATGTATGTGCTGGAGCTCGGCGGCTCGCTGGTGCGCCACGACCTGCACGCCGTGCTGGCAGGCGACAAGTCGCGCCTGGACACGGGCGGCGTGTTCGCCCTGCGCGGTCGCCAGCATGTGGATACGCAGATGTCGATCCGCCACCAGGCGCTCAATACGACGTCCGAGTCGGTATGGCGTGGTGTGGCCGACGAGCGTTCGCGCGGTGTGTTCCGCGGTGCCATCGTGGTGGCCGAAGGCGCCGACGGTAGCGACGCCAGCTTGAGCAGCAAGAATCTCTTGCTGTCGGCCCAGGCCGAGATCGACACCAAGCCCGAACTGGAAATCTACGCCGATGAGGTGAAGGCGGCGCACGGTGCCACCGTGGGCCAGCTCGACGAGCGCTCGCTGTTCTATCTGCGCTCGCGCGGCATCCCGTTGGCCGAAGCACGCGCCATGCTCACCGCGGCCTTTTGCCGTGCCGTGTTCGAGTCCCTGCCGGACGAGGGGCTGCGCGAACACATCAACGAACGACTGATGGCGCAATTGCCTTCCGCCTGACCGGCGGCCCGACAGCAATCAGGCGAAACGAACACGATGAACGCACAGACCAAGCCGAGCCCGACCGTTTTCGATGTGCAGCGCATCCGCGCGGATTTCCCGCTGCTGTCGCGCACCGTGCACGACAAACCGCTGATCTATTTCGACAACGCCAATACCAGCCAGAAGCCGGAGAGCGTGATCGAGGCAGTGGATGCGCACTATCGCCATCACAACGCCAACGTATCGCGCGCCGTGCATCTGCTGGGCGAAGAGGCGACGGCAGCCTATGAAGGATCGCGCGACAAGCTGGCCCGCTTCATCAACGCCACCTCGCGCAATGAGCTGATCCTCACCTCGGGCACGACCCAGGCGATGAACCTCATTGCCTACAGCTATGCGCTGCCGCGCCTGAAGGAAGGCGATAGCATCCTCACCACGGTGATGGAGCACCACGCCAACATCGTGCCGTGGCAGATCGCCGCCTCGCGCACCGGCGCCACGGTGAAGGCAGCCCCCATCGACGAGCGCGGCGAGCTGATCCTCGAGAAGTACATCGAGATGCTCACCCCCGATGTGAAGCTCGCCTGCGTTACGCACGTTTCGAACGTGCTGGGCACCGTGAACCCGGTGCGCGAGATCGCGCGCGAATGTCGCAAGCGTGGCATTCCCCTGGTGGTGGACGGCTCCCAGGCGGTGCCGCATCGCCCGGTGGACGTGCAGGCGCTGGGCTGTGACTTCTACGCCTTCACCGGCCACAAGATGTTGTCGCCCACAGGCACCGGTGGCCTGTGGGCGCGCAAGGAACATCTCGACGCGATGCCGCCGTTCTTCGGCGGTGGCGAGATGATTCGCGAAGTGAGCTTCTCCGGCACCACCTTTGCCGCTGCGCCACACAAGTTCGAAGCGGGCACGCCAAATATCGCCGGTTTCGCCGGCGTCACTGCGGCGATCGACTACTACGACTCCGTAGGCTTCGAAGCCATCCATGCCTGGGAGCAGCAGCTGCTCTCCTATGCCACGGAGCGCCTGCGCGAAATCCCCGGCCTGCGCCTGTTTGGCGAGGCGAAGGAAAAGGAACCGGTGATCTCGTTCCTGATCGAGGGTGCACAGGCCACCGACCTGGCCACGCTGCTCGACCTTCAGGGCGTTGCCGTGCGCTCGGGCCACCACTGCGCCCATCCGCTGATGCAGTTCTTCAAAGTGCCGGCCACGCTGCGCGCTTCGTTCGCGTTCTACAACACGCGCGAAGAGATCGACGCCTTCGTGACCGCGCTGCTCAAGGTGCGCAAGCTGCTGATGTGAAGCGGCTTGCGTCAGGGTAGAGGGCGACGCATCGGCGCGCCTGCGTCATATTGAACCGGTCAGGGTATGGCGCTCGTTTGGGTTTGCGCGATCGCCGTGAGGCTTGCTTCGATCAAGGCAAACCCAAGATCGCGAGAGTCATCGCCAGTGCCTCGGCGCAAGGGGCAGTACATCTGGGATGTTTCCAATTCAAGAATCACCTGGCCCTGGGCGTGCACACGCTTCTCGAATTGAACGTCCACCATCTCCCCGCTCTCGTTCGTCCATGTCTTGAGAGCAACGCCATTCGCCTTCAGCGTTAGTACGTTGGCGCTGCCTTCTCCAGGCGGCAGCAATCCACTGAACTTCAATTGCACGAGTCCTCTGCCGAGCAGGGCGATCTTTGCTCGTTGGCTGCTCCAAAAAATGGATTCAAGATCCGGGCTATGCCAGCCATAGACCAGGCCGGAACGTCCGGTGGCGGGCGCGATGACGGCGCCAGGAAGAGGTGCTGGAGCCGACACGACTTTGTAGGAGCAGTTTCGGCATCTGGTGTCCCTGGCATGGAAGTAATCAGCTCTGAAGGACACATAGGAGGGGCTGTTCCAGATCTCCGACAAGCTGTGTTGGGTCAGTCTGCCCATGACAATCTGGTCGCGCACTTCGCATGTCACGACTTCACCGCCAGCCAGAATATGCACGGTATTCCATGGATCTTGTTCGCAGCCGTGAATCCGTGCATCGGACAGCAATGGCCACGGATAGGTGCAGGCGTCCTCCCGTAGCGGGGTGGGCTCCATCAACTCCGGCGTTGAGACGCGGAAGGATATCTCCGGATGCCGGTGCTCTTCGCCTCCAAGCGTGGCGCGCAGGTCCGCGAGAAAACTTGGCTTGAGGCGATCGCCATCGAGTTCGTCGTCGAATGTCTCGGGAATCGGGTCACGCCTGATCACGGGATGAATATCCACGCGCGACACGCCGATGGCAGATGCGTAATCGGCGACGGCGCCAAGATCCCGCAAATTACGCTGCATGGCGACGAATGCAAAATCGACCGCCATGTGATGCGGTGCAGACTTTGACAACTCGACGATGCGTTCGATGCGGGCTTTCATTTCGTGCACATCGCTGAAGCGATAGATCTCCTGGAACCGAGTCTCGTCCAGTGTGTGCAGCGATATCGTGAGACGTGACAGGCCCGCCTTAGCCAGCCCATCGACGCGGTGCCAAGGTAGTGAGGCCAGGGCGGTTACCAGTTCGACCTGGGCGCCGGTACCAGCTGCAAGCTCGCATGCTTCGACGACATGGGGATAGTGCGACGATTCGCCGGAGTAGTTCAGCCGAATGACTTCTGGTTGCCCGAGCTCCCGAATGAGCTTTTTCAGCAGCTCAAAGTCCATGTGCTGGCCTTTCCCGCGGAGAAGCTTTCTGGAGCAGAAGACACAATCGAACGGGCAGCGCGAGGTCAATTCGATCCAGACGATGCCTGGCATAGCCCGAGTCCTTACCTGGGAGGGGCTATCCTGATTTTCCGGAAGGCGGGTCCAATGCCTGAGTCTGTCGAGAATCTTCATGCCTGCCTCAGGGCCATGGTGGCGAAGCGTGCCCCATCCGTCGGATTTTGGGCGTGATAATCGAATGTGACGTTGTCAATGGCCAGGCCGCCACGCATTCCAAGCGCAACGAGCTCCTTGACCGTGTATGGCCGAATCGTTTCGTTGGTTTCGATGGTCTGGACCGCGTGTTCTTGCTTGTTTCGAATGACGTAGCGGCGTTCGATCCGGTGTCGTCCACATGGAAGGACGGTAATGCGTTTGCTTCTTTCCAGCGCACCGTCTCCGTATTCACGCCGGTAATCGAAGGTGAACTCAGCGTACTGCTGGATTGGCCTGGGGATAAAGGCATCCAGGATGATCATGCCGCCCGGTTCAAGCCGTTCGCCCAGGCTTCGTAGCACTTGGCCTGCGACGACCTCGTCGTGCAGATAGGTGATCAGCGAATAGGCCAGGATGATGCAGCGAAACCTGCCGGTGATACCCAATCTGGATATATCCATCTGCAGGATCGAAGGCTGGAGCCCTTCACTGTGCGCGTCCCTCTTTAGTTTGGCGAGCATTGGACGTGAGCGGTCTATGCCGATCACATCGATGCCGGCCCGGATCAACGGGAGCAGAATTCTCCCGGTGCCACAGCCTAGCTCAAGGGCGCGGCCACCCAGATTTTGGGCCGATGAGACATACCAGGCGATGTCGTCAAAGGGCATGCTTCTCCCCATGTCGGTCTCGTAGATATCCGCAATCTGGTCGTAACCCCAATCCTGTTTGTCCATTCACGACTCCATGACATGCGTATACAGGGATTGCAGGTTGGTTGCCGCTGCGTCCCATGTAAATGCGTCGAGATGCTCGAGCTTCGAAGACTCGAGTGCATGCCGTAGCTCAACGTTTCCCAACAAAGTGGCGATGGGCTCGAGCATGTTCGCGACATTCTCCGTCAGGACCAGCCCACCTAGATCTCGACCGGTGAAACCACGGGCCCCATCGACGGTGCTGACGCAAATCCTTCGGGCAAGCAACGATTCGATGAGCTTCACTGAGGAACCCTGGGTATCGGTCAATGGGTTGATGGTGAGGGAGCATCGCTCGAGCCATGCGGACGGCTCTTCGTATCGCTCGCGCAGTTCGATGCCGTCCTGCTGGAATCTCGGATCGCCTTTGACGTCGGCTGATACGTCGGCGCAGAGGATGGTAAGTCGCAGGTCAGGGAATCGACGCTTCAATTCTGACCAGCACAGGTCGATGAAAGAGGTTATGCCAATGCGATTTGGTGCATAACGGAACGGGCCGGCAAACAACAGATGATTTTCTGGCGATGGGGTGGCGCCCGGGCGCCGGTCGCGCGCGCCGTTGGGGACAAGCGTTGCTTCTACCGGATCGAGCAGGCGCCGGTCATCATCGGTGCATATGACCACTCCGTCATATTGAGGGAGCAATTCATTCCGAAAGCCAGTCGCTGATGAGCTGCCGGGTTCGACATCGTGCAAGGTCAGAATCCAGTGCGAGTCACGATCACGTTCCTCCACCAGCTGCGCGAGTTCCATGAATTCGATTTGCACGATGTCGGGCGAATAAAGCGCCATAAGACGGCGCAGCTCTGACCGCAGTCCCGGCCAGGCATGTCGATTCATTCGGTCAGTCATGGCAAGAGTGGCCTCGCCCTCGATGTCTCCGCGGCCCTCGACCAGGTGTACTGCGTAGAGTTCCGAGAACCACTCGCGCGAATCTTCGCCATAAGAGGATCGTTCGTCGGAAAGGAGGATCACGTCAAATCGCAGGGATATTCTTCTGATGATCTCTGCAATTCTCCTGGCCCCGCCATGCGCCGGCGGATACAGAGCAAACGGCGATACCAGAAGAAGTCGCGGACGGCGTTGGTGGTTCGCCAGTGGCATGGCGGCGTGCCATTCATCCGTGCATAGGCGTTCATAAGCAAACCCGCGGGAACGTGCCTTGGCGACCGCTAGTCGTGCCTTCAACGCGCGCAGGGCGACGCCAATTCCGGCGAGCTCGCGACGACTCGCTGCGGGCAGTGCAGCAACTCGATGCAGTTGCGCGCCAGGGAGGTGTCCGGTCAAAGCATTGCGCAGATCGAACAAGACGGCGTTGCGGCGGACGATGCGTTCGATCTGCGCATCGTCGTAGTACTTGCCGATGGTGCTGCGATGGTGGTGATATGCATGCGAGTCGGGGCAGAACAGTACTTGCCAACCGTCTGCCCAGGCTCTGGCGCCCCAATCGGCGTCCTCCCAGTAGAACGGCGAATAGTCACTTGCGTCGCAGACATAACGACGCAAAACATCCGTTCGATATAGGGACGACCCACCACCGGCGTAAATATGGGCACGGATGAGCGGGCCATCGTCGGGCGTTCTATCGTAGATTTCCGGGTGCCCAGTGTTGCCGTGGAAGTCTGTCCAGCCCGTCTCCTCTCGCCGGCGCTTCTGGTCCACAAAAAATATTTGAGATGCGGCGGCGAATACCTCGGGCCGGCGATAAGCGAGAATCTGCTTGAGGGCGTCGGGGGCCAGAACCATGTCACTGTTGAGCAGATAGCACCAATCATGCTCTACAAGTTCCAGGCCCGCGCTTATCGCTCGTCCGTAACCGAGCGGATCGCGTACGTGGCGCCAGGTTACCGCGGTGAATTCTTCTTGCAGGCTGGTGTAGTCGGATTGGCTGACGCCGTTGATCAGCACGATGACCTGGCATGGCTCTTGGATTTCTGCGCACGCGCGTCTCAGAGCTTCCAGTGTCTGCTTGAGCAGGTCCGGCGTACCGCGTTCGGCAATGACGACGCTGAGGCCGGGGGTGTGACTGCCATGTACTTCGCGTCGCGGCCAGGAGGAGGGTCGCGATGCGAGGAGATCGGCCAGTCGAAGGCAGATATAAAGGGGGATGAATCGCCACATCCATGGCTGTGTCCACCAGTGACGCAGACCGCTGGCCCTGGACCTCATACGAGGAGCTCGGCGCACATGACATGGTGATTAGAGTCTGGTTCGGAGTACCAGCGCAGGGCCTGCTCTGCAAACATCGCCGTCCAGGTGTTCGCTTCATGGGTTTGAGCGTCCGAGTCGAAAGCGATTCTTCCCAAGGCGTCCACTCTGGTGGACAGGAGTCTTGCCAGCTTCTCGAGTCGGACTTCGCGCGCTGGGTCTTCTTGTTTGTGACCAAGCAACAGTCCGAGTCGAAGTGCCTGTGCCGCCACGTCGTTTCGATGGGTATTTTCACCCTCGCCGATGTCGGAGGGGAATGTCTCCGGCATGGCGCCATCCATCCGCTGCAGGAGCAGACACTTCGAAACGATCTGGCTAGCTGCCTCCCGTTCCCGGGCTCCGTATCGGAGTAGTCCCTCCGCGAAATAAAGCGAGGGGTGGAGCATGTCTGACATTGCCGAAAAGCCCGTATGACCGCATCGTTCAAGATGCGCCCTGCATGCGGCGAGCAAGGATTGAGGCCGGAAGTCGAGGTCAGTCGCGAGATCGACGGCAGCAGTCGCCTTCAACAGGAATGGGCCCGATGTCGTCGACCAGCGCACAGGCACTGACGTTGCACCCGTATGCGGACGAACCGCTTCGACGCATCCGTCGTGTGTAAACAGCGACAACTTCGACATCAGGTTCGCCAGCAGCTCGTCGCTCACGAGGGCGATGTTTCGTGCTCGTATAGCCAGGGCGCCACGTAGCACCATGGCTTGGTCGAAGAAGAATTCAGCCTGATTGCGCCAGTCGGCAGGTGCATCGTGCAACGGGATGCGTGTTGCTGGATTGGCAGCGCCTGAGAATTCTCGCTGAATCCAGTCCAGGCAGCGGGTTGCGCGGTCAGCGACCAGAGGGATGGGAGCCGAATCGCCCAATCCTGCCAACCAAAGTAAGTAGTAGCCCGAGATCTCGGCATAGATATAACTCGCGCCCTTCCGCTCGTCGACGCTTCCAGCGACGCCGCCGGCATGAGCGCCGTCTTGCGTTTGAGCGGGGCCATGGAGAAGCCAGCTGCGCAGACGTGAGCTGGCAGACCGGGCGGCTTCCTGGGTCGCTGTATCAATTGGATTGATGCGCATAGAGAGAATGACTTTGAGGCTCTTCCAAGGGGGATGCTGCTCGCGCCAATGTCGCCAGATGGACGGCTATCCGCTGGCCCGCGCGGCCGTCCCCATTGGGAGATGATTCGGTGAAGGGCATGCCATTGGCGCGAGGGGCGGCAAGGATGCGCAGAGCCGCCACATAGATGTCGTGCGCTGTTGTTGCCTTGATGAGGGTGGAGTTGCCCAGGGCGGCCTCCTCGACTCGCTCGGTGTTCCGTCTCACGATGAGGGTAGGGGTGCCGAGATGAGGAGCTTCTTCCTGTATGCCGCCAGAGTCAGTGATGACCAGCGCAGAGCGCCGCAGAAGTGCGATGAAGGATGCGTACTCGAGAGAATCGGTCAGGTAGACGCCATCGTGCCCGGCCAAATGATGGGAGAGTTGTGTCCGCGTCATGGGGTTTGCAGGCATGGGACAGACGGCGATGAGGTCGCGTTGCGTACTGACCAGCCGTTTCAGCGCCGTGCTGACCTCACGAATGCCATGGCCCCGATTTTCACGGCGATGCAGCGTCAGCGTGACAACGCGTTGTTCTGGTTCAACGGGAAGGGGGAGCGGTGCTTCCCCCTTTTCCAGCTCGTCGCGCAACAGATCGATGATCGTATTTCCGGAACGGACGATGCGCGAAGGCGAAATGCCTTCACTGCGAAGATTGGTGGCCGCCAATTTCGTCGGCGCGAAATGCATCGACGCGATCCGGCTGATCTTTCTGCGAAAATGCTCTTCGGGAAAAGGATGATGCGGATGATCCGTTCGGAGTCCTGCTTCGATGTGGGCAAGGGGGATGCCTAGATCGCGAGAAGCCATGGCCGCCGCGTAAGCGGTAGCCGTGTCGCCCTGGGCTACCAGAACATCCGCTCCAATTTCAGTGGCCGCAGAGCGGATGTTTGCTCTCAGTTTGCGAACATGATCGAAGAGAGAGGTGCCTGCCACCTGTGACTTCCGGATGTCACAATCAATCCCCAATTGCTTCAAGATCCGGTCGACCACGGCTTCATGCTGGCCGCTGTTCATGACGATCGAATGGCAGCTCCCGAGTGCTTTGAGCGCTCGATGGACGCTTGCCAACTTGAGGCATTCCGGACGGGTACCAAAGACCAGGAGCACCTTGCCCTGTGACATTGAACGGCTCAAGCGGCGACATCCTCAAAGCAGTCTGGCTAATCAGTCGTGAGATGCCGACCCTGTCTGATCAAGGCCTGGTCCGTGTACTTCGCTTTTCCCGATTATGGCAATTGAAGTCGCTCTACGAAAGGTGCTTCCGCCTGCCTCTATCCGCTGAGGACGTAGGCGGTCGGCGATTGCTCGATGGCGGTGATAAACCGAATATCGGAGGTTTCGCCTCCGGCGGGTTAGCGCCACATCGGGAGCTCGTTCAAGCTCTACAACACGCGCGAAGAGATCGACGGGTTCGTGACCGCGTTGCTCAAGGTGCGCAAGCTGCTGATGTAAACCGGTGGCGTCAGTGCGCGGGCTCGTTCGGCGCGACGCATTGGTGATCGCGGAACAGCGCCCATTCCTCGCACGCCCGTCCATCCTGGAAGACGCAGATGCCGCTGACGTTGCCGGCGGCGTCCTTGCGCAGATCGAGCCGCCCGCCTTGCTGCACGCAATAGGTCGACGCGGGGTTGGCGAGGCCGGCCTTGCCCGCGATGGGTGGAGCGGGTGGCGGCGTGGCACACGCTGCGAGCGTGCAGGCGAGCAGGGCCGTGATGGCATGTCTCATGGCAACGCCTCCTCGATAGGCCATACGCATGACACGTTGCGACTAGCTTGCCACACCAACGAAAACGCCGCGGCATGACCGCGGCGCTTTGCTCGCTTATCAGGCGATAGCCGTTACCAGATCTTCACCTGCTTGTCGGCCGAACGCACCATCACATCCTTCGCCTTGCACTGGAACGCCTGTGCAAAGGCTGGCATGTTCGACGGTGCGCCGATGGCGCGGAACTGCGCGGGTGCGTGCGGATCGGTGTTGAGCAGGGTGAGCTGCGCTTCCGGGCGGATGCTGCCGCGCCAGACGCGACCCCAGTTGAGGAAGAAACGCTGGTCCTGCGTGTAGCCGTCGATCTTCTTCTTTGCTTCGGCCGGATTGCGGGCCAGGGCCATCTGCAGTGCGTCGTACGCCGCGTTGAGGCCGCCCAGGTCGCCGATGTTCTCTCCCATGGTCAGCTTGCCGTTGACGAACTTGCCCGGCAGCGCTTCGTAGTGATTGAACTGGTCGGCGAGGCGGTCGGTGCGTGCTTCGAAGGCCTTGCGGTCTTCGTCGGTCCACCAGTTGACGTTGTTGCCCTTCGCGTCGAACTTGCTGCCCTGGTCGTCGTAGCCGTGGCCCATTTCGTGGCCGATCACGGCGCCGATGCCGCCGTAGTTCAGGCCGTCATCGGCCTTGGCGTCGAAGAACGGCGGCTGCAGGATGGCGGCGGGGAACACGATCTCGTTCTTCAGCGAGTTGTAGTACGCGTTCACCGTCTGCGGCGTCATGCCCCATTCGGTGCGATCGACCGGCTTGCCGATCTTGTCGACCATGTAGTCGTAGTTGAACTTGTCGGCGGCCTGGACGTTCTGGAAATAGCTGTTGCCGCTGGGAATGGTCAGGCCGGCCCAGTCGCGCCACTTGTCCGGATAGCCGATCTTCGGCGTGAAGGTAGCCCACTTTTCCAGCGCCTTCTTCTTGGTGGCATCGCTCATCCACGGCAGGTTTTCGATGCGGTTCTTGTAGGCCGCACGCAGATCGCCCACCAGCTGTTCGGCGCGCGCCTTGGATTCCGGCGAGAAGGTCTGCGCCACGTAGAGCTGGCCCAGCGCCATGCCCATGCCGCCTTCCACGCTGTCGAGCGTGCGCTTCCAGCGTGACTTCATTTCCTTCTGGCCGTTGAGCGTCTGCGCGTTGAAGGCGAAGTCTTCCTGCTGGAACGGCGTGGAGAGATACGGCGCGGCCTCATCGATCGCATGGAAGCGCAGATACGCCTGCCAGTCGCTGGCGGGCACGTCGGCCAGCATCTTGTCGAACTCGGCGAAATACTTCGGCTGCGAGAGCGAGAAGCCATCCTTTACGTCCGCGCCCTGGGCCTTGAAGAACGCGGCCCACTCGAAGTGCGGGGTCGCCTTGTCGGCGTCGGCGATGCTGACGAAGTGATAGCGGTTTTCCGGCTGGCGCAGTTCGGTCGGCACCAGCGACGCGGCGGCGAGGCGTGTCTCGAACGCCATCACGGCCTTGGCCTGCTTCTGTGCCTCGGCCTCGCTCACGCCCACCAGCTGCAGCGTGCGCGCGATATGCGCCACGTAAGCGGTGCGGATTTTTTCGAAGTCCGGCTTGCTGTAGTAATCGGCCGTCGGCAGGCCCAGGCCGCCCTGGTTGGCATAGGCGATCTGGCGGCTGGAATCCTTGAAGTCCGCGTTGCCGAAGAAGCGGAACGTCACCGGGTTGCCGCGGGCGTAGCTATCGGTGATATAGGCGACCACGTCCTTGCTGTTCTTCAGCGCGTCGATGCGCGCGAGCTCCGGCTTGATCGGGTCGTAGCCGGCCTTTTCGATGGCGGCTTCATCCATGCCCGAGGCGTAGAAGTAACCGATCTTCTGTTCGATCGAGCCAGGCTGCGCGCTGGCGACATTCTTGGCGGCCTTGTCGACGATGCTGTGCTGCACGTTGAGGCTGTCTTCGCGCAGCGCATCGAACGAACCCCAGCGCGTGCGGTCGGCGGGAATCGGATTGGCGGCGAGCCACTTCGCATTGACGAAGCCGTTGAAGTCGTTGCAGGCGCTCTTGTTGGTGTCCAGCTCCTTCACGTCGAAGGAGCCGCCGGGGGCGGCCAGCGCGCCGGTGCACAGAGCCAGGCCCACGGCCAGCGCGAGCGGTTTCACAATGCGGTTCTTCATGGATTCTCCCTGGTGGGATGCATGGCGTGCATCCGGTCGTGGTCATACGCAGGGCGCTCGGCCCCAATCCACAGGCTAGGCAGGGGTGTCAGGGAGCCGACAGTGTCGAAGGTCATTGTGCGGTGCGATGACGACAGCGAGCGGTATCATGTGGGGATGATGACTGCGTCTGAACTCCTTTATCGCACCGCTGCGGCCGCCGACGTGCCGGCCGTGGTGACCCTCGTCGAATCGGCTTACCGCGGCGAATCCGGCCAGCGCGGCTGGACCACCGAAAGCCACCTGCTGGACGGGCAGCGCACCGATGCGCAAAGCGTGTCCGAGCTGATCGGTCGCGAAGGCAGCAAGATCTTGCTGGCCGAACGCGATGGCGTCCTGCTCGCCTGCTGTCATATCGAACGGCAGGGCGGGGCAGGGTACTTCGGCATGTTTGCGGTGAATCCCCAGCTGCAGATGGGCGGCATCGGCCGGGCCCTGCTGGCCGAAGCCGAGCGCGTGGCGCACGCCTCGTGGCAGGTGCCGGCCATGCGCATGACGGTGATCGTGCAGCGTGCCGAACTGATCGCCTGGTACGAACGCCGCGGCTACCAGCTCACCGGCGAAACGCTGCCGTTTCCCTATGGCGATGAACGCTGCGGCCTGCCGCGCCGCGACGACCTGCATTTCGTGTGCATGAGCAAGCCGTTGGGCGAGGTGTTCGCATGAATCTCGCCGACTGGATCTTCGTGGGCACGCGCAGCGAGATGTTGCCGGGCGAATTCAAGGTGGTGTGGGATGGCGACACGGCCATCGCCGTCTACAACATCGACGGCGATCTCTACGCCATCGAAGACGTCTGCAGCCACGATGGCGGCGACCTCGCCGGCGGCGAGGTGCACGGTTTCGAAGTGGAGTGCCCGCGTCACGGTGCGCGCTTCGACGTGCGTACGGGTGCCGTCACCTGTCCGCCCGCGTACGAACCGATCGCCAGTTTTCCGGTGCACGAAGTCGACGGCCAGATCTGGACGCGCGACGATCGTTGAAGGGGAGCGCCTGTTCCCGGCTTAGAAACGGTAGACGAAGGCCAACGTGGTGGTGAGCTGATTGGCCGAGCCATAGCTGCGCACCAGCGGGCTGCCGGATGCATCGCCCAGCAAGCGCGTGTAATTGATCGCCACGGCAAAGCCAGTGTGCATGCTGGTGGGCATATACGCGTCGTATTCGAGCGAGATCTGCTGGCCGCCGGCATTCGGTGACCATGGCGATATGCCAAGCTTGCTGGCCTGATCGGGCGATACGCCAAAGAAGCGACGCATCGCCGGCCCGTTCATCGCCTGCCATTGCAGCTCCAGGCTGTGGTTGAGATAACCGATGACGGGCAGGTCGTAGTCCGCATACACGTTGAGATAGGCGCCGGCGCCTTGCGTGTCGTGCGCCAGATTGCCGCCCAGGCTGAACTGCGTGGTGGCCTGGTATTCCAGATAACCGCCGCCGTTGATGCGCGGCGATAGCGACTCGACGATGCCGCCCAGCCTGGGGCCGAGTTCGTCGCGGTCGCGGCCCCACAGGTAGTTGCCGTAAAGTCCGCCGCGCCACTTGCCGCTATGGATGAAATCCACAGTGAGGCCATCGAGCGTCGACAGCGTGATATGCCAGGGCAGCTCGGCATCGATATAAGGCACGGCCTGGTTGCGATGATCGCTGGAGCCGAGCCAGGCCGGCATGCGCTGCACGCCCGCGCCGAGAATGATGTTGGGACCTTCGGTCGCGTCGTCCGCGCTGGCGATCGAGCACAACGCGCAGCCGGACAGCAGCGCACTGGCGGCAACACGGCGCAGCAGCATGCCGATCCGGATCACGCGCCAGGTTTGGCGCGCGCGCCTGCGTTGTCGCCGAACTGAACGATCACACGCTGGCCGATGCGCAGCGACGGCGGCGGCGTTTCATCGAACACCAGTACGCATTCGACGGTTCGCGTGTTGGCGCGAATGAGGGGATCTTCCTCGAGCGCACTGGGACCGAACACGGTGCCGATGCGCTGCACATGCGCGCCCAGCGTCGGCACGCCGCTGCCGCTGTCATCAACGACCTGGGCATGCATGCCTTCGTGCACGGCGCTCACAAACGATTCGTTGAGTTCGGCACGCACGATGCGCGCGCCTTCGGGCAGCAGCACGAAGGCCGCGCCGCCTTGCGGCGATACCGTGGCGCCGGGCTGGATGTCGCGCTCGACAATCTGTGCGTCCACGGGCGCAACGAGGCTGCGCTGCGCCAGCTCATAGCGCGCCGCTTCCAGTTTCTGCGCAGCCATGGCGTCGGCGGCGCGCACATTGTCGAGTTCGCCCTGCAGCTGGGTGGCGGCGTCCTTGGCGTCATCGGCGCTCTGCCCATCGCCAGCACCGGCTGCCGCCGCTGCCTGCAGGCGCGTGGCGCGCTGCTGTGCTGCCTTCAGGCGCGCTTCCAACGAGCTGCCTTGGGCCCTCGCCTGTTTCTGTTCGGCTTCGGCCGCGCTCACGGCAAGCTGCGCAGGCTTGGTGTCGAGCACGGCCAACACCTGGCCCTTTTTCACATGGTCGCCTTCGCGAACCTTGATGTCGGCCACCACGCCTTCGCGCGGCATGCTGAGCTTGAGCAGGCCGCCTTCGATATCGACACGGCCGCGCGCCACCGCCGCATACGTGGCAGTGGGTGCGGTGGACGACGTCGACTTGCCGCTGTCGTCATGCGAGCAGGCAGCCAGCACGGGTGCCACCAGCACCAGGGCAAGCAGGGAATGTAGCGGGCGCAAGGTCATGCAGAAGGGTCCTCGTGCCCTGACGTCAATGTCGCAGAGGGCACACGGTCACTAAGGATACGGCCATCTTCCATGGCGAGCACGCGGTCTGCGTGGCCAACCAGTCGAGGATCGTGGCTGACGCACAACACGGTGGTGCCGTGCGTGCGCGCGATGCGGTGAAGAATATCGATGACGATCTGCCCGTTCGCGGCATCGAGCGCGCTGGTGGGCTCGTCGGCAAACAGCAGGCCCGGCTCCTTGGCGAGCGCGCGTGCAATCGCGACGCGCTGCTTTTCGCCGCCGGAGAGTTCGGAAGGGCGCAGCTCCATGCGCGGGCCCATGCCCACTTCTTCCAGCGATGCCACCGCGCGACGGCGCGCTTCGCCGGGTGCCAAGCCGAGATAGCTCAGCGGCAATTCCACCTGTTCCAGCGCATTGAGCGCCGGAAAAAGATTGAAACCCTGGAACACGAAACCGGTGTGCAGCAGACGGAAGCGCTCGAGCTCGCGCATGCCGAGCACGCCCAGGTCCTGTCCCAGCGCCATCACATGGCCGCTGTCGGCTGCCTGCAGGCCGCTCAGGATGGCGAGCAGCGTGCTCTTGCCGCAGCCGGAAGGTCCGGAGATGAGGGTGAGTTCGCCGGCGTGCACGTCCAGCGTGAGGTCGTGCAGCACGGTGTGGTGGATCGGTCCCGACGAGAACGATTTGGTGACGTTGCGTGCCTGCAACGACACCGTGGGCATGGCCTGTGGCTGCGCGCTCATGCTTACCTCAGCAAGGTGGCGGGATCGGCGCGGCGCAAGCTGCGCATGGCGGCCAGACCGGAGACGATGGCCAGGCCCATGCCCAGCGCGAGGCAGGCCAGCGTGGTCCACGGATCGAGCGCCACCGGCACGCTGCGGCTGCGCGCAATGGCCAGTGCGATGGCGCCGAGCACGGTGCTGCCGACCAGGCCCAGCGCGCCCACCCAGAAGGCCTGTTCCATCACGACACGACGCAGTGCACCGACGCCGACGCCCAGTGCGTTGAGCGTGGCGTATTCGCGCACCGAACCGATCACCGCAGCGACCAGGGTCTGGCTGGTGATCACGGCGCCAACCAGGAACACGATGCCGGCAAGGAACAATACCCCCGCGCCGGCGCCGGTATCGAACATCCAATAGAGCTGTGAGCGACGTGCGAAATCCTGCGCGGTCCACACGTCGTACTTGCCGAACGCACCATTGCCGCGCAAGCGCGCCGCGACATCGTCGGCTGCAGCCGGGTCGCGCAGCTTCGCCACGAAATACGTCATGCGATTGGCATTGGATGGATCGGTATCGAGTTCGGCCGCCGTGGCCAGCGAAGCCACCACGTTCACGCCACCCAGCGCACGCAGACCGCTGCTCACGCCGACCACACGCACGCGATGGCCGTTGATGACGGCGCTATCGCCTACCTTCACGCCGAGGCTGTCCAGATCGGCGCGATCGACGATCACCGCATCCGGTTCGTTCAAGCGCGCGCGCAGGGCGGGCGGCAGCGCATGCGCGAACAACATGCCGTCGGGACGTGCATTGATGCCGGACACGAATACCGACACGCCGCCCGTATCACTGGGGCCACGCCAGTCGGCATCGACCCAGTGGAACGGTTCCACCGCGGTGACGGCCGAATCCATGCGCAGTCGCATTTCCACGCCCGAATCAATCGAGCGGCCGAGGTTCACGCTCTGCGTGCCCGGATAGCCGGCCCACAAATCGGCCGACGAACCGGTGATGTAGACGCTGGCGCTGCCGAAGATGCCGAGCACCAGCGCGGCCTGCAGCAATTGCAGCAGGCCGGCGAAACCGACAGCGAGGATCGCCGGCAGAAAGCGGCGCCATTCGTAGATCAGGGTTTTACGTGCCAGCGCGACCATCAGTCCGTGCCCTTTGCGACGGGTGCGTCGGAAGGCGGCGGGTTGGGCATCGGCGGGTTGGGCATCGCTGCGCCACCCAGGGCCTTGTAAAGCGAGACATAGGCGAGGTCGCGCGCGGCGATGGCGCTGACCAGTTCAAGCTGTGCACGCTGGTTTTCGATCAGGCCTTCCTGCACGTCGAGCTTGCTGCCCAGGTTGAGTTCCTCGCGCTTGCGCAGGGCGGTGATGCTGCTGTCCAGCGCCACGCTGGCGCGCTGCGTGGCGTCCTCGCGTGTGCGCGACTGCTCCAGGTCGCCCATCGCCGTTTCCGCTTCCGCCACGCCTTGCAGCACGGCCTGGCGATAGGCGTAGACGGCGGCCTTCAGCTCATGATCCTTGGCGTGTGCCGCGGCCACGCGCTGCCCCCAGTCGAACAAGGGCACATCGATGATCGGGCCGAACGAGGAAATGGCTTCGCCGGTGTGCGCGCGATAGTTGGACAGAATATTGGTCGACCATTGCAGCGACGCGCCCAGGCCGATATGTGGATAGATGTCCGCGCGGCTCATGCCCAGCTCGCCGGCGGCGCGCAGCACTTCGGCTTCGGCGCTGGCGATTTCAGGACGTGCGCGCAGCATGTCGGCCGGTGCAGTGGTGAGCTGCCAGGCACCCAGGCGCGGTTGTGGACCGGGCGTGAGCCACGCCAGATCGGGTTCGGGCTGTCCCAGCAGCAGGGCGAGCTGCTGCACGCAGGCGTTGATGACCTGCTGGGGTTCGGTCAGCGCGGCCTCGGCGCGGGCGAGTTCAGCCTGGGTCTTGGCGACCTCGACTGGCGCCACCAGCCGCAGTTGTTCGCGCACCTGCACCAGCTGCAGCTTTTGCTGCTGGGCATCGCGGATGGCCGTGAGCAGGCGGGCCTGCTCCTGGGCCGAGCGCAGTTCGATCCAGCGCCGACTGACTTCGGCCACCAGGGACACCTGCGCACCGCGCAAGGCGGCCGCCGCGCCGTTCTCCTGGCCTTGGGCCGCGCGCTTGCTGCTTTGCCAGGCGCCAAACAGCGGAAGCTCCCACACGGCATCAAAGCCGACCACGAAATACGAAGCCGTGGTGTCCGGATCGATCAGGTCGTTGGTGCGCCCGTGCAGGTTGGGCAGGTAGGGATCGTGGGCGTGGTGGTTCAGGGTGCGCGCGGCGCGCAGGCGCTCGGCGGCCTGGGCCACGTCCAGGTTGTTCTGCAGGGCGCGATCGATCAGGGCGTCCAGCTCGGGGTCACCCAGCGCGGTCCACCAGCCCTTGAGGTCGGCGGAGGGCGGCGCCACGCCGGCCGGCGCATTGCGCCAGGTCTCGGGGAGGGGCGGCTTGAGTTCGGGCAACGGGGCCACCGAGCAGCCGGCCACCAGCGCAAGTCCACACGCCAGCAAGGCACTGATCAATGGACGGCGATCCCGGCGAGGCGCAGCTTCCATGTTCGGCAGATCCGGGTTGTTTCGACGCTGAAGCACGAAGTTCCTGAGATTTGAGCAACGGCACGACAGGGAGTTCCCTAGCATACCGGAGCAAGCCTTCAACTAGCTTATTGACGGCCGACACCAGAATACCCGTTTTTACGCAGCAACTTTCGGCAAGAAAGGGGGCCGAAAGGGGTGTCTTTCTAGTCTTGTCATCACACTGCATTGGCGGAGCTTCACCGAGTGACAGGCTGGACCATCCTCTGCGATTTCGACGGCACCATTTCCGTCGAGGACGTGATCGACTCCCTGCTCGACCGTTTCGGCCGTCCCGGCTGGGAAACGCTGGAGCAGGACTGGCGTGCCGGCCGCATCGGCTCGCGCGAATGCATGACCGGGCAGGTGGGTCTGCTGGACATGACCCAGGAAGCGCTGGACAAGCATCTCTCCTCGCTGTGGATCGACCACGCGTTCCCGGCCTTCGTGGCCAGGACGCGCGAATTGTCGACCCCGTTGCGGGTGGTGAGCGACGGCCTCGACTACGCCATCCACAAGATCCTTGGCCGTTACGGCCTGGACGATCTGCCGCTGGCCGCCAACCACCTGGCTCCGGCCACGCCGCCGCGTCAGTGGCAGCTGACCTCGCCGTTCCAGGCGGACGGTTGCCGCAGCGGCACCTGCAAGTGCGCCGTGGCTGCCCAGGCCGCCAAGACCGGCACCAAGACCCTGCTGATCGGCGACGGCGCCTCGGACTTCTGCGCAGCCGACCGCGTCGATTTCGTGTTCGCCAAGCACCGCCTGATCGAGCATTGCCGCGCCGCCGGCATCCCCTATGTGCCGATCACCGGCTTCGAGGATGCGCTGGAGCTGCTGCCCCGTCTGCTCGACGGCAGCCTGCTGGCCGAACACACGCCGGGCGAGCCCGCCCTGGCCGCCACGATCCCCTGAACGGGCCTCGCCCGTTCCACCCCTTTCTGATCTATTCCGGATTTCCTGATGAACGCATACGACAAGAACGCCGCTGGCGTCGTTATTCCCGACGCCCAGCTGCTGGCCGATGAGGCCCAGTGGAGCTCCTTTGGCGATACCGTGCATTACGTCGATCCGCCGAAGATCTTCCGCCATGGCGAAGGCAGCTGGATGATCGACACCGCCGGCACGCGCTTCCTCGATCTGCAGATGTGGTACTCGGCCGTGAACTTCGGTTACGGCAACAAGCGCCTGAACGACACGCTGAAGAACCAGATCGACGTGCTGCCGCAGGTGGCTTCGCAGTACCTGCACCAGACCCGCATCGAGCTGGCCAAGACCATTGCCGTCGACGCGCAGCAGAAGTTCGGCCTGAAGGGCCGCGTGCACTTCAACGTCGGCGGTGCGCAGGCGGTGGAAGACTCGCTCAAGCTGGTGCGCAACTACACCGGCGGCAAGAGCCTGATGTTCGCCTTCGAGGGCGGCTACCACGGTCGCACGCTCGGCGCTTCGTCGATCACCTCCAGCTACCGCTACCGTCGCCGCTTCGGTCACTTCGGCGAGCGCGCGATGTTCGTGCCGTTCCCGTATCCGTTCCGTCGCCCCAAGGGCATGACGCCGGAAGAATATTCCGATGCCTGCGTGCGCCAGTTCGCCCGCCTGTTCGAAACCGAATACAACGGCGTGTGGGATCCCAAGGTCAATCAGGCTGAGTACGCCGCGTTCTACGTCGAGCCGATCCAGGGCACCGGCGGTTACGTGCTGCCGCCGATGAACTTCTTCAAGGATCTGAAGAAGGTGCTCGACCAGTACGGCATCCTGATGGTGGTCGACGAAATCCAGATGGGTTTCTGGCGCACCGGCAAGCTGTGGTCGATCGAGCACTTCGGCGTGACGCCGGACATCATCGTGTTCGGCAAGGCGCTGACCAACGGCCTCAACCCGCTGTCGGGCCTGTGGGCGCGCGAAGAGCTGATCAACCCGACCATCTTCCCGCCGGGCTCCACGCATTCCACGTTCAACTCCAACCCGCTCGGTACCGCACTGGGTCTGGAAGTGATCAAGATGGGTTACGAGCTGGACTACGAGACCAGCGTGCCGAAGAAGGGTGCGCACTTCCTCGAAGGCCTGCGCGACCTGCAGAAGCGCCACAAGGAAATCGGCGACGTGGACGGCCTGGGTCTGGCCATGCGCGCCGAGATCTGCACCGACGACGGCTTCACGCCGAACAAGGCGCTGCTCGACAAGATGGTCGACATCGGCCTCGCTGGCGACCTGGAGCACAACGGCAAGAAGATCGGCCTCGTGCTCGACGTGGGTGGCTGGTACAAGAACGTGATCACCTTCGCGCCGTCGCTGGACATCACGCACGAAGAAATCGACCTGGCCATCGCGCTGCTCGATCAGCTGCTGACCAAGGCCAAGAAGGCGATGTAATCAACACGACGCCGCGGGTGAAAACCCGCGGCGTCTGTCTGTGGTTTGTCTCAAGTAGTTCCCATGCAGGGGAAGTGTGACGAACGGCGATGCTCATGCATCGCCGTATTTTTTTGGGCGGCGTTTGTCGGCTCGAGCGAGTTACCTCTCATCCATGCACTCATCTAAGCGACAGCGCGCAGGCCGACTGCTTGTGGTCACTCGCTGACACCGCAAGCAAGTGCAATGAAAAGTCGGACATTTTCTCTCGGTAGAGAAATCGACTGAAGTGCATTTGAGAGCGCGCCTTATTTGTTCAAGTTCAAGTGATTTCTAGCATGGCGGCGATTTTACGTTGCTGCCTTCGTTCGCTGGAAAGGACTTGTCGTGAACAAAATCTATAACGTCGTTTGGGATGCCCAGAAGCAGTGCTTCGTGGTCGCTTCTGAGTTGGCCAAGGGCCACAAGAAGCCGGGATCGGCCAAGCTGAGTCTTGCCATTGCAGGCGCCTTGTTGGTCGGCGGACTCTCCGCACCTGCCATGTCGGCCACGGGCTCCGGGCTCAAGGCTGGCCTGGCCCTGATGGCCAACTATTACAGCGTCAACGATAGCGGTGTGCAGGGCGGCAACTACAACAGCGACGGTGCGACGGGAGCAAACGCTCTTGCGGCAGGTGTTGGCGCGAGCGCTGCCGGCAGCTCGGGCGTGGCCGTCGGCACCGACGCGAGCGCTTCCGGCAATTCCGCGATCGCCATGGGCGACAGTTCGGTTTCCACTGGTCTGATGACCACCAGCGTTGGCGCGGGCGCGCAGGCGATCGCCGACACCGCCACCGCGTTGGGATCAACCACCAGTGCCACCGGATTCGGCAGTACGGCCGTGGGCTACGGCGCGAATGCGGCCGGTTCCCGTGCCTTGGCTTCCGGCTATGGCACCAGCGCCAGCGGTGATAATTCGACTGCCTTGGGCAATAGTGCCAAGGCCTTGGTCGCCGATGGCGTCGCCCTCGGCAGCAAGTCAGCCGCCAACACGGCAGCGGGCATTGCCGGCTACGTGCCAGCGACGGCGACGGCGGCGCAGGCCGCGGCTATCAACGCGACGAAGAGCACGCTCGGTGCGGTGAGCGTGGGCGATGCCGCGACCAACAAGTTCCGCCAGATCACCAGCGTGGCCGCAGGTACGGCGGACAGCGATGCAGTGAACGTTGCCCAGCTCAAGGGCGCCACCGCCGATGCCGTGCTCTACGACAGCAGCGCGCACGACAGCATCACGCTGGGCGGTCCCGCCTATAACCCGGTCACCAAGGCCGGCGGCACCAAGATCACCAATGTCGCCAACGGCGTGGCCCCAAGCGATGCGGTGAACAAGTCGCAGCTGGACGATCTGGCCAATACGCCGCTGACCTTCGCTGGCAACACGGGCACGGTGCAGAAGAAACTGGGCGACACCATGTCGATCCAGGGTAAGGGCACCACGTCCGGCACCTACGTCGGCGACAACCTCAGGACCGAGGTGGACGCGAGCGGCGTATTGCAGGTCGAGATGACCGACAAGCCGGAGTTCACCAGCGTCACGACGGGCAACACCACCATCGATACCAACGGTGTGGTGATCACGGGTGGTCCCAGCATGACCGCCAACGGCATCAATGCCGGCGGACAGAAGATCGGCAATGTTGCCGCAGGTACGGCGCTCACGGATGCAGTGAACGTCAACCAGCTTTCCACTGCGGTGAATGGTGCCAAGTCGCACTATTTCAGCGTCAACGATGGCGCCGTACAGGGCGGCAACTACGACAACGACGGCGCCACCGGCACGAACGCCTTGGCCGCAGGCATGAGCGCCGGGGCGGCTGGCAACTCGGCAGTGGCCGTCGGTCCCAATGCGAGTGCGTCCGGCACGTCGTCGGTTGCGGTGGGTGATGGTTCCGTGTCGATCGGTCTGATGACGACCGGCGTGGGTGCGAACGCTCAAGCGCTTTCCGACACGGCGACTGCCTTGGGATCGACCACCAGCGCCACGGGTTTCGGTAGCACGGCCGTGGGATTTGGGGCGAATGCGGCCGGTGCCAGGACGCTGGCCGGCGGCTACGGCGCCACCGCCAGCGCCGACAGTTCGATCGCGCTGGGCAATAGCGCCAAGGCTTTGGTGGCCGATGGTGTGGCCATCGGCAGCAAGTCAGTGGCAAATACGGCAGCAGGCATCGCTGGTTATGTGCCGGTAACGGCGACCACAGCGCAGACGGCAGCGATCAATGCCACCGCGAGCACGCTCGGTGGCGTCAGCGTGGGTGATGCGGCCAGCAATAAGTTCCGCCAGATCACCGGCGTGGCCGCCGGTACGGCCGACAGCGATGCGGTGAACGTGGCACAGCTCAAGGGCGCCACCGCCGATGCCGTGATTTACGACACCGGCGCGCACGACAGCGTCACGCTGGGCGGTCCTACTTACGATCCGGTGAGCAAGACCGGCGGCACCAAGATCACCAATGTCGCGGACGGCGTGGCGCCCAGCGATGCGGTGAACAAGTCGCAGCTGGATGACATGGCCGATACGCCGCTGAGCTTTGCCGGCAACACCGGCACGGTACAGAAGAAATTGGGCGACACCATGTCGATCCAGGGCAAGGGCACTACGGCAGGCACCTATGTTGGTGACAACCTCAGGACTGAGGTGGATGCGAACGGTGTCCTGCAGATCGAGATGACCGACAAGCCGGAATTCACCAGCGTGACCACCGGCAACACCACCATCGACACCAACGGTGTAGTGATCACCGGTGGTCCCAGCGTCACCGTCAACGGCATCGATGCGGGTGGCACGAAGATCACCAACGTCACCGCCGGCACGGCGCCGACCGATGCGGTGAACGTCAGCCAGCTCACCACCACGGTGAATGGCGCCAAGACGCATTACTACAGCGTCAACGACGGCGGGACGCAGGGCGGCAACTACAACAACGATGGCGCCACCGGTGCCAATGCCATCGCTGCGGGCGTGGGCGCCATGGCCACCGGCGCATCGTCCACGGCCATGGGCAGCAACGCCCAGGCCAACAATGACAACGACGTGGCGCTGGGTGCAGGCTCGGTCACCTCCAGGAGCAATCCGATCTCCAGCGTCACCGTGGCTGGGCAGACCTACCAATTCGCCGGTACCAACCCCACCAGCGTGGTGAGCGTGGGCAGCAAGGGCAATGAGCGTCAGATCACCAACGTGGCTGCGGGCCAGCTCTCCAGCGACAGCACGGATGCCGTCAATGGTTCGCAGCTGTATGCCACCAATCAGGCGGTAGACGTGCTCAACGGCACGATCAACACCATCAACGGTGGCGGCGGCATCAAGTACTTCCATGCCAATTCGTCGCTGGCCGACTCGCAGGCGGTGGGCTCCAATTCGGTGGCAGTCGGCCCCCAGGCAGTGAGCACGGGTGCCGACAGTGTGGCTATCGGCCATGGCGCTGCAGCAAGCACCAACAACAGTGTCGCGCTGGGTGCGAACTCGACGACGGGGCCAGTGAAGGGCACGTCAGGAGCCACCATCGCCGGTGACAACTACACCTTTGCCGGCGCCAATCCCACCGGCACGGTGAGCGTGGGCGCGACGGGGCAGGAACGCACCATCACCAACGTGGCGGCGGGCACGCTCTCGTCCACCAGCACCGACGCAGTTAATGGCTCGCAGCTGTATGCGACCAACCAGGCAGTCGACAAGATCGATGGCCGCGTGACCACCGTCGAGAACACGGTCAACCACATTGCCGGCGATATCACCAACATCAGCACGGGGCAGGCCGGCATGTTCCAGACCAGCACCGACCAGAAGGCGCCGACCCCGACGCCCACCGGCAACAACTCGGCCGCAGGCGGTGCAGGTGCAACGGCCTCGGGTGACAACAGCCTGGCGCTGGGTAATGGCTCGCAAGCGAGCGCCAACAACAGCGTCGCTATCGGCAATGCCTCTGTCGCCGATCGAGCCAACGCGGTGTCGATGGGTTCGTCGGGCAACGAGCGTCAGATCACGAATGTTGCTGCGGGTTCGCAGGGCACGGATGCGGTGAACGTGAGTCAGTTGAAGGCAGCGCAGGCAGGTGGCGTGCAGTACGACGTCAACAGCGATGGCTCCATCAACTACAACGCGGTCACGCTTAATCCCAATGGTGGCGGCGCCAGCATCCACAACGTGCAGGCGGGGACGGCGACCACGGATGCGGTGAATGTGGGACAGCTCAATGACGCGGTGGTCAATACGCAGAACTGGGCAAAGAACTACACCGACCAGCAGATCAACCAGATGGGCAAGCGTGCTTATGCCGGTACGGCTTCCGCGCTGGCAACGGCCAATATTCCGCAGGCCTATCAGCCCAATCAAAGCGTCGTGGGCGTGGGCATCGGCAATTACCACGGGCAGAACGCGATTTCGGTCGGCCTGTCCACGATCACTGAAAGTGGTCGCTACATCCTCAAGGCCAGTGCGACCGGCTCGCAGCAGGACGGTCTTGGCGTGGGTGTGGGCGCGGGCATGGCCTGGTAAGGACCGGCCATGAAGATCCTTCTGCCGTTGCGGCAGAGAGATCTTCGTGGCTCTTGTATTCATCGACATAAAGGCTTGCAAAAAAACATGCACATCAACACCAAGTTCTTCAAGCTCGCGCCACTCTTGCTGGCGGCCGCATTCGCACTGGCGGCCTGCGGCAATGTGAGTCGAAACGTCCACGCGGATGGTCAGTCTGCCGACTCCATCAATTGGCCGCACATCGACGACACCACGCCGCTGCACAAGGGCGGAACCTTTCCCAACCTCGACAACCTGGTCCACGTGCACGCGGGCCTGAACAAGCAACAGGTCAGCGATCTGATTGGCTACCCCCATTTCAGCGAGGGTATATGGGGCGTGCGCGAGTGGAACTACGTCTTCAACTTCCGCGAACCGGCGCAGAGTGATCACGTGGTGACTTGCCAGTTCAAGGTTTTGTTCGACACCGACAAGCTGGCGCAACGTTTCTACTGGCTGCCCGAGGAGTGTGCGCGTTTCCAGCAGGTGGCCAAAGCGCCGGCGCCCCCGCCGGTCGTCGTGGCTCCCGTCATCAACACCGAGCGGTTCACGCTAGGCTCGGATGCGCTGTTCGCATTCGATCGGGCGGGACTGTCGGCTATGTCGGCCGAAGGTCGCGCCAAGCTTGACCAGCTCGCCCAGGGCATCATCGTGCATGCCGGCCAGGTGCAAAGCGTGCGCGTGATCGGTCACACCGACCGTCTGGGCAGCGATGCCTACAACGATGCGCTTTCGCAGAAGCGGGCCGACACGGTGAAGGGCTATCTGATCTCGCACGGCGTGGACAGTCGCCTGATCCAGGCCGAAGGTCGCGGCAAGCGCAATCCGGTGGAGGCATGCGCCCTGACCGAACGCAGCGCCTTGATTGCCTGCCTTGCCGCGAACCGCCGCGTTGAAGTGCTGGTCACGGCGTTGAAGTCCGAGCCTCGCGTCGGCTGAGCCCATCGCAAGTCGTGTAGCGTTGAAGCCTTGCCCCGCCTTCGAGCGGGGCAAGTCGTATCAGGCGTTGTGCTTGCTCGTATCGTGTCGGTTGCGCTTGCGCGATCGCCTATCCGATAGGGAATTGAGCCCGGTCGCCTCAGTGCCATGCATGGATGAGTCGCTCGCGTGAGCGATGAGCGAGGGGGGCGAGCTTGCTTCGCCGGCTTCGCTGAAACCGGCGGTGATTTCCGGGACGGCAACCGCTATCGCGTTGGCGGGCGCAGCAGGCAACGCAGTGCCGGCATCGCTGCGCGAAGCGCAATGCTGCAGCCGACCATCGATCTGCGCGCCAGCGATCACCACGATCGAGCCATAGCAAACGTTGCCGGAAACGCGAGCTGTCGCTGCCAGTTCGAGCCGTTCCATCGCGTATACATCCCCGCAGACGCTGCCATGGATGATCGCCGCCGGGACGCGTATATCTCCCTGCACGAGGCCTTGCTCGCCGATCGTCAGCAGGGCGCCTGGCTCGATCGCCATGACTTGCCCATCGATCTCACCCTCGAGGAACAAGCTGCCCTCGAAGTTGACGTCACCCGTGATGCGGGTTCCGTGAGCGATCAGGCTGGTGGCGAGGGTGTGTGCGACTTGTGTCGGGCGTTTGCGATTGAACATGCGACCACGTGTAGTCATGTCGGGTGGATGGCGCCGGGTGCCAGATTGAATCTCAGCGGCGGAAAATACGTGTCCTGCAGCGGCGGTGGAGTGATCGTCGGTACTGGCGGGCTGAACAATGCCTGCTGCAACAGTCTGCTCACGCGCGCCACGTAATGCGGCAATGGCCAGCGCGCCGGCCGGTCGCCGACAAAGCGTTCCATGGCGTCGGTCCAGGTGAGCGCCGACTTGGCGTCATGGGCGGCCAGGGCGCGTTCAATTTCGCAGGCCGCCGTGACAATCGCACGACGCAGCACCACGCGGGAGCGGACCTTGTTGAAGATGGGGTCGGACAAGCCCAGATCCGCGATCACTTCTCTGGTTCCCGCAAAGCGGTCGCTCTCCAGCCGTTGTTGCGCGAGCTCGCGCAAGTCTGGTTCCGGGCTGTAGATCGCCACATGCAGAATCAGCGCCCGATCGGTTTGCACCTCGACCAGCCGCAGGCGGGTGGCGAATTCGGGAGCTTGCTCGTGGGTGCCCGCCATCAAGGAGAAATAAAGGGCGCGGGCATGCGCGCGATTCTCCGGATCGGTTTCGGTGTACGAAGCTTCCTGGGCTACTGCAAGATCAGCGCAGCGCGATAGGGCGGCTCGCCGCACTGATGGATCGGGGTCGGAGAGCGCCAGTCGAGGAAGTGCGGCAAGCAATTTGTCGTCGCGGCCAAATTCAGCGGCGACACGTCGAAACAGCGACGTGTTGTGTTGCCAAATGGAGCGCTGTCTGGTCTTGGCCATCGCAGGGAGTCGTGGTTGGCATCGTGCCCACGTTCCCGCGGTACGTGGCGTCTGCACAGGCAAGGACGTGCGGCGTTCGACCTGCCGAGGTCGGGCGCGCCCGGTCCTTGCTTTAGGCCATGCATGTTCCACGACTTCGCCCGCACAAATACATCAGACTGCTCTGAAAGGGCGATTCAAACGCGGGTGCTGCGCTTGCGCGCGGCGCAGGCTCAGCTGACGGAGCGGGAGGTGCGTGCGGGCGAGAACAGGATCTCCACGCGCAGGCCACCGGTCGCGCCATTGAGAAAGCGCACGGTGGCGCGATGGCGCTCGGCAATACGCTGCACGATGGCCAAGCCCAGGCCCGTGCCTTCTTCCGTCATGCCCGGCACGCGGAAGAAACGTTCGCCCAGGCGCTCAAGGAAGGCAGGCGGCACGCCAGGCCCGTTGTCTTCCACGCTCACGCATGGACCTTCGCTGAGCACCGATACGCCTATCGTGAGAATGCTGCCACGGCCCGCGTAACGCAGGCTGTTGTCGATCAGGTTGTCGAGCATCTCCTGCAGCGAAAGGCGATCGGCGTCGATCCACACCGGTCCGGCCGGTCCCTCGTAGCCAAGATCCACGCCCGCGGCGATGGCATCGTGCACGCGCACACCCAGCAGTTCGGGAATCACCTGCGCGAGATCCAGCAGCACACAGGGCGCGGTTTCGTTGAGGTCGGGCGATTGTGCGCGCGTCAGCGCGAGCAGCTGGCTGGACGTGCGACTGGCACGCTGGGTGAGTCGCAGGATGTGCTGCAAGGCATCGGTGACCGTTTCCTTGCTCGGATCAACCTGGGCGCGTTCGACGTGTACGCGCAAGCCGGCAAGCGGCGTCTTCAGCTGATGCGCGGCATCGGCGATGAAGCGTTCCTGCAAGGCCAGCATGCCGCGCTGGCGTGCGAACAGGCCGTCGATGGTGCGCGTGAGCGGAAGGATTTCCACCGGCACATCGGCATCGCCGATCGGCGCGAGGTCGTGTTCGCGCGCGGCCAGCCGCGCTGTGAGCGGATCAAGCAGGCGCAGGCCCACGCGCACGCCGTACAGCACCAGGAAGAACACGCTGGCGATCAGCAGGGCCTGGGCCGGGATGCTCAGCAGCAGGATTTCACGCGCGCGCTGGTGACGATCGTGGAAGGTCTCGGCCATGGTGACCGTAAGCTGGTCGGTCGGATCCTGCAGATTGGGTATGCGCACCGTCGCCGCACGCAGCTCGCGAAACTTCTGCGTGGTCGTGACCAGCGAGGTGGTGTAAAGCGCTGGCTCGCCATCGGAGCTGGCGCCGCTCAACGGCGCCGGCTGCAATTCCGCAGAACCGGCCAGCAAGCCGTGCTTCTGGCTGCTGACGTTGAAATAGTTGTGGCCTTCAGGCGCGTACTCGAGCAGAAAGCGCGCCTGCGGCGAGATCTGTCCGCCCAGGTCTTCCTGGCTGAGCATCTGCGCGAGCGTCATCGCATCGTCGCCCAGATCGCGGTCGTGCACGTGGTTGGAGTAGATCAGCGCACCGCCGTAGGTGATCAGGCTCTCGACCACCAGCAACATCATCAGCGGCACCAGCAGCGACGACAGCAGGCGATGGCGCAGGCTGGGCCGGCCATCCGGTTCGATGATCCGATAAAGCCAGGAGTCGTCCTGCTTGGCCGCCGGCCGGTTCATGCCTTGGCGTCCTTGCCTTCCTTCACTTCTTCCAGCAGATAGCCCAGGCCGCGGATGGTGCGCACTTGCGTGCCTGAGTCGGCCAGCTTGCGGCGCAGGCGATAGATGGCGATGTCCAGGCCGTTGTCGGTGAGTTCTTCGTCCCAGCTGCAGAGGGCTTCCACCAACTGGGCGCGGCTGGTCACGCGATCGGGGCGTGCAGCGAGCGCTTCGAGCAGGCCGAATTCGCGCGCCGTAAGTTCCAGCGCCTTGTCGTCGATCCAGGCGCGATGACCGGGAAGATCCAGCCGCAGTCTTCCGATGGTGAGTTCGGGTGCGCCCTGCGAGGTGTAGCGGCGCAGCAGGGCGCGCACGCGCGCCTCGAACTCGGCCAGCGCAAAAGGCTTCACCAGGTAATCGTCGGCACCCAGGTCGAGCACGCGTACCCGCTCGCGCAGGCCTTCGCGGGCCGTGATCACCAGCACAGGCAGGCCGGTGCCGCGCTTGCGCAGGCGCTGCAGCACGTCGGCGCCGTCCAGGTGGGGCAGGCCCAGGTCGAGGATAAGCAGGTCGTACGGGGTGTCGCGCAGCGCTGCGTCGGCCTTGGCGCCGTCGGTGACGCTATCCACCGCATGGCCGCCCTGGCGCAGCGCGGCGCTGACACCGGCGGCAATGGAGGGGTCATCCTCGGCGATCAGTATGCGCATGGGGTTATCCAGCAGGGGCGGTGGGTCAGTGGGTGGGGACGCCCGCGACCCATTATTGTTGAATTGCGAGTGATTCTCATTTGTGGCAACATTCCAGCCCTGCATCAGGAGCGGGCAGCCCCAATGGTGGGAAGCTTAGCGCCCTGGTGGATGTTGAGACAGCGGGCGCGCGACTCAGTTGCATGGCCCATCATGTGGTTTGGCGCTGATCCAAGAGATGATCCAAAGGCTCTGAAAGGCAGGCATGGAATCAGCGGCGCGGTCGCACAACAACCGGATGGGATCGAGCCGCGCGTTCTGGCTCAAGCAGCTCCATCAATGGCACTGGATCAGCTCGGCGCTATGTCTGGTCGGCATGCTGCTGTTTGCCATCACCGGCTTCACGCTCAACCACGCCGGGCAGATCGAGGCGCAGGCCAACACCGTGCATCACAGTGCCGTCCTGCCTACCGCCTTGCTCAAGGCCGTGAGCGGCGATGACGAACGCAAGGGCGCGCCCTTGCCGGCCGCGGTGGCGGACTGGGTGTCGACCGCACTCGATGTCGACGTGAGCGGGCGCACCGGCGACTGGTCATCCGATGAAATCTATCTTTCCATGCCGCGCCCGGGTGGCGACGCGTGGGTAAGCATCGATCGCGAAACCGGCAAGGTGGAGAGCGAACGCAGTTCGCGCGGCGTCATCGCCTATCTCAACGATCTGCACAAAGGCCGTCATGCCGGACCTGCCTGGGGCTGGTTCATCGACGTGTTTGCGCTGGCCTGCGTGATCTTCGCGGTCACCGGGCTGTTGCTGCTGAAGATGCATGCGGCGCAGCGTGGCGCCACGTGGCCGTTGGTGATCTTCGGCCTGGTACTGCCGTTGTTGCTCGCGCTGATCTTCATCCACTGACATGAAAGCTGTGCGCACGCGCATCACGATGATGGTCGGCCGCCGCGCATCCATACGCGTTTCCCCTTTTCCCCCCGTTTCTGCTCGCGCCCAACCGAGGACACCATGCGCCGTCTCTCCCTGACCATCCCCGCGATCCTGCTGGCCGCCCCGGCTGTTGCGGCCGACCTCAACGTCACCGTGCAGATTCCGCAGCTCAATGTGGCGGAATACCACCGTCCCTACACCGCCGTGTGGGTGGAGCGCGAAGACCATTCCGTCGCCGCCCAGCTGGCCGTGTGGTATGCGCAGAAGGAATCGAAGGAAGGCGCCGGCACCAAGTGGCTGCCGGAGCTGCGCCAGTGGTGGCGTCGCGGCGGTCGCGACCTGCAGATGCCGGTGGACGGCGTATCCGGCGCGACGCGTCCGGCCGGCGACCAGAAGCTGAGCTTCCATCAAGGCAAGGCGCCCCTGGCCGAGCTGGCCCCGGGCAAGTACGAACTCGTGGTCGAGGCCGCCCGCGAAACCGGCGGCCGCGAAGTGGTGCGCGTGCCGTTCACCTGGCCGGCCGCCGCGCCCCAGCAGCTCGCCGCGCAAGGCAGCAGCGAGCTGGGTGCCGTCAAAGTCGATCTCGCCCCCTAATCGAAGGAGAACAACATCATGATCAAGCATTCGTTGAAGTGGGGCGCGCTGGCCATGGCTCTGGCGCTGCCGCTTACCGCGCAGGCGCACAAGATGTGGCTGGTGCCGTCGGCCACCAATGTATCCGGCAACGATCCGTGGGTGACGGTGGATGCCGCCGTTTCCAACGACTTGTTCTATCCCGATCATATGGCGGTGCAGCTGGACCGCGTGGTCATCACCACGCCGGACGGCCAGACGGCCAAACCGGAGAACGCGCTCACCGGCCAGTACCGCAGCGTGTTCGACGTGCACCTGACCCAGCCGGGCACCTACAAGATCGCCGCGGTGAATGGCGGTCTGTTCGCCAACTATGAACTGGATGGCCAGAAGAAGCGCTGGCGCGGCGACGCGGCGGAGCTGGCCAAGGCGATACCTGCCAACGCGAAGAACGTCGAAGTGTCCGAGTCGATCAACCGCGTGGAAACCTTCGTCACCAACGGCAAGCCCAGCGATGGCGCGCTCAAACCCAGCGGCAAGGGGCTCGAGCTGGTACCGGTGACGCGCGTCACCGACCTGGCCTCGGGTGAAGCGGCCACGTTCCAGCTGCTGCTGGACGGCAATCCTGCGTCGAACCTGAAGGTGATGGCGATTGCCGGCGAGACGCGCTATCGCAACGCGCCGGAAGAAATCGATGTCACCACCGACAAGGATGGCAAGTTCAGCGTCACCTGGCCGCACGCCGGCATGTATTGGGTGAACGCCAGCACGCAGGACAACAAGTCCAGCATCAAGCAGGCCAAGCTGCGTCGCCTGTCGTATGCCGCCACGCTGGAAGTGCTGCCGCAGTAATGCAAGGCGTGAGTGCTGAATCGAAGCCATGGGTGCATCGGTGAGCGAACTGGTGGTGCAATCCGTGCAAGGCGAGACCATGGGCACGTTCTGGTCGGTGCGCGCGGTGATGCCGGCACAGTTGTCGCTGGCATCGCGGAGCAAGACCATCCAGGCCGTGCTCGATCTGGTCGATGGGCAGATGAGCACCTACAAGCCCAGCTCGCCGCTGTCGCGTTTCAACGCGGCGCCGGCGGGCACCTGGCATGTGTTGCCGGCCGAGTGCTACGAAGTAGCGCAGCATGCGCTCGAGCTCGCACGTATTAGCGATGGTGCGTACGACCCCACGGTCGGACCGCTGGTGAATCTTTGGGGCTTCGGCCCCGACGCCGCACGGCAAGCACCGCCGTCGCGCGAGGCGATCGACGCGGCGCGCGAACGCATCGGCTGGTGGCGGATCAAGCTGGACGCCGCTACCCATAGCCTCTATCAACCCGGCGGCGTCTATCTCGATCTTTCGTCGGTGGCCAAGGGCTACAGCGTCGACCTGGTCGGCCGCAGTCTCGACGCTGCCGGCATCGACGCGTGGCTGGTCGAAGTCGGCGGCGAATTGAAAGGCAAGGGCAGGAAACCGGATGGATCGCCGTGGCGCATCGGCATCGAACGTCCCGGCGCTGCCGCCGGCGCCGTGCAGCATGCCGACCAGCTCAGCCAGGTGGTCTGCCTCACGGGCAGGGCCATCGCCACATCGGGCGACTATCGCCGCCAATTCACGGCCGATGGCGTGACTTATTCGCATCACGTGGATCCGCGCACCGGTTGGCCCGTGCCGCACGCCGTCGCCTCGGTCAGCGTGCTGGCCAACGATGCGATGCAAGCGGATCCCCTCGGGACGCTGATGACGGTACTGGGGCCGGAACAAGGGCTGACGTATGCCACCGAGCGCGGTCTCGCCGTGATGTTTATCGTGCATGGCGCACATGGCATGGAAGAACACCTGTCGCCCGCGTTCCAGGCTGCGCTGGCCTCATGAACACGCCTTCCGCCATGTCGACTCGTCCCGCCTGGGGCAATGTGCTCCTTTGCACGTTGCTGGCGCTCCTGGTCATCGGGCTCATGGGCTTGCATCGGCGCGAATGGGAATGGCACGACCCAGGTGCAACGCGTTGGCTCAGTGCGTTCGCCGTACTGCTGGCATGGGCAGGATTCACCGCCTGGCTGGCGGTCTATCGGCGGCGCGCCGCGCAACGGCAGACGGAACGCGTGTCGTCCGTCAACGCATCGCAGAGTGATTCCATCCTCATCGCCTTTGCCAGCCAGACCGGCACGGCGGAGCAGTGGGCGCTGCAGACGGCGCAAAGTCTCCAGCAGGCTGGCGCATCCGTGCGACTGACCGAGCTTGGGCAACTGGATGTGGCTGCGCTATCGCAGGAAGAACGCGTGTTGTTCGTGGTGAGCACGACGGGCGAAGGGGATGCACCCGATAGCGCGGCCCGCTTTGTCACTCAGTGCATGCGTAGCCCGCAAGCATTGCCAGCGCTGCAATACGGCCTGCTCGCGCTCGGTGACAGTGACTACGACGATTTCTGCGGATTTGGCCGCGCGCTGCAGCACTGGCTGCAGCAGAGCCGTGCCAGACCGCTGTTCGATCCGGTGGAAGTAGACAATGGCGACCCGTCAGCGTTGCGTCATTGGCAGCACCATCTCGCGCTGCTCTCCGGCGCCGCCGAACTGCCGGACTGGCAGCAGCCGGACTATCAACGCTGGCAACTGGTCGAGCGCGTGCTGCTCAATCCAGCGAGCCAGGGTGACCCGTGTTTCCATCTGGCGCTGCGTCCGCACACAGGGCAGGCGACATGGCAGGCCGGCGATCTGGTGGAGATCGGTCCGCGACACGCGGCGGCCGAGGTGGAGCAGTGGTTGGCAACGCACGGACTCGACGGCGATGCATCGGTCGAACACGAAGGACGCCACGCATCGTTGCGCGAATGGCTGGCAGCCAGTCACTGGCCGGAAGGCAGCGAAGCATCGCTTACCACCCCAGCTGAGCTGGTGGCGGCGCTGCAGCCGCTGCCGCATCGCGAATATTCCATTGCGTCGGTGCCATCGGACGGCACGGTGCATCTGCTCGTTCGGCGCATGCAGCGCAAGGATGGCTCGCCCGGCATCGGCTCGGGCTGGCTCACCCAACACGCGCAGCTGGGCGGTGATATCGGACTGCGCATTCGCGCCAACCCGGGGTTCCACGCGCCTGTCGACGACCGCCCGCTCGTGCTTATCGGCAATGGCACGGGGCTGGCAGGTCTGCGGGCGTTGCTCAAGACGCGCATCGAGGCAGGACGGCACCGCAACTGGTTGCTGTTCGGCGAGCGCGAGTATGCCCGCGACTTCTACCATCGCGACGAGATCTTGCGATGGCAGCAGCAAGGCTCGATCGAACGGCTCGATCTTGCATGGTCTCGCGAAGGCATCTCGCGCGTGTACGTGCAAGACCGCCTGCGTGAATCGAGCGATCTGTTGCGTCAGTGGGTGGAACAGGGCGCCGCGATTTATGTGTGTGGCAGCCTCGCAGGCATGGCGCCCGGCGTAGACACGGTGTTGCGCGAAGCCTTGGGCGAGGCCATGGTCGAACAACTGCGCGAGGCCGGGCGTTACCGACGCGACGTCTATTGAGTTGCCGTGACCTTTGGCCTATAGGAGCGCCATGCGCGAATGCCGCAGGCTGGGCGTTCCTTCGGGGGAGGGTTACATGGGAACACGGATGGAACACGCGCTGCGCCATGGTTTGGCGCTGGTCTGCCTGGCGTTGTCGTCGCTGGCCTCTGCACAGGACGCGCCGGTTCCGGCGCCCGGTACGCCGATTGCGCCAGCGGTGATCCCGCTCGCCAAGCCTCAAGCTGATGCGCCGCGTGAGGCTAGCGCGCCCGATGCGTGGGGTGGTGTGCGCACAGGCAAAGAGGCGACCTTATCCGATCGCGTGGTCGCTTATCGCATCGATGCCGAACTGGACGCAGCCAGGCACAGCATCACCGGCAGCGAGCAACTGACCTGGCGCAACCGCAGCAGCCAGCCGGTCAATCGCATCTACCTGCATCTCTATCTCAATGCCTTCCAGAACGAAGGCAGTACCTTCTTCACCGAGCGCAGCGTGCTTACCGCGCATGGCCATTCGCGCGGCGAGGCAGCGCCGAAGAAAGGCGAATGGGGCTGGATGGACCTCAAGACCGTGCAGCAGGGCAATGCTGCACTGAAGTGGCGTTTCGTGCATCCCGATGATGGCCCCGCCACGGACCAGACCGTGGCCGCGATCGATCTTGCCGAGCCCGTGCCGGCCGGCGGCACGCTCACGCTGGATATCGATTTCGTCAGCCAATTGCCGCGCGTGATCGAACGTACCGGCTGGTGGGGCAACTTCAACCTGGTGGCGCAGTGGTTTCCCAAGATCGGCGTGCTCGAACTGCCAGGCGAGCGTGGCGCGACGCAAGTGCAATGGAACGTGCACGAGTTCCACTTCAACAGCGAGTTCTACGCCGACTTCGGCAGCTACGACGTGCGCCTCACTGTGCCCTCCGATTACACCGTGGGGGCGGTGGGCGCGCAGAAGGACGAACCTTCCGAACAAAATGGCAAGACGACCTATCACTTTGTGCAGGGCGACGTGCACGATTTCGCCTGGGTGGCCGCCAAGGGCTTCCGCACGCTCGATGGCAGCTGGCAGGGCCCGGGCAGCCCGAACGTGGCGGTGCGCGTGATTTATCCGCCCGAGTACGTGGCCAGCGCGCAACCTGTGCTCAAGGCCACGCTGGATTCGCTGAGTTATTTTTCCGAGACGTTGGGGCCATACCCGTATCGCACGGTTACCGCGGTGGTGCCGCCATTCAATGCGGAAGAAGCCGGTGGCATGGAGTACCCGACCTTCTTCACCGCCGAAGGCGACAAGACGATCGACAAAGACACCATGGACCAGTGGAATATCGACTTCGTGACCATCCACGAATTCGGCCACGGTTACTTCTACGGCCTGCTCGCCTCCAATGAATTCGAAGAGCCGATGCTGGACGAAGGCATCAACGAGTACTGGGACGAACGCATGCTGCGCGAACGCAACCAGCGCGTGCTGACGCCGAGCTCATGGTTGCGGCGCGCCGGCATCACGCCATCGATGGACGTCTTCACGTTTGAGCGACTCGACGCGGGGCTGCAGCATCCGTTCGATCCGCTGGGACAGAACAGCTGGGATCGTTACTCCAGTTCGAGCTACGGCACGGTGTATTCGCGCACCGCCACCGCCATGCACGATCTGGAGGAGCGCCTGGGCAAGGACGTGATGGCACGCGCCATGCGCGAATACTATCGGCGCTGGCACTTCCGTCATCCCTCCGCGGCAGACTTGCGCGCCACCTTGATCGATGTCTCCGGCAACGCGCGTGCGGTCAACGAGATCTTCGATCAGTACGTCTACGGCACGGCGCGTATCGACGATCGCGTGACATCGATCGACACCATGAAAGTACTGCCCGAGGCGGGCAGCTGGATGAAGGATGGCCAGCGTACCGAGCTCACCGCCGATGATCGCGACGACGAGGTCGAGAAGAAGCGCGATGCCTGGAAGAAGTCGCATCCCAACGCCGGCAAGCACGAGGATGGTCCGTATCAAGTGCGCAGTACGGTGACGGTAGTGCGTGAAGGTGCCGCCGTACCGCAGTTGCTGCGCGTGACGTTTGCGGGCGGTTCGCATGTCGACGTTCCATGGGACGACGATCGCCGCTGGAAGCGCTTTGTGTTCACCGGCGAGGCAGCGGTGATCTCCGCCGAGCTCGATCCCGAGCATAAGATCCTGCTCGACGAGAACAAGCTCAATGACAGTCGCACAGTGAAGGCCGACGCCTCGGCCTCGCGCCGCTGGACGGCTGATCTCGCGGCACTGTTGCAGTCGCTGTACGCATGCCTGGTGACGCTGTGATGGCCTACAAGAGTGCTCGTCGTGTCGATATGGGCGCCGTGGCGCTGGCGCCGCTTGCCGCATTGCAGTGGCGCTTGTTGCTGCTGTGGCTGCTGGCGACGTTGATCGCCACTTTGGTGGCGGCGCTCCCTTTGCTGCAGGCACTCGGTAGCTTGCTCGACCGCTCCACGCATACACATGAGTGGGCGCGCCAGTTCGACGGCCTGATGTTCAGCGATGTGGCCGTGGCCTTGTCGCGCGAGCACGCCACGTTGCATGGCGCGGGGCTGGCCAGCGGCTTGCTCATGTTGCTGTGGCTGCCGTGGCTAAATGGCATGGTGGTGGCCAGCGGCCGGGCGGGGCGCACGCTGGGATTTGCCCAGCTTTTGCAGGGTGGACTGGTCGAATACGGCCGCATGCTCCGGCTGATGCTCTGGTCGGTGCTGCCCTATGCGCTCGCTGGCCTGCTCGTGCAGATGGGCCTGGACCGCGCCGACGATCGCGGCGATTTCGCCACGCTTCAATCGCAGGCCGATACCGCGCAACACGTGGCCTGGTGGGCAGCAGGTGTCGTGGTTGTGCTAGCGCAGGCCTGGGTGGAATCCGCGCGCGCCTCGTTCATCGCCGACGTCGGATTGCGTTCGGCGTCGATCGCCATGCTGCGCGGCCTCCTGCAGCTGCTGCGTCGACCGGTGTCGACGCTATTGGTCTACCTGCTGCTGACCGCCATCGGTTTCGCCATGGCGCTTGCCTTGGGCCTGGCCCGCATACACACCGTGTCGGTCGGTGCGTCGGGCTTGCTGTGGGGCTTCCTGCTCAGCCAGCTCATCGTGGCGGCCTTGGGCTGGATGCGCATCGCGCGCCTGTTCGCGCTGGCCGATGTGGGACGCTCGCTGGGCCTGGGTCGGCGGTCGGGCCTCTAGTACCCAGGAATGAATCAGGCGGCAGGCAATCGCGCCAGCACGATTTCGCCGCCACCTTCGATGCGTACCGGGTGACCGGGGATCGGGTCGATCCACATCATGTCGTTGGCTTCCAGCGATTGCGAGCGGTGATCGGCGATCACCTTGGCGCGGCCGGACAGCAACAGCAGAAACCAGCGCCAGCCGTTGGGCGCCAGCAGCACCATGGCGCCATTCAAGGGCCGGGCCATCAGCTCGCCCTGGGCCTCGCCTCGCAGCTTGAGGTTGAACGTGCGGGTCGGCGCGGTCGGCAGGCAGGCCTGCGGGTCGTTGCTCTGGTCGAACTGGGCGATCTGGAAGCGGGTGACGTGCTGGGTGCGGCCATCGGGGAAGGCGATGTCCACCGGGGCGTCCAGCGGCACGAAGTGCCGGCGCAGGTCAGCATGTGCTGGAAAATCGACCTCCTGCTCCATCCCGATCAGGGTCATTTGCCACTGCCAGGCCTCGTCGTCCGGTCCGCAGGCAATCGGGGTGATGACTGCCGTGCCCTTGGCGCAGGGCGCGCCATGGAGACCTTCCATGGACAGCCGCTGCAGCTGGCTCATGCCCAGGCGCGACGCTTTTCGGTGCAGGGCGGGTAATAGGCGAACACGTGGTTGTGGGCGCCAAAGAAATCCATATCGTCGATGTGCTCGCCGCCCAGCCGTTCGGCCACGCGGTCGGAAGCTTCGTTGCCGATCTTCACCAGGCTGATGACGCGCGGCGAGCCCAGGGCGTGCCAGGCGAAATCCAGAATGGCGCTGCCTGCTTCGGTGGCGTAGCCATGGTGGCGGAAGTCCGGCTTGAGCATCCAGCCCAGTTCCAGGTCCGGCCAACCTTCAGGGCGCATCAGGCCGGCACGACCGATGAATTCGCCGGTGTCCTTCAGCTCCAGCGCCCACATGCCGTAGCCGCGCAGATGCCAGTGGCCGATCAGCATGGCGAGCGAACGCCAGGCGTTGGTGCGGTCCAGCGGCTGGCCGTCGCCGATCCAGCGGGTGCTGGCGGGGTCGGCGAGCATCGCGGCGTAGTCGTCGAAATGCCGTTCGGCGAGGGCGGTAAGGCGCAGGCGCGCCGTTTCAATAACAGGTATGTCGATCATGATCTTCAGCAAGCAAGTCGGGTGCCATCGAGCAGGGCCGCCAATGCGTGAGTGCTCATCCGTAGGCTTTCGGTCCATGACAGGCCAACAATAGGCTGTCCGGTGGCCGCGTCCGTGAAAGCCTCTTCCTCACCCGGCGGCAACAGGTGCCGGTAGTCCACGGTGATCTCCGTGCCGGCAGGCAAATCGCCCGCCGCGAACACGAAGCCCAGATGCCACAGCCCGGTGGGCTCGAAGCTGTGATTGAGATAGCACTCGTCCGGCCAGTCCGGAGAGACCGTATAGCGGTCCTCGAACCAGCGCGCACTCGCGTACAGCTGGGCCGAAAGCTCGGGCGAGCCAGTCAGTTCGTCGTAGCGATACGTGCGGTCGATCGCGTCCGGGGCCGTGACGATCTGCCCGGCTGACACGTCCTCTAATAGGAACAACCCCTGGCCCGCGCCGGCGATGTTCGACGCGGCGATGCGATAACGCGGAACAATCATGACAGCCCAATGCCGATGGCAAGGCGGGCGAGTGTAGGCGCATCCGGCCGGGGTTTCCATACCGGCCGAATGCGATTGGTGTACTTAAGTGGTTGACACAGTTTGGTTATTGCCCGCCGCCCTTGGCCGCCTTGGGCGCTGCCTTGGCTGGGACGGCTGCTGCGGCGGGCTTTGCGGCGAGTTTCGCGGCGGGTGCCGGCGAGGAACCGGAGCCGGTCAACAGGATGGCGCTGCGGTTGCGCTCCAGCGTGGCGGGTCCCACCCCTTTGACATGGGACAGGTCGGCGACTGTCTTGAAGGGGCCGTGTTCTTCGCGGTAGGCCACGATGGCCTTGGCCTTCGACGGGCCGATCCCGTCCAGCGAGTTGGACAGCGTGGCGGCATCGGCCGTATTGACATTGACGGGCGTGGCGGCGAATGCCGGCCATGCCAGCGCAAGAACCAACAGTGCTGCTGCGATCTGCTTGATCATGGTCACTCCTCCCTTGGTGGATGCGGCCCTCTCGTGGCCGCCCGAGGACTGTGCCCAGCCGCCGCGCTGGTGGCTGTCGGCAGCGGCGGAATGGGTGACCTGGTATCGCCCGTCACGACGCGTGGGCGCTTGTCGATACGCCAGGCCCCTCTCGCACGTGCTGATACAATGACGGCCTTTTCCCACGCTGTAGGAGTCGTCCATGGATACCGCTCGCCTCAACCGTTACATCAGCGGACTGTGGGATGACGAGATCGTGCCGCAGCTGGTCGAGTACATCCGCATTCCGAACAAGTCGCCCATGTTCGATCCCAAGTGGGTGGAGCACGGCTACATGGATGCGGCCGTGAAGCTGATGGAGACGTGGGCGCGCAGCAAGCTCTCCGCGCTGCCGGGCGCCACGCTCGAAGTGGTGCGCCTGGAAGGCCGTACGCCGCTCATCTACATCGAAGTGCCGGGCACGGGCGATGACACCGTCGTGCTGTACGGCCATCTGGACAAGCAGCCGGAAATGACCGGCTGGGCCGAAGGCCTGGGTCCGTGGACGCCCGTGTTGAAAGGCGACAAGCTCTACGGCCGTGGCGGCGCCGACGACGGCTACGCCATCTTCGGTTCTCTCGCCGCACTGCTGGCGCTGCAGGAGCAGGGCGTGCCCCATGCGCGCTGCGTGGTGCTGATCGAAGCCTGCGAAGAGTCGGGCAGCTACGACCTGCCGTACTACGTCGATCACCTCGCCGACCGCATCGGCAACCCGTCGCTGGTGGTGTGCCTGGATTCGGGCTGCGGCAACTACGACCAGTTGTGGCTGACCACCTCGCTGCGCGGCATGACCGGTGGCGAGCTGACCGTGCAGGTGCTGGAAGAGGGCGTGCATTCGGGCGATGCGTCCGGCGTGGTGCCCTCCAGCTTCCGCATCCTGCGCGAGCTGCTGAGCCGACTGGAAGATCCGCAAACCGGCGCGATCAAGCCCAAGGAGCTGTACGTCGACATCCCGCAGCAGCGCATCGACCAGGCCAAGAAATCGGCCGAAGTGCTGGGCACGGCAATCTACGACAAGTTCCCCTTTGTGGCCGGCATGCACCCGGTCACCGAAGACCTCACCGAGCTGGTGCTCAACCGCACCTGGCGTCCGCAGCTGGCGGTCACCGGCGTGGATGGCATGCCGCCGCTGGAAAGCGCAGGCAACGTGCTGCGTCCCAAGACCTCGGTGAAGCTCAGCCTGCGTGTGCCGCCGACATTGTCCGGTGCGAAAGCGGGTCAGCTGGTGAAGCAGCTGCTGGAAAAGGATCCGCCGTACGGCGCCAAGGTCAGCTTCAAGCTCGAGAAAGACGGCAGCGGCTGGAATGCGCCGCAGCTGTCGGCGTGGCTGGAAGAAGCGGTGGCCAAGGCCTCGGAAACGTATTTCGGCGCACCGGCGGCCTATATGGGCGAGGGCGGCAGCATTCCCTTCATGGGCATGTTGGGCGAGAAATTCCCCAAGGCGCAATTCCTGATCACTGGCGTGCTTGGCCCGCACTCCAATGCGCACGGCCCGAACGAATTCCTGCACATCCCCACCGGCAAGAAGGTGTCGATGGTGGTGGCCGACGTGGTGGCTCATCACTACGCGCAGGGCGCCAAGGCCTGAACGTGATCGTCGCCCCGGCGCGATGCCGGGGCGACGCAACCGACTGCGCAGGACGCCGGCAGCAGCCGGACGCAAGCCCGTGCGGTCTCTGGCAGGGTTTTCAGCGATGTCTGATTCCAGCAACGAGCTTTCCTATCTCGCCGAGAACTGGGCGTCCGTGCGCGAGCGCGTCGACGCGGCGTGCCGTGCGGCGGGGCGTGATCCCGGCGAAGTGTCGATCCTGCCGGTGAGCAAGACGTTCGGCCCGGAGGTGGTGCGTGCCGCCCTGGCGCTGGGCCTGCATCGCTTCGGCGAGAACAAGGTGCAGGAGATTCGCAGCAAGGCCGAAGCGCTGGCGGGCGAGCGCATCGAGTGGGTGGTGATCGGCCATCTCCAAACCAATAAGGCTAAGGATGTAGCCCGCCTGGCCAGCGAAGTGCAGTCGCTGGATCGGCTGGAGCTGGCCGACGCTCTGCAAAGGCGCCTGGAGATCGAGGATCGCGTCGTCGACGTGCTGATCGAGGTGAAGACCTCGCCGGAAGACAGCAAGCACGGCCTGCCGCCCGATCAGCTGCCCGGCTTGCTGGACGCCCTGCGCGCCTATGACCGTCTGAAGGTGCGAGGTCTTATGACGTTGGCCGTCCAGTCGGACGATGCCGCGGCCGTTCGCGCCTGCTTCCGCCAGTTACGCCAGCTGCGTGCGGCCGGATTGGACCAGGGCCATGATTTGGCTCGACTTTCCATGGGGATGAGCGGCGACTTCGCGCTCGCCATTGCCGAGGGCGCGACCGAAATCCGGCTCGGTACGGCGATTTTCGGTGTGAGACAGCTCACAAAACATACGGTACCGAACTGAACATTTGGTTCACTAATTGGTCAATATGTAACCAATTTGACACAGCTTTCACCGATAAATCAGTCACTTATCACGCGGCACACCCCAAGCATAGGCCGTGCCAGGTTTCGAAACGACAGGGTACAGTTAACCCCATCCGAACAAACGATCTAGATCCCTTTGCTAAGTTCACGCCTCGATCACGGCCCGTTGACCTGACGACGGCGATTTCCACGAACTGCAAAGGGATGTGTCCCACATGCGAACAAAGCGAATTTTCGCCGCTGCTGCGCTTGCTGGTGCACTGCTTACTTCCCTTCCGCTTTTTGCTGAACCGCTGACCGCCACTCCGGCTTCCACGCCGACGTCGGCTACCGTGACACCGAATCTGATGGGCCAGCTGTCGTTGTTCTCGCCGGCAGCCATGCTTGCCCAGTCCGCCGCTCCCGCCCAAGCCGCTGCCAAGGCCTCGGCCGGCACCACCGGTGCCCTGGGCGATGACGACGACGCCGATGGCGACGGCATGCCGGACAGCGGCGTCAACGCTGTCGCCGCGCTGGCCAACGACACCTCCGACCTGCGCAAGACCCTGATCGGCATGGCCATGCAGCTGCGTGACATCCGTTACGTGCGCGGCGGTCATGATCCGTCCACCGGCTTTGATTGCAGCGGCTTCGTCCGCTACGTGTTCGCCCATGCCGTCGGCCTCGAGCTGCCGACCAACTCCGCTTCGCAGTTCGTGGCTGGCCTCAACGTCAATCGCGGCGACATGAAGCCGGGCGACCTGGTGTTCTTCCGCACCGCCGGCAAGCGTGGCCAGGGCCGCGTGTCGCATGTGGGCATCTATATCGCCAACGGCCAGTTCATCCATTCGCCCTCGCGCGGCAAGACCGTGCGCGTGGACAGCCTGGACCAGTCTTACTGGGCGCAGCGTTTCGCTGGCGCCAAGCGCCCGGGTGCGCTGGCTCGCAGCTAATTTGGACGTCACCGTCAGTCAAAGGCCGCCTCATGGGCGGCCTTTTTTTATGCGACGTTTCCCGCTGCGGGCAATACAAGTTTCAGCCGCCTAGTTGCTGCAGTTCGTCGGACGCCACGATGCGCAGGCCGCCACCCGGTGCCTTGGCCAGCCGCCACATGGCGGTGGCCACCGTGCCGGCCGAGATGCCGCGCCAGCGTCCTGGCAGTACGCGCGAGAAGGGCGCGGCGAATACTTCGCCCATGCGTGGCTTATGGCGCGAACCCAGCAGCAGCGATGGACGCACGATGGTGAGTCGCGGCCATTCCTGTTTCTGCAAGGCTACTTCCAACTCGCCCTTGGTGCGGTTGTAGAACAAGCGCGAGGTCGGATCCGCGCCCAGCGCGCTGATCACCAGATAGTGGCTGGCGCCAAGCGCATGCGCATGCTTGGCGAGCGATAGCGGGAGGTCGTAATCGACCATGCGGAACGCCTCGCGGGATCCGGCCTGGCCGATGGTGGTGCCCAGGCAACAGAACACCGTGTCGGCTTGTCCGTGCAACTGCGCGATCAGGTGGCTGACCATGCCCACCGGGTTCTCGAGTTTCGGATGAGGCGCCAATGGCCGACGCGTGGGGGCGTAGACGTGCTCCACCGAGTCATCCGCAAGCAACAGCTCGAGCAGCTTATGCCCGGTCAGTCCGGTGGCACCGGCAAGCAGTACATGGCGCGGCGGCGTGCTCATGGCGACATTGTATGGCGAGGTTTGTTATGGCGACCGAAGTCTTGCCTGGCTGCGCTTGAACCCCATGTTGAGCATTCGCTTTCCCCCGGAAGAACCCCGATGTCGCTATCCCCCTTGCTTGCCATGCCGGGCGTCCATGCGCCCGAGGCCGCCACCCACGGCTACGTGTTCAACCACACCATGATCCGCGTGAAGGATCTGAGTCGTTCGCTGGACTTCTACACGCGCGTACTGGGCTTCACGCCGGTGCACCGCCAGGACTTTGCCGAGGCGGCCTTCACCATCGTGTACCTGGTGCTGGCGCCGGATCGCTCGGTCATCCCCGAGGACGATGCCGCCCGCCTGCGCTGGGTGCTCGGCCAGCCGGGTGTGCTGGAGCTGACCCACAACCACGGCACCGAGCACGACGAGGCGTTTCACTACCACCACGGCAACGCCGAGCCGCGCGGTTTTGGCCACCTGTGCGTCTCCGTGCCGAACGTGCAAGAAGCCTGCGCCCGCTTCGAGGCCTTGGGCGTGACGTTCCAGAAGCGCCTGAGCGATGGACGCATGAAGCACATCGCATTTATTCGCGATCCCGACGACTACTGGATCGAGATCCTGCAGCCGGCCGCGTTCATCGGCTGAGCTGGGCCGTCCTGCTGTTGTCGGGAGAAGTTCTTGATCACGTCGTGCTCCCTTCCTTGATGGCACCCCCAATGCCCCGTCATTCCCGCAAAAGCGGGAGTCCGGTGACTCTCAGGACCTGAAGCGAAGGCGCAGGATCCCTGCGTTGGCAGGGATGGCGAGCAAGTACGCGGTTTTCCGAGGCTCCCTTTATGGCCATTGGCCGTGGCGATGCACGGCCTCTACCAGTACGCTTGGGAATATTGCCCCGCGGATTCGCCCCGATATGCCGTTTGACCTTCCTCCCGTCACTCGCAACCTGCTGATCGCCAATGTGGCGGTGTATCTCCTGCAGCAGATCATGGGCGAAACGCTGCTGACCTACTTCGCGCTGTGGCCGTGGGGCCCGGACCAGGTCGCCCAGGGGGCGCAGGGCCTGGTCTCGGTAGGTTTCCGTCCGTGGCAGCTGATCACTTATGCCTTCATGCATGGCAGCCTGACGCACCTGTTCTCGAACATGCTGGCGCTCTTCATGTTTGGCGGGCAGATCGAGCGCGTGTTTGGTGCGCGCAACTTCGTCGTCTATTACTTCGTCTGCCTGGTGGTCGCCGCGCTGGCGCAGCTGGTGGTGGTGAACTGGTTTACCGGCGGCTTCTATCCGACCCTGGGCGCGTCGGGTGCGATCTTCGGCATCCTGCTGGCGTTCGGCATGTTGTTCCCGCACGAGAAGATGATCCTGATCTTCCTGCCGATCCCGATTTCCGCCTGGCTGTTCGTGACACTTTACGGACTGGCCGAGCTCTACATGGGCGTGACCGGCACGCAGGCAGGCATCGCGCATTTTGCGCACCTGGGCGGCATGCTCGGTGGTTTTGTATTGATCCAGTACTGGCGGGGCAAGCTCCCCATCAAGCCGCAGCGCAAACTCTGGCGCTGATCGCAGCACTCGCAGTCTTCCGGCAGTTTCCATGACACAGCATCTCCAGCGTCGACTGACGCCGCGCCACATCACCTTCATGGCGCTCGGCATGGCCATCGGCGCAGGCCTGTTCCTCGGCTCCGCCGATGCGATCAAACTGGCCGGCCCTTCGGTGTTGTTTGCCTACCTGTTCGGCGGCGTGATGATCTACATCATCATGCGCGCGCTGGGCGAGATGACCGTGCGCGATCCGGTCGCCGGTTCCTTCAGCGTGTATGCGCAGCGTTATCTCGGCCCCTTCGCCGGTTTCGTCACCGGCTGGAATTACTGGCTGCTGATGGTCGGCGTCGGCATGGCCGAAGCCACGGCCGTGGGCGCGTACATGCACGAGTGGTTTCCCGATTGGCCACGCTGGATCTGGGTGCTGGGCAGCGTGGTGATGATCGGCGGACTGAACCTGCTCACCGTGAAGATTTACGGCGAGATGGAGTTCTGGTTCACCCTGGTGAAGGTGATCACGGTGCTGGCGATGATCGTGGGCGGGCTGAGCATCATCTTTGTTGGCTGGGGCAATGGCGGACGGCCCACCGGCTTGTCGAACCTGTGGTCGAACGGCGGCTGGTTTCCGCACGGCTTGCTCGGCATGGTGCTGGCGCTGCCGGTGGTGGTGTTCTCGTTTGGCGGTGTGGAAACCGTAGGTATCGCCGCTGGCGAAGCGGCACAGCCCGAGCGCACGATTCCACGCGCGGTGAATTCGGTGCTGTGGCGCATCCTGATTTTCTACGTGGGTGCGCTGTTCGTGATCATGGCCATCTATCCGTGGACGGGTCTTGGCGAACACGGCAGTCCGTTTGTCACCACCTTTGCCAAGCTCGGCATTCCGCAGGCGGCCGGTCTGATCAATTTCGTGGTGATCACCGCGGCGCTGTCCGGCTTCAATTGCACCACCTTCAGTGGCAGCCGCATGCTGTACAGCCTGGCCTGCAAGGGGCAGGCGCCGGCGGCGCTGAGCGAAGTGAACGAGCAGGGCGTGCCGGTGCGCGCGATCCTGGTGACGCTTGCGGTGCTGTTGCTTGCCGTGCTGCTGAACTATCTGCTGCCGGCCAAAGTGTTCGGCATGATGATGTCGATCCTCTCGTTCAACACCGTGTGGACGTGGACGATGGTGCTGCTGGCGCACTACAGCTTCCGTCGTCAGTTGCGCGCGCGGGGTGAGGCGCCGGCAGCGTTCCGGCTGCGCTGGTGGCCGCTGAGCGGCATCGTCTGCGTGGCGTTCCTGGGTTTTGTGGTGGTGATGCTGGGCGTCAGCCCGGATACGCGCATCGCGCTCTATATCGGAGCGGCCTGGGTCGCGCTGCTGGCAATCGCTTACCGGTTGTTCCAGGTGCAAGGACGCATGCAGCTGGTGGCGCAAAGCTAGACTCGTGCTCGGCGGGCGAGGGCCCGCGCAGCAGGAGTCTTCACGTGCGCACCATCGGACTGATTGGCGGCATGAGCTGGGAATCCAGCCTGCTTTACTACCAGTGGATCAATCGCGGCATCCGCGATCGATGCGGGCCGCTGTATTCCGCCAGGCTGCTGCTCGACAGCCTGAATTTCCAGGAGATTGCCACCTGGCAACGCGAAGGCGACTGGGATGCCGCCGGCGCAGCGCTGGCCGCATCAGCGCGTCGGCTCGAAGCGGGCGGCGCCGAATGCATCGTGCTGGCGACCAACACCATGCACAAGATGGCGGATGCCATCACTAGTGCGACCCGCTTGCCATTCATCCATATCGCCGATCCCGCCGGCGCGGCGATCGCCGCCCAGGGTCTGCATTCGGTTCTGCTGCTGGGCACCGAGTTCACCATGTCGGAGAGCTTCTACCGCGTCCGCCTGCAGGAGCGATTCAATCTGCATTGCGTGGTGCCGTCCAAGTCGCAGCGTGCGGACGTCCATCGCATCATCTACGACGAGCTATGCGCCGGCGTGATCAACGAGGCGTCGCGGGAGATCTATCGATCCATCATCGAGGAGGCGGCCATCAACGGTGCGCAAGGCGTCATTCTTGGATGCACCGAGATTGGCTTGCTGCTGCGGCAGGACGATGTCCTGCTGCCGTTGTTCAATACGGCTGAGCTGCACGCCGCAGCGGCCGTGGCTTTTGCGTTGGGTTAGAAGCGTGCGTAGGTGATGCCGCCTGCAGCAGGCGCTGCAGGGCGGCAGAAATGCCGCGATGCGATGTTCCTCGCCCCGCGTTAGCGCAGGGCGAGGAAGTCCGGACTCACCACAAAGCGCACCGCGTCGAGTCGAAGACGCGCCCCCGGCAGCGCCTGCAGCAAGGCGGTGCGCTCATCCGCAACGGCGGCGATTTCAGCCTCGCTGATGGCGGGATTCACGGCACGCAACGCGAGCAGGCGCGAGAGTTCGGCATCCAGCGTGTCGGTGGCCAAGGCCACGGCTTCATCCACATTCGCCTTGGCACGCTCGGCCGCGATGGCGTCCGCCTTCTCCAGCATCGGCGGCACCAGTTTGGCGAGGAACTTGCGGTAGCGAGCCACTTCGATGCTGCGGTCCGCCGCCTTGCGCAGGCCGATGTCGCTCGGGCGGAAATCCGCTCGCTCGATGAGGCGCGTATCGATGGTCACCACGATCGGCTGCGGCGGCAGGAAACGTTCGGCGTCCAGCTTGCGGTCGGCGACGCATTCGATAAGGAATACCGCCTGCAACAACGCGCTGCGTACCGGCAATGCATCGTCCACCAGGAAGGCCGCATTGCCTTGCTCGTTGGATAGCGTCAGGTCGAGTGCGCCCAACACCATCGGATGATCCAGCCGCAGCAGCGGCAGTTCTTCGCGCGCGAGCGCCACCTCACGGGCGAACGTCACCGCCTGCGGGCCTTCGGCGAAGCCGGGCAGGGCGTCGGTGGAGAGGTATTGCGGATCGAGCAGCATGACCTTGCCGCCCAGTTCTTCGGCGTGAATGCCGAAGCGCTCGAGCAGACTCTGGATGAAGGCGTCGCGGCTCGGGTCGTTGTCTTCGCGAGTAAATGCCTGCGCCAGTTCATCGGCATGCAGGTCGCGGCTGGCAGCGAGTTCCAACAGGTGATCGCGGCCATCGCGGATCAGCTCCGCCATTTCCTCGTGTGCGCCGCGTGTTTCCGCCAGCAGCACCTCGAGTTCCTGGTCGCGATTGTCATCGCCGCGCGCGTGCTCGCTGGCGAGACGGGCGAGCGAGTCGCCAAAACGGCGCAGCAGCTCGCGGCCATCGGCGGGACTGGTACGGAACGCATCCACGCCCTCGTCATACCAGCGGGCCAGCACGTGCTGCGCGCTGTCGGCGACAGCAAGTACATGGATGCTGATGTCGTGCTTCTGTCCGATGCGATCGAGGCGGCCGATGCGCTGTTCCAGCAGGTCCGGATCCAGCGGCAGATCCCACAGCACCAGGCGATGAGCGAACTGGAAGTTGCGGCCCTCCGAACCAATCTCCGAGCACAGCAGCAGGCGCGCACCGTCGGGTTGTGCGAAGTACGCCGCATTGCGGTCGCGCTGCACGATGCCCAGGCCTTCATGGAAGCGGGCCAGGCCCACGCCACTCTTGGTGCGCAGCGCTTCTTCCAGCGCGAGCACCTTGGCCTGGCTGCGGCAGATCAGCAGGAACTTGTCCTGCGGATGCGCGTCTAGCAGGGCGACCAGCGCGTCGATGCGCGGATCGTTGCCGTAGTCGATCTCGATGACTGGCGAGGGTTGCTGGATGTCGGCGTGGAATTCGCCCAGCAAGGCCTGGCGCGCGTCGTCGCTCAGCGTGTCCTTGTCGATCAGGTGCCATACCGGCGCGCGCTTGGGAAAACCGCCGATGCTGGCGCGACGATTGCGGAACATGGCGCGGCCGGTGCCGTGGCGGTCGATCAGCGCGGCGAGGATCTCGCGTGCATGCTCCGGCTTGGTCGTATCGGCCAGGCGGGCCTGCAGGGCATCGTCGCCCGCAAAGGTCTCGCGCAGCGCGGCCAGTTGCGGCTCGTCGAGCGCCTTGCCGTCGAGCAGGCGGTCGGCCACTTTCGACAAGCTGTGGAATTTGTCCGACTCGGACAGATAGACGTCCAGATCGTGATAGCGCTGCGGATCGAGCAGGCGCAAGCGGGCGAAATGGCCGCTGCGGCCCAGTTGTTCCGGCGTCGCGGTGAGCAGGATCACGCCCGGCGTGGCCGCGGCGAGCTGATCTACCAAGGTATAGCGCGGGCTGGCGGCTTCGGGCGACCAGGCCAGGTGATGGGCCTCGTCCACCACCAGCAGGTCCCAGCGGGCTTCCAGCAGCTGCTGGGCGCGCTTGGGCGATTGCTCCAGGAAACTGAAGTCGGCGATGACGAGCTGCTCGTCTTCGAAGGGATTGGCGGTGTCGCCGCCCTGTTCCAGCGACTCGCAACGCTCTTCGTCGTAAATGGCGAAGCTGAGGTTGAAGCGGCGCAGCAGTTCCACGAACCACTGGTAGACCAGCGTGTCGGGCAGCAGGATCAGCACGCGGCCAGCGCGCCCCGTGGCCAGCTGACGGGCAATAATCATGCCCGCCTCGATCGTCTTGCCCAGGCCGACCTCATCGGCGAGCAAGACGCGGGGAGGGCGGCGCGAGGAGGCAATGCCCGCCACACGCAACTGATGTGGCACCAGTCCGATGCGCGAGGCGGCCAGGCCCCATGCCGGCGAGCGGCGCGCCTCGGCACGGCGCTTGAGGCCTTCCAGGCGCAGCTCAAAATGGGCTACGGGGTCGGTACGACCACCGATCAGGCGATCATCGGCCTGGCTGACGCTTTGTTCGTCGTCGAGCTGGCCTTCCTCCAGCTCACGGCCTTCGCCGCGATAGACCAGCAGGTCTTCACGTATCTCCACCCGTTCAACCAGAAAGGCCAGGCCCTTGCCGGCCACGCGCTGGCCAGGGCGGAATTCCGCGCGCACCAGTGGCGCCGAGTCGACCGCGTAAGGCCGCAGCACCCCCGCCTTGGCGAACAATACCTGCACACCACGCCCTTCGACGCGCAGCACAGTGCCGAGGCCAAGCTCGGGCTCGGCGGTGGAGATCCAACGTTGACCGGGAACAAACATCAGGGAGAGGGGCCTGCCAGTTGCAAGGACCGCCAATTATCCGCTCAGTGGTTGTCGATGCCTAGCGAAACCGTCGGCTGCTGCTCGATGGCGCAGTGACGGCCGTCACCAATGCGCGGCGGCTGCCGACCGTTTATCGGAAAGATGCCCCCAATCGTCGGCTGCTGGCTGGTTACCTCAAAACTCGTGAGTACAGTTCGCCCATGCGGGTCGGGTGTTCTCGTACCGGCCATTCGTCAACGGAGTGCACCGTTGATGGTTCCAGGGGTAGGGGGCAACGTGAATCGATTGGAATTTGGCAAGCTTGCCAAGCGACGGCCTGTGCCGTGCAGGCGGGCGCCCGTGCGCAGCGAGCAGGGCTTCACCCTGGTGGAGCTGGTGATCACCATGGTCGTGGCCGTCATCTTGATCTCGATCGCCGTGCCCAGCTTCACCCGGATCATCGCGACCAACCGGCTCACCACCACCACCAATGAAATCATCGCGGCGGTCAATGTCGCGCGCATGGAGGCGGTCAAGCGCAACAGCAGTATTGCGTTCTGCAGCGATTCTGCCGCCAACAACACCACCGACACCTTGGGATCGGCCTGCGGTACGCAGGTGGGCGCGATCTATCTGCTGACCAGCGGGACCAACACCACGCAAGTGCGTGCCAGCCTGCCCGGCATCGTGTGGCCAATCCAGCTCAGCGGCAGCGTGACGGCCCTGCGCTTCTCCGGTACGGGCTTCGCCAAGGCAGTGGGTGCCACCGCTCCCTACGGCGGCACGGTAGCCGATATCTGCACCACGGCGACGAGCGCCGACAATCATCAGAAGATCACGATGTCGACCGGTTCGATCATGGCGGTGACGTCTTACACGGGGACATGTCCGTGATGAGCAATCTCATTCTGAGTATGTGCGGCCGGCCGGCTGCATCAAGTCGATCTGAGCGGGTGCGCATGCCTTCACGCGCAAGGGCGCAGTCGGGCGCCGGCCTGATCGAAGTGCTGGTGGCCGTGCTGATCCTTTCCATCGGTTTTCTCGGCATTGCGGCCCTGCAGGCCAAGTCGCTGTCCACCAACAACAGCGCCATGGCGCGCAGCATGGCCACCATCGAGAGCTATACGATCCTCGACTCGATGCGTGCCGACATCAATACCGCGGTGGCCAACGGCTACAACGGCACCTGGAAGGGCAATGCTTGTCCTGCGGCCGGCTCGAGCCTCTCCAGTGTGCAGATCAACCAGTGGTGCACGCATCTTGGCGCCGACCTCGGCGCCACTGCCAACACCATTGGCACGATTGCCTGCACGCCCGCCAGCGGCACGAATTCCGCCAACTGCACCGTCACCATCCAGTTTGATGACAGCCGTGCCGGCCTTAGCGGCACATCCACCCAACAAGTTGTCACGCAGGCCCTGCTATGAGTGAGTATTCCATGCGCCGCACTCGAACGCGCAGGCGAGCCGCTGGCTTCACCTTGATCGAGCTGATGGTGGCCATGTTGTTGGGGCTGATTGTCATCGGCGGCGTGACCAGCGTGTTTTTGGCGGGTCAGCAGACTTACCGCACGAACGATGCGCTGGGCGAAGTGCAGGATGCGTCGCGCATCGCGTTCGAGCTGCTTTCCCGCGACGTGCGCAGCGCCGGTTACACGGGGTGTGACGGAAGCAGCGGCCGCATCGCCAACGTGATCAACGCGCCTATCCCGTGGTACGCCGACTGGAGCAACACCCTGTTGGGGTATGACGATGCCAGCAAGGACCCGGCATTGAGCACGCTCCCCACCAGTGGCGCGACTTCGCCGGTGGCGGCTACCAGCTCGGTGCACACGCTTGGCAGCACCAACCTGGATGTCGTGGTTTCGGCGGTGACGCCAAGCAGTGCAGCCAACATCAATATCAATGCCGCCAGCACGTTGTTGACGACCGGCAGTCTGATCATGGTCTGCGATTTCGACCACTCCACCATCATGCAGGTCGACTCTTATGCTGCCGGTGGCACGGTGGTGACCCACAACAGCGGCTCGGCGATTCCTCCGGGCAATTGCTCGCTGGGCCTTGGCTATCCGACCAGCTGCGGCACCGCCAATGCGTACACCTTCCTCGCCAACGCCAGGATGGCCTTGCTCAGCGGGTCGGTCTGGTATCTGGGCAACAACCCGGCTGGCACGACGTCGCTTTATCGCCTGACTGCCATTTCCAGCGCCACCGGGACCACGGCTACCGCCCAGGAAATGGTGCGCAATGTCACCGCGCTGAAGATCAGCTACTTGCCGTTGGGCAATGCGGCATTTGGCACGGCCGCCAGCGTCACCAACTGGCCGCAGGTAACGGCCGTGCAAGTCCAGCTCACGCTGGCAAGTACGAACAAGCTTGCCGGTGTCGACGGCAAGCCGCTGGTGCGTTCGTTTACCAGCACCACCACACTGCGCAATCGAGTGCCGTGACATGACGATGGCCAACACATTCCGACATCGCGCCGCACGCGGCGAACCCATGAAATCGTCCCAGCGCGGTGTTGCCCTGGTGGTGGCGATGATTCTGTTGATACTCATCACCCTGGTGGGCCTGGCGGCTGTTCGCGGCACCATCATGCAGCAGCGGATGGCGGCGAATCTTTACGATCGCCAGGTGGCGTTCCAGAGCGCCGAAGCGGCAATACGCGAGGCGTCGGCGCTGATTCCCACCCAACCCACACTGATCTGGCACAACTGCCAGGCCGGTGGCGTGACCTGCCTGCCCAATCCGTTCAACGATCCCACGCTGACCACCGCCAATATCAATCCGGTGGCCACGGGCACCGGAACAGGCGCCTATACCGCCAGCGCGACGGCCGCGAGCCAGCCGGAATACGTGGTGGAAAACATGGGCAACTGGGTTGACCAGAGCAGCAATACGGGTAGTGGGCAGACGGCCAATTGCCGCAATTACGGCGCGCAGGGTTGCTCCAGTTCGGTGGTGTTCTATCGCATCACTGCGCGCAGCGGCAATCCCGCCGTGGTGGGTGACCGTGCCGTTGTCACCTTGCAAGCCATCGTCAAACAGGGCTGATCATGTCGATTTCTCCGTCCATGCAGCACCTGCCTCGCCATTCTGGCCAAGACACTCCATTCCACGATGGAAACGCGATGAATACGCCAACACGACCGACGCATCGTTTCAAGCAGGGCGCCTGCCGTTTGCTGGGCATGGCGCTGGCCGTGTGGTTGCTTGGCGCCGTCTACACGCCAGCGCAAGCCGCCACCACAACGGTGACGATCGATCAGCAGCCAGTGACACTGCAGCCCACCATTCCGCCGAATATCGTGCTGATGCTCGATGACTCAGGCTCGATGGCGTGGGATTACATGCCCGATGCCTGTTATTTGAACGGCGTGACCTGCAGCGGTACGACCAATGGCACTACGCCAAGTGGCAATGGTACCGACAGTGTGACAGCGTTCAACAACGCCGCGCTGATCGACTCGAACAACAACGGCGTCTATTACAACCCCACCGTAACCTACACCGTTCCAGTCAAGGTCGACGGTTCCAGCTACACCAGCTACACCGATATCACCGCCGTGCCGATCGACGGATTCAGTGGAAGCAGCTCGAACGCTAACCTGACCAACTATTCGAACAAGGACATCCGCGGCGAAGGTCAAAACAACTTCGGGTCGCTCAGCTATTCGGGGCTGGGCACGCACACGGTGGCGTTTAGCCAGACGCTCAGTTCCAATACCAAGTGCAAAAACGCCTATAACGCTGCCAATAACGACGGCAAATCCTTCAACTACAGCAGCAGCACGCAGCTCTGTACGTTCAACTATTACCTGAGCTATTTCCAGTATTCGACGGATTCCAACGGTGGCGCTGGGCCGTATACCACCCAGTTCGTGGCTGCATCGACTTGCGCGACGGGCGACACGAACTGTGTGCCTGCCACCGACACCACTGGCGTGGCGGCGCCCAAGGGTATCGCCGCGGGCACGAACATCGCCAACTGGTTCGCCTACTATCACACGCGCATCCTGATGGCCAAAAGCGGCCTGATGCTCGCGTTCTCCTCGCTCGACAAAAACTATCGTGTCGGCTTTGGTTCGATCGACGGCAACAACAGCAGTGGGCTTCCGTCGTCCAAGTATTCCTACACCGACAACTACAATAGCGATACCAATTACATTGCCAACGTGGCGCCCTTTGGCGATGGCAGCAAATCCACCGACCAGAAGGTCAATTTCTGGAACTGGATTGCCGGAGAAAGTGCGAGCAACGGCACGCCGTTGCGCCAGGCGCTGGATCAGGTAGGTCAGTATTACCAGACCTCGCAGCCATGGACGACGATGTCCACCGATCCTGCCTCCGCGCAGGGTTCCAGCACAACGATCGCATGCCGCCAGTCATACACCATCCTCACCACCGACGGCTTCTGGAACGACAGCACCAGCAATATCAGCACCACCGGCAACGTGGATAACACCAGCGCGACACGCACTGGCCCCAACGGCCTGAGCTACACGTATACGCCCGCGGCTCCTTACAAGGACGGCAACAGCAACACGCTGGCCGACGTGGCCATGAAGTACTGGATCACCGATCTGCAGACGAGTGTGCCCAATTCGGTGCCGACCAATTCGGCTGACCCCGCCTTCTGGCAGCACATGACCACCTTTACCATGGGGTTGGGTTTCACGCCCGTCGGCATCAGCCCGTCGACGGCGACGATCAGTGGCATCTTCAATTGGGCCAATGGTGTTCCCAATTCGAGCATCAGCAATTTCAGCTGGCCCACGCCGGCTTCCAACTCGATCTACAACATTGCCGACCTGGCGCACGCGGCGGTCAACGGCCATGGCGGTTTTTATTCCGCCACCAGTCCGCAGTCATTCACCAGCGGCCTGACCGATGCACTGAACCGCGCGTCCCAGCGCACAGGCTCGGGCGCCAGCCTGTCGGCCAACTCCACCCAGTTGACTACCGGTACGGTGGCCTATCAGGCCACCTACACCACCGCCAAATGGAAGGGCGACCTGCAGGCGTTTACGATCAACTCGTCGACGGGCGCAATCAGTACGTCGGCGACGTGGTCCGCGGCGAACATGCTGGTGAAGAGTGCTACCGTCAGCACCACGGGCGGGGTCACCACCTCCACGTATCCCAGCCGCAATATCGTCACCTATAACCCCACGGCAGCGGCAGGTTCGCAGTTCGTGCCGTTCATCAACACGGCCTCCGCACCGCCGGCGCTCTCCAGCGCCCAGCTGACGGCACTGAGCGGTGGAAATACCGGGACAGCGGCAACCACCGCTCAAATGGCGCTGGTCAACTATCTGCGTGGCGACAACACACTGGAAGTAGCCGGCACGTACCGCACGCGTGACACGCCGCTGGGCGATATCGTGGACTCTCAGCCGGTGTATTCCGGCGCGCCCAACCCGAACGAATTTCAGAACCAGACGTTCACGGGCATCAACGCCACGGGCACCAGCACGGACAGTTTCCAGAGCTGGGCCGTCGGCAGCATCAATGGCAGTGGCACTGCCGTTGCCAGCGCCGCGTCCAAGCGCACGCCGCTGGTGTTTGTCGCCGCCAACGACGGCATGATGCACGCGTTCAACGCCAGCACCGGCTCCGAAGTCTTTGCCTATCTGCCTGGTGCAGTGATCACGGGCGGATTGGCAAACCTGGCCAGCGCCAGCTATGGCAACGTCGCCGCCGGTGTTCCGCACCAGTACTACAACGACGGCGAGTTGACGATTGCCGACGCGTACCTGCCGTCGTTGACCAAGATCAATGGTTCGTCCTGGCACACCATCCTGGTTGGCTCTTCGGGGCGCGGACCGACGGAGGTCGTCTATGCGATCGATGTTACCGACCCCGCCAACATCACGCCGCTGTGGGAGCGTTCCGCCGGCGACGGCCTGACCAACTACGGTGCTATCGGGCAGATGACCGGCAAGCCGGTGATCGCGCAAGTGGCCGATGGCAACTGGCAGGTGTTGATAGGCAATGGCTACAACAGTGCCAACAACACGGCATCGCTGCTGGAGTTCCAGCTGGACACTGGCACGCTGAGCGTTCACGCCACTGACTCCTCAACCGTCAATGGCCTGGCCGCTCCCGTGGCCTGGCTGGACAACCCTGCCAATGGCCTCAGCACGGAAGCCTACGCCGGTGACTTGTTGGGACGGGTATGGTCCTTTCCGCTCACGGCGACCACGACCACGGGCACGGGAACCAGCCAGGTCACCACGATCAGTGCGGACCTGAGCACCGCAGGCAGCAAGGTGTTTACCGCGACTGACAGCGGCGGCGTTGCCCAGCCCATTACCGCCGGCATGTTGGCGGGCCGCGACCCCACGACAGGCAACGTGTGGCTGTTTTTCGGCACCGGCGAATATCTGAGCTCGGGCGATCTCTCCAACAAGAATGTGCAGACGTGGTATGGCGTGATCGCGCAGGTCGTGCAACAGACCTCGCCCACGGCCATTCCGGCGCTGCCGTATAAGCGCAGCGACCTGAAGCAACGTTCGATCATCTACGAAGTGGATGGCGATTCCAGCGCCACGCCGCCGACCCTCGGCGCGCGTGCCGTGTCTACCGCTGCTGCCAACGATCTGGTGGGCAAGGGTGGCTGGTATATGGATCTGGAGCAGCCCACCACCGACAGCAGCGGCAACGTGACGGGTTACAACGCGCAGGGTGAGCGCATGGTCACGCCCAACCAGTTCCAGGGCAACCTGCTGTTGGGTACCACACGCATTCCGGTGGTCACGGATATCTGCAATCCGTCGGGCAGCGGCTGGGTGATGGCGCTCAATCCGTTTACCGGCGCCGGCCCCACTAATCCGTTCTTCCTGGGCAATGGTGCGGGCACGATCAAACTGCCCAACGGCACGTCAGTGGCCAGTGCTGGCGTGGGCTTCACGTCACTGCCCAATAACCCGATTTTCGTGGGTGGCGACATGCTAGAGAGTTTCGACAACGGCACGACCTCCAGCCTGATGACATCCGGTTCGTCCGGCAGCCTTACCCGCGTGTCGTGGCAGGAGCTGATCAACCCATGAGGAACACAGCGATGAATCGATGCCTGATGGCGGACGGCGGCGTGAAGGGGGCTCGCAGGTCAGGCGCCGGCCTCCTGCGCCAGGCGGGCTTTACCTTGATCGAATTGATGATCGTGGTGGCCATCATTGCGATCCTGGCGGCGATCGCGTGGCCGTCGTATCTCAAGTCCGTGACCAAGACGAACCGGGTTGCGGCCGAGGGTTGCCTGTCGGAGTACGCCAATTACATGGAGCGGTACTACACGACCAATCTGCGCTACGACCAGAGTGCCGCGGCGACCCCCGTTCCCAACTCACCGCCCACACTCGATTGTGCGGCGCCGTCGCAGACGGGAAACAACTACACCTATACCTTGGTGGCCGCCAATCTCACGTCCACCACGTTTCTTGTTCAGGCCGCGCCCAAGGGTGCACAGCAAACTCGCGACACCATGTGCGGCACCTTGTCGTTGGATCAGGCAAACAATCGCCTGCCATCCACGGTGGGTTGCTGGTAACGCTGTCGCTTGAATGGTCCGGACCTTTCAGGTCTCGGACCATTGCCTGAGCAGGTTGTGATACACGCCGGTCAGCTGCAGCAGCGCCTGCGGATCGGCGTTGCTGCGGGTGAGCGTCTGTATCGACGCATCCAGCTCAAACAACAGGCGGCGCTTGCCGTCGTCGCGGATCAGGCTCTGCACCCAGAAGAATGCGGCGATGCGCGCACCGCGCGTGACGGGCGCCACCCGGTGCAGGCTGCTTGAGGGGTAGATGATGATGTCGCCGGCGGGCAGTTTCACTTCGTGCTCGCCATAGGTGTCGCTGATGATCAGTTCGCCGCCGTCGTATTCCTCCGGCTCGGCCAGGAACAGCGTGCAGGAGATATCGCTGCGCAGCTGTTGGCCGCCAGCCACGGACATCACTGCACCATCGACATGGAAACCGTATTGTCCGCCGCCTTCATAGCGATTGAAGCGCGGCGGCAGCGTGCGCAGCGGCAGCGTGGCGGCGTGATAAAGCGGATGTCGGGCCAGCGCATCGAGCACGATGCGGGCCAGTTCGGCGCGTACGGGCGAGGCATCCGGGAGCTGCAGGTTGCGTTTCACCTGGGCGCCTTGTGGACCGACGGTCTCGCGCCCGTCGGTCCAGGTCGCTTGATCGAGGGCGTGCCGGATGGCGCGTACCTGCGCCTGGTCCAGGATCTGCGGGATATGCAAGAGCATGGCGTGCCTCGACTCGAAAGAGTGACGTGGCCTCCCCGACTGCCATCGGGACGGCCACGTTGCGCTCGATCAGCAGTGCCTGATCAGAACCGGATATTGGCCGTCAGCATCGCCGAGCGCGGGGTACCTGGGGTGTAACGGTAACCGCTCTTGTTGACCGCTGCGACATAGTCCTTGTCGAACAAGTTGTACAGATTGAGGCGCAGGTCGAAGTGCTTGTTGATCGGGTAGGAGGCCATCGCGTCGAACACCCAATAGGCTTCCGTATACGCCGGCGTGCCGATCGCGCTGTCGGTACCGCGCTGCATCTGGCCGTTGTAGCGCGCGCCGCCACCGATGGTGAGACCGAATGGCAGCAGGTAGCTGGTCCAGCTGGTGAAGGCCTTCTTCGGCGTGTAGGCCAGGTCGGACGAACCATCGGCTGCCACGGAAGAGCCGCTGAGCACGCTGGCATTCATGGTGGTAAAGCCCGCGGTCACCGCCCAGTTGTCGGTGATCTTGCCTACCGCGCTCAGTTCCACGCCTTGCACGCGCTTCTTGCCGATCTGGTAGTAGAGCAGGGTGACCGGATCCTGCACGAGATCGTTGCTTACCGTGGTCTGGTAGAGCGCACCGGTGAGCAGGATCCTTTCATCGAGCAGTTCCCACTTCGTGCCGATTTCATACGTGCGTGCACGCTCGGGCTCGAGGTTGGGATTGTCCAGACTGTTGGTGGAGCTGCTGAAGGTCAGCGTGTTGCCGCCGGGCGGCTCGGCCGACACGGCATAGTTGGCGTAGAACGAGCCGTTGGGCATCGGCTTGTAGAGCACGCCGAGCTTCCAGTTCCACAGGTTGTCGCCAACGCTGGTGGTCAGGCCCGGCACGACGGCGCCCTTGGGTAGCGTGCCGCAGGTGGGGCCATTCTTCGCACCGCACGCCACCATGCTGGAGTAGTCGGTGTTGTAGTGATCCATGCGCACACCGGTGTTCACCTGCCAGTGCTCGTTGAACTTCAGCGTGTCGAACACATAGGCGGAGGCGGTGTCGGTCTGGCCATCCGTGTAAGCGCCGTTCTGGCCGTAGATCAGGCCCTTCACGTCCCAGTTCGGGTCGTACAGATTGGCGGCCGGCCAGGTCGTGCCATTGAGCGGGACGATGCCGATGGTGGTGGCTTTTTCCTGCGTCAGCTCGATGCCGGTGCTGAGATTGTGCGTGATGGCGCTGGTCTGGAAATTCCAGGTGAGGTTGGCCTGGTCGGTGATGATGCGGTTGGACTGATGCTTGAACGTCGGGTTGCTGCGCGCAATGGTCCAGGTGGACGGGTCGTTCGGATTGGGCGTGAGCAGATTGGCTGCGGTACCCATGAACGAAGTCAGCAGATAGTCCTCGGCGGTGCGCCCCCAGCGGAAGGTGTTGTGGAACACCATCTGGTCGTTGATGTCGTGCTCGATGCGCGCGGTGAACATGTCGGCTTCGACGTGGTCATGGTCCGCCGTGGTGCCGTAGAAGTTGGACGAATCCACTTCCGGCGCGTTGGTGAGGAACGGGCGCTTCGGATCCGGGCTGGAATAGCCGGGCAGGCCGATCGTGGGCACGCCGCCATCGGGCACGTTGTTCTGCTTGATGTGCATGTAGTCGAGGTACACGCGGGTGGCCGTGCCCAGGCCGAACGCGAAACTCGGCGCGACGCCCCAGCGGTTGTTCTCCACTTTGTCGCGACCCGGCACGCCAAAGTCCTGGCCCATCACGTTGAGGCGGAAGGCCGAGGTGGTGCTGACCACCTGGTTCCAGTCGACGGTGGCGCGACGCTGGTCGGCGCTGCCATAAGCGACGGTCGCGCTCACGCCGTTACCGAGCTCGGGCTGCTTGCTGACCATGTTGATGGCGCCGGTGGGCGCGGTGCGGCCGTTGTCGGTGCTGGCCGGGCCCTTGATCACTTCCACCGACTCGGTGTTGAAGATGTCGCGCGAGATGGTGCCCAGGTCGCGCACGCCGTCGACGAAAATGCTGCCCGAGGTATCGAAGCCGCGCATATAGATCGCATCACCGGTGGAGGTGGTGCCGTTCTCGCCGACATAGAACGTGCCCACGCCCGGGGTGTTGCGCAATGCCTCGGTCAGCGTGGTGGCGCCCTGCTGCAGGAACAGGTCCTTGCTGATCACGGTCACCGTCTGGGTGGTATCGAGGATCGGCTGCGTGTACTTGGACGAGGAGAGGTTGTCGATCTTGTAGTCGCTGACGGCCGAGGCTTCCACCGACACGCCTGGCAGGTTCTTGGGCGAGTTGGCAGCGCCGGTGGGCGAGGTGGTCGTGTTGGTGGTGGCGTTGGCGACATCCGCCGGCGTGTCCGCAGCCAGGGCAGGATGGCTCATCGCCAGGCCGGTCATCAGAGTGGCTGTCGCAACACTCAGGGCGTTGCGGGTTACGGGATGCTTGCGGCTCTTTATGTGGGCCATGGGTAGCTCGTCGAATGGAGGGGGCGATCAGCCGAAGCGGACCGGGGTGGATCGACGAGTAGCGGCGGCGGGCGTCGATGGCGGCATAAGTCGGGGAAACAGGGGTTGGGAGCCTTGCTGCCTGATCGGGTGGTCCATCACCAGTAAGAACCCGCCGGCAAACATTTCCTAAATGTTATTGGCAATGAGAATGAGTTGCAATTAGTTACGAAGAATTTTGCTGTTCTGGCCCTCAGACCAAGGTGGAAGGGGCGGGAGCGTGGGTATGGCGTACCCTCTCCCCCCTGTTGGCGAGGAGTCGAGCGATGCGGATACTGGTGATTGGCGCGGGCGCTACCGGCGGCTATTTCGGTGGGCGCCTGCTGGAGAGCGGGCAGGACGTGACGTTCCTGGTGCGCGAGAAGCGCGCAGCCCAGCTGGCCGAGCACGGGCTGGTGATACGCAGCAGCCTGGGCAATGTCAGCCTGCCGAATCCGGCGACGGTGCAGGCCGGCGACCTGCGCGGGACGTATGACCTGATCCTGCTGAGCTGCAAGGCCTATCACTTGCCGCAGGTGATCGAGGACATGGCCCCCGCGGTGGGGCCACAAACTGCGATTCTCCCGGTCCTCAACGGCATGCGGCATCTGGACCTGCTGGATGCGCGCTTCGGTGCGCAGCGCGTGCTAGGCGGCCAGTGCGTGATTGCGGCAACGCTCGATGCCGAAGGCACGGTGCGTCATCTCAACCAGTCGCACAGCGTGACCTTCGGCGAACGCGACGGCGCGCGATCAGAACGCGTCGAACGCATTCTCGGCTCGATGTCCAAGGCCAAATTCGAGCCGCGCCTGAGCACCACGATCTTGCAGGACATGTGGGATAAATGGGTGTTTCTCGCCTCGCTCGCCGGCATCACCTGCCTGATGCGCGCGCCGGTGGGCGACATCATGGCGGCGTCCGGTGGGGAACCGGCAATCCTGCAATTGCTGGAAGACTGCCGTAGCGTGGCCGAGCACAACGGGCGCGCGCCGGGCGACGCGGTGGTGGCGCGTGCGCGCGGCGTGCTTACTGAGAAAGGCTCTGCCCTTAGTGCCTCGATGATGCGCGACCTGGAGCAGGGTGGGGCGATCGAGGCGGATCACATCGTGGGCGATTTGCTGGCGCGTTCGGATGCGGCGGCGGATTCGTTGCCGATGTTGCGGACAGCGTATGCGCATCTGAAGGCGTATGAAGTGCGTCGCGCGCGGGGCAGGTAAAGCTGCCGTCGCCTCTCTCCTGTGGGAGCGCACCCTGTGCGCGACGGCCTCATGCAACGGCATCGCTCGAGGTTGCGGTCGCGCACAAGTGCGCTCCTACAGGGGGGGCGCAAAACGGCAGTCATTGTAGGAGCGCACTTGTGCGCGACAACCTCATGCACGGATATCGCCGCGGCGCTGCGTCGCGCACAGGGTGCGCTCCCACAGGTGTTTCCTGGGATTTGGGAAAGACGTCCAAAAGAAAAGGGCGCTGCATGATGCAGCGCCCTTTCGTCTTGCGGACGTCCAAACGTCAGCGGTGAAGTCTTACCAGATCTTCACCTGCTTCTCGCCCGAACGCACCATCGTGTCGCCCGGCTTGCACTGGTAGGCGGTGGCGAAGGCTTCCATGTTGGACGGAGCGCCCATCGCGCGCAGCGAGGCCGGTGCATGCGGATCGGTGTTGAGACGGAGCAGCGCTTCCTTCTCGCGCACGCTGCCGCGCCACACGCGGGCCCAGTTCAGGAAGAAGCGCTGGTCTTCGGTATAGCCGTCGATCTTCGCGGCGGCTTCCTGCGGGTTCTTCTTCAGCGCTTCCTGCAGGGCGTCGTACGCCACGTTCAGGCCGCCCAGGTCGGCGATGTTCTCGCCCAGGGTCAGCTGGCCGTTGACGTGCACATCCGGCTTGTCCTTGATCGGCGCGTAGTCGTTGAACTGCGCGACGAGCCTGGCGGTGCGGGCCTCGAACTTCTCCTTGTCTTCCTTGGTCCACCAGTTGGCGTTGTTGCCTTCGCCGTCGAACTGGCTGCCTTCGTCGTCGAAGCCATGGCTGGCTTCATGGCCGATCACGGCGCCGATGCCGCCGTAGTTGATCGCGTCGTCGCCGTTGGCATAGAAGAACGGCGGCTGCAGGATCGCGGCCGGGAAGTTGATCGTGTTGTCGGTCGGGTTGTAGTAGGCGTTGACCGTCTGCGGGGTCATGCCCCATTCCTTGCGGTCGGTCGGCTTGCCGATCTTGTTGAGGTCGTACTGGTAGTTGAACTTGGCGGCGGCCATCACGTTGCCGTAGTAGTCGCCCTGCTTCAGATCCAGGCCCGACCAGTCACGCCACTTTTCCGGGTAACCGATCTTGGGCAGGAAGGTGTTCCACTTGGCGATCGCCTTTTCCTTGGTTTCGGCGCTCATCCAGTCGAGGTTCTCGATGCGGGCCTTCAGCGCGTTGCGCACGTTGGTCACCAGCTCTTCGGCGCGCTGCTTGGCTTCGGGCGTGAACACCTTGGCCACGTACAGCTGGCCGAGGGCTTCACCCATCGACTCGTTGACGCCGCCGAGCACGCGCTTCCAGCGCGGCTTCTGCTCCGGCTGGCCGGACAGCGTCTTGCCGTAGAAGTCGAAGCGGGCGTCCTGGAAGGCCTTGCTCAGCAGCGGCGAGGCATCGTCGATGGTGTGGAAGCGCAGGTAGGCCTGCCACTGGTCAGCCGGCGTGCTGGCTAGCATCTTGTCGAACTGGGCGAAGAACTTCGGCTGCGACAGCGAGAAGCCCTTGTCGACGGTCACGCCCTGGGCCTTGAAGAAATCTTCCCAGTTGAAGTGCGGGGTGATCTTGTCCGCTTCCTTCAGGGTGACGAAGTGGTACTGGTTTTCCGGGGTACGCAGTTCCACCGGCGCCAGCGAGGCGGCGGCCAGCTGCGTTTCGAACGCGAGCACCTGGGCGGCCTGCTTCTTCGCATCGGCTTCGGATACGCCGGTCAGTTCCAGCACCTTGACGATGTGCTCGACGTAGGCGTCGCGGATTTCCTTGTACTTCGCGTCGGTGTAGTAGTCCTTGGTCGGCAGACCCAGGCCAGCCTGCTGGGTGAAGCCGATCTGCATCTTGGCGTCCTTGAAGTCCGCGCCGGAGCCGAACTGGAACACCTGCATGTCACCCGTGGTGAAGTTCTGGGTGAGGTAGTTGGCCACGTCCTTGCCGGACTTCAGCGCGGCAATGGCATCGAGCTTGGGCTTGATCGGGTCGAAGCCGGCCTTTTCGATGGCAGCGTCGTCCATGCCCGAGGCGTACAGGTAGCCGATCTTCTGCTCGATGGAGCCAGCCTGCGCGTTGGCGGCGCCCTTGGCGGCGTCGTCGACGATCTGGTGCTGGGTATTGAGGCTGTCTTCGGCCAGCTTGTCGAACGCGCCCCAACGGCTGCGGTCGTTCGGGATCGGGTTGGCGGCGACCCACTTGCTGTTGACGAAACCGTTGAAGTCCTGGCAGGCCTGGATGTTGGTGTCCAGGTCGGCGATGTCGAACACGCTCTTGGGCGCGGCAGCTGCCATGGCGGCAGTGCTGGCGGCGGCAGGCGCGGTGCTGCTGGCGGCCGGGGCCTTTTCGGCATCGTCGTGCTTGCCGCAGGCGCTGAGCGACAGCGCCAGGCTCACGGCGAGCGCAATGGGCTTCATATACGGTTTGGTCATGGAATTCCCCTGTGGGTCGTTGGCCGCGTTCGGCAGCCGATGGTGGTAACCATTGTGTGCAGCTCTGGGCGCCTGTCCTGATGGGGGACAGGTTCCAAGGGCTACCCGGACGGTATCTCGGACTTTTGAGGCTAGGCCGCAAGTCACGGGGGAGACAGTGTCAAAGGTCAGGGGGTTGGTGCAAGCAGGGGGGGTGGGTTGGCGCCGCGGCGGCTGGGGGCAGAGGCCCTTGGTTGACGGCGGACCTTCGGGTGCGCGGGGGCGATGAGGGGCGGTACGACCGTGTCTCGCATCGATGCAACGAAGCCGTCATCCCGGCGCAGGCCGGAGGCGCTCTTCAACAGCCGCATGGCTGGTCATCCAGTGTCGTCAGTCTTCGGTTGTCGCCTCGAGGCCAGGGTGCCGCCTACGCGGCGGGCGTTTCGAACGGCTGCCGCCGCTCGAGTCACTTTTCTCTTGCTGGCCCAAGAGAAAAGTAACCCAAAGAGAATGGCCTAAAAGAGCAAGGGCTCGTAGCGTCGTGTTGGATACGATCTTCTGTCGCTTGAGGGTATCGGAAGCGTGGCGATCGTCCGACATGCGTCGCCGCTACGCCGCAACGCGCCATGGCGAAGAGGACTTAAAGCATTGCGTTCCTTTGCTGTCTTTTGGCGATGATTCTCTTGAGAGCCAGAGTTCTTTCGCCACGACAGAAAGGTCGAGATCGACACTCGCAATCCCGCTCTAATCGACAGTCTCACTGCGCTTGCAGTCACACGCCGCAAATCGCATGAAAATACGATGGTCGCTGTTATTCGCCTGTCACTTCGCAAGCCTATGGTCCGTGGCATCCGCGCTTGAGGGGAAGCGCATCACCGCGACCGTAGGGAGCCCTCCATGCGAAACAACCTCGCTGTTTGCATTGCCGCGTGCGTACTCAGTCTTTCTGCCGTTTCCCTCGCTCAACTTCCCGTGCATGCCGAAGCGTTCACCGATGCCAGCCTGCATCATGGCGGCGGTGATGGGGACGTCCATACGTCCACGCCGATCAAGCACCTGGTGGTGATCTTCCAGGAGAACGTTTCCTTCGATCATTACTTCGGCACCTACCCGTATGCCGCCAACGGCAAGGGTGAGCCGACGTTCTATGCGCGCCCGTTCACGCCGCACGTGAACGGTTACGACAACAAGCTGCTCACGCATAACCCGAACCAGGCGAACAGCGCGAATGGCACGGGTGCGATCAATCCGTTCCGCCTGTCGCGCGCTCAGGCGGCGACCGCCGACCAGGATCACGCCTATGGTCCGGAGCAGAAGGCGTTCAATGGCGGCGCGATGGACCTGTTCCCGAAGTTCACCGGTACCGGCGAGACGTTGCCGGGTGCGACGCCGGATGAGGAAGGCACCGGCCAGGTGATGGGCTATTACGACGGCAACACCGTCACCGCCATGTGGAACTACGCCCAATCGTTTGCGCTGAACGACAACAGCTACAACACCACGTTCGGTCCGTCCACGCCGGGCGCGATCAATCTGATCTCGGGTCAGACCAACGGCGTGACACAGACGCTCAACGGCACCGGCAATGAAGTGGCCGATGGCCAGGGCGGCCTGACCTTGATCGGCGATGCCGATCCGATCGGCGACGTGTGTTCTTCGCCCACAGGCAATCAGGTGCAGTTCGGCGGCAAGAACGTGGGCGACCTGCTCAACCAGGCGGGTTTGACCTGGGGCTTCTTCGAAGGCGGTTTTGACCTCACCCAGGTCAATGCGAATGGCAGCACCGGCTGCGCGCGCAAGACCACCTCGACGGTGACGCAGGCGAACGAGAGCGACTACATCCCGCATCACCAGCCGTTCCAGTACTACACCAGCACGGCCAACCCGACGCATGCGCGCCCCACGTCCGTCAAGACCATCGGCCATCAGGGCGACGCCGGCAATCACCAGTACGACATCAATGATTTCTACGCGGCCGTGCAGGCGGGCAACTTCCCGTCGGTGAGCTTCCTCAAGGCGCCGGGTTACCAGGATGGTCATGCCGGTTATTCGGATCCGCTGGACGAGCAGCAGTTCATCGTGCACGTGATCAACTTCCTGCAGCAGCAGCCCGATTGGCGCGATACCGCCGTGGTGATCGCCTATGACGACTCCGATGGCTGGTACGACCATCAGGCAGCCCCGCGCATCAATGCCTCAAGCACCTCGTCCGATGCGCTCGATGGCGCGGGCCTGTGCAAGGCGCGCGGCACGCTGCCGGGCACCAACAGCAAGGGCCAGCCGGTGCAGGGACGCTGCGGCTTCGGTCCGCGCCTGCCGCTGCTGGTGATCTCGCCGTGGGCCCGCAGCAATCACGTGGACCACACGCTGACCGATCAGTCGTCCGTAACGCGCTTCATCGAGGACAACTGGCTGCGCGGTGAGCGCCTCGGTGACGGTTCGTTCGACAGCGTCGCCGGTTCACTGGTGCCGATGTTCGACTTCTACCAGCCCTTCCCGGAACAGCGTCGCCTGTTCCTGGACGAACAGACTGGCCAGCCGGTGAAGCAGCCCAAGCCGTGGCCGTGGTCCGGCCTGCCGCACGGGCACGAGCACGGCTAAGCTCTAAACGCTTGCATGGCACGCCCCGGACGATGGTCCGGGGCGTTTCGTTTTTCCTGATCGGAGGTGCTGAATCTTGCATCCCTCGCGTCGTCGATTTCTCCAGGGCATGGGCTTGCTCGCGGGCACGGGAGCATTGCGTGCGTTCGGCGCGCCCATGCACATGGCCATGCCGACTGCGAAGGGCAGCGGACTTTGCAAGCATGCCGTGGCCGACCAGACCAGCGTGCCGCGCCTGCTCGACCCGTCGCGGCTGACACCCTTCGTCGATACGCTGCCGCGGCCGGAAGTGCTGCATCCGAAGGCGGGAACCGCACTACGCATTGCGATGCGCGAAAGCGAACAGCGCCTGCATCGCGATCTGCCACCCACCCGCCTGTGGACCTATGGCGACAGCATGCCTGGCCCCACTATCGAAGCACGCAGCGGCGTCCCGGTGCGCGTGGAGTGGAGCAATCGACTTCCGCTCAAGCACTTCCTGCCGATCGATCATCACGTCTGCGGCGCGGAGCCGGATAAGCCGGAAGTGCGTGGCGTGGTGCATGTGCATGGCGCGCGCGTGCCTGCCGCCGACGACGGCTATCCCACCGACTGGATGGTGCCCGGCCAGTCGCGCGCCCAGACGTACCCCAATCGCCAGGATGCGGCCACGCTGTGGTATCACGACCACACCATGGGCATCGAGCGGCTGAACCTCTACGCCGGTTTGTTCGGCATGTATCTGCTGCGCGACGTCCATGAGTTGTCGCTAGGCCTGCCCAGCGGCGATTTCGAATGGCCGCTGGTGTTGACCGATCGCCTGCTTACCGAAGATGGCCAACTGTATTACCCGACCTCCGGCATCAGCGATGCGCCGTGGGTGCCGGAAGTGTTCGGCAATGCGATGCTGGTGAATGGTGCGCTGATGCCGCGGCTTGACGTGCAGGCGCGGCGCTACCGCTTCCGCGTGCTGAATGCGGCCAATGGGCGGTTCTTCCGCTTGAGCCTGCGCGGCCAGCGTCCTTTCCTGCAGATTGGCAGCGACCAGGGCTTGCTTGCATCGCCGGTACAGCAGACCAGCCTGTTTCTTGCACCGGGCGAGCGCGCCGATCTCGTCGTGGACTTTGCCTCGATGGATGGCACGGCGATCGAGCTGATGAACGATGCGCTGCCGCTGATGCAGTTCAAGGTGGCCGCGGGCAAAGTGAGCGACAGCAGTCGCGTACCGTCTACGCTGCGTGACGTGCCCCGCATGGCCGAAACGAGCGCGACGCAGACCCGTGTGCTGACCATCGACGAATACGCCGATTGCGTGTCCACGCCGATGTTGATGCTGCTGGACGGCAAGCATTGGCATGAGCCGGTGAGCGAGAAGCCGCGTTTGGGCAGCACCGAAATCTGGAGTCTGGTGAACCTCACCGAAGACACGCACCCGATCCATCTGCACCTGGTGCGATTTCAGATCTTGGATCGTCGCCCATTCGACGTGGATGAGTATCTGGAATCCAAGACGATACGTTACACGGGGCCCGCTCAGCCGCCACCGGCGCATGAAGCCGGTTGGAAAGATACGGCGCAGGTGTATCCCGGCATGGTGACGCGCTACATCATCACGTTCGAGGGTTATGCCGGGCGCTACGTCTGGCATTGCCATCTGCTGGAGCATGCATCGAACGAGATGATGCGGCCGTTTGAGGTGGTGGCTTGAGGGTCGGGGAGTCGCGCACAGGGTGCGCTCCCACATTATTCCGGTGACGCGTCGCGGAGCGCGGCGGGCGAGGCGGGCAGGGTGTCCGGGGCCACCGCACCACCGGAAATGATGAAGGCCATCGCCTGGTCCATGGTCCAGTCGGTGGGCGTGAGCTCTTCCACCGCCACCACTTCCAGATAGCCACCCGTGGGATTGGGCGTGGTCGGGATATAGACGGCTGCCATTTCGCGACCGGTGCCTTCTTCGATCATCACGCGCGTGACGAAGCCCACTACCTTCATGCCCTTGCGCGGAAAATCGATCAACACCACGCGCTGCACGCCCGAAGGCTTTTGTTGCAGTACGGCCATCAACTTCTTGGTGCCGCCGTAGATGGTCTGCACTAGTGGAATGCGTGCAAGCAAGGCATCGAAGCCGTCGATCAAACGTTGGCCGATCACGCGGTTGGCGAGCCAGCCCAGGATGTACAGCACGCCCAGCGTCAGCAGCAGCGCAATGACGAAGGTGATCCACGCATTATTGAGCGCCACGCCGGCAAGCGGCGAGGTGGACGACAGCGTCGCCAGCAAAGCCGATGCCAGCGGCGTGCCGATACCGGCGAGCATGCTCAACACAAACTTGAACACCACCCAGGTCACCCACAGCGGAATGAAGGTGAGCAGGCCGGTGAACAGGTAACGCTTGATGCGCAGACGTTTCATGGAGGGATGCCGGGGAAGGGACGCGGCGATTGTCCCACGGGACTGGCTTCGCGTCGTCCCGAGTCGTCAGCCGCGGTGTCCCGTTGGCGACATCGCTAGGCAGTCGTGGCCGGCTGCTCGTTGGTCGACTCGCTGCGCGCCTTGGGCTTGAGTCGCACATACAGCTGCTTGCGTACACGTGCCACCACCTCGCCGCTGCGTGTGGTGATGTCCACGTCGAACCAGCGCAGCACCTTATCGCCACCGGCGGCAGCTACGCGCAGTTCGTCGACCACCGAAGGCTCCAGCTTGAAATGGGCGTAGACATCCTCGCGACCCGGCGCGACGAAGTCGATGGCGCCGGCCTTGTCCCACACAAAGTAGTCGTTGCCCAGCTGATGCATGGCCAGCAACATCCAGAACGGGTCCGTCATGGCAAACAGATTGCCGCCGAACTGGGTACGCACGTAGTTGCGGTTCCATGGGCGCAGCCGCAGCACCACCCGCAGCTCGGACCAGTCCTCGGACACGTGCTGGACGCGAATGCTGTTGAACAGAAAGGGCGGCCACAAGTTCATCAGGCGGCGGAAGGTCGAAGCGCGCATAGGCAATAGGCTGGACGGTGAAAACCGGCCGAGTATAGCCCAAACATACGTAAGCGTATGGTTTGGTTGGCGGTAGGCCTTCGGCTTAGTTGAGCCCTCGCCCCGAATGGCCAAGCGCGAGCGCTGCCGCCAAGAAGTTTCGTGCTTATACTCGCCGCACGGCGGGGCTGCATGGGGCGCCACGCCACAGGGGAGAATGCATGGAAAAGCGAATCCAGCGCGCCGTTTTCGGCGTGCTTTGTCTGTTGTCGACTCCGTTGTTGGCCTCGGGCGTCGCCCTTGAGGATCTGGCGCGGCACATGCAGTACAGCCGGGTGAAGATATCGCCCGACGGCCGCCACATCGCCGCGACAACGGTGGTCAAGGACAAGCCGCTGCTAGCACTGCTCGACCTCGATACCAAGAAGGGCGCCATGGTTACGCCGCGCGAGGGCAATCAGGTTGTCAACTTCTGGTGGGCAAGCGACAACCGCGTGATCTACACCGAAGGTACCAAGGTATCCGGTTGGGATCGTCCGTTCAGCACTGGCGAGATATTTGCCGTCGACGCCGATGGCAGCAACCCGAAGCTTCTGTTCGGTTATCGCGCGGGCACCGGCGGGGTAGCCAGCCACATCCAGCGCCAGGACGGGGAGCGCGCTCATGGAGACGTCATCGCTACGTTCCGCAACGATCCCAAGCACATCCTCATCTCCGTGTCGCCGTGGGATACCGGTGCCGAAGGCGCTTTCAACGACATCTACATGCTCGACGTCAACGACGGCTCCAAGCGTCCGTTAGGCAAGGCACCTATGCGCCAGGCCAGCTTTATCGCCGACAACCACGGCGCGGTGCGTTTTGCCGAAGGCTATGACAGCCATGCTTTTCCGGTGGTCTATTACCGTGAGGGCGACGACAAGCCGTGGACCTTGCTGTTTCAGGGGTCGACAGACAGAGGCATCCCGTTACCTCTGGATTTCAACCGCGATGACAGCAAGGTGTACATGTCTTGCCCGGCGGCAGGCAAAGTGGACGCTCTCTGTGAGTGGGACGTTGCAACGCGGAAGACGGGTGAGCCTGTGTGGAGCAGTGCTACCGTCGAGATCAATCAGCTCATGTATACCCTCGATGGCATGGATGTCGTAGGTGTGTACTCTGATCCAGGCGCACCGACTGCCGAGGCGTTCGTTTCCGGTTCCGACGCCATGAAGGTAATCAGTTCGCTGTCGCGCGCGATGCCAGGCGAGAGCGTCCGCATCGTGTCGACCACGCGCGATGGCAGCAAGTCGATTGTGCTGGCCTTCTCATCGATGGACCCGGGCACGTTCTACCTGTGGGACAACGCTACCAATAAGGCAACGGCACTGCTGCAGCGCGCAAGCTGGATCGACCCCAACAAGATGGCCGCCATGCAGCCGATTGAATTCAAGGCGCGCGACGGACTCACCATCCACGGTTACCTCAGCATGCCCCCCGGCAAGGAAGAGGCGAAGCATCTCCCGCTGGTGATGTTCATTCACGGGGGGCCATTCGGTATCCGCGACTACTGGGAGTATGACTCGACCGTGCAGGCGTTGGCCACGCATGGTTACGCCGTGCTGCAGGTGAACTATCGAGGCTCAGGTGGTTATGGCAATGGCTTCATGCAGGCCGGCTATCACGAATGGGGCGGCAAGATGCAGGACGATGTGACCGATGCCACGCAGTGGGCGATCCAGCAGGGGGTCACCATGCCGGGGCACGTGTGCATCTTTGGCGGCAGCTACGGCGGCTACGCGGCCCTCGAGGGCGTGATGAAGGAGCCAGATCTCTACCGTTGCGCCATCGGCTACGTCGGTGTGTACGACCTGCCCCTGATGCTCACACGAGGCAACGGTTCGGACAGCACCATGGCCAGGAATTTCTGGCGCGCAAGATTGGGGAATGACGAGGGGGAGTTGTCGGCCCATTCGCCAGTGAATCAGGTGGACCGCCTGAAAGCCAGCGTTATGCTCATCGCCGGAGGCCAGGATGAAACGGTGCCGCCGGTACATGCCCAGAACTTGCGCGCCGCCCTCGACAAGCGTGGCATTGGCTATGAGTGGCTCTACAAGCCCAACGAAGGCCACGGCTTCTACGACGAGAAGAACAACACGGAGTTGTTCCAGCGCATCACCCAGTTTCTCGACCGCAATATCGGTAGTAGCGCATCGACAGCAACCGGCATGCCGTGAAAAAAGCCGAAGCCCATTCCCGCGAGGGAATGGGCTTCGGAAGATGCGTCGCCGGGCGGCAATACGTCCGCCCACTAAGAAAGCTCAGAACAACAGCGACGCCATGCGGCGACGATAGCGGCCGACCAGTTCGGCGTCGTCGAGCGTGGTGAAGGCTGCCAGCAGTCGCTTCTTTGCCTGGCCGTCGTTCCAGTCGCGCGCCTTTTCCAGCGTGACCAGGAATTGATCCAGCCCCGCCGGGGCATCGCCTTCCAACAGCAGGCGCACGCCTAGCAGGTCGCGCGCGGCCCAGTCGCCGGCATCGGCCTGTACGCGCTGCTGCAGCTCCGCCAGCGACGGTGCACCCTTGAGTGCGCGGGCCAGGTCGAGCTGACTGCGCAGGCGAACCGCGCGGGCGTCGGTGGCCAGGTTGGCGGGCAGAGAGCCAAGCTCCGCTTCGGCGGCGTCGGCATTGCCTGCACGCATCAACGCCAGGGCGAGATCGAGCTTCAGCTCGGCGCGTTCCGGCTCGGCCGCAATGGCCTGCTGGATGCGATTGATGGTTTCTTCCGGCGACTCCGGTGCCGCCTCGAGCTCATCGTTCGCGGCGCCATCAAGCGGCTGCACATGGCGCAGCAGGAACTCGCGCAGCTGGCCCTCGGGCAGGGCGCCCTGGAAGCCATCGAGGATCTGGCCGTCTTTCACCAGCATCACCGTAGGAATGCTGCGGATGCCGAACATGCCGGCCAGCTGCTGCGACTTGTCCACATCGACCTTGGCCAGCCGGAAGCCGCCATTGAATTCGCCGGCCAGCTTCTCGAGCATCGGGCCCAGCGTCTTGCACGGGCCGCACCAGGTCGCCCAGAAATCGACCAGGATCGGCGTGGTCAGCGAGGCCTGCAGCACCTCGGCTTCGAAGTTGTCCTCGCGCACGTCAAACACATGCGTATCGGCGGTCGTGGCACTCACTGGGGACTCCCGTTGACGAATGCCCTTCACATCAGGGCGTCAGCCAGCATATCAAGGTCGCAGGGGCTTACGCCGCCCAAGCTTGAACGGCTTGTCCGGCCCCAGCGGCACTAGACACGGATATTTGCGAAAATCCCCCCATGAGCATGCCATCGCAAGGCATCAAACCCGCCATCGCGCCGCCCACCCTGTGGATATGCGAGCACTGCGACACGGTCTACCGTCGTCGCAAGCTGGCCCGTGGCGAAGTGGCGCGCTGCCTGCGCTGCGACGCCATCCTCGCCCGCCATCACAGCATCGGAGTGCGCGGCATGCTGGCCCTGGTGATCACCGCGATGATCGCCTTCGTGCAGGCCAACATCTGGCCGATCGTGACGCTGGGCCTCAATGGCCAGCTGATCAGCGCGACGCTGTGGGGCTGCATCATGATGATGTGGCGTGAGCACGCCGAGGTGGTGGCGGTGATTGCCGCCCTGACCTTGTTCTTCTTCCCCATCATCAAGATGGGCTTCCTGTTCTGGATTCTGGCCTATGCGCGCCTGCGTCGCCGCGCGCCGGGGTTCCGCTGGATCATGGTGATGCTTTATCGCCTGGGCCCCTGGACCATGAGTGAAGTCTTCGTGCTCGGTGCGCTGGTGGCCATCGTCAAAGCGCACATGTATTTCGAAGTGCAGCCCAATGCAGGCATCTTTGCCTATGGCGTACTCATGCTGATCATCACGGCGTTCTCCAGCATCGACGTGCGCCGCTTCTGGGATCTGACCGAGGAGACGCCGGCATGAGCGAGCTTCTTCGCGCCAGCGACCTGGGCCTGATCGGCTGCCATGTGTGCCGCCTGGTGTGCCGCGATGTGAAGACGCCCGATGCAGTCTGTCCACGCTGCGGCTGCGCGCTGCACAAGCGCAAATCGGCCAGCTACACGCGGACCTGGGCCTTGCTGATCGCCGCATTCGTGTTTTACTTGCCCGCCAACGTCCTGCCCATCATGCGCACGGTGAGCCTGGGCGACGTGGACGACAACACCATCCTCAGCGGCATCATCGAGCTGTGGAGGAAGGGGTCGCCCGATCTGGCGGTCATCGTCTTCACGGCCAGTATCGTGGTGCCGGTGTTGAAATTCTTTGCGCTGAGCCTGCTGCTGATCAGCTCGCAACGCGGCAGCCAGTGGGCGCAGCGGCAGCGCTCCCGGCTTTACCGGTTGGTGGAATTCATCGGTTACTGGTCGATGCTGGACGTGTTCGTGGTGGCGCTGTTGACGGCCTTGGTGCAGTTTGGCTTCTTCAGCCAGGTGGAACCCCTGCCTGGTGTGGTGTTTTTCGGGCTTACCGTGGTGATTACCATGCTCGCCTCGATGACGTTCGATCCACGATTGATCTGGGATGGCAGGGAATCCGATGACTGACGATAAAAACATCGCCGACGATCTGCCCGAACCGGTGGTGCAAAAGCCGCGCGTGAATGCATCGCTGGTCTGGCTGGTGCCGGTGATCGCGGCCCTGGTCGGTCTTTCGCTGGTGATCCACGCCTGGTACGACGCAGGCCCTACCATCAACATCAGTTTCCAGAGCGCCGAAGGCCTGGATCCCGGCAAGACGCCGGTGAAGTACAAGAGCGTGATCATCGGCAAGGTGAACACCGTGCGCCTCAGCGACGACCGCACCCACGTGGTGGCCAAGGTCGCGCTGGAAAAGAGCGCCAAGGGTTTCGCCACCGCCGACTCGCGCTTCTGGGTGGTGCGTCCGCGCATCGGGCTCGGTGGCGTGTCCGGCATCGATACGCTGCTCTCCGGCGCATTCATCGGTGCCGATGCCGGGCAGTCGCAGGAACCCAAGGAAGACTTCGTCGGCCTGGAGACTCCTCCCACCGTCACGCACGGCGCGCCGGGCAAGACCTTCGACCTGCACACCGATGACCTGGGCTCGCTGGATATCGGCTCGCCCGTCTACTACCGCCGCATCCAGGTGGGGCGCGTGTCGTCCTACCATCTCAACAAAGACGGCAAGGGCGTCACGCTGCAGATCTTCATCGATGCGCCCAACGATCAGTTTGTCACCACCTCCTCGCGCTTCTGGAATGCCAGCGGCGTCGACGTATCGCTGGGCGCCGATGGCCTGAAGGTCAACACGCAATCGCTGGCCACGGTGCTGGCGGGCGGCCTCGCGTTCCAGGATCCGCCGGGGCCGCATGACGCGACACCGGCGCAGGAAAACGACGCCTTCACCCTGTTCAACGATCAGGCCACCGCGATGGCGCCGCCCGACGGCGAGCCTCGCTATATCCGCATGCGCTTCAACCAGTCGCTGCGTGGGCTGGCGGTGGGTGCCCCGGTGGAATTCCTGGGCGTGCCGTTTGGCCGCGTGGTGTCCATCAACCTGGACTACGACGAAAAAACGCAGACCTTCCCGACCATCGTGGGCGCCGTGGTGTATCCGGCGCGCCTGGGCAAGGCGCACGACAAACTGGTGGCGATCGCCAAGTCGCAGGGCGACGACGAGCAGATGTCGGCGATGATGGGCAAGCTGGTCGATCGCGGCCTGCGCGCGCAGGCCCGCACCGGCAACCTGCTTACGGGCCAGCTATATATCGCGATGGATTTCCTGCCGAAGGCGACCAGGGTGGACTTCGATGGCCGCACCAAGCCGCTGGAAATCCCCACCGCACCGGGTGATTTCGACAAGATCCAGCAGCAGATCGCCGATATCGTCAACAAGATCCAGAAGGTGCCGTTCGACAGCATCGGCAACAACCTCGATCAGTCGCTGGCCGAACTGCACAAGACCTTGCAGCAGGTCAACGGCAGCGTCTTGCCGGAATTGAAGAACACGCTGCAGGGTGCGCAGAAGGCGCTGGGCAATGCGGACAACGCGCTGGCGCCTGATTCGCAGCTGCAGCAGAGCCTGGGCGGTACGCTGCAGGAGCTGCAACGCGCGGCGCGTTCGCTGCGCGTCATGACCGACTATCTGGGCGCGCATCCGGATGCGCTGCTGCGCGGCCGCCGTGCCGACGACAAGCTGGCACCGATGCCGCCATCGACGGCGCCGGTGGAACCGACACAAGGGAGCAAGCCATGAAGCGCTGGGGAACATTGAACCTGGCCGTCGCCACGCTGGCCCTGGTGCTGGGTGCCTGCGGTTCGGCGCCGCCGCTGCGCTACTACACCCTGGTGCCGCCGGCGGGCGGCGATGCCACGGTGGCGCCCACGGCCCAGCCGTTCCAGTTCGAATTGCTGCCGGTCACGGTGCCGGCGCAGGTCGATCAGCCGCAGATGGTGGTGCGCGAAGGCGGGCAGGCCGTGGCGGTGCTGCAGGGACAGCGCTGGATCGCGCCGCTGGGCGATGAAGTGCGCGGTGCGCTTGCCGCCGACCTGGCACGCAATTTCCGCGCGCAGGACGTGACCGGCCTCCCGAACCAGGGCAAGGCCACGGTGCGCATCAAGCTCGATATCCGCCGCTTCGATTCCGTGCCGGGCAGCTATGCCTATATCGACGCCGCCTGGAGCGTGCGCCCGCTGAAGGGCGGCGACCCGCTGGCCTGCACCAGCCGTTTCAGCGAAACGGTAGGCGCGGGCTATGACGCCCTCGTGCAGGGACATCAGCAGGCGATCAACCGCCTGGCCGGGCAGATTGGTGTGGTGGCCGGTGCCATGGCCGCTGGACAGAGCGCGAGCTGCCCCGCGGGTTGATGCTGCAGAACACCCTGTGGGAGCGCACCCTGTGCGCGACAAGCCTACGGAGCGCAAGCCCCAGCCGCCTGTCGCGCACAGGGTGCGCTCCCACAGAAATACGAAGGCGCACGCCCGTTTTGCCACCGTTTGGCGCTGAACAGACCCCAATTCTGCTAGTCTGCCGCGTTCCCAGCTGACCATCGGAAAGGCCGGTGGCAGCCCGCAAAACACACGGCGCCGGACACATGCAGGACATTCAGGATCAAGGTTCCCAGGACCAGGGCAACGAGCAGGGCTACCAGCCGCAGGCGCTGGAAACCGCTGCTCAAGCGTATTGGCGCGAGCAGCGCGCCTTTGAGGTGAAGGAAGATCCTTCGCGGCCCAAGTTCTATTGCCTTTCCATGCTCCCGTATCCGTCGGGCGCGCTGCACATGGGCCATGTGCGCAACTACACCATCGGCGATGTGATCAGCCGCTACCAGCGCATGCAGGGCAAGAACGTGCTGCAGCCGATGGGCTGGGACGCATTTGGCCTGCCTGCCGAAAACGCCGCGATCAAGAACAAGACCGCGCCGGCCAAGTGGACCTACCAGAACATCGAGCATATGCGCGGCCAGTTGCAGCGCATGGGCTTTGCCTACGACTGGACCCGCGAGTTCGCCACCTGCCGTCCCGATTACTACCGCTGGGAACAGTTGATGTTCACGCGGTTGATGAAAAAGGGCATGGCCTACCGCAAGAACGCGGTGGTGAACTGGGATCCCGTGGATCAGACCGTGCTGGCCAACGAGCAGGTGGTCGACGGCCGCGGCTGGCGCTCCGGCGCGCTGGTGGAAAAGCGCGAAATCCCGCAGTGGTTCCTGAAGATCACCGACTACGCGCAGGAACTGCTCGACGGTTTGGACACCCTGCCGGGCTGGCCGGACGCCGTGAAGACCATGCAGCGCAACTGGATCGGTCGTTCCGAAGGCCTGGAAATCCATTTTGACGTGGAAGGCGAGAGCGAGCCGCTCACCGTCTTCACCACGCGCCCCGATACGCTGATGGGCGTCACCTTCGTGTCGATCGCGGGCGAGCATCCGCTGGCGCTCAAGGCCGCGCAAGGCAACGAAAAGCTCGCCGCATTCCTTGAGGAACTCAAGCACGGCGGCGTGTCCGAAGCCGAGCTGGAGACGCAGGAAAAGCGCGGCATGGACACCGGCATTGAAGCCATCCATCCGCTCACCGGCGAAAAAATCCCGGTGTTCGTGGCCAACTTCGTGCTGATGGGTTATGGCACCGGCGCCGTGATGGCCGTACCCGGCCACGACCAGCGCGACTGGGAATTTGCCAAGCGCTACAGCCTGCCGATCAAGATGGTGGTGGTCGATCGCGCGGTGCTCGACGCCGTGGCCGAGATCAATCACGACTTGCGCAAGGGCGTTGGCGCCGATCCCATGCGTGCCGCGCTGGGCAATGGTGGCAACATCGATGCCTACGAAACGTCGGCGGCGGTGCAGCTGATCGAATCGTTCGAGCAGAGCATCCAGGAAGACGGCGCGTTTACCGAGCGCGGTTACCTGGTCAATTCCGACGAATTCGACGGGCTCGATTACGGCCAGGCGTTTGACGCCATGGCCGCGCGCTTCGAGAGCGAAAACAAGGGCATCCGCCGCGTGAACTGGCGCCTGCGCGACTGGGGCGTGAGCCGCCAGCGTTACTGGGGTTGCCCGATCCCGGTGATCTATTGCCCGACCTGCGACGCCGTGCCGGTGCCGGAAGACCAGCTGCCGGTGGTACTGCCCGAAGACGTGGCGTTCTCCGGCGTGCGTTCGCCGATCAAGGCCGATCCGGAGTGGCGCAAGACGACTTGTCCGCAGTGCGGCGGCCCGGCCGAGCGCGAAACCGATACCTTCGACACCTTCATGGAGTCGAGCTGGTACTACGCGCGTTACACCAGCCCGGGCGCCAGCGATCAGGTCGATGAGCGCGCCAACTACTGGCTGCCGGTGGACCAGTACATCGGCGGCATCGAGCACGCCATCCTGCATCTGCTGTACTTCCGCTTCTATCACAAGCTCATGCGCGACGCGGGCCTGGTGAAGGCGGACGAGCCGGCCACCAACCTGCTGTGCCAGGGCATGGTGATCGCCGAGACGTTCTATCGCGACAACGCCGACGGTTCGAAGGACTGGATCAACCCTGCCGACGTCGAGATCGAGCGCGACGACAAGGCGCGCGTGATCGGTGCGCGTTCGAAGCACGACGGCCAGCCGGTGAAGATCGGCGGCACCGAGAAGATGTCCAAGTCCAAGAACAACGGCATCGACCCGCAGGCAATGGTGGACAAGTACGGCGCCGACACCGTGCGCCTGTTCTCGATGTTTGCCGCGCCGCCGGAGCAGTCGCTGGAGTGGAGCGAGGCGGGCGTGGAAGGCATGGCCCGCTTCCTGCGCCGCTTCTGGCGCGAAGTGACCACGCATGCGTCCAACCCGGATCATCCGGTGGTCGATCCGTCCGCCTTGGACGCCGGCCAGAAGACGCTGCGCCGCCAGGTGCATGAAACCATCCAGAAGGTGAGCGACGATTTCGGTCGCCGCCACTCCTTCAACACGGCGATTGCCGCGCTGATGGAATTGCTCAACGCACTGAACAAGTTCAACGACCAGAGCGACCAGGGTCGCGCCGTGCGCCACGAGGCGCTGGAGGCGATGGTGCTGCTGCTGAACCCGGTGGTGCCGCATGTGAGCCACGCGCTGTGGCAGGTGCTTGGCCATCCGGCGTCGGTGCTGGAAGATCAGGCCTGGCCGCAGGTGGACAGCGCCGCGCTGGTGCGCGACTCGCTCACGCTCGCGGTTCAGGTCAACGGCAAGTTGCGCGGTACCATCGAGGTGGCTGCCAACGCGTCGAAGGAAGAAGCCGAGGTGCTGGCCCGCGCCCACCCGCAGGTCGCCGCCTTCCTGGAAGGCCAGGCCGTGCGCAAGGTGATCGTGGTGCCGGGCAAGATCGTCAACATCGTCGCAGGATGAAATCCATGAGCCGTGTGTTCCAAGCTTCGCTGCTGTTGATGTCCATCGCCGTGCTGGCGGCCTGCGGCTTCCATCTGCGCCAAAGCGTGGCCTTGCCCCCGGGCATGCAGCGCGTCCACGTGACCGCCGCCAACGTCAATCTCCAGCGTGGGCTCGAGCGAGCGCTGTCGAGCTCGGGCATCACGGTGGAGGAACATGGCGGCACTGGCATTGCGGAACTCAATGCATCGCTGGCCCAGTTCAGCACCGATACGCTGACCGTCAGCGGCCAGGCACGCGTGACCGAATACACCGTGCGCTATCACGTCGAGTTCGACGTGAAAGACGGCGTCGGCCAGCCGATGTTGCCGCATCAGCGCATCGATATGCAGCGCGAATTCAGTTACGACGCGACCAATACGGTCGGCACCACGGCGCAGGTGGACGCGATCCAGGGCAGCCTCAACGACGACATGGTCGACGCCATCCTGTTCCGACTGCAGGCCGCTGGCCGCCATCCGGGCCAGACTGCGGCTGCCGCGGCAGCGCAGGAAGCCCAGCCGGCTCCGGCCAGCAGTACGCACTAAGACACCGGGCCGTCATGCCGCTCAACGCCTTGCAATGGCAGAAATCGCTGGCCGCCGATCAGCTGCGGCCGGTTTACCTGCTGGCTGGCGAAGAACTGCTGGTGCTGGAAGCCGCCGATGCGCTGCGTGCCCAGGCGCGCAAGCTCGGTTACGCCGAGCGCGAAGTGCTGGAAGTGGGCAACCATTTCGATTGGGATGACCTCGCGCGTGCGGCCGCCGGCATGTCGCTGTTTGCCACGCGCCGCCTGCTTGACCTGCGTCTTCCCACCGGTCGCCCCGGCACCGAGGGCGCCAAGGCCATCAACGAGTTCTGCGCCAATCCGCCGCCCGACGTGACCTTGCTGATCACGGCGATGGACTGGAGCAACAAGCACGAAGGCGCCTGGACCAAGAACCTCGACGCCGCCGGCGCGCTGGTGGTGTTCAACGCGCCGCGCCCGAACGAATGGGCTGCGTGGATCGGCGCACGATTGTCGTCGCGCGGCCTGTCCGCCACACCGGATGCGGCCGCCTTGCTGGCCGAACGCGTCGAGGGCAACTTGCTCGCCGCGGCACAGGAAATCGACAAGCTCGTCGTGCTGCACGGCCAGGGCAAGATCGATGCGCAAGAGATGGCCGATCTCGTTGCCGACAGTGCACGTTACGACGCTTTCAAACTGACCGATGCGGCGTTTGCGGGCGAGGGCGGTCGTGCGCTGCACATACTCGCCGGCTTGCATGCCGAGGGCGAGGAGCTCATTGGCTTGATGGGCTGGCTGGTGAATCAATTGCAGCTCGCACTGCGCCTGGCCAATGCACGTGACTTTGCCGCGCAGGCACGTGCGGAACGCCTGTGGCCGGCCCGTGAACAATTATTTCGCAAGGCACTGCGCCGCGCGCCGCGCGAACACTGGCTGCAGTGCCTGGCACGCGCGGCACGCATCGATCGCATGGCCAAAGGCCGCGAACAGGGCGATGCCTGGCTGGAAGCCGAGCGCCTGATCGCCGCCATCGCCGAACCGCGGGCGGCCGGCGCACTGGCATGAAGCCGCTGGCGCTATTCGGCGGCACCTTCGATCCGGTGCATCTGGGACACCTCAGCGTCGCCTGGGAAGCGTCCGAGCTGCTCGATGCTGAAGTCCGCCTGATGCCGGCGCATGTGCCGCCTCATCGCCATGCGCCCACCGCCTCGCCGGCGCAGCGCGTGGCGATGTTGAACGCTGCGCTGCAAGGCCAGGATCGCCTTAGCCTCGATACGCGCGAATTGCGGCGTGAGGGACCCTCGTACACGATCGACACCTTGCGCGAACTGCGCAAAGAGCAGGGCGAACGTCCCCTGGTCTTGCTGCTGGGCGCCGATGCGTTCGCCAACCTGCCGAGCTGGCATAGCTGGCGCGAACTGTTCGATTACGCGCATATCGGCGTGCTCAATCGACCGGGCATCGACGCCGCGTGGTCGGTGGAGCTGGCCGTGGAAATCCTGCCTCGCCGCGTGACCGATCCAAAGCTGTTGCAGGAGCTGCCGAGCGGCAAAGTGATCGAACTGGCGGTGACGCCGCTGGAGATTTCCGCCACGCGTATCCGCGATCTGTTGGCCGAAGGCCGCGATCCGCGTTACCTGTTGCCCTGCGGGCTGTTTGAAGACCCGTCGGTGCTCGCGCCGTATCGCGCATAGCGGAATTGCGCCGCTGCGGTGGCGTGACCAATCCCTTTGTAGGAGCGCACTCGTGCGCGACCAGCCGACGGAGCGGAACACCCAAACGCTGCGGTCGCGCACGAGTGCGCTCCTACAACGCCGCGTACGGTCTCGGATTTAGTGTTACGGCCCCGCTCTGTGTAGGAGCGCACCCTGTGCGCGAACACCTGACGGAGCGGTACATCCCAGCGCTGCGGTCGCGCACAAGTGCGCTCCTACAAGGGGGACGCAGGTCCGTGGATGGCGGCAATCTTGCCGGTCGGCTCGTCTGTGGGAGCGCACCCTGTGCGCGACAAACCTACGGAGCGGTACACCGCAGCGTGGCTGTCGCGCACAGGGTGCGCTCCCACAGACAAGCAGGCGGCAGACGGAAGACGGGATGCCCACAGCCGATGCGCAGCGAGGCTCCGCTTTAAGTCCTCAGGGATTCGGGCGCGTTGCGCAGCGCTTTGAAGTACCCGCTGTGTACCCTCGGAGGTTGTCCCGCAACGACGCGCCTCAAGCGCTCGGGCTTATCCCAACACAATGCTGCGGGCGTTATCAGGCCATTCTCTTTGGGTTACTTTTCTCTTGGGCCAGCAAGAGAAAAGTGACTCGAGCGGCGGCAGCCGATCGAAACGCCCGCCGCGCAGGCGGCACGCTGGCCTCGAGGCGACAGTTAATCACCGAGGCTCTGGATCTCGTCCTGCACCGGGATGACGAGATAGAAACGCTCCCGCGAGCACCCGCCCCTCATCCCAACCCTCTCCCCGGAGGAGAGAGGGAGAAAGGGCGTGCACCGCTACGACGTCCTAGGCACAAACCTCAACGCCACCGAATTCATGCAATAGCGCAACCCCGTCGGCCGCGGCCCATCATCAAACACATGCCCAAGATGGCTATCGCAACCCGCGCAACTGATCGCAATGCGCTCCCATCCAAACGAGGAGTCGCGTATCTCGATCACGTTCTGCTTGGCGATCGGCTGCCAGAAACTCGGCCAGCCCGTCCCCGAGTCAAATTGCGTCGCTGCATCGAACAACGCCGTATCGCACGCCGGGCAGCGGTAGAGGCCCGGCACAGCGGGCTTGTCGTGCGCGCCGCTGAAGGCACGCTCGGTGCCTGCGCGACGCATCACGTAATAAGCATCGTCGCTCAAGCGCTCATGCCATTGCGCATCGTTGAGCACGAGTTTGGGCACATGACATGGCCCCAGCTTGTGACCATCGTCCGCAAAGCACACGAGCAGCATGTCGGCGCCGGTGGCGGGTGGCGTTGCAGCCATCGCAGCACCGCTCAACGGACCACGCTTCAACAGCGTCGGTAACGCAAAGCCTCCAATGGCAGCAAAAGCTCCTCCTGTGAGCGCCGCGCGCAGAAAACGGCGACGCTCCAGTTTCACGATGTCCTGAGTGCGGGACATGGCAACCTCCGTGAGGTTAGTGAGGTGAATCAGCCGAAGGTAAAGGCGTAGGCCTGCACGCCGGGATCGAGGAAGGTGATCTCGAACGTGCGCTCACCCGTGCCGTTGGCCTGGCGAACCAATTGGTAGAGACGCTGCGAGCCCACCGTGCCGTTGCCGTCGGCATCGGTATCCATGCCGTGATCGGCGCCTGGCGTTTTGCCGTCGATGGTCACGCGGAAGCGCACGGGCTTGCCGTCATGGCCAGGGCCCAGTACCAGGTGCAGGTCGCGTCCACGGAAGCGGTAGGTAATGCCACCGTTGGCGCTGTCCAGTCGCGCACTTTCGTCACGGACGGTCCAGCGCCCGTTCAGCGCCCACTGGTTGGTCATCAAGGTCTTCGGTGCGTGGTACGTCCATACATCGTCATGCGCCACCTGGCCGCCCGCGAAGTTCTCGGCACGGGCGTAACCGACATAGGTTTCCGGTGAGCGCATGGCATCACCCGAACCTGCTGCTTCCGCGCCCTCGGCGCCCGGCTGCACATAGCCGCCCGGGAGATTCTTCTGGCCGGCCTCGGTCAGCAACTGACGGATCACGTCCTCGCTCTGCTCGTACTCGCCTTCGCCAAAGTGGTGGTGGCGAATATGGCCTTGCGGATCGATGAAATAGTGCGCCGGCCAATACTCGTTGTTGAAGCCTTTCCAGATCGCATAGTTGTTGTCGAGCGCCACCGGGTAATCGACGCCCAGATCCTTGATGGCCTTGCTGACGTTTTGCGGATCTTTCTCGAACGCAAACTCAGGAGCATGCACGCCGATCACCACCAGGCCGTGATCCCTGTACTTGTCCGCCCATGCGTGCACATAGGGCAGCGCGCGGATGCAGTTGATGCACGAATACGTCCAGAAATCGACCAGCACGACTTTGCCGCGCAGCGACTGCGCCGTGAGCGGCGCGGTGTTGAACCATTGGGTCGCGCCTTCCAGCGACGGCAGTTCGCCTTCGATCGGCAATGGGTCGCCCTGCTTGACCACGGGCTGCGGCGCAGGCGCCGGACGGGCCGCGTCGATCAGCTTCTGCTCGATGCCACCCGTGCTGGCCAGCGCCACGCGCGTGAGCACGCCGGTATCCAGGCCAAGGGCAATCACGGCCACGCCGGCAAGCACCAGCACGCCCAGTGCGCGCCGCACCCATTCGCCAGCGCCCAATGAGCGCTTCATCAGCGAGAACACGCGACCGCCGATCACCAGCGCCAAGGCCAGCGAAGTGGCTGCGCCCGCGGCATAGGTGAGCAGCAGCAACGAGGTTTGCAGGCTGGCGCCGTTGAGCGCCGCGCCGGTCAGCAAGAGTCCAAGGATGGGGCCTGCGCACGGAGCCCATAGCAAGCCGGTCGCTATGCCCAGGCCGGCGGCCGACCAGATCGAATCGTTTTCATCCGAGTGCTGCGACAGCTTGTTGCCCAGCGCCACGAACGGACGGCTGATCCATTCGGCCAGCCGCGTGGAGAGCAGGGTCAGGCCGAGCACCGCCAGCACCACCATCGCGATGATGCGTCCGTACTGGTTGGCCTGGATCGCCCAGCTGCCGCCCACGGCCGCCAGCGTGGCGACCAGGGCAAAGGTCAGCGCCATGCCCAGCAGCATAGGCAGGCCGTTGCGCGCGAAAGGCCGGTCGGCTTGCGCGAACACGAACGGCAGCACCGGCAGGATGCACGGGCTGAGGATGGTCAGTACACCGCCGAGATAGGCGAGGATCAACACGAGCATGGCGCGGCAGGTCCGAGGGGATGTCACCGGATCATTCGTCCGGGAGTTGTCTCAGGTTACATGCGCCATCAACAAAAAGGCCCGGCGCATGGCCGGGCCTCGTGGCTTGCTTTGCGGGCAACGATCAGAAGCTGGCGCGTGCGCCCACACTGATGTTCTCGGTGCCGTCATTGTTCACGCGTACGCCGCCATGCAGCGCCCAGGTCGGGTTGAAGCTGTAGACCAGGCCGAAGTCGGCATACACCTTGCCCAGGATGCCCGGGCCGCCGTGGCTGTAGCGGCCGCCGTTGCTGTAGCCGATATAGGCATTGGCAACCAGGTTATTCATCACGCGGCCCATCACGCCAGTGTTGATGGCCCAGAGGTTGCCGTTGGTGCTGACGTTGCCGCAGCGGCGATCCGAATAGTTGGCCGAGCTGACCCAGTCGCAGTAGTGGTCGCTGACGTGATCATGCATGTAGGACACCTGGGTCACCCAGTCGGCCTGCGAGCCGATGGAAGCGGCATAACCCATGCCCAGCGACCACGGGCGGTCCTTGAACTTGTCGGTCGAGCCATAGGTGTAGCCCGAGGCGTAGTCGCTGCTGGAATACGTGGGCGAGCGCAGATCGCTGTAGCTGCCGAACACCTGGAAGTTGTTGGCGAACTGGTACGAACCGCTGAGCGATGCGCCGTCGGCCTTGGCGTAGTGGCCCGAGCCGGTCACGTTGACGTAGTCGAGCTGCACATAGGTGTAGCCGATGCCGTTGCCGTCAGTAGCCTGCGCAGCCAGCGGGGCGATGAAGGCGGCCAGCGCCATCGCCGAGAGGATCTTCTTCATTGGAGCGTTCCTTGCGATTGAAAACGAGCGGCCTGCGGGGGAGACAGGCTCGGCGCGCATTAGGCCAGCGGGGAGGAACGGAGGGCTATCGGATGCCTCTCAAAAGCCGCCAGGCGACGGCGTGGAGGAGGTCTTTGCCGCACACAGCGGGCAGGGCGGACAGCCGCAGGCAGGTAACCGGGACCCGGCCCGCATCGAATAGGCAGTGAGTACCTGCGACGCTCACCTATGTCCGCCACCTTGACCGCAACCCACTCAATAGGTCTAGATATCGTCCTTTCCCGCTGGGCCAGGATCGATTCAACCGTGAGCGACGCTGCTGCTCCCATCAGCGACACGCAGGAGCGCGAGCGCGCCGCGTGGATGGCTGCGGCACAAGGTGGCGACCGGCGCGCCTATGAGCAGGTGCTGGCGTCCTCGGTGCCGCTGATCCGCGTCGCTGCCCGTCGCAAGGGCGTGGCGGCGGATCAGCTCGACGATGTGGTGCAGGAAACCCTGCTCACCGTGCATCGCGTGCGCCATACGTATGATCCGTCGCGTTCGTACGACGCCTGGCTCTCCGCGCTGGCCGGTCGACGTGCGATCGATGCGCTGCGCAGCCAGGGGCGCCGCGGCAGCCGCGAAATACATGACGAGCATGCGTACGACATGCACCCGGACGCCGACGATGCGACCGCGGCGACCGAACGCGAACAGGAAGCGCAGCGGCTGCACGATGCGATTGCCTCGTTGCCGCCGGGTCAGCGCGAGGCGATCGAGCAACTGGGACTGAAAGAACGATCGCTGGCGGAGGCATCCGCCGAGACGGGGCGCCAGACCGGCGCGCTGAAAGTCAACCTGCATCGCGCGCTCAAGGCGCTGCGGTCGCGTTTCCACGGAGAATCCTGAGCACCATGGCCGAACCCCGACTCCCCGAGTCACTGATCCATTCACTGGGCGACCAGCTCTCGCCGGTGCGGCGCTTGCCGCCCCCGTGGGTGCGCACGCTCGGCTGGCTGGTGGCGGTGGCGGTGATCGCGGCAGGGCTGTTGGCTCACTTTGGCGCCAGCCACATGATGCGCCGCTTCGAGGCCGCGCCGGATATCGCCATCGCGGGCGTCGGTGCCGTGATCACGGCGGTATGCGCGGCATGGGCAGCGTTTACGCTGGGCGTGCCGGGACGCTCCTCGCGTTGGGCCTGGCTGCCCTTGCCCGGCCTGTTGCTGTGGGTGGGCGCCAGCGGGCTGGGCTGCATACGCGACTGGCTGGGGCCATCGGCGCATATCGCCGCCTTCAACGAGGCCAGCGACTGCCTGATCTTCATCATCAGTTTGTCGGTGCCGCTGTCGGTGTTGTTGATCTGGCTGCTGCGTCGCGCCTGTCCTCTACGCCCTGTGCTGGCGGCCATCATGATCGGCCTGGCGTCCGCGGCCGCCTCAGCCGCCTTGCTTGAGATCTGCCATGCCTACGCGGTGGCGGCCACCGATCTGCTCACGCACGCGATGGCGGTGGCCATCGTGGTGTTGGTCAATGCGCTGATGGGCGGGCGCCTGCTGCAGCCTGCGCTGAAATAAATCGCCGCCCACGCTGAATCAAAAGCCGCCGCTAGTCACGGCAAAACAGGTGTTGCGTCGCAACACGGCAGAGCCGCCACGACGCGTGGCCAAGGAGGCTCCGACGGCAGGCCGGCATTGGGCAACGAGGCGCCGTGGCGCAAAGCAGGCCGCCGCAGCGGCGCTCCGCACGCACCGCAACAATCGCAATTTATTGCTGCCGATTTGCCCGTATTCAAACTGAATGGGGTGGTTCGAACGCCACCTGCGCTTGTCATGCATGGGTATAGGCTTCCGCTCCGGAAGGGGCGCGGATCAAGCGATCCGTTGATTGTGGATTGACGGACCAGGGATGGGCCGTTCGCATCGTGCAGGAATGCTGATGCGGCGTGGCCGGTGTGGATGTACTCGCAGCCGGTTTGCCGTGGTCGTTCGGGAGGGACGATGGCGGCTGTTCCATGGAAGTGCGGCCCAACCGCACGGTTACCTCACCGCTTCTGGAGATACCTACCCATGAAAGTTTCCCGTTACGCCGTACTCGCCTTCGCGAGCGCCGTTGTGTTCGGTCTTGCCATGTCCCCCGTGATGGCACAGAGCACCACGCCGCAGTCGACCCAGGACGCCAGCAAGGACGCGATGAAGTCCAGCTCGGACGCCATGAAGTCCAGCAGCGATTCGATGAAGAGCGACGCGATGAAGAGCGATTCGATGAGCAGCGACTCGATGAAGAGCGATGCCAGCAGCCAGCATCACAAGAAGCAGCACAACACCAAGAAGAGCGCCGCGCCTGCCGCTGCGTCCACCGCCGGCCACTGATACCGTCGCGCTGAAAAATGACGAGGCTCTCTCCACGGAGAGGGCCTCTTTTTTTGCCTGTGTCTGCCGGGGCTCGCCCGCTTGCGGATGCACGAGCTACCTCAGTTGGGTGTCGAGGCAGGCTTTTTCAGTGTCCCGCCGGGGACGGTCAGAAGCGCAAAATGGCCGTAATTTGAGCCGTTTGGCCCCGTCGGGCGAAGGACCGAGGGTATCGGGTGCCCTGGCGGCTGGTTTTTTCTGTTTGACATGCGCTTCAAGGTGGTCCGGTATACTGGTATTGCGCGATCCCGCGCGTCGATCCCGCATCGAGGCAAACGCACTTGAGTCAGACTGCCAAGCGCAGCACCAAATCCGCCACCACGGCGGTCGTTCGTCAGCAAGTCATCAACGCGCTGGACGAACTGAAGGCCAAGGACATTCGTGAAATCGATGTCCGCGGCAAGACCTCCATCGCCGATCTGCTGGTCATCGCCTCCGGCACCTCCGCGCGCCATGTGAAATCCATCGCCGACGAAGTCGTCAAGTTCGCCAAACAGGCGGGCGTGATGCCGCTTGGCGTGGAAGGCGAGCGCGAAGCCGAATGGGTACTGGTGGACCTGGGTGACGTGATCGTCCACGTCATGCTGCCGCGCATCCGCGAGTTCTACGGCCTGGAACGGCTGTGGACGGTGGGTGACCGCGACATGGACACCGAAGTCGCCAACGCGGGCTAAGGGCCCGCCCAGCGGCGGCGAGCGCCGTGCGCCGTTCAACGCGCGCGGCCTGCCGCTTATTTTCCCGTTTTTTGGATCGTCAATCATGCGCGCCCGTCTGATCGCCGTCGGCGAACGCATGCCCGCCTGGGTCGCCGAAGGCTTTGCCGAATACCGCAAGCGTCTCTCGCACGAGCTCCCGCTGGAATTGATCGAACTCAAGCCCGGCATCCGCGGCAAGGGGCGCGATGACGCGCGTGCGATCCAGGACGAAGGCGCGGCGATCCTGGCCGCGTTGCCGCGCGACATCCACGTGGTCGCGCTCGACGGGCGCGGCAAGACCTGGTCCAGCGAGGATCTCGCGGCGCAGCTCGCCAAGTGGCGCATGTCCGGTCGCGATCTCGCGTTTCTGATTGGCGGGCCGGATGGTCACGCGCCCGAGGTGCTGGCGCGTGCTGACCAGTCGTGGTCGCTCGGGCCGCTCACGCTGCCGCATATGCTGGTGCGTCTGGTGCTCGCCGAGCAGCTTTATCGCGCCACCACCTTGCTGGCCGGTCATCCGTATCACCGTGCGTAAGCGGGCAGCGGGACATCGACCAGCCAGCCGTGTTTTCCACGGCAAGTGGTCATAGGCGCGCCCCGGCTCGCCACGCATACTGGTTGCAACAACGCGGTTCGCGGGAGTTGCACATGTCCATCACGGTACGCCAGGCCACCATCCACGACCTCGACCTCGTGGCGCCGTTGTTCGATGCGTATCGCGTGTTCTATGGGCAGGCGAGTGATCTGGAACGGTCCACGCGCTTTCTGCGCGAGCGATTCCAGCAGCATGATTCGGTTGTGATATTCGCGATGAACGCCGATGGTGAAGGCGCGGGGTTTGTTCAGCTATATCCGATGTATTCGTCGGTGCGCACGTCGCGCAGCTATCTGCTCAACGATTTGTTTGTCGCACCCCACGCGCGTCGACGCGGGGTGGCTGCGGCACTGATGCACGAGGCGATGGACTTCGCGCGCGCCATTGGCGCGGCCGGCATGACGCTCGCCACGGCGCATACCAATACGCCTGCACAGCATTTGTACGAGTCCTTGGGATGGCAGCGGGACGAACAATTCCGCGAGTATTTCATCCGCTTCTGATGCATCGACCATCGTCTAGCTTGTCGAGAGTTTGACGTTACCGCGCGGTAGTATCGGGCGGTTGCCGTGCAGGAGAACTCAACGTGGACAAGCGCATCCGCCATGCAGGATTGGCCGCCAAGGTCATGACGGCCGCCAAGGCCGCTGAACGTGTCGATCACGGCATGACGATCGGCATGAGCGGTTTTACCGGTGCGGGCTATCCCAAAGCGGTGCCTCAGGCGCTCGCCGCGCGCATGGTGGCGACGCACGAGCATGGCGAACCGTTCCGCGTGCGCGTGTTGACTGGCGCATCCACGGCACCCGAACTCGATGGTGCGCTGGCGCGTGCCGACGGCATCGATCTGCGCCTGCCGTATCAGTCCGATCCGGAGCTGCGCGCACGCATCAATCGCGGCGAGATGGATTACCTGGACATCCATCTCAGTCACGTCGCGCAATACGCGTGGTTCGGCTTCTTCGGCAAGCTCGATCTGGCTGTGATCGAAGCCACGGCGATCATGCCGGATGGCAGCCTTTTGGCATCTTCGTCGGTGGGCAACAACAAGACCTGGCTCGATCTGGCCGACAAGGTGATCGTCGAGGTCAATCACTGGCAGCCGCTCGAAATGGACGGCATGCACGACATCTACTACGGCACGGCGCTGCCGCCGAACCGCAAGCCGATTCCGCTGCTGAAGCCGGACGATCGCATTGGCGAAAAATATCTGCGGCTGGATCCAAGCAAAGTCATCGCGGTGGTCGAGACCAACGCTCCCGACCGCAATAGCGCGTTCGCGCCTCTGGATGATTGCTCGCGACAGATCGCGGGCCACCTGATTGAATTCTTCCGTCACGAAATCGCCAAGGGAAGGCTGCATCCGCAGCTGCTGCCGCTGCAGTCCGGTGTGGGCAATATCGCCAACGCCGTGCTCGCCGGGCTGCAGGAAGGCGGTTTCAGCGGGTTGAGCGCATTCACCGAAGTGATCCAGGACGGCATGCTCGATCTGCTCGAGAACGATGTGTTGTCGGTGGCCTCGGCCACCTCGTTCTCGCTGAGCCCGGCGGGCATCGAGCGCTTTCTGGCCAAGATCGATTTCTTCCGCCAGCGCATCATTCTGCGCACGCAGGAGATCTCCAATCATCCGGAACTGGTGCGTCGCCTCGGCTGCATCGCCATGAACGGCATGGTGGAAGCGGATATCTACGGCAATATCAATTCCACCCACGTCGCCGGCACCAGCATCATCAACGGCATCGGCGGATCGGGCGACTTTGCGCGCAACGGCTTTTTGTCGTGCTTCCTCACGCCCAGTACCGCCAAGAACGGCGCAGTGTCCTGCATCGTGCCGATGGTGAGCCATGTCGATCACACCGAGCATGATGTGTCGGTGATCGTGACGGAGCAGGGCCTGGCCGATTTGCGCGGCCTGTCGCCGCGCCAGCGCGCCAAGGTGGTGATCGAGCGCTGCGCGCATCCTCACTATCGCCCGATGTTGCAGGACTATGTCGATCGCGCGCTGCATGACAGCCGCGGTAAGCACACGCCGCATCTGTTGCAGGAGGCGCTGTCGTGGCATCAGCGTTTCCTCGACAGCGGCGATATGAGACCTTAGGGGTTCCTGCCTCCCCCGGGGTTGTTGCACATGCTCTATCTCGCCTCCCAATCGCCGCGCCGTCGCCAGCTGCTCGAACAGATCGGCGTGAACTTCCGCATTGTCGATGTCGATGTACCCGAGCAGCGCTTGCTGGGAGAAACGCCGCGCGACTACGTAAGCCGCGTGGCACGCGAGAAAGCCCGCGCCGGACTCGCTGCACTGGAAGAGACCGGTGCTGCCGTGCTCGGTGCAGATACCGAGGTCGTGCTCGATGACGAAGTGTTCGGCAAGCCCGACGATGCGGAGGATGCCGCCAGCATGCTGCGTCGCCTCTCGGGCCGCGTGCACGAAGTGATCTCCACCGTATGGCTGGTCACGCGTTCAGGCGAATGGTCCGATACCAGTCTTTCGCGCGTGAGCATGCCGCCGTTGGACAACGCGACCATTGCCGCTTACATCGCCACCGGCGAACCGTTCGGCAAAGCCGGTGCCTATGGCATCCAGGGGCATGGCGCCAAGCTGATCGAACACCTGGATGGCAGCCATTCGGGTGTCATGGGCATGCCCATTTACGAGACCGCGCGACTGCTGCGAGCGCACTCGCTGATTGCTGCCTGATCCAAGCGTCAAGCTCAGTGGCTCATCACGAACCACGACACCACGGCGAGCAGGTTGTTCATGCCATGGGCGACCACGGCCGGCCAGATCGACCCCGACTGCACGCGCAACCAGCCAAGGATGAGGCCGAGCAAGGCCAGGTTGGGCAGGGCGTACCAGAGAAACGAAAGATCCGGCAGATGCACACAGGCAAACAGCAAGGCCGACAGCACGATGGCCATGCCATTGCCGGTGTAGCGCGCCACGGCCGACAGCAGCACGCCGCGGAACAATAGTTCCTCCACCAGCGGACCCAGGCTGATCACCAGCACGGCCAGCGGCAGGCGCAACGCCATCGAGGTATTGGCTCCCAGCTGCTTGATGTCTTGGCTCACCTCGTGTCCCTGCGCCAGCCATTGCGTGAGCATGCCGCCGACGATAGGCATCATCACGCCCGCGGCGAGTGCCGCCACGTAGAAGGCGATATGTGGAGTAGACGTGAAGCCCAGTCCTGGCGGCGCGCCCTCGATCCATCGCTCAGGCCACCAGCGCCGCGCGAAGTGCACGATCACCGAGGCGGAAATCAGCAGCGTCGCGATCACGGCTGCCGCCGTCATATCCGGCTGGCCCAGCCAGTGACGACCCATGGGAATGATCGCGCCGAGCCCGCCGCCCCCGCGCAACGCGCCGACGATGCCAGCGATCAGTGTGATCGCGCTACCCACGGCAAGCTGGAGCACGAAATACAGCACGATCAGGGCGATGGCTTGCCCGGGAGTGGGCGCGCGCGAGGTCGATGGGGATGGCGAAACGGGCAGATCAGTCAGGCGGTTCGCGTCCATCGAGTCGATCCAGAGCGCACGCGCGCAGAGTGGTTGCGTCGGCAGGTTTCACCCCTGCCGACGGACACGATCACGCTAGACCCTGCTGCTGCGCGTGCCAATCCTGTCCTTTGGCACGGTCCGCGCAGGTGTGCCGCGCTCGGCCCGCTGGCTGTCATCGCGTTCACGGGATCGCCTTGTATAGTGACGGGACGATCCAAGGAGGAAATCGGCGCTCAGGCGCCAGCCCATGTTTGCATTTGACTGGCTGTCCGACCCGACTGTCTGGGCAGGTCTGCTCACCCTCGTGGTGCTGGAGATCGTGCTTGGCATCGACAATCTCGTCTTCATCGCGATTCTTGCCGACAAGCTGCAGGCGAAAGAACGCGACAAGGCCCGCGTGCTCGGCCTCTTGCTGGCCCTGGTCATGCGACTGGCGCTGCTGGGCGCGATGTCATGGCTGGTGAAGCTCACCACGCCCGTCCTCACGCTGGGCGCCGTATCGTTCTCGTGGCGCGACATCATCCTGTTGCTGGGCGGCGCCTTCCTGTTGTTCAAGGCGACCGTGGAGCTGCACGAACGCCTGGAGGCGGCCGACCATGACGATGCGGCCAAGCGCGCACCGGCGCGTTTCTGGCTGGTAGTCGCCCAGATCGTTGCACTCGATGCGGTGTTCTCGATCGACTCGGTGATCACCGCGGTGGGCATGGTCGATCATCTCTCGGTGATGATGATCGCCGTGGTGGTGGCCATGATCCTGATGATCAGCGCCAGCAAGCCGCTCACCAACTTCGTCAATGCGCGGCCGACCGTGGTGATCCTGTGCCTGTCGTTCCTGCTGATGATCGGTTTCAGCCTGGTCGCGGAGGCCTTCGGTTTTCATATACCGAAGGGCTATTTGTATGCGGCGATCGGCTTCTCGATCCTGATCGAGGCGTTCAACCAGACCATGCGCCGCAATCGCCAGCGCAGCCTGCTGGGCAGCGCGCGCACGTTGCGCGATCGCACCGCGCTGGCGGTGCTGAACCTGCTGGGCGCCGGCGGCGACGACGAAGATGTCGCGCCCAAAGCCACCGCGGCGAAACCCGAAGGCAACGTCGCCATGTTCGGCAAGGACGAGCTGGCGATGGTGCAGGGTGTGCTGGATCTGGCGCATCGGCCGGTGCGTTCCATCATGACGCCGCGGCCGGAAATCAACTGGATCGACCCGCGCGAAAACGTCGAGCAGTTGCGCGCGGAAGTCACTGCATCCAGTCATGCATGGCTGCCGGTGGCGGGCGATGATCTCGACCAGTTGGTAGGCGTGGCATCATCGCGCGACCTGCTGGCGAGCCTGCTCGAACATGGCCATATCGACGTGGATCAGGTGGTGCGCAAGCCGCTCACCGTGCTCGAATCGCTGAGCGTGCTGCGCCTGATCGAAGAGTTCCGCCGCTCACCGCTGCAAGTGGCGCTGGTGGTGGACGAATACGGCAGCGTGCTCGGACTGGTCACGCCCACCGACGTGCTCGAAGTGATCGCGGGCGAGTTTCCGGATGATGAGAGCGGTGATCCTGCCGCCGTGCAGGAGACCGACGGAGCCTGGTTGCTCGACGCCAGCCTCGACCTGCGCCGCGTCGAACACCTGCTCGGTTTCAAGCTGACCGGCGACGATAGTTTTTCTACCCTGGCGGGTTACGTGCTACAGCAGCTGGGCCGACTGCCCAGCGCAGGCGATGCCTTCACCAGCGAAGGCCTGCGTTTCGAAGTGGTGGCGATGGACGGCGCACGCATCGAGCGGCTGAAGGTGAATCCGATCGAATGAGAGAGCGTCGCGCACAGGGTGCGCTCCCACAACAACCTTGCCCTGTGGGAGCGCACCCTGTGCGCGACGCCTTTCGCCTCAACCGATTAAGAGCGCACGCCCCAAACCAATAACAGCCAATATCAGCGTCACGCCCCACGCCATCGAAGACACCATAAAACCCGGCCCACGCTTCGCCGCATCCTGCAGATAAGCCACCGCGTACCAAACGCGGCCGGCCACCCAGACCAGGCCCGCCACGCCAGCCCACAGCGGATAGCCGTACTGCACCGCCAGCCACAGGGTAGGCAGGAAGATCACGGTCGATTCCAGCGTGTTCATCTGCACCCGCCAGGCGCGCTCGAACGCCGGATGCCCGTCGATGGCCGGCGCCTTGACGCCATATTTCTCGCGGGCATGTCCGGTGGCCCAGACCGTGCCGAACTGGAGCAGGACCGTCAGCAGGACGACGACGGCGGGCAGGTGCTGGATCATGGCGGGTACTCAGGGAAAGGTCGCCCACTGTAGCCATCGCGTGCCAATGGCGGGAGGGGGCGCGAGGGGTTATCGTCTTGCCATCGTTGGATGAGCGAGGGCCTTCGTATGGATTGGCAGAAGGGCGAGCGGAGTCAGAACGTCGAGGTCGACAGCGGCGGTGGTGGTGGCGGTCCCCGTTTCGGCGGCGGTCGCGGCTTGGGCATTGGTGGCATCGTCATTCTGGCGATCCTCGGCCTGGTGTTTTTCAAGGATCCGACCGCTCTGCTGAGCCAGGTCGACAGTGGCGGGCAGCAAGTTGCCGCGCCGAGTGGACAGCCGGCCAATGTCGATCCGCAGACCAAGGATTTTGTCAGCGCGATTCTTGGATCCACCGAGAAAACCTGGAGCGACATCTTCACCGCGCACGGACGGCAATACGTCGATCCCAAGCTGGACTTGTTCAGCGGCGGGGTGCGTACCGCCTGCGGTGCGGCGTCCACCGCAGTGGGGCCGTTCTATTGTCCCGGCGACCAGAAGGTCTACCTCGACGTGGCGTTTTTCGAGGAACTGCAAAGCCGCTTCCATGCTGCCGGCGACTTCGCCCGTGCCTACGTGATTGCGCACGAGGTGGGCCACCACGTGCAGAACCTGCTTGGCGTGTTCGACCAGGTGGAGCAGGCGCGTCGCCGTGGTGCGCGGATGGAAGGCGCCGATGGCTTGTCGGTGCGCCAGGAGCTGCAGGCCGACTGTTTCGCCGGCGTGTGGGCCAACCACAGCCAGCAGCGCCTGCAGTGGCTGCAGCCGGGCGATATCGAATCGGCGCTCAACGCGGCCAGCAAGATCGGCGACGACGCGCTCCAGCAGCAGGCGCAGGGCAGGGTGGTGCCGGACTCGTTCACCCACGGTACCTCGGCGCAGCGCGTGAAATGGTTTACCGCCGGGTTCCAGAGCGGCGATATCGCCAGCTGCAATACGTTCGCAGGCGAGCCTTGAGGTCCAAGCACGTCGAAGGCCCGCCATGCGGGCCTTCGACGTTTTAGAATGGCCGCCTGCGCGCCTCGGGGTGCGCTTTCGAACGATCTGCATGTTGCATCCCTGTCTGAGTTGCGGTGCCTGTTGCGCCTTTTTCCGCGTGGCCTTTCATTGGTCCGAGGCGGACGCGTCGCTGGATGGCGTGGTGCCGCCAGAGTTCACCGAGACGCTCGACCCGCATCGCCTGGTCATGCGCGGCACCCAGGCCTCGCGGCCGCGCTGCGTCGCCTTGCAGGGCGAGGTGGGAACAGCGGCCCATTGCGGCATCTACGAGCGCCGGCCCTCGGTGTGCCGCGAAGTGGAACCGTCGTGGGAGTTTGGCCGTCCCAGCGCCCAATGCGACAAGGCACGGCTGGGCCATGGGCTGCCGCCGCTGACGCCGGAACACTGGCCGGAGGCCGTGTCCGGCGACTGAGCTCAGCGCCCCATCAGCGGGTTGGCCTCGTTCTGGAAGGCCAGCACGAACTGTTTCAGATCACCTTCGTTGACGTCCGAGACGACTACGTAGTGCATGCCGTCGCCGGTCCAGCGGATCACCGTGTAACCGTGCTCCTGGCTGGCGGCCTGCGCGGTCGGGCGAGTTTCGGCGGGCCACTGGAACAGGTTGATCACATGCAGGTGACGCTTGTAGATCAGCGCGGCCACGCTATGGCCTTCCAGTGCATCGAGGCGGCCACCCACCAGCGGGAAGCCTTCGGCGGCCAGATCCTTCACCCGCGGCGAGAAGTCGAGCTTGCCCTCGAACCAGGGCTTGACCGTGTGCTGGTCGGTCGACACCACGTCCATCAGATGCTCGCCCTGCAATGAGCGCACATGGCCGGAAATGGCCTGGGCGACGATGGCATCGTCCCCACCGCGCGTGGGCAGCCAATGCAGCCACGCCGGCACGGAGAGGAGCACCGCAGCGGCAAAGCCCGCTGCCGCTGCGAACGCGACAGGTGTGCGTCGCCGCACAGTGATCGGTGTCACCTTTGGAGGCGCCGCAGCTGCCGCAGGCGTCGTCCATTGGGCTCGCAATGCATCCGGCGCGCGACGATACAGCGCCGGTTCGGACAAGGCCTTCTGCATGATGGCGTAGGTCTCGTAACGGGACTTGCACGCGCTGCACTCGTGCAGGTGGCGAGCCATCGCAGCACTGCTGGCAGCATCCAGTTCGTCGTCGAGATAGGCGTGCAACAGCAGCCCGGCGTCATCGCAGATCATGACGGCGTACCTCCTTGGGCCGGCAGGTGAGTTCGGCCCGCAAGCGATCGCGGGCACGCGCAAGACGGGACATCACCGTGCCGATCTTCTGTCCGGTGATGGTCGCGATTTCCTTGTATGAGCATTCTTCCAGTTCACGCAGTACCAGGATTTCGCGCAAGGGCGACGGCAGCCGTTCCAGCGCCGCCTGCAGTGCGCCGACGTCCACGGCAAGCAGGGTGAGGGTTTCGGGTGACGGGCCATCGTCGATGAGCGGATGCACCGCCTCGTCCAGTTCGTCGTGCAACGCATCCTGCGGGGTGCGGCTGCGCAGTGTGTAAAACGTGTTGCGCACGATCGCCAGCAGCCACACGCGCACGTCGCCTCCGCGGAAGCTGTCGAAATAGCGCAGCGCGCGCAGCATCGCTTCCTGCACGACATCCTGTGCATCGCTGGGATTGCGTGCGAGCCAGTGGGCGAGGTTGTACGCCGCGTCCAGATACGGCACCACCTGCGCCTCGAAGCGTGCGCTTCGTGCGGCGTCGGCGGCTCTCATGCTGGCGGTCGGCTGGGATGGCATAAGTGGGTATACCCCGGTTGCGGCCACTTTATTCCAACGCGCTTTTCGCGGCACGTGCCGGGAATAGACCGGTGCATCGGCGGGTATTTGGCTTAGGGCGCGGACGAAGTGTCTGTCGCCACTAGCGGAGATCCGACGATGGACGACATTCAAGACCTCGAGGCCGGCGACCGCCGCCAGTTCCTCAAATGCATGGCGTGGGCCGGTGCCGGCACGCTATGGCTGATGCACGGCGGCGTATTGAAAGCCCAGCCGCTGACGGCACAGGGAGCGGCCACTGCTGCCGACTCCACTTTCAGCTTCGTGCAGATCAGCGACTCGCATATCGGCTTTCACAAGGCGCCGAACATGGATGTGGCCGGCACGCTGCGACAGTCGCTGGCGATGATCAACGCGCAGAAGAAGGAGCCCGATTTCGTGCTGCATACGGGTGACCTTACGCATTTGTCGCGACCGGAGGAATTCGACGCGCTGTCCGGCATCATGCAGGACGCGCGCATGGCCAAGGTGTTCTACGTGCCCGGCGAACACGACGTGATCGGCGACAACGGCGCCGAATACTTCCGCCGTTTTGGCGAACGCCAACAGAGTGGCGGCTGGTACAGCTTCGACCACCACGGCGTGCATTTCGTGGGACTCATCAACGTGCTGAATCTGAAAGCCGGAGGCCTGGGCTCGCTCGGCGCCGATCAGCTGGCATGGCTGAAGAAGGATCTCGCCGGACTTTCCGCCGACACGCCGCTGGTGGTGTTCGCGCACATGCCGTTATGGCCGCTTTATACGGACTGGGGCTGGGGCACGGATGACAGCAATGAAGCGGTGAGCTATCTGCGTCGCTTCGGTTCGGTGAGCGTGCTCAACGGCCACATCCACCAGATCCAGCAGAAGGTGGAAGGCAGCATCACGTTCTACACCGCGCGCTCCACCGCCTATCCGCAGCCTGCACCAGGCACGGCGCCTGCGCCGGGTCCGATGAAGGACGTCGCCCCGAACGACCTGCATCGCTATCTGGGTATACGCGACGTGCGCCACGTGCAGGGCAGCCACGCGCTGGCCGTGACCGAAGAGGTGATGGCATGAACGTGATGTCATGGTCGCTTTCGGTGATCACGACCTTGGTAGTGGCCGCCGCGACAACCTCGCCGGCGCTGGCTGCCAATGCAGCGAAGAGCACGCCCGCCAAGCCCGCCGTGGTGGACATCAAGGATTTCGCGTTTGCTCCGAAAACCTTGACCATTACGGCGGGCACGCGCGTGGTGTGGACCAATCTTGATGAAGAACCGCACGTGGTGGTCAGCGCGGGCAATCAGTTTGCGACGTCAAAGGCGCTCGACACCAGCGACAGCTACGCCATCACGTTCGACCACGCTGGCACCTATGCGTACTACTGCGCCATCCATCCCATGATGGTCGGCACGATTATCGTGAAGTGAAGGCGCTGTCGAAGCGGTAGATATCCATCGCGAGCAGGCCATATTCGATGCCGGCATCGATGCGCTGGGCGTGCGAGCCCTCGCCCGCCGCGCCCAGCGCCACGAACAGCGGAAGCAGGTGTTCGTCGGTGGGATGCGCGCGTTCGGCAAACCGCGCCTGACGGCGATAGTCGAGCAGGGCGGGCACGTCACCCGCGGACAACTTGTTCTCGATCCATTCGATGAACGGTCGTACGTACGGCGCCTCGCGCTCTTCGCTGTAGCCGGCGCGGAAATCGTGCAGGTTGTGCGTGATGCTGCCCGAACCGATCACCAGCACGCCGTCGTTGCGCAAAGGCGCCAGCGCGCGACCCACCGCGTATTGATGGGCAGGCCCCAGCTGCGGCTGGATGGAGAGGGGAACGACAGGGATGTCGGCGTCGGGGTAGAGCAGGCGCAACGGCACCCAGGCGCCGTGATCCAGGCCCTGCGTGGGATCAAGCGTGGTCGGCAGGCCGGCCTTGTCGAGCAGTTCGGTGACATGGGCAGCGAGTGCCGGCTCCCCCTTCGCCGGATATTGGATGTCGAACAGCGCCTGCGGAAAGCCATAGAAATCGTGGATGGTCTCGGGCCGCGAGGCGCCACCCACATGAGGCTGTCGCGCCAGCCAGTGCGCCGTGGCAATCACGATGGCCCTGGGGCGGGGCAGTTCGCGCGCGAGCTCGGCCAGCCGCTCGCCCACGCGACGGGGCTGGATCGCGGTCATGGGCGAGCCGTGGGAGATGTAGAGGCTGGGGAGGGTGGTCATGGTGGCGTACCTTTTGGGGACCACCCTAGGTTAGGGATTTGGCGGGGAATTGCAGCGTGCGTGGGGTGAACGATGCGTCACTGGAGGGGAACGATGGTTGGGTTGGCGTTCGCCCCTGCACTTGTCATCTCCTCGCTGCGCATCGGCTTTAGTCACCCCTTCTTCCGTCTGACGTGCCTGCTTGTCTGTGGGAGCGCACCCTGTGCGCGACAGCCACGCTGCGGTGCACCGCTCCGTAGGGTTGTCGCGCACAGGGTGCGCTCCCACAAAGAGCCGACCGACAGGATTGATCCGCCATCCACGAACCTGCGTCCCCTTGTAGGAGCGCACTTGTGCGCGACCGCACCACCTGGATGTACCGCTCCGTAGGCTGGTCGCGCACAAGTGCGCTCCTACAAAAAAACGCCCGGCAATGCCGGGCGTGATTTGGTTCTTGATGTGGCTGGCGATGTCAGGCACACAAGGCCCCGCGCTTACTTCGCGCGACGCGGCCCCTTATTACCGCCCGCACCATGCCCCTGCGGCCGCGGCTTTCCGCCACCCGGCTTCTTGTTGAAGCCGCCACCCGGACGGAAACCGCCACCCTGGCGACGCGGAGCGGCATCGCCGGCGCCGCTGTCATCGCCGTCCCACGGCTTGATGCGCAGCTGCTGCTGGCTCACCCACACCTTCTGCAGGTGCTGGAACACTTCGGCCGGCATGCCGTCGGGCAGGTCGATCAGGCTGTATTCGCCGCGGATGCTCAGGCGGCCGATGTGGCCGCTTTCCAGGCCGGCTTCGTTGGCGATGGCGCCGATGATGTTGCCCGGCTTGACGCCGTGCTCATGGCCCACTTCCACGCGGAAGGTACGCTTGCCTTCTTCCGTGTGATGCGGGCGCACGGGGCGCGGCGTGAAATCGCGGGGGCCACTGTCGCGATCGTGCGGACGATGTTCGCGTTCACCGCGATGCTCGCGCTCGCCCCGGTCACGGCCATGCTCGCGTTCACGACCCTGCGGTTCGCGCGGGGTGAATTCGCGCTTGGCCGGCGGCGTCAGCAGCAGCGGCTGGTTGCCTTGGGCGATGCGTGCCAACGCGGCAGCGATTTCGACGGCCGGGATATTGTGTTCCTGCTCGTACTGCTCGATCAGCTGCTGGAACAGCTGCAGTTCGCCCACCGCGATGGTGTCGCTGATGCGCTGCTTGAACTTGGCGATGCGCACGTCGTTGACTGCTTCCACCGTCGGCAGCTTCATCTCTTCGATGGGCTGGCGGGTGGCGCGTTCGATCGCGCGCAGCATGCCTTTCTCGCGCGGCGTGACGAACAGGATCGCCTCACCGCTGCGACCCGCGCGACCGGTGCGGCCGATGCGGTGCACGTAGCTTTCGGTGTCGTACGGGATGTCGTAGTTCATTACGTGGCTGATGCGTTCCACGTCCAGACCACGCGCGGCCACGTCGGTGGCCACCAGGATGTCGAGCTTGCCGTCCTTGAGCTGCTGGATCACGCGCTCGCGCTGAGCCTGCGCGATGTCGCCGTTGATGGCGGCGGCGGCAAGACCTCGCGCCTGCAGCTTCTCGGCCAGTTCTTCGGTGGCCGACTTGGTGCGCGCGAAGATGATCATCGCGTCGAACGGCTCGGCCTCGAGGATGCGGGTCATCGCGTCGAGCTTGTGCATGCCGCTGACGAACCAGTAACGCTGGCGGATATTCGCCGCGGTGGTGGTCGACGACTTGATCGTCACTTCGCGCGGATCTTTCAAATGCTGCTGCGCAATCTTGCGGATCGGCGTGGGCATGGTGGCGGAGAACAGCGCCACCTGGCGCTGCGGCGGGGTCGCCTGCAGCACTTTCTCGACGTCGTCGATGAAGCCCATGCGCAGCATTTCGTCGGCTTCGTCGAGCACCAGGAACTTCAGCTCGGACAGGTCGAGCGTGCCGCGATCGAGATGGTCGATCACGCGGCCGGGCGTACCCACCACGATCTGCACGCCGCGCTTGAGCGAGTGCAGCTGCGGGCCATAGCTCTGGCCGCCATAGATCGGCAACACCTGCAGGCCTGGCATGTGCGTGGCGTAACGCTGGAACGCTTCAGCCACCTGGATGGCCAGCTCGCGCGTCGGCGCCAGCACCAGCGCCTGCGGCTTGCCGGGCTTCAAATCGATGCGCGAAAGAATCGGCAACGCGAACGCGGCGGTTTTGCCGGTGCCGGTCTGCGCCTGGCCAAGCACGTCGCGACCTTCCAGCAGCGGCGGAATGGTGGCGGCCTGGATCGGCGAGGGCGACTCATAGCCGACATCGGTGAGTGCGCGCAGCAGCTCCGGATGAAGGCCAAGCGCAGCAAAGCCGACGGCTGCCGGCTGGGAATCGGAAGACGGGGAGGACATGGGGGAACCTCGACATGGCATGCACGAGGGCATGCGGGAGAATGACGGTATTGTAACAGGCTGGCCCGGTCGCGCCGGGATTTTTGTGCTAGCTGATGGCTATTGGGTGAGGATTATTCATGTCTGGACGTCTTGATGGTCGAGTTGCGCTGGTCACTGGCGCCTCGTCGGGGATAGGTGAGGCCACCGCGCTGGACCTGGCTGAGGCGGGGGCAAAGGTTGCTATCGCGGCCCGTCGTCGCGACCGTCTGGAGGCGCTGGCCGTGAAGCTGCAAGCGCTGGGCGCCGATCCGCTCGTGCTCGTGGCCGATCTCGCCGACGAGCACGAAGCCCAGCGCATCGTGTCCGAGACGGAAGCGCGTTACGGCCGCCTGGACATTCTGGTGAACAACGCCGGCGTGATGTATCTGGAGCCAGTCGAAGAGGCCGATCTCGGCCGCTGGCGTCACATGCTGGAGCTGAACGTGCTCAGCCTCATCGCCTCCACGCAGGCTGCGTTGCCCGGCATGCGCCAGCGCCGCGACGGTCACATCGTGAATATCTCGTCGACGGCCGGGCGCGTGGCCAATCCCAACGCCGCCGCGTATTCGGCGACCAAGTTCGGCGTTGTGGCGTTTTCCGAAGCGTTGCGCCGCGAGGTCTACCAGCACAATATCCGCGTCACCGTGATCGAGCCCGGCGTGGTGGAGACGGAACTGCGCGACCACATCGGCCACGCTGTCACCAAGGACAACCTCAACGCCTGGGCCGACAGCATGCGCCAGCTGCAGTCGGTGGACGTGGCGGAGGCCATCACGTTCTGCGTGTCGCGTCCTTCACACGTCAACATCAACGAAGTGCTGATGCGGCCCACCGACCAGGAGCGCTGAGACAAGCGCATTATCATTGGCAGGCTCTGTTTCAGCACAAGGATTGACCATGACAGGGATCGAAACGATCTCCGAGCAACGCTGCCACGGTGGCGTGCAGGGGTTTTACCGACATCAATCGGACAGTTGCGGCGGACCGATGCGCTTTGCGCTGTTCCAGCCGCCGCAAGCGGCACAGCAGGCGTGCCCGGTGCTGTATTTCCTCGCCGGCCTGACCTGCACGGAAGAAACCGCGACGATCAAGGCCGGCGCCCAGCGGCTGGCCGCCGAGTTGGGGCTGATCCTGGTGATGCCCGATACCAGCCCGCGCCAGACGGGTTTGGACGGCGCCACGGGTGACTGGGAATTCGGCGAGGGCGCCGGCTTCTATCTCGATGCCACCCAGTCGCCGTGGTCGTCGCGCTTTCGCATGCACAGCTACATCGTGGATGAACTGCCTGCGCTGATTGCAGGGCATTTTCCTGCCGATATCGCCCGCAGCGGCATCACCGGCCATTCGATGGGTGGCCACGGCGCGCTCACCATCGCCTTGCGCCATCCGGATCGATACCGCTCGGTATCGGCCTTCGCGCCGATCGTGGCGCCTAGCCAGGTGCCGTGGGGGCAGAAGGCATTCCCGCGTTACCTTGGCGACGATGTGAAAACCTGGGCGGACTATGACGCCTGCGAACTGGTGCGTACGCACCGTTTCGACGGCACCATCCTGATCGACCAGGGCGAAGCCGATGGCTTTCTCGCCACCCAGCTCAAGCCCGAGTTGTTTGACCAGGCCTGCGCCGAAGGCGGCCAGTCCTTGCTGCTGCGCCGGCATGGCGGTTACGACCACAGCTACTACTTCATCACCAGTTTCATCGACGACCACCTTCGTCATCACGCCGAGGCGCTGGGGGCGTTGTGAGCGTGTTGCATCCCATCACCACGCGCCGCGCGGTGCTGCGGCTGGTCGAGGTGGCCGATGCGTGGAAACTGCTGCGTTATCGCGAGCAGAACCGCGAGCATCTGGCGCCCTGGGAACCGTTGCGCGACGACGCTTACTACACCCTTGACCACTGCGTGCAGACGTTGGCGGAATCGCGCGAGGCCGTGCGGCTGGATCGGGCCTATCCGTTCTTTGCGCTGGACCTGTCGGGCCAGGAAATCCTCGCCAGCTTCACCTTCGCCAACGTGGTGCGCGGTGCGTTCCAGGCCTGTCACCTGGGCTATAGCGTGGCCCAGCGCAGGCAATCGCAGGGCTTGATGCAGGAAGTATTGGAAACGGCGCTGCCTTGGGCCTTCCATCAGTTGGACATGCATCGTGTGATGGCCAACTACATGCCGCGCAATGAACGCAGCGGTCGCTTGCTGGAGCGGCTTGGTTTTGAGCGCGAAGGTTATGCCAAGCGCTACCTGCAGATCGCCGGCGTGTGGGAAGACCACGTACTCACCTCGCGCATTCGAGAGCCGTAGCTACCCGGGCGCGCGCGACTCAGCCCTTGGTGGAAGCCGATGCCGGCAATGCGGGGCGTGTGCAGCGTGCAGGCATCCATTGGGTGGCGCCGGCAATGATGTCGCAACTCCACACCACCGGGGCATTGCCGCCGGCCGCTGAATTGTCCAGGGGTGTGAGAAGAAAAACGGGGTCGGGTGTCGCGCCGGTGTTCTGCGTCGCAATGGTGATGCGCCCGGTTTCGGAGACGTCGATCTTCGACGTATACGCACTGACCGACGATGTGGCGTTGAAGGTGAGGTCGCCAGGTTTGAGCTGGCTCAGCCCGCCGCGCACGGTGGCGGCTTCCATCACTACCAGCTTTGCCGCTTCACCGGACTGGAGTGCTTCGTCCAGGCGTTCGGACACGTGATGATTGCGCCAGGTGGGAATCGCTATGGTGGCGACCACGGCCACGATGGCGAGTAGTGCAAGGCCGATCATGATGGGCTTGGATCGTTCGCCGCTCATCTCGATGCTCCTTTACCGTGACTATGTTTGGACAAATCCCGTGGCAAGCGAATGAGAGATTCGTCAAAGCTATTTGGGCAGCTACGCCACAAGGGCGTGCGCACACCTTCGCATAGTTCGTTGGCACTCGGGCCAACATGACGCGTCACGGTTCAGGAAATAGCGCAGGTAACTTGCACAGCCCAGTGGGGCTGTTGGTACAGCGTGAGGCCTCGGCGCCTGAGCGCGAGGCCTCACCATGGGGCGTGCTTACGCCTTGGCAGCGGGGCGACCGCGGCGCTGACGCTTGCGGTTGCCTTCGGCCGGACGCTCGCCGCCGCCGAAGCCATGGCCCGAGCCATGACCGTGCGGGCGATGCGACCCCTGCGGACGGCCACCCTGCGGGCGAGCAGCCGGGCGCGCCTGGCGCTGGCCCTGCACCGGACGCGGTGCAGCGGCGTCCGTGCGCAGCGGATGCGACGGCTCGAAGCCCGGCACGTCGCTGAAGGCGATGTCCTGCTTGAGCAGCTTGCGGATGTCACGCAGCAGGCCCGACTCGTCATGGCTCACCAGCGACACGGCCATGCCCTCGGCGCCAGCGCGACCGGTGCGGCCGATGCGGTGCACGTAGTCTTCCGCGACCATCGGCAGGTCGAAGTTGATCACGATGGGCAGCTGATCGATGTCGATGCCGCGAGCCGCGATATCGGTCGCCACCAGCACAGTCACGCGGCCAGTCTTGAAATCGCTCAGCGCACGCGTGCGCGCGTTCTGGCTCTTGTTGCCGTGGATGGCGGCGGCACGCAGGCCGGCAGCACCCAGGAACGTCACCAGCTTGTCGGCGCCGTGCTTGGTGCGGCTGAACACCAGGGTCTGGCGGCGGCTGTCCTGCGACAGCACGTGCAGCAGCAGGTCGCGCTTCTTGCCCGCGTCCACCGGATGCACGTGATGCGTAACTGTCGTAGCCACGCTATTGGCCGGGGTCACCGACACTTCGCGCGGCTGATGCATGAACTGCATCGCCAGCGCCTTGATCGGGCCCGCGAAAGTGGCCGAGAACAGCAGCGTCTGACGCTGCTTGGGCACGGCGGACAGAATGCGCTTGAGCGCCGGCAGGAAGCCCATGTCGAGCATGCGGTCGGCTTCGTCCAGGATCAGCACTTCCACGCCGGACAGATCCAGCGAGCGCTGCTGCATGTGATCGATCAGGCGGCCCGGCGTGGCGATGACCACGTCCACGCCGCGACGCAGCGCCTGCATCTGCGGGCCCATGCTGACGCCGCCAAAGATGGTGGTGCTGCTGACGCGCAGGTACTTGCCGTAGTCGCGCAGGTTCTCGTGCACCTGGGCCGCCAGTTCACGCGTGGGCGTGAGCACGAGGGCACGAGGGCGACGGGTCTGGGTGGCGCCGGCGTTGGACAGGTGCTGCAAGAGCGGCAGCGCGAACGCCGCGGTCTTGCCGGTACCGGTCTGGGCAGCAGCGAGCAGGTCGCCGCCTTCCAGTACAACCGGAATGGCCGCAGCCTGGATGGGGGTAGGGACGGCGTAGCCTTGGTCGGCAAGCGCGCGCAACAACGCGGGCGCAAGGCCCAGCGATTCGAAAGTCATGGAAGCTCCAGAGCAACCCGGAGCGTTCGAATCGAACCGCGTTGCAGTATCAGTAAGGGGGAGGCACGACGGAAGGTCGTGACAGGGGAGTATAGCGCAATTCTGAATTAGCTGCTTGGTTTGCCAAACCGGGTCGCCAGGGCCGGGTGTGAAGCCCTGGTTTCGGGGTCTTCAGGCCCGTGCCCGCTCTGCCACCACCAGGTAGCTGTCAAACGGCATCTTGCCGTGCAGCGAGCGGATGCTGACCGAAAGACCGGCGGCCTCGAGCTGCCCGCGCAGCTCGTCGGCACTGGGATAGTGCTGGGCGCCCACCCGCATCCAGCCACTGGCGCTCAGGAAGAACTCCGAAACGCGCGTGAGGGCATAACGCCAGCTGCGTTCGCGCAGCACGTTGCGTATCACCAGCAGGCCGCCCGGGGCGACATGCACCATGGCGTTCTCCAGCAATGCACGCTGGCCGTCGCGGGGCAGGTAGTGCAGCACGTCGAGCAGGGCCACATGGCCGCGTATGGGCTGCTCCGCCACACCATCGGTCTGGCGCAGCTGCAGCACGCCATCGAGACCCGATTGCCGCAAGGCGCGGTTGCCAGCGTCGATCTTGCGCGAGTCGTTGTCCACGCCCAGGTAGCGCGTGACGACGCCGCGCGCATGCAGGTATTGGCCGAGCAGGCCGATGCCGCAGCCGATGTCCAGCAGTGGCATCGGCCGGTTCATCACCAGGGCCGCCGTCGCCGCGTACGCAGGGTCGGCCGCCAGCTTGCCCTTGACGTAGCGGCGCTGGAGCCAGTGGTCGTACGAGTTGGCGATGCGATACAGGGTGGCATCCATGGGCGACATGTCAGCCCACTCCATGGCTGCGTGATGTGAAGGCGAGCATGCCTTCAAACTTTGGCCGGCACTACTCCCGGCTTGCGCTAGGGCGGCGGTGATGGTTCGCTTGGCGCCCTGCGAGCCGCCCGGGCGGTCGTGATCCTTCACCGTGGAGCAACACATGTCGCCGTTCGCGCCCTTTCGGGAGCTCACCACCACCCAGCGGCACACCGTGCTGGCCAGCTTCCTGGGCTGGACGCTGGATGCGTTCGATTATTTCCTGCTGACCTTCGTAATCGTGGGCGTGGCGCAGGAATTCCACGTCGGCAATCAGGAAGTGGCATTCGGTCTGTTGCTCACGCTGGCGGCGCGTCCCATCGGTGCGCTGTTGTTCGGGCGCCTGGCCGATCGCTATGGCCGGCGTCCCATCCTGATGCTCGATGTGATTCTGTTTTCGGTGTTCGAGCTGGCCACGGCATTCTCCACCTCGCTCACCATGCTGCTGGTGCTGCGTTTCCTGTTTGGCGTGGCGATGGGCGGCGAATGGGGCATCGGCGCATCGCTGGCGATGGAATCGATTCCGCCCAAGGCGCGCGGCGTGGTGTCGGGCCTGTTGCAGAGTGGCTACCCGGTCGGGTTCTTCCTGGGCGCGCTGGTGAACTGGCTGCTGGTCGATCACATCGGCTGGCGCGGGTTGTTCATCGTCGGCGCCTTGCCCGCGCTGCTGGTGTTGTACATCCGCCGCAGCGTGCCGGAGTCGGAAGTTTGGAAACAGGAACGCGCGGCCAAGGACAAAAAGGGCCTGCTCGAATCGATGCGCGGCCACTGGAAGCTCGCCCTCTATCTCATGCTGCTGATGATGGCGTTCAACATGTTCAGCCACGGCTCGCAGGACCTGTACCACACCTTCGAGGAGGAGGGCCTGCATCTGCCCACCGGCTCGGGCGCGGCCTTCATGCTGGTGGCGATGCTCAATCTCGGTGCACTGGTGGGCGGCCTGTTCTTCGGCGCGTTGTCGGAGCGCATCGGCCGGCGCAAGGCCATCATCCTGGCCGCCTTGCTCGCCATTCCGGTGATTCCCCTGTGGATGTACGGCAATACGTTGGCGCTGCTGGCGCTGGGTGCGTTCCTGATCCAGGTGATGGTGCAGGGCGCCTGGGGTGTGGTGCCGACGCACCTCAACGAACTGGCCCCCGAGGGCATGCGGGGCACCTTGCCCGGCTTTGCCTACCAGACCGGCAACCTGCTGGCCGCGGTGACGGCCAATGCCCAGCTGTGGATCGCCCGGCAACATGGCGGCCTGGCATTCGCCATGTCGGCCTGGATGGCCGCCGTCGCCGTGCTGCTGGCCTTCCTGGCCTGGGTGGGTCCCGAGGCCCGTGGCGCCCGCTTTGGCCGCTCCCCGCCGGGCACGGGCGAGTAGCCGGGCAGGCTGCTAGAATTCAGCGTTTGATCCATCACGAGACATGCAATGAAGGCTGGCAAGGACAAGGTCATCTCGCTCCACTACACGCTGACGGTGGACGGTGAAAAGGTCGAGAGCTCCCTCGACCGTAACGAACCGCTATGGGTACTGCTCGGCCACGGCCAGCTGATCCCGGGCCTGGAAAAGGCGCTGGAAGACCATGAAGCAGGCGAAAACCTGCAGGTCGAAGTCGCCGCCGCCGAGGGCTATGGCGAGCGCCAGCCGGGCATGACCCAGCGCGTGCCGAAGAAGTACTTCCAGCAGGCTGCCAAGCTCAAGCCGGGCATGACCACGGTGTTGGCGCTGAAGGAAGGCGGCCACCGCGTGGTGGTGGTGGAGAAGGTCGGCATGACCACGGTCGACGTTGACTTGAATCATCCGATGGCGGGCAAGACGCTGAATTTCGATGTGACCATCAATGAAGTGCGCGATGGGACTGAGGAAGAGATTTCGCATGGGCATGCGCATCCGCCGGGTGCGGAGGTGCACTAATTTTTTCCGTCGGCTTTCTCCTTTGGGGAGGGGCTAGGGATAAAGGTAGGCCTAATAGAAGCCGCTCCAGACGGAGCGGCTTTTTTTTGCTCGTCATCCCGGCGCAGGCCGGGATCCAGTAGCGATCGTCTCCGGTTGTCGCCTTGTCGCCAGCGTGCCGCCTACGCGGCGGGCGTTTCGTCTGCCTGCCGGCAGCCGAGTTACTTTTCTTTGCTTGCCCACGCACGCGCAGGAGCGCGTGCGAACGGCGAAGCCGGCCCGAAGGGCGGAGGGCAGGGTGCCCGGAGTAAAGAAAAGTAACCAAAAGAAAGGGCCCCCGGATGACGCGCCTTCCGGGCCTACGGCCCTCCAGGTGCGCGGGCGGGCTCCGGGGTTTTTCGACAGGACATCCCTGTCCTGTCGAAAAACTGGCCGCATCCATGCGGCCACCCTTCGGGCTTTCCTCCACCCGCCCGCCGCGTCATACGGGGACCCCGGGGATCAAGAGCCGTACAACGCGACGTCGCTGGGCCAAGCAGCTCCCTTGTAGGAGCGCACTTGTGCGCGACCAGCCGACGGAGCGCTACATCCCAGCGCCTCGGTCGCGCACAAGTGCGCTCCTACAAGGGTTGGCAGGTCTGGGGATAACGGATCAACGTTGCCGGTCGGCTCTTTGTGGGAGCGCACCCTGTGCGCAACGCCTACGAAGCGAAATCTCCAAACCTGCAGATCGCGCACACCGCTGCTCCTGCCTCGCGTCGACACAGGCCACAAACAACAACGGCACCTCGCGGTGCCGTCATCGTTTCCAACCTGGAATACCAGATCAGACCAGCGTGATTTCCACATCCACATTGCCGCGCGTCGCATGCGAATAAGGGCAGATATCACGATGCGCTGTGTCGACCAGTTCCTGTGCCACGGCGCGGTCGATACCCGGCAGATTCACTTCCAGCTTCACGGCGATGCCAAAGCCCGTCGGTTCGCGCGGACCAATGCCCACGTGCGCGGTCACCGAGGCGTCCTTCAGCGTCACGTTCTGCTGGCGGGCCACGAAGCGCACGGCGCCTTCGAAGCAGGCGGCATAACCGGCGGCGAACAGCTGCTCGGGGTTGCTGCCCTGGCCACCCGGACCACCCAGGCCCTTGGGCACGACCAGCTGCAGGTCTAGCACGCCGTCGTCGCTCTTGGCGTGGCCTTCGCGGCCGCCGTGAACGGTGGCGGTGGCGGTGTAGAGAATCTTGCTGATGTTCATGGGTTTAGTCCTCGCTTGGGGAGAGTTGGATCTGTTGGGTAAGTCGCTTCAGTTCATCGCGCAGGGTTTGCATCTGATCGAGTGAGAGCTGCATGCACTGCGCGAGACATTCGGGAATGCCGCTGGCCTTGTCGCGTAGCGCCAGGCCGGCGTCGGTAAGACGGATATCCACCACGCGCTCGTCTTCCTTGCGGCGCTGGCGTGCCACCAGGCCGGCGGTCTGCAGACGCTTGAGCAGGGGTGTGAGCGTTCCGGAATCCAGCTGGAGGCGCTGGCCGAGTTCGCCCACGGTGAGCCCGTCGCGTTCCCACAGCACCAGCATCACCAGGTACTGCGGATAGGTCAGGCCCAGCGGTTCGAGCAGCGGCCGGTACAGCCCCGTGACCGAGCGCGACGCGGCATACAGCGCAAAGCACAGTTGCTGGTCGAGCAGGAGCTGGTTGGGGGTCGGTTGCCGTTTCATAGGAGAGATACTAAGCGCAAAATTAAATTGTGTACAATTCAATTTCTCAATCGAAACGATAGGCGGAGCCTAAAGTGGCCTGGGAATGCGGGGTGTGAAGCGCGACAGGCGTGGCGGCGCGCTGGCTGGCCCGACGAGCGCCGGATCAGTCGAGCAGTCGCTTGCCGAACTCGAAATGGTCGCGCCAGTAGGGGCCGTCGATATCGTCCAGCCTCACCGTGCCGCCGCTGTTGGGCGCATGCACAAAGCGGCCTTTACCTACGTAGACGCCCACGTGGCTGATGCCACCCGAACCACCGAAGAAGACCAGGTCACCGCTCATCAGCTCGTTCATCTGGCGAACCCGCTCGCCGCTCAATTGCGACATTTCACGGGAGCTGTGGGGCAGGCTCAGACCCGCCGCATTGCGGTAGATGTAGTCGACCAGGCCGCTGCAATCGAAGCCGCTGTCGGGCGTATTGCCGCCCCAGCGGTACGGCGTGCCGACCAGCGCGATGGCGCGGAACAACACATCGTTGGCCGTACCGGTGGCGCCGCTAGGGGCGCGAGCGGGCAAATTGGCCAGGGAGGAGCGGGAATCTTTGTAGGTGGGCTCGGGGCGCCGGCTGCTGCTGGCGCAGGCCGCGAGCAGCAGGACGGCGCCGACGACCAGGGCGCGTTGCGCAAGACGCCACCATGCCAAGTGCGCACAGGCAGGATGGGCGAAGTTGGGGCGCATCTCGTCTTCCCTGGTCTTGAGACGAGCCCGAGGTTATCAAATCAATAAGTTGGAAGAAAGTTCTAAGTGATCGCTGGAGGTGCGATCTCCGGACGTCATGAGCCGGGCTGGTTCACGGTGATGCGCCGCTCACTGAGCTTGCGGCCTTCCCTGTCGCGGCTGCTGAGCCTGTACTCGCCCGGCCACAGGTAGAGCGAGTTCATCACGTTGTCGGTCAGCAGCACGTAGCGATCTGCCGGGATGGCGTCGTCGCTCTCATTGGCGTAGCGGGCTTCCACGATGCAGGGGAACTGGCGCTGGCACATCTCACTGGAGATCACCCGGGTCTGCCGTGCGCCACCCAGTTCCAGCCAGTGGGGGCGGCGCTGGTGGCCGGAACGCGGAAGGATCACGTCGACGTCGTGACGATCCGGGTCCGATGCCCACACGCTGCCGTTCTGGCGGCTGAGCAGCACCGAAGGCTTGTCGACGGGGAAGGCGGCGGACAGCTGGTTGTACAGATCCGTCTTGGGCATCGGGCCGATGTCGCGCCACCGAGTCTGGTCGATCGACAGCGGATCGAATCCAGTCAGCTGCTTGAGCTGCATGGCCATCGGCTTGATGGTCTTGCCCAGGTTGCCGACGGCCTTGTCGATATGGGCGTAACCGGCATGCACGAACAGGCGCGCCTTGGGATCGTTCTTGAACACCTGGCGATAGAGCAGCTGCGCCTGGCCCGATTCGCGATCAGCCAGGGCATCGGCGTCGGACTCATAGGCCACCACCTTGAAGCCCAGTCGTATCGCTTCCCGGATGATCTGGCCATAGATCGGCTCGTGCAGATACTCGCTGCCGCTGCTGGCAATGGGATAGCCGCGCTTCATGAGCTCCGTGTCGCCGTTGGCCAGCGCCTCGGCAGCGAAATAGGTGAAGCCCTCCGCGCGCAGCTTCGGCAGCAAGGCCAGCGTGAGCTCACGGGTATGGGCGTCGTGGTGAGCTTCGTTGATCAACACGATGCGCCGGTCTGTCGTCAGCTTGGCGATCTCGGTCGCCGCGTCGGCGGTCACCCAGTCGGCCGGCGTGGGCAGGGTCACCGGGGTCTGCACGCGGTTGTCGAACGGAAAGTCGTTGATGGCTTCGTCGTAGAAGCCGAGCTCGTCCTCGACGGTCGCCAGCAGCTGCTGATCGATGAGGCGATCGTCCTTGGTGAGCTGGGGCATCACTTCGCGCAGGTACAGGTAGCGCGCAAGGTCGTTCTTGATGTGCGCGGTTTCCGTGAACAGGTCGCGACTCACGGCGGTGGCCGAGGATGCGGTGGCCGGCCCCTCGGGTTGCGTGGCTGTCTGTGTCGGCGCGGGTTGTTGCTTGGCGGCCTGGGCGTGCACCGCACCCGCCGCGCACGCCGCCAGTACCGCCGCGCAGCGCATCGCCGAACGCCACCGTACCAACATCCTGCTGGACTGCTCTGACGTTCCCATCGCGCTAATCTCTCAAGGTCAGGAGTGGGTCATGGCGACGCTACAATAGTCCGATGGATGATTCACGCAGTGATGTGCTGGTTCTCGGCGGTGGCGTCATCGGCCTGGCCTGCGCTTACTACCTGCTGAAGTCTGGGGCTACCGTGCGCGTTCTGGAGCAGGGTACCCCGGGCTGCGGCAGTTCGCACGGCAATTGTGGAACGATCACCCCCAGCCACGCGGCGCCCCTGGCCATGCCGGGCATGTTTGGCGTGGCGTTGCGCTCGATGCTGCGGGCGGATGCACCGCTCTACCTCAACCCACGCTTTGACGGCCCGCGCCTGCGCTGGCTGCTCGGCTTTGCCCGCCACTGCAACTGGCGCGATTTCGAACATGCCGCGCAAGCACGTTCAGCCATCCTGCAACGCTCGCGCGGATTACTTGCGGGCCTCGTGCGCGACGAGCGGTTCGACTGCGAGTTCGGCGAAGAAGGGGAGCTGTATGTCTACCGCTCGGCAGGGGCGTTGCAGGCAGACGAGCGTCACCACGCCCAGGTGCTCGATCGCCTGGGTGTAGCGGTGGAGCGCTTGAGCGGCGAGGCCGTGGAAGAGCGCGAGCCCGCGCTTAAACCCGGCGTTGCCGGCGGGCTTTTCCACCCGGACGACGCACGTCTGCGACCAGACCGGTACGCCGCCGAACTCGCGCGCCGCGTGACGGAGCTGGGTGGCATCGTCGAATCGGGCGCCCGCATCGACGGCTTTGGCCTTGACGGCAATCGTATCGACCACGTGCGCACGACCCGCGGTGTGTTCCGTGGCGAGCGTGTGGTGATGGCGCTCGGTGCCTGGTCGCCGTTGACCGCGAGCTCGCTCGGCCTGCGCCTGCCCATGCAACCAGGCAAAGGCTATTCGATCACTTATTCGCGTCCCGCCGTGGCGCCGCGCCACGCGCTGGTATTGCGCGAGGCCGCCGTGTGCGTCACCACCTGGGACAGCGGCTTCCGGCTGGGCAGCACGATGGAGTTTTCCGGCTATGCCGAGGGCCTCAACCGCACGCGTCTGGATGCCTTGCGTCGAGGCGCCGCCCAGGGGCTGCACGTGCCCGAAGGGCCCGAACTGAAGGAAGAGTGGTGGGGTTGGCGTCCTATGAGTGTGGACGAGGTGCCAATCATCGGCCCCAGCTCCCGCTGGTCCAATCTCACTTTGGCCACGGCGCACGGCATGCTTGGCGTGAGCATGTCGGCGGCCACGGGCGAACTGGTGGCATCGATGTTGCGCGGCGCGACGCCAGCAATCGATCCCTCGCCGTACGCACCGTCGCGCTTTGGCGTGTGATCTTGACGCGGCCTGCTCGCAGACTCGCTTAACTTCAATGGCGCAAACCGGAGAGCGGCATGGCGGAAACGTTTGATCTGATCGTATTGGGTGGTGGTTCGGGTGGCCTGGGGGCCGCATTCCGTGCCGCGCGCCATGGCGCACGCGTCGCCTTGCTTGAACCCAGCGCACTGGGCGGCACCTGCGTCAATGTCGGCTGCGTGCCCAAGAAGGCGCTGTGGTTCGCCGGCCAGCTGGCGCAGGAGCAACGGCTCGCGGTGGACTATGGTTTTGCGTCCCAGCCCGGCGCGCTCGACTGGGAACATTTCCGCCAGCTGCGCCAGCACTACATCGACAACATCCGCCATCGTTACGCGATGGGCCTGGAAGAGGGCGGCATCCAGGTGTTCACCGAAACGGGGCGCTTCGTGTCCGCCAACACGATTGCCACTTCGTGCGGAGAAGAATTGCGTGCCCCGCAAATCGTGATTGCCACCGGCGGCCGTCCGCATCGCCTGGATATACCCGGCTTCGATCTGGGCATGGTGTCCGATGACATTTTTGCGCTGCGCACCTTGCCCAAGCGCATTGCCGTCATTGGCGCGGGCTACATCGCCATCGAATTCGCGGGACTGCTCAACGCGCTGGGCAGCGAGGTGACGCTGCACGTGCGCAATCGCATGCTCACGAGCTTCGATGCGGAACTGGTCGATGCGCTTGAGCAGCACATGTGCGACGCGGGCATCCGCATCACCAACCAGGTGAAAGTGACGGGCCTGCATCGCGATGGCGAAAACCTCATGATCGACGATGACGTCAATGGCCCCTGCGGACCGTATGACGCCGTGTTGTGGGCGATCGGCCGCGTACCCAACAGCGACCGGCTGGATCTCGATGCCGCTGGCGTCAACGTGGACGAATGGGGCCACATCGTCACCGACGCCTGGCAGGCCACCAATGTCGAAGGCATCTTCGCCGTCGGCGATGTCACCGAACGCCCGGAACTCACACCGGTGGCGGTGGCGGCGGGAAGACGACTGGCCGATCGACTGTTCGGCGGCAAACCCGACAGTCGGCTCGATTACGACAATATTCCCAGTGTCGTCTTCGCCGAGCCGCCACTGGCGATCGTCGGCCTCACCGAAGCGCAGGCGCGCCAATTCCATGGTGACAAAGTGCACGTGCACCGCGCGAAATTCACGCCGATGAAATGGGCCGTGGCAGGGCGGAAACATCCGACCTTGATGAAGGTCGTCACCGAAGGCGACGACGAGCGCGTGGTGGGCATCCATGTGCTCGGCGAAGGCGCGGACGAAATGCTGCAGGGCTTTGCGGTCGCGCTGAAAATGGGCCTGCGCAAGCGGGATCTGGAAGACACCATTGCCATCCATCCGAGTTCGGCCGAAGAACTGGTGTTGATCAACTGAGCGAGCCAACATCGGCTTTTCCCGCGCCACGGTAAACTTCACCCATGACTGCCACCTACACGCTACATCGCGGCACCGCGCCGCTGCTCATCAGCCTGCCGCACGACGGCAGCCATATTCCCGATGACATCGCCGCGCGCATGCGACCCGACGCGCAGCGCTCGGTCGATACCGACTGGCACGTGGGGCGGCTGTACGAGCCGCTCGCCAAGGCACTGGGGGCGAGCGTGATCCGTCCGGTGGCATCGCGTTACGTGGTCGACCTCAATCGTCCCGCGGACGGTCATGCGCTGTATCCCGGCAAGCGCGAAACCGGTCTTGTCTCCACCATCGGCTTCGATGGTGAGCCGCTTTACCTCGATGGAGCTGAACCGACGGCGGAAGAAATACAACGTCGGGTAAATGCGTATTGGCGTCCGTATCACGACGCGCTATCGCAAGAACTTGAACGATTGCGTGCCGCGCACGGCCGTGTGGTGCTCTGGGACGGGCATTCCATCCGTAGCCGCGTGCCCATGTTGTTCGAGGGGCAGTTGCCCGACTTCAACCTGGGTACGGCCGAGGGCGCGAGCTGCTCGGCGGCCTTGCAGCAGCAACTCAAGGATGTGCTGGAAACCCAGTCCCGCTATAGCTTCGTGGTGAATGGACGCTTCAAGGGTGGCTACATCACGCGCCATTACGGGCAGCCCGACAGCGGCGTGCAGGCCGTGCAGCTGGAGCTATCGCAGATCAATTACATGGACGAAGACAGCTTCGCGTATGCCGAAGCCAGCGCCGTGCAAGTGCAGGAAACCATCGCGCGCCTGCTCGCGCTCTGCGTGGCGTAAGCGCAAAAACATTCGACCCTTGTTAGGGTCTTGCAATGTCAAGACGTGGCCTGCGGAAATCTCGCGCGCATGCTGGAAAAATCCAGTTCCGGGCTGCTGCCAAACGTGCGATGTTTTAGCCGTCGCGATGCACGGATCGGCCCATTCCGATCGGTGCGCGGCACGAACATCAGGCTCATTACGTCGAGGCTCACACACATGCGCAAGTTCGCGATCGCTTCCCTGCTGCTGGCAGGCATGGCTTTCACCGGTTCCCTGTTGGCTCAGGACGCAGCCCCGCAGCCTGCGCCCGCCGCCAAGTCGGCTTCGGCCACACCAGCGCCCGCCAGCTCGTCGTCACACAAGCACAAGAAGAGCAAGTCCACCAACAACGGCCAGCCCAAGCCCAAGGGCAGCAAGTCCGCCAAGCGCACGGCCAAGTCCACGCTGCCGCAGACTGAAGCCAGTCACTAAGCGGCTCTTGTAAAAGGAAAGCCCCGGCATTCGCATGCCGGGGCTTTTTTTGTGTGCGCTGCCTCAGGCCTTCGGTGCAGCGATGCACTTCAATTCAATGGCTATCGGCGTGGGCAGTGCCGTGATGCCCAGCGTCGTGCGACAAGCGTCGACGCCCGCGAAGTATTCCGCATAAAGCTTGTTGTACGCGGGAAAATCACGCCCCATGTCGGTAAGAAACACCGTCACGTCCACCAGGTCTTCCCAGCGCGCGCCGCTTGCTTCGAGCACGGCGCGCACATTGGCGAACACCTGCCGGCATTGCGCTTCGATGTCGTAGTCCACCAGCTTGCCGGCAGCGTCATACACATTGCCGGGAATCGCATTGCTGCCGGGCGTGCGCGGGCCGACGCCGGAGAGAAACAACAGATCGCCGACTCGCCGCGCATGCGGATACGCGCCCACCGGCGCCGGGGCCTGATCGGTGCGGACGACGTTGCTCATCGATTGAACTCGGGAATCGTGCCCAGGCGCTGCATGGCGTGCTCGTAGGCGGGCCTCAGTCCTTCGCGCGAACTCACATGCATGCCCAGATCGTTGACGTGTCCATCGAACAGGCTGTAACACCACGCGTGCACGGAGAGCTTCTGCCCGCGCTCCCAGGCATCCATCACCATGGTGGTGTGGCAGACGTTGACCACCTGTTCCATCGCGTTGAGTTCGCACAGGCGAGCATTGCGCAGATTCATCAGGTCGATCGAGGTGAGCAGCTGCTTGTGCTTTTGCGCGACATCGCCGACATGGCGAAGCCAGTTGTCGACCAGGCCCAGGCGGCGATCGTCGAGGACCGCCTGCACGCCACCGCAACCGTAATGGCCCACCACCAGGATGTGCTCGACCTTGAGCACGTCGACGGCGAACTGGATGGTGCTCAGGCAATTGAGATCGGTATGCGACACCACGTTGGCGACATTTCGCTGCACGAAGATATCGCCCGGCGGCAGATCCACGATCTGCGTGGCTGGCACGCGCGAGTCGGAGCAACCGATCCACAGATACTTCGGCGCCTGCTGCTGGGCGAGGCGTTCGAAGAAGCGCGGGTCCTGTTCGACCATGGCAGCGGACCAGTGACGGTTGCTGTCGAGTAGATTCTGCAGGGGACTTTTCACGATGGCGCTCTCATCAATAACGAATACAGATGTTCTTGGGCTCGGTGAAGAAGCGCAGCGCTTCGGCGCCGCCCTCGCGACCGAGGCCCGATTGTTTGGTGCCGCCAAAGGGCGTGCGCAGATCGCGCAGCAGCCAGCAGTTGGTCCACACGATGCCAAAATCCAGTTGGGCGCCGAAGCGATGTGCGCGCGACAGGTTGCGCGTCCACACCGAGGCGGCCAGGCCGTAACCGGTGCCGTTGGCGATGGCGAGCGCTTCGGCTTCGTCCTCGAACGGAATCAGGGTGACGACGGGTCCGAAAATTTCCTGCTGGTTGGTGGTGGCGCCATTGCCCAGGCCTTCGATGACGGTCGGTGCGACGAACCAGCCGTCGGCGCAGCGGCCATCCACGGTCACCGACTCGCCGCCACAGAGAATGCGGCCGCCTTCTTCGCGAGCCGTGGCGATGCAGCCCATCACCTTGTCGAAGTGTTCGCGCGAGACCAGTGCGCCAAGATCGCTGGCGCTTTCGTTCGGATCGCCCACCCGCAGCGCCTGAACGCGTGCCAGGTAGCGCTCGCGGAAGGTGTCGTAGATGGAACGTTGCACCAGCAGACGCGAGCCGCAGAGGCAGATCTCGCCCTGATTGGCGAAGCCCGAGCGCACGATGGTGTCGAGATTGGCGTCGCTGAGGTCGGCGTCTTCGAACACCACGGCGGGATTCTTGCCGCCAAGCTCCAGCGATACCTTCTTGAATTGCGGCGCGGCCACGGCGGCAATCTGCGCGCCGGTGCGCGTGCTGCCGGTGAAGGACACGGCCTTGACCGACCGGTGCTCAACCATGGCCTGGCCCACGGTCGGTCCGCGGCCTTGCACGATGTTGAATACGCCAGGCGGAAAGCCCGCCTCGATGCTCAGCTCACCAAGCAAGGCAGCGGTGCAGGGCGTGATCTCCGAGGGCTTGGCCACGACCGTATTGCCGGCCGCAAGCGCCGGGGCGATCTTCCAGCTGAACAGATACAGCGGCAGGTTCCACGGACTGATGCAGCCGACCACGCCCAACGGCTGGCGGAGCGTGTAGTTGATCGCACCGGCTTCCATCGCATGCGACTCACTGCCCCAACTGATGATGGCGGCGGCGAAGAAACGCAGGTTGGAGATCGCACGAGGAATATCGAGCTTGCGCGCTTGGCTCAGCGGCTTGCCGCTGTCGCGCGATTCCAGCGCCACGAATTCGTCCATGCGCGCTTCGATCAGATCGGCCAGCCGATGCATAAGGCTGGCGCGCTGCTCGGCGGGCGTTGCCGCCCACTCGGGCGCGGCGCGCGCGGCGGCGGCCACGGCGTCGGCAACGTCTTCGGCGGTGGAGTCGGGACAGTGGGCGAAAACCTGGCCGGTGGCCGGTTCGTACACGTCCAGCCAGCGATCATGTCGCGGCGCCTGAAGGCGGCCGTCGATCAGGTTGGCGAGGCGCAGGGTAGGCATCTGCGCAAGCTTAAGACCTGCGGGCTCCGATTGCACCGGACGCTGGCGTATGCCCGATTCAATGTGAATGTGGGAGCGCACCCTGTGCGACACGGCGTAGCCGTCGCGCACAGGGTGCGCTCCCACAGGGTTGGGTCCGCGATCAACTCAGCGAACGGGTACGTCCACCATCCACGGCAATGCTCACGCCATTGACGTACCCCGCAGCCGGCGTGCACAGGAAGGCGATTACTGCCGCCACTTCCGAAGCTTCACCGAATCGGCGCGCAGGCACCGTGGCGAGCATGCCCTGGGCCACCTCGTCTTCGCTGTTGCCGCTGCTGCGCACGCGCCCGGCAAGCACCTCGTCCAGGCGTGCCGTGCGGGTATAGCCCGGCAGCACGTTGTTGACGGTGATGCCGTCGACGGCCAGCTCGCCGGCCAATGTCTTGGCCCAGCCCGCCACCGCGGCGCGCACGGTATTGGACACGCCCAAGCCCACGATCGGTTCCTTCACCGAGGTGGAAATGACGTTGACGATGCGGCCGTAGCCGCTGGCCCGCATGCCCGGCAGCAGCGCCTGCACCAGCGTCTGGCCTGCCAGCAGGTGCTGGCGGAAGGCGTTCTCGAAGGCCTCGGCGGTAGCGCTGTGCGCCGGGCCGCCCGGTGGGCCGCCGGTGTTGTTGATCAGGATTTCGATCGGCTGGGCGGCCACGATATCCGCCAGCGCGTCGCGCAATGCATCGGTCTGCGTCATATCCACCGCAAACCAGCGATGCTGTTGGCCGTGTTTGCGCGGCAATGCATCCGTCGCGGCCTTCAGCGCATCGGCTGAGCGCGAGAGCAGGGTGACGCTGGCGCCCAGCTCGGCGAGTTCCACCGCGCTGGCGCGCCCGATGCCTTGCGAGGCGCCACACACCAGAGCATGTCGTCCACTCAAATCCAGCTGCATGGAATGCTCCTCTTGGGAGTGAGGGTTATCGCGCGGTCCATTGCACAGCGAGGGCGGCGAACCAGCACAGCCACGCGGCCCACAGACTGTAGCGCCAGACCAGGCGCCAGCGCGTGATGCCGTTGTCTTCCAGCGCCGGCAGCACCGGCGAGCGCAGCGCGAGCTGCAGACGCATCCACGTGCGCACGGCGTTGGTGGGCTTGCCGTCGGCTTCGGCGATGATCTTCCACTCGTTCGGATGACGGCGGCGCAGCAGCGAGGCGATCAGATACTGCGAGCTGAAATGCAGCAGGAAGCAGATGACGCCGGCGGAAAGGAGCGAGAGATAAAGCGGAAGCATGCCGAGTCCGTGGTGGGTGATGGTGGGCCGACCCGAACTCAGCCGTTGGTCGAGTTATTGGTTGCCGACGTAGCGTCAGTGTTGTTGGAGCCGCTCGACGTCGCAGGAGCCTTGGGCGCCTCGGACTTCTTGCTGTCGCTGCCGATGCCGGGCAGCGGAAGTGCCTCGCGCAGCGTGCTCAGCACGCCGTTGCCCTGTTCGGGCTTGGCGCAGATCGCGTTGTTCACGGCGTCCTGGTAAGTCTTGTCCATCATGCCGATCCACACGGTGCCGTCGGGCCCGTGCGGCACTTTGAAGGTGCCGGCCGCCGCCATCTTCACCGGTGCCTCCGCCGAGAATGCTGCCGGCGACTGCTCCCAGTAGGTGCTGCCCGATTGCTGCTTGGCCGAGCTGTACAGCACCAGATAGCGCGCACGCTTGTCGGTGATGTCCACGCTGCCGAACGCGCCGGTGGTGGCGTCCGTCCAGCCCATGTGTTCGCACAGGCTCACGTCCTTGCTGTCGATCGGCTGGAACGCTTCGTCCAGCACCACCAGCGTCGGCGCAAACAGATAGCTGGCGCGCAGCCAGCGGCCGTTCAATTCTGACTTCACCGCCACGCGGTACGGCAGCTGCGATTCGCGCGGCAGGCTGAAACTCAGGAAGTAGCTGCGGTCCCCATTGAGGTTGGCCACCATGCTGCCCGGTCCCAGCGCGAACTTCTTGGGCTGCCAGGGCAGGGCGTCCTGGTAGGAGAAGTCGGCAAAGGTCGTGCAGCAGGGCGTGGCCTGCTGCAGGGCTTGCTTCGCCTGATCCAGGCTGCCGTTGCCATTTTCGGGCGGGCGCAGATTGGGCGGCACCAGCGCTTTCACGCTATGGCAGCCGCTCGCCAGCACGGTGAGCGCGAACAGGGCGGTGGCAGTGATCAGTCGATAACGCATGAGGGATCTCAAAATTCGGCTGTACCCGCCGCACGCGGGAAGGGAATGGCATCGCGGATATTGGACAGGCCGCACACGTATACCAGCAGGCGCTCGAAGCCCAGGCCAAAGCCAGCGTGCGGCACCGTGCCATAGCGGCGCAGATCACGGTACCAGCCGTAGGTGGCCGGATCGAGACCGAATTGCGTCATGCGGCGGTCAAGGTAATCCAGGCGCTCTTCGCGCTGCGCACCGCCGATGATCTCGCCGATGCCCGGGGCCAGCACGTCCATCGCGGCGACGGTCTTGCCGTCGTCGTTGAGGCGCATGTAGAACGCCTTGATCTGCTCGGGGTAGTTCATCACCACCACCGGGCGACCGACGTGCTTCTCGGCGAGATAGCGCTCGTGCTCGGTCTGCAGGTCGATGCCCCAGGCGACCGGGAATTCGAATTTCTGCCCGGACTTCTTCAGGATTTCCACCGCCTCGGTGTAATCGATGCGTTCGAACGGTTCGGCAATAAAGGCTTCCAGACGGCTGATCGCATCGGGCTGCACGCGCTCGGCGAAGAACGCCATGTCGTCCTGACGCTCATCCAGCACGGCCTTGAAGATGGCCTTGAGGAAACCCTCGGCGCAGTCGGCGTTGGCGTTGAGGTCGGCGAAGGCGATTTCCGGCTCCACCATCCAGAACTCGGCCAGGTGGCGCGGCGTGTTGGAGTTCTCGGCGCGGAAGGTCGGGCCGAAGGTGTACACCTTGCTCATCGCCAGGCAGTAAGCCTCGACGTTGAGCTGGCCGGACACGGTCAGGAACGCTTCGCGGCCGAAGAAATCCTTGCGGAAATCGATCTTGCCATCCGGCGTGCGCGGCAGGTTGGCCAGGTCCAGCGTGGACAGGCGGAACATGTCGCCCGCACCTTCCGCGTCGGAGGTGGTGATGATCGGCGTATTAATCCAGAAGAAGCCCTGCTCGGTGAGCCAGCGGTGGATCGCCGTCATCATCGTGTGGCGCACGCGGGTCACGGCGCCGAACAGGTTGGTGCGCGGGCGCAGGTGCGCCACTTCGCGCAGGAATTCCATCGAGTGCTGCTTGGGCTGGATCGGGTAGGTTTCCGGATCGTCGACGAAACCGGTGACGATGACGTCCGTCGCCTGGATCTCGAAGCTCTGGCCCTTGCCCTGCGAAGCGACCAGGGTGCCGGTGACGATCACGCCCGCGCCGGCGGTGAGGTGCTTCACCTCGCTCTCGTAGTTGGACACTTCGCTGGTGACCACGGCCTGGATGGGGTCGAAGCAGGAGCCGTCGCTCACATTGACGAACGAGAGGCCCGCTTTGGAATCGCGCCGGGTGCGGACCCAGCCGCGCACGGTCACGGTGCTGCCGGCAGCGATGCTGCCGGAAAGAGCCTGCTTCACGCTCGATAGAATCGGGCTAACCGCCGTCATTGGATTGAAACTCCTGCTGAGTGCCGGCATATCGGCACGTAAGACGAACCTTGCATGATAATCTACGGATCGTTCAGGTTCGACCCTTAACGTCTGATTTCGGACAATCTCCCCTTCCGGTAGTCGCAACGCCCATGACCATCACCATCACGCCCGCCGCCAGCGAACGCATGCGCTCCTTCCTTGCCGGCACGCCCAGTGCCGCGGGTGTGCGCTTTGGCGTGAAGAAGACCGGCTGCTCCGGCTTCGGTTACGTGGTCGACCTGGCTCAAGTGGTGGGTGAGGGCGATGAGATGGTCGAGGTAGACGGCGTGAAGCTCATCGTCGACGGCAAGAGCATGCCCCTGATCGACGGCACCGTAATCGACTTCCAGCGCCAGGGCCTCAACGCGAGCTTCGTCTTTCACAACCCCAACGCAACCGGCGAATGCGGTTGCGGCGAGAGTTTCACCGTCGGCTGAGACACTGCGCGCGCAGGCAGATCGTCATCTGCTTGCCCCAAACCCCTGAAATCCCTTACACTTCCGCTTCTGTCCAGGCCGTCAAGGCATGGATGGAACCTTGCCTCACCGCATAGTGCGGGAGGCTGCCAGGCCTGAAAGGGCCGCATCCACAAGGAGTTACCACACGATGTCCCTGCGACATTACGAAGTCGTGTTTCTGGTCCACCCTGACCAGAGCGAACAGGTTCCGGCGATGATCGAGCGCTACAAGGCGCTGATCGAGACCGACGGCGGCAAGATCCACCGCCTGGAAGACTGGGGCCGCCGTCAGCTGGCGTATCCCATCGTGAACCTGGCCAAGGCTCACTACGTCATGCTCAACATCGAAGTGAGCCAGAACGCGCTGAACGAGCTCGAGTCGGGCTTCCGCTTCAACGACGCCGTGCTGCGCCACCTGGTGGTTCGCCGTGACGAAGCCGATACCGAGCAGTCCTTCATCCTGAAGTCCAAGGAAAAGGATGACGCCAAGTCCTCGCGTCGCCGCGATGACGATAGCGACGGTGACGAGCGTCCGGCACGCCGTGACCGCGAAGACCGCGACAACGATCGCGACAGCGACGACTGATCAGGAGCCAAGACATGTCTAAGTTCTTCCGCCGCCGCAAGTTCTGCCGCTTCACGGCCGAAAAAGTCAAAGAGATCGACTACAAGGATCTCAACACCCTGCGCCAGTACGTGACCGAGAACGGCAAGATCGTTCCCAGCCGCATCACCGGCACCAAGGCTCGCTACCAGCGTCAGCTGGCGACCGCTATCAAGCGCGCCCGCTTCCTGGCTCTGCTGCCGTACACGGATAACCACGACGTCTAAGTCGTGCGCTTTTAACTTCCTCTCCCCTCCGGGGAGAGGACTGATATGAGGGGCGGGTGCTCGCGATATAGCTGCTACGAAGCTCGCTTCGATTTAGCCATGCCGCAAGATTGGCCCCTCATCCCAGCCTTCTCCCCGCAGGGGAGAAGGAGTGAAAGACTCTTCGGACAACCGTCCAGGCTGCGCCGGGCCACACCGGTGCTAACGAAAAGGAATACCCATGGAACTGATTCTTCTCGAAAAAGTCCGCAACCTCGGCAACCTTGGCGACAAGGTCAGCGTGAAGCCGGGTTATGGCCGTAACTACCTGCTGCCGCAGGGCAAGGCCGTGCCGGTCAACGCCGCCAACCTCGAAGCTTTCGAGAAGCGCCGCGCCGAGTACGAAGCCAAGGCTGCCTCGCAGCTGTCCGGCGCCGAAGGCCGCAAGGCCAAGCTGGAAGGCGTGTCGGTGACCATCACCGCCAACGCCAGTCCGGAAGGCAAGCTGTACGGCTCGGTCGGTCCGCGCGAAATCTCCGAGGCCCTCGCGGCCGCCGGTCATGACGTGCACAAGGGCGAAGTGATCCAGGGCGAGGGCCCGATCCGCCACACCGGCGAGTTCGAGGTGGTGATCGCTCTGCATGCCGACGTGCAGACTCAGGTCAAGGTGATCGTGGTCGGCGAGAAGTAAGTCGCCCCGTCGCTTGCAAGTCCCAGACGGGCGCCTTCAAGGCGCCCGTCTGCTTTTCGGGGTTTGGTAAGCGGCTTATCCACAACGAACCACAGCTTATCCACAGAGTTATTGTCTCGTCGCCTGAGATGGCGCCGCGTATGCTCTGTACCCAGCACGCCGCCGGCAATGCAGCTAACCGCTGCGAGGAATCTCGATGTCCTTCGTTTCCGATCGTTCCGACCGCCCCGAGCGCCGCGGTCGTTCCGAGCGCAAACCTTTGTCCAGCATCGATGCACTGCGCGTACCGCCGAATTCGATCGACGCGGAACAAGCGGTGCTGGGCGGCCTCATGCTGTCGCCCGATTCGCTGGACAAGGTGGCCGACCGCCTCGCCGAGCAGGATTTCTACCGCAAGGACCATCGCCTGATCTGGCGCGCCATCACCGAGCTGGCGGGCAAGGGCATGCCGTGCGACGCGGTGACCCTGGGCGACTGGTTCGAGGCCAACGGCCTGGCCGACATGGTCGGTGGCGCCGCCTACCTGATCGAACTGGCCAACACCACGCCGAGTGCGGCGAACATTGCCGCCTACGCGGAAATCGTGCGCGAGAAGTCGGTGTTGCGCCAGCTGATCGACGCCGGCACCGGCATCACCGAGGACGGCTACCAGCCCGATGGCATGGGCGTGCAGGAGGTGCTGGAGCGCGCCGAGCAGGCCGTCTTCAAGATCGCCGAGTCCGGTGCGCGCGGCAAGAAAGACACCGTGTCGATGCGCGAGGCCGTGAAGGACGCCTTCCGCATCCTCTCCGAACGCTTCGAGAACAAGGGCCAGCTCACCGGCATCTCCACCGGCTTTTCGGATCTGGACGAACTCACCTCGGGTTTGCAGCCGTCCGACTTGATCATCGTCGCGGCGCGCCCTTCGATGGGCAAGACGGCATTCTCGGTGAATATCGCCGAAGCGGCGGCGATGCGCGGCAAGAAGGCCGTGGCCATCTTCTCGATGGAAATGTCGGCCTCGCAGTTGGCCTTCCGTATGATTTCCTCGGTCGGCCGCATCCACGCGCAGCACCTGCGCAATGGCGACCTGGCCGAGGAAGACTGGCCGCGCGTCACCAATGCGATTGCCTTGCTGTCCGAAGCGAAGATCTTCATCGATGACACGCCCGGTCTCTCGCCGGTCGAGCTGCGTTCGCGTTCGCGCCGACTGCATCGCGAGCACGGCGGCCTCGGACTGATCGTGATCGACTACCTGCAGCTGATGCAGGTGCCGGGCATGAAGGAAAACCGCGCGACCGAGATCTCGGAAATCTCGCGCTCGCTCAAGGGTCTCGCCAAGGAACTCAATTGCCCGGTGATTGCCCTGTCGCAGTTGAACCGCTCGCTGGAACAGCGTGCCGACAAGCGTCCGATGATGTCCGACCTGCGCGAATCAGGCGCTATCGAGCAGGACGCGGACGTGATCATGTTCATCTACCGCGACGAGTACTACAACAAGGAATCGCCCGACCGCGGACTGGCCGAAATCATCATCGGCAAGCAGCGTAACGGCCCCACCGACACGGTGAAGCTGACCTTCCTCGGTCACTACACCAAGTTCGAGAATTACGCGCCCGATTCTTTCGTAGGCGCATTCGAATAAGCGCCTCGTCCGACGTACAGGTCCCGTTTCGTTAAAGGAACGGCACCTGTACCGTCCCCGGCATATGCATCCAGTGCACATGAATCCCGTGCCGGATTCACATCCTGCGGTGCAACCTCGTCACCGGTTTCCCGGACGAGGCACAACACATGTCGCTTATCCTCCTACTCATCGTCGTGTTGCTTCTGCTTGGCGCGCTGCCGACCTGGCCGTATAGCCGCGGATGGGGTTATGGCCCGAGCGGCGGACTGGGGTTGATCGTGATCATCCTGATCGTGCTCCTGGTCCTGGGCGTCTTGTGAGGGCGATGCCATGAACCGAATCATCATTCCTGCGCTTCTCGTCGCCGCATCGCTGGCACTCGCCGGCTGTGGCAGCAGCACTCGCGTAGTGCAGAACAACGAGACCTGCGGCAAGCAGATGACCGACCTGCAGGATGCGCTGGCATCCGGTGCGATGACCCAGCACGAGTACGACAAGGCACGTCGTGTCGCCGTGGAGCGTTGCCAGTCGCGCGACAATCACTGAACACCATGTTGGGTGGTGTGGCTACTGGTGAGGGTAGCCGTTGCCCGGGGATTGCCACGGGGGCGCCCCGGGAGTGCCGGACCGGCAGGCTAGGTTGGGCGCATCGGGCCGGATGGCCGGACAGGACTGGTAAGCTTCCAGTCCTGCTCCAGGCCCTCCGGCCCAACTTTTCCCACTCCTCACCGTGCCCGGTCGGGCGCAAAGCCAGGCATGAGTCGCACTACCGTCGCCACCATCCATCTGGGCGCCTTGCGCCACAACCTCGCCCGCATCAAGCAGATGTCCGCGCCGGCCAAGGTCATGGCGGTGGTCAAGGCGGATGCGTACGGGCATGGCCTGGAGCGCGTCGCGCGTGCGCTCGATGGCGAGGCGGATGCCTTTGCGGTAGCGGCCCTGGGTGATGGTTTGCGCCTTCGCGCGGCAGGACATCGCCAGCGCATCGTGGTGCTCTCCGGTCCGGATCACGCCAGCGACATCGCCGAGATGCAGCGCCTGAATCTCGATGCCGCGATCCATCACGAAGAACAATTGCGCTGGCTGAAGGAAGCTTCGCCATCGCGTGGTCCGCTGCGCGTCTGGCTGAAAGTGGACAGCGGCATGCATCGCCTGGGCTTTGCGCCGGAAACCGTCGCCTTCGTCCACGCACAGCTGGCCGCCATGCCCGGCATCGATCCGGAGATCGGCCTGCTGACTCACTTCGCCGAATCGGAAGTGTTCGACGGCATCGAAACGCCCGCGCAAATCCGTCGTTTCAATGACGCCACCCGCGGGTTGAGCGGGCCGCGCTCCTTGTCCAATTCCGCAGCAGTGCTGGGCTGGACCGAAGCGCGCGGCGACTGGGTGCGTACCGGCGGCCTGCTCTATGGCCTTTCCGTCGTGGATGGCAAAACCGGCGCCGATTTCGGCTTCCGTCCGGCCATGACGCTGAGCACGCGGCTGATCGCGATCAATCGCATCGGCAAAGGCGAGCACATCGGCTACAACGGCACCTGGACCTGCCCCGAAGACATGCCCGTGGGTGTGGCCGCAGTGGGATACGGCGACGGTTATCCACGCAGTGCGGTGGCCGGTACGCCGGTGCGGGTGGGCGATCGCCAGGTGCCCTTGATCGGTCGCGTATCGATGGACCTGATCACCCTGGATCTGCGCGACGCGCCGCACGCCAAAGTGGGCGACCGCGTGACGCTGTGGGGTCCGGAGCTGCCGGTGGAAATCATCGCCGCACAAGCGGGCACGATCTCCTATGACCTCACCTGCGGCATGACCAAGCGCGTGTTGTTCGTGGAAGACGAAGCCTGAGCGGGCGCAAGGCGCTCAATCCACGCAGACCGAATGTCTCGCGGTATGCGATGCCGGCCCGCTAAGCTGGGTCATTCGCCCGCACCTCCGATCAGGAATCCAAGCATGGCCAAAGCCAAGACCGCCTATGTCTGCACCGACTGCGGGGCGGAGCATTCCAAATGGCAGGGCCAGTGCGTGGACTGCGGCGTGTGGAATACGCTGAGCGAAATTGTGGTGCATCCTGCCGTGAAATCCGCCGGCGCCGCGCGCAGCACCACCGGCTACGCAGGCGCGGCGGCCGGTTCGCCCAAGGTGACGCCGCTGACGGCGGTGGCGCTGGATGCGGAAATGCGCACGCTCACCGGCATTGGCGAGCTGGACCGCGTATTGGGCGGTGGCCTGGTGGATGGTTCAGTCGTGCTGATCGGCGGCGATCCGGGCATCGGCAAATCGACCTTGCTGTTGCAGATGCTGGGGACGCTGGGCGCGCGGATTCCCAGCGTCTACGTGACGGGTGAGGAATCACTCGGCCAGGTCGCCTCTCGTGCGCAGCGACTCGATCTCCCGCTGGCGCCGCTGCATGCGCTGGCGGAAACCTGTATCGAGCGGATCATCGAACAGGCCCTGAGCACCCGCCCGCGCGTGCTGGTGATCGACTCCATCCAGACGATCTGGACGGAACTGCTCACCGCGGCGCCCGGTTCCGTCAGCCAGGTACGCGAATCGGCGGCCAAGCTCACGCGCTTCGCCAAGGAAACCGGCACATCGGTATTCCTGGTCGGACACGTGACGAAAGAGGGCGGCATCGCCGGTCCTCGCGTGCTCGAACACATGGTGGATGCCGTGCTTTATTTCGAAGGCGAATCCGGCAGCCGCTTCCGCGTGCTGCGCGCCTTCAAGAACCGCTTCGGTGCGGTGAACGAGCTGGGTGTGTTCGCGATGTCGGAAAAAGGCTTGCGCGAAGTACCCAATCCGTCGGCGATTTTCCTCTCTGCCCACAGCGGCCCGACCTCGGGCAGCGCTGTGATGGTGACGCGCGAAGGCACGCGTCCCTTGCTGGTCGAAGTGCAGGCGCTGGTGGACCAGTCCTCGCTGGGCAATCCGCGCCGCGTTGCGCTGGGCCTGGAGCAAAACCGTCTCGCCATGTTGCTGGCGGTATTGCATCGCCACGGCGGCGTGGCGGCGTATGATCAGGACGTCTTCGTCAACGTGGTCGGCGGCATCCGCGTGCAGGAAACCGCTGCCGATTTGCCGGTGCTGCTGGCCGTGCTCTCGTCACTGCGCGATCGACCGTTACCGGAGAAGACCGTCGCGTTCGGCGAGGTGGGTTTGTCCGGAGAGATCCGGCCGGTGCCCAATGGCGATGAGCGCTTGAAGGAAGCAGCGCATCATGGGTTTCAGAAGGCCATCGTGCCGAAGGCGAATGCGCCGAAGAAGTCGCGCACCCTGTGCGCGACAGCCACGCCTGGGTGTATCGCTTCGTAGGCTTGTCGCGCACAGGGTGCGCTCCCACAGGAGATCTGCCGCCTTACACAGGCGGCAGCGCCGCAAAATCCGGGTGCAGTTCAGCGCGCGCTGAAAACGCCGCCAACTGCGGATAAGCCTTCGCATCGATCACATCGGCTGCCACCAATTGCGTGAAGCCCCAGGCAACGGCGATGGTCACATCGGCCTGGCCTGGTTCGCTTCCAAAGATCCAGCCGTCGACACCACTCAGTTCGCGTTCCAGCAAATCGTGGGCCGCATGCAATTGCCCTTTGACGCGCTTGATCCAGCCTTCGTCGCGTTTGTCCGGATCGCGCTTGTCCTCGTAGACGATCTGCACGGCTTTTTCGCTGGCGGCGAGCGCGATACCGGTGAGGCGCAGTGCGCGTTGCCGGTCGGCTGCATTCGTCGGCATCAATGCGACGCGATCGCTTTGCGCCTGGGCCCAGTCGATGATCAGGCCCGACTCGGTAAGCATGCAGCCATCGTCCAGCACCAGCGTGGGCGCTTTCACCAGCGGATTGATCTGCTGGAACTCATCGAAATGCCGGAACACCGACATCGAGCGATGCGTGAAGGGGATGCCCAGCAGCCGCAGCGAAATGGCAGTGCGGCGCACGTACGGTGAATCGAGCATGCCGATCAGTTCCACGAACACCTCCGTCAGGAATGAAAGACGACGGTCTTGCTGCCGTTGAGCAAGACGCGGTCGTCCAGATACAGCCGCAGCGTGCGCGCGAGCACGCGGCGCTCGATGTCACGGCCGATGCGAATGAGATCTTCCGGCGTATCGGCGTGGGTGACCCGTTCGATGTCCTGCTCGATGATCGGGCCTTCGTCCAGCTCGGCCGTGACGAAATGCGCGGTGGCGCCAATCAGCTTGACGCCGCGGCGGTACGCCTGGTGATACGGACGGGCGCCCTTGAAGCCGGGCAGGAACGAGTGATGGATGTTGATGCAGCGGCCAGCGAGTGTTTGCACCAGCTCGCGCGACAAAATCTGCATGTAGCGCGCGAGCACCACCAGATCCGCCTGCGATTGCTCGATCAGTGCGGCCAGTGCGCCTTCCTGGTCGGCGCGGCTGTCACGGTCCACCGGCAGGTAGTGGAAAGGAATTCCGTCGAGATCCAAATGGCGATAGGTTTCGCGCGGATGGTTGGCAATGACGCCGGCGATATCCATCGGTAGCTCGCCGATCCGCCAGCGATAGAGGATATCGGCCAGGCAGTGGTCGAACTTGGACACCAGCAGCAACACGCGCCGACGTTGCGCACGATTGCGCAGCATCCATTGCATGCCCAGTTGCTGGGCGAATCCCTCGAAACCCGGCTTCAGCGCGTCGAGGTCGCGTTCGGCGTCTTCGAACACCAGGCGCATGAAGAAGCGGCCCGTCTCGGCATCGCCGAATTGCTGTGCTTCGATGATGTTGCCGCCGTTTGCGGCCAGATGGTTCGACACTGCCGCCACGATGCCAGCACGGTCAGGACAGGAGAGTGTCAGGACGAACTGGCCGGGAATGATCATGGCATGCGCTTCATGGCGTCCGATGAAGAATCAGTTCCAGCACCGCCTTGGTGCCGAAGAAGGCAAGCAGCAGCACACCCATGCCCACCAGGGTGAGATTGACCGCGCTACGGCCGCGCCAGCCATGCCGCCAGCGGCCGATGAGCAGGGTGCCGAACACCAGCCACGCGATGATCGACAGCACCGTCTTGTGGATCAAGTGCTGGCCGAACAGGTTGTCCACGAACAGGATGCCGGTGAGCAAGGTGAGCGTGAGCAGCAGGAAACCGGCGCCGATCAGCCGGAACAGCAGCGTCTCGGTCAGCGTCAGCGGTGGCAGCGCGCGCATCCAGGTGCCCACCTGGCGATGGCGCAGCGCGCGCTCCTGCACGGCGAGCAGGATGGCCAGCGCCGCGGCGATGGACAGCACGCTGAAAGCCAGCAGCGCCACCGTGACATGCAGCTTGATCTGCCATTCCAGCGGCAGCGGCGCCGTGACAGGAGCGGCAAAGATGTCCAGCCCCAGCAGCAAGGCGGTGAGCGGAAATACGATCACGCCGAGCGCGGCCACCGGTCGCCAGATATTCACCACCAGGGTGAAGGCCGAGACCACGCAGGCGACCAGCGACAGCGCGGAAAAGAAATGCAGGTCGAGCGCGCCGCGATGGGCGCCCAGCAGGGTGCCGGCGTGGAGCAGCACGGCACTGCCAGCCAGCAGCAGCGCGGAGCGGTTCAATGGTTGCCCACCTCCGAGCAGCGGCCGGGCCAAAGCCGTCGCTGCGGTGAGGTAGAGCACGATGGCGAGCAGGGCAAAAAGGACGGTGGCGGCCATAGCGGGCGAGTGTGGCATGGGGCCTTGGGGGTGGGTAGAGGGGGCACGTCGTTGTGACGGGGCGCCGTCCGCATGGTTTGGGGACGTGCGATCGGCCATCCCTCGTCCCAATTTGAACGGGCCCGCCCCACGCCCGCACCAGCGGTTGCCATCCCGCTATAATCGACCTTTTCCGCCCACCGGCCTGACCATGTTCGAGTCCCTCAGCCAACGCCTCTCCACCACCGTCAACCGCTTGCGCGGCCGTGGCCGCCTGACCGAGGAAAACATCCGCGAGTCGATGCGTGAAGTGCGCATTGCGTTGCTGGAGGCCGACGTCGCCCTGCCGGTGGTGCAGGCCTTGATCGAGCGCGTGAAGGTGCGTGCCGTCGGCCAGGAAGTGATGAAGAGCCTGTCGCCGGGCCAGGCGCTGGTGAAGGTGGTCAGCGACGAGCTGACGGCAGTGATGGGCACTGCCAATGCAGAGCTCAATCTTGCCCAGCAGCCGCCGGCCGTCGTGCTGATGGCGGGCCTGCAGGGTGCGGGTAAGACCACCACGGTGGCCAAGCTCGCGCGTTTCCTCACCGAGCGCAAAAAGAAGAAGGTGATGGTGGTGAGCTGCGACGTCTATCGTCCGGCCGCCATCGAGCAGCTGCGCACGCTGGCCGAGCAGGTCGGCGTGAAGTTCTTCCCGTCCGAGGCCGGCCAGAATCCCGTTGATATTGCCAAGGCCGCCATCGCTGCGGCCCGCCGCGAAGTGGTCGACGTGCTGCTGGTCGACACCGCCGGCCGCCTGCATGTGGACGAGGCGATGATGGCCGAGATCAAGGCGTTGCACGCCGCGATCACGCCGGTCGAGACGCTGTTCGTGGTCGACTCCATGACCGGCCAGGACGCGGCCACCACCGCCAAGGCGTTTGCCGAGGCGCTGCCGCTCACCGGCGTGGTGCTCACCAAGACCGACGGTGACGCCCGTGGCGGTGCGGCCCTCTCGGTACGCTATGTCACCGGTCGTCCGATCAAGTTCCTTGGCGCGGGCGAGAAGACCGATGCGCTGGAACCGTTCCATCCCGACCGCGTCGCGCAGCGCATCCTGGGCATGGGCGACGTGCTGTCGCTGGTCGAGGAAGTGGAGCGCAAGGTCGACCAGGAAAAGGCGCAGAAGCTCGCCGAGAAGGTGATCAAGGGCAAGCGCTTCGATCTCAACGACATGCGCGACCAGCTCGAGCAGATGTCCAATATGGGCGGCCTGGCCGGCCTGATGGACAAGCTGCCGGGCGTATCGGGCCTGCCCGATAGCGTCAAATCCAAGGTCAACGACGGCGAGATCAAGCGCATGGTCGCGATCATCCAGTCGATGACCAAGAAAGAACGCCGTCATCCGGATCTGTTGAATGGTTCGCGCCGTGCCCGCGTGGCGCGCGGCTCGGGCACGCAGCCGGCCGACGTCAACCGTCTGCTCAAGCAGTACATGCAGATGGAAAAAATGATGTCCAAGCTGTCCAAGGGCGGCAGCAAGGGCCTGTTGCGCCAGATGCGTGGCGCCATGAAGGGCATGGGCGGCATGGGCGGTGGTTTGCCCCCGATGCGCTGAGACTGAACGGTCCGGCCAGTCAATCTGGCCGAATTTGCCTGCCAGCTCTTCCTTTTTCCTCAAAATTCATTAAAATGCCGCGTTCACCGCGCACCGCTGAGTGCGTGCTGCCGGCATCCCGGCAACTCTGGAGCTTTTACTTATGGTCAAGATTCGTCTTTCGCGCGGCGGCGCCAAGGGCCGTCCGTTCTACCACATCGTTGTCACCGATCAGCGCAACAAGCGCGACGGCCGCAGCATTGAGAACGTCGGTTTCTACAACCCCGTTGCTTCGGGCAAGGACAAGCGCCTTGAGCTGAACGTTGCCCGCGTGCAGGAGTGGGTGGGCAAGGGTGCGCAGCTGACCGACAAGGTCGCCGCCCTCGTCAAGGAAGCCGGCAAGCAGCAGGCTGCCTGAGTATGACGGCAGCCGGTCGGCGCGTCCTGGTGGGACGCATCGTCGGGCTGTACGGCGTGCAGGGCTGGCTCAAGATCGAATCCTGGACTGAGCCCCGCACGAAGATCTTCACTTACCAACCTTGGCTGCTGAGTTCGGCGCCGGGTGCGGAAACGGAGATCGCAGGAGTGAAGGGTCGTCCGCAGGGCAAAGGGCTGGTAGCCCAGCTGCCCGGAGTGGACGACCGGGATACGGCGGCAGCGTTGGTCGGGCAGGACATTTATGTCTCCCGCGAGCTGCTGCCACCTCCTGGCAAGGATGAGTATTACTGGGTCGATCTCGAAGGTCTCGAGGTCGTCACCACGGAAGGCGTGGCACTGGGGCGAGTGAGTCATTTGTTCGCAACCGGCGCCAACGACGTCGTGGTAGTGAAGGACGGTACGCGCGAGCGGCTGGTGCCTTTCATCCAGGGATCTTATGTGCGTTCGGTGGACTTGTCCGACGGGCGCATGGTGGTGGACTGGGATCCTGAATTCTGAGCGCGCCACGCGCTGCATCAAGGGTTGAGGATCATGCGCATCGATGTCGTCACGTTGTTTCCCGACTTCATGCGTCAGTGTGCTGCCGTTGGCGTGGTGGGGCGGGCCCAGCAGCGTGAGCTGCTACAGGTGGAAACCTGGAACCCGCGCGATTTCGCCACCGACAATTACCGCACCGTGGACGGCCGCACCTGTGGCGGCGGGCCCGGCATGGTGATGCTGATTCAGCCTTTGCGCGATGCCTTGAAGGCAGTGCGCGAGGCCGCACCGGAACCGGTGCATGTGATCTACCTCAGCCCGCAGGGCGCGAGGTTGACGCAGGGTAGGGTGGAAGCGCTGGCCAAGTTGCCGCGCATCGCCTTGCTCTGCGGGCGTTACGAAGGTGTGGACGAGCGTCTGCTGGCGCACGAGGTCGACGAAGAGCTTTCTATCGGCGATTATGTGCTGTCCGGCGGTGAGCTTGGCGCCGCGGTGATCATCGATGCCGTGGGCCGCTTGCAGGACGGTGCGTTGAATGACGCGCAGTCGGCGCAGCAGGATTCGTTTTCGGACGGACTGCTGGATTGCCCGCACTATGCAAAGCCGGTGCATGACGCACTGGGAGACGTGCCGGACGTATTGCTCTCCGGCGACCACGCGGCCATTCGTCGCTGGCGCCTGAAGCAATCGCTGGGACGGACCTGGTTGCGGCGTCCCGATCTTTTGGCGCAGCGCGCGCTGGATGCACAATCCCGAGCGCTGTTGGACGAATTCCGCCGCGAGCATGCTCAGCAGACGCGGCACGACGATACGGCCCATTAAGGGCGCAGAAATTAGACAGGTGTTGCCATGAACAAGATCATCGAACAGTTCGAAGCCGAGCAGATCACCCGCCAGCTGCCGGAATTCGGCCCTGGTGACACCGTGGTGGTCAACGTGAAGGTGAAGGAAGGCAACCGCGAGCGCGTTCAGGCGTTCGAGGGTGTTGTCATCGCCAAGCGCAGCCGCGGCCTGCATTCGGCCTTCACCGTGCGCAAGATCTCGCACGGCACGGGCGTGGAGCGCGTGTTCCAGGCGCACAGCCCGGCCATCGACTCGCTGGAAGTGAAGCGCAAGGGCAAGGTGCGTGGCGCCAAGCTGTACTACCTGCGCAACCTGGAAGGCAAGGCTGCCCGCATCAAGGAAGACGTGGCTGCTGTGTCGGCCGCCAAGGCTGCGAAGAAGAAGGCTGCTGCCGAGTAATTCGGGCGCCTCTTTCGATTCGATTCGACGAAACCCCGCGGAGCGATCCGCGGGGTTTTTGTTTGGGCTTTTTTGGCCCGCCGTCCGAAGAGACCTGATTTCTGCTCGTCATCCCGGCGCAGGCCGGGATCCAGAGCCTCGGTGTTTGGTCGTCGCCTCTCCGCCAGCGTGCCGCCTACGCGGCGGGCGTTTCGATCGGCTGCCGCCGACCGAGTCACTTTTCTTTTGCTGGCCCAAAAGAAAAGTAACCCAAAGAAAATGGCCTGATAACGCCCGCAGCATCGTGTTGGGATAAACCAGAACGCTCGAGGCGCGTCGTCATGGGACAACCTCCGAGGGTACACAGCGGGTAGTTCAAAGCGCTGCGCAACGCGCCCGAATCGCTGAGGACTTAAAGCGGGGCTCGCTACGCGTCGCTTTGGTCAGCGCGTCGAGGTCACCCTTGCGATTTACCTGTGGGAGCGCACCCTGTGCGCGACAGGCACGCTGGGATGTATCGCTCCGTAGGTTTGTCGCGCACAGGGTGCGCTCCCACAGTTTTTTCCCCTCTCCCTCGGGGGAGAGGGCTGGGGCATTGCCACCTTTACGGTGGTGAGGGGCGGGTGCTCGCGGAGTGACTTCATCAGGCGAGCTTTTTTGAAAGGCCGCCCTGGGACTGAGTCCCCTCAAGCCAACCGCTGGGGTTCCTGCAGGAAGTTGCCCTGCACGAAGTCCACGCCGCAGGCGAACAGCAGCGAGGTGCTGGCGGCGTCTTCCACCCATTCGGCGATGGTCTGTTTTTTCAGCTCGCGTGCCTGGCGGCAGATGTCGGCCACCTTTTTCTGGCTTTCCTGCTGTTGCGGCAGGTCGGCCATGTAGCTGCGGTCGATCTTCAGATAGTCGGCATTGATGTGGTTGAGCAGCTGGAACGAGTTGAGGCCTGAGCCGAACTGCTCGAGCGCGAACTGGCCGCCCAACTTCTGCCAGGCCTGGATGAATTCCTGCGCCGGGCGCAGGGCGGTCACCACCTTGCTCTCGGTCATTTCCAGCACGAGCTGGCCATGCTTGAGCGCGGCCTGCTTGAGGCGTTCGCCCAGCCAGGGAAGCAGCGCCTTGTCTTCCAGCGAGCCGGAGGTGAGCTTGACGAAGAACGTCGTCGGCTGGCCCATGCGATCGCGGGCGCGCAGATGTTCGATCGCCTGGTTCAGCACCCAGCGATCGATCGCCGGGGTGAGGTTGTGTTTTTCGGCGATCGGCATGAAGAAGCCGGGGAGTACCTCGCCCTGCGGGCCATTGAGGCGCAGCAGGATTTCGGAGAACTCGCCTTCGGCATCCTGCAGGCTGATCGTCTGCTGGTGGTACAGCACGAATTCGTTCTGAATAAGCGCCTGGTCGATCACGCCCAGCCAGTAGCGCTCGCGCTCTTCGTCGGCCTTTTCGCGGGCCGCCGGATCATGCAGGTCGCTGCGATTGCCGCCCTGGCTCTGCGCGTTGCGCAGGGCCTGGCTGGCCTGGTTGAGCAGCAGTTCGGTATTGGCGTTGCGCTCGCCCAGCAGGCTGCCGCCGATGCTGGCGGTGATGGTGATGGAGCGCGAGCCCAGGTCGAAGATGCCCCCGGCGATGGCCTGCTGCAGGCCGGCAATCCACTGCTTGATGCCTTCGTCGTTGCGGGTATGCAGCAGCACGCCGACCGTGTGTTCCGCCAACAGGCCGGCGGTGTCCTGGGCGGTGAGCTGGCCTTCCACGCGATTGGCAAAGGCGGCCAGCAGCTCGTCGGCCTTGGACAGGCCGACGCCTGCCACGATGCTCTGCCAGTTGTCAGGCTCGATCAGCAGCAGCGACTGGCCCTTGGTGCCCTGGGTGGCCGCGGCCACCGCTTCGTCGATGCATTCGAGCATGCGCGAGCGGTTGAACAGGCCGGTGACCGGATCGCGCTGCAGCTGTTCGATGACGTTGGCGTCCACCATATGGCGGCGGAATACCACTTGCAGGCAGGGCTCGCCTTCGAAGATGGCGTGCGCAAATTCCACGCTCGCCTTGAAGCTGGTGGCGTCGGCGCGGCGCGCCTGCAGCTCGATGGCGCCGTTGACCTTCTCGCCCTTGGACAGGCCCTTGAGGGTGTTCTTGAATTCGTCGGCGTCGTTCGGGCTGATCATGTCCAGCACGGGCAGGCCGAGCAGGTCATCGAACTCGGTATAGCCGAAGGTGTCCAGATAGGCCTGGTTGGCGCGCACGTGCATGCCTTCGTGCACATAGGCGATGGCGTCGGTGGACGAATCGAGCAGCGCATCGCAGCGGCGCTCGGATTCGCGCAGCGCGGTTTCCAGGCGGCGCAGCTGGCGGCGCGCATTGAGCGCATCGAATTCGCGCTGGATCACCGCCATCAGCTGCTTGGGCTGCGGACGCAGCGCGACGCTGCGGGCGCCGTTGACGAACAGCTCGGTGATGGTGGCGTTGTCCACTTGGCCGACCAGTGCGATCAGCGAGAGGTCGCGGCCGTGGGCATCGAGCATGCGCGACACCTCGCGCAGCTCCAGCGTGCCCACCGATGGGTCGAACAAGACGATGTCAGGGCCCAGCTCGTCCAGGGCGGCGGTGATCTGCTCGGTGCTGGTGGCGCGTGCCGGTCGAACCGCGATGCCGCTGTTGCGCAGCAGGCTGATGATCTGTTCCGCGTCTTCGACTGACTTTTCGATGAAAAGTATCTTTATGACCTGGTCGGTTTTCATGGGCTCGTCGAGCTATCCGTTGTTCGCCGCTGCTGCTGATACCTGCCGTGTCAGCAGGGCGCGTGCCATCCGTGGTTGTAACGGATTCTTCCGGTCACTGCCAGCGGAATTGTTCCGGGAGTGACGCGGCCCACAACTGTGCCGGCCTTCTGTTACAGGGGCCGCTTCGATGCCTCGCCGCCCACCTCGCGGACCAGCTTGGGAACGAGATAGCCCGGCAGGCGTTGACGAATGGCGTCGACCAGGGCGAGGGCCCGGGCATCGTCGACCTCGAAATGCGCCGACCCCTGCACGCGATCCAGCTGATGCAGGTAATAGGGCAGCACGCCCGCCGCGAACAGCCGCTCGGACAGGGCGGCCAGGGTGTCGGCGTCGTCGTTGATGCCGCGCAGTAGCACCGACTGGTTGAGCACGGTGGCGCCCATCTCCCGCAGGCGGGCGCAGGCGGCATCAACGGACGCATCGAACTCATTGGCGTGATTGGCGTGCAGCACTACCACCTTCTGCAGTGGCAGCTCGCCCAGCCAGCGGCCAAAGGCCTCGTCGACGCGCTCGGGCAGCACCACCGGCAGACGGGTGTGGATACGCAGGCGGGTCACGTGTGGAATCTCGGCCAGGCCGCGGGTGAGCTCGTCCAGCTTGGTGGTGGCCAGCGACAGCGGGTCGCCCCCGGAGAGGATCAGCTCGCTGATGGAACTGTCCTGGCGCACGTGCTCCAGCGCCTTGCGCCACTGGCCGGCGGCGGCCATTTCGTCGCCATAGGGGAAGTGGCGACGGAAACAGTAGCGGCAGTTGATGGCGCAGCTGCCGCTGGCGATCAGCAAGGCGCGCCCTTCGTATTTGTGCAGCACGCCCTGGGCAGACCGGGCGGCCATGTCGCCCACCGCATCCACGCCGAACCCCGGCACCTGGTCCAGCTCAGCCAGCTGGGGCAGGACCTGCAGCAGCAGGGGGTCGAGCGGATCGCCACGGCGCATGCGGGCCACGAAGCCACGCGGCACGCGCACGGCAAAGCCGGCATCGTCTGCCGGCAACCGGTGGGCCAGCGCTTCCAGACCTACCAAGGCCAGCAATTCCTGCGGATCGGTGACGGCCTCGCGCCACAGCGTGCGCCAGTCGGGTCCGGGCACAGATAGGCGGGCGGCATGGCTTGCGGTTATCATAATGGGTCTTGAAACGGGCCCAGTGCCCGGGAAACCACCTATTCTAGCTGCCTGCGGGCGGCGTCACATCTGGAGTTCAGCATGGCCACCGCCGGTCTCAACGACGTCAAGAAGGGAATGAAGATCCTTCACAACAATGACCCCTGGGTCATTACCGACGCCGATTTCATCAAGCCCGGCAAGGGTCAGGCGTTCACCCGCATCTTCATCCGCAACCTGAAGAACGGCCGCACCAGCGAATCGACCATGAAGTCCAGCGACAGCTTCGAAGTCGCCGACGTCGTCGACACCGATATGCAGTACCTGTATTCCGACGGCGAGTACTGGCACTTCATGCAGCAGGAAACCTTCGAGCAGCACCAGGCCAACAAGGCTGGCATGGGCGATGCCGTGAAGTGGCTGAAGGGCGAGGAAGAGTGCGTGGTGACGCTGTTCAACGGCGAAATCATCTCCGTGCAGGCGCCGAACTTCGTCGAACTGAAGATCACCGAGACGGATCCGGGCGTGCGTGGCGACACCTCGGGCGGCGGCGGCAAGCCGGCCACCTTGGAAACCGGCGCGGTGGTCCGCGTGCCGCTGTTCGTCGGCACCGATGAAATGATCAAGGTCGACACCCGCACGGGCGAATACGTCAGCCGCGTCGGCAAGTGACGTATCGGCCCGCGCCTTGCGCGGCCTGCCATTACGTCATGCCTGCGGTCCCTGTTTGGCAGGTGCGCGGGAATAATGACGAAGCCTGAGCGGTAACGAAGTCAGGCAATCATGGGGCGGCCACCGCAAGGTGATCCGCCCCATGTCGTATCCAACACAAGAAAAGTGAGCCACCGGATGAGCCAGAACGCCCCGCAAACCGTCGACCTGTTGATCGAAGCGCGCTGGGTCGTGCCGGTGGAACCGCATGCCGTGGTGCTCGAACATCACGCTGTGGCGGTGGATCAAGGCGCCATCGTGGCCTTGCTGCCGATTGCCGATGCGCGCGCCGCCTATGCACCGCGTGAGCGCGTGGAGCTGGGCGAGCACGTGCTGATCCCGGGTCTGATCAATACCCATACGCACAACCCGATGACGCTGCTGCGCGGCCTCGCCGACGATCTGCCGCTGATGGTGTGGCTGCAGAAGCACATCTGGCCGGTCGAAGGCCAGGTGATCGGGCCGGAGTTCGTACGCGATGGCGTGGAACTGGCGGTGGCCGAGATGATTCGCGGCGGCACCACCTGCGCCAACGAAAACTACTTCTTCCCGGACGTGATTGGCGCCACTTATCGCCGCATGGGTTTCCGTGCCGTGGTTGGTCTGCCGGTGATCGATTTCCCTACGGCCTGGGCGAAGACGCAGGACGAATATTTCGATCGTGCCATCGAAGTGCACGACAGTTTCCGCGGCGATGCGCTGGTGAGCACCTCGTTTGCGCCGCATGCGCCGTACACCGTGTCGGACGAAAGCTTTGAACGCATCCGCGTGCTGGCCGATCAACTCGACATCCAGGTGCATCTGCACACGCATGAAACCGCGCATGAAGTGGAAGAAGAGAAGGCCAAGAGTGGCCTGCGCCCGTTCCAGCGACTGCAGAAGCTGGGCCTGGTCAACGATCGCCTGATCGCCGTGCACATGACCCAGCTCAACGACGCGGAAATCGAGGCTTGCGCAACAGCGGGCGTATCCGTGGTGCATTGCCCCGAATCGAACCTCAAGCTCGCCTCGGGCTTCTGCCCGGCGGAGAAGCTGCGCCAGGCCGGCGTGAATGTCGCCATTGGCACCGACGGCTGCGCCTCCAATAACGATCTGGACATGTTTGGCGAGATGCGTACGGCTGCGTTCCTGGCCAAGGCCGTGGCCAACGATGCGGCGGCCTTCGATGCGGCCTATGCGCTGCGTGCGGCCACCCTCAACGGCGCCCGCGCGATGGGTCTGGAAGATCGCATCGGTTCCATCGAAGCGGGCAAGCAGGCCGATCTGGCCGCTGTTCGTCTGTCCGATCTGGAAACGCAGCCGCTGTTCCACATCGCCTCGCAGCTCGCCTATGCCGTCGGCCGCCATCAGGTCACCGACGTGTGGATCAACGGCGTACGCAAGCTGGCCGGCCGCATCCTCACCGATATCGACACCGACGCCGTGCTCGCCAAGACGCATGCCTGGCGCGAACGCATCGCCGCGATCGATGCGGGTTGAGAGGGGCGCGATGAACCGCTATCTGGTGATGATGATGCGACGCGCGGATTTCGATCCGGCCATCGTGCAGCCGCACAAGGATTTCATTGAAGGCTTGCGCGCCGGCGGCCGTCTGGAAATGACGGGTGCCTTCGGCGACAAGTCCGGCGGCGCCTATCTGGTGCGTGCAGTCGATATGGACGAGGCCCTGGCCATCGTCCACCAGGACCCGGCCCACACCCGTGGCGGCTGGGACATCACCGTCTACGAATGGAACGCGCGCTAAGCTCCGCGCACAGCTTTGAAGGATGCTTTCGATGCAAGCCGCAACCAATGTCAGTCCTGAGGAAATCGCCCGCTTCGGCAAGCTCGCCGCGCGTTGGTGGGATCCCGATGGCGAGTCCCGTCCGCTGCATGATCTCAACCCGGTGCGCGCGGCTTATGTCGCCGATCGGCTGGATCTGCGCGGCGCGCGCGTGGCCGATGTCGGTTGCGGCGGCGGCCTGCTGAGCGAGGCGCTGGCCAAGGCCGGCGCGCGCGTCACCGGTATCGATCTGGGCGAGAAGGTGATCGAGATCGCGCGACTGCACATGCACGAGTCGCGACTGGAAACGCCCAATCTCGACATCGACTATCGCGTGCAGTCGTCGGCCGAACTGGCTGCCGCCGAGCCGGAAACTTTCGACGCCGTGTGCTGCATGGAACTGATCGAGCACGTGCCCGATCCGGCTGCCCTGGTCGGCGACCTGGTACGCATGGTGAAGCCGGGCGGCGTGGTGGTGATGTCCACGCTCAATCGCACGCCGGCCGCGTTCGGCGCGGCGATTCTCGGTGCGGAATACATCATGCGCATGCTGCCGCGTGGCACGCATCACTACGCACAATTCCTCAAGCCGTCGGAACTGGGACGCTTGATGCGACATGCCGGACTGGAAGTCGATGACGTCTCGGGGCTGGGCTACAACCCGATCAGCCGCAAGGCGTGGTTGAGCCGCCTCACGGCCGTCAATTACCTGATCAGCGCACGAAAGCCCGCATGAAGTCATTTCCCGAAAACATCCAGGGTGTGCTGTTTGATCTCGATGGCACCTTGCTCGACAGCGCTCCCGATCTCTACGCCGCGCTGAAGGCACAGTGCGAGGAAATGCAGGTGGCCGCGCCGCCGTATGCGATGGTGCGCGAAGTTGTCTCGCGCGGCTCGCGGGCGATCCTGCGCTGTGCGTTTCCCGATATCGATGATGCCGCGCTGGCGGCCTTGATGCCGCGTTATCTCGAGCTTTACCAGGTGATGATGGCCGAGCACACGCGTCCGTTCGAGGGCGTGGATGAGCTGTTGTCGTCGCTGGAGTCGCAGGGCATCCGCTGGGGCGTGGTGACCAACAAGCCAGGTTTTCTTACCGACGATCTGCTGGTGCGCATCGGCTGGGCGCCGCGCGCGGCGGCGGTCGTGTCCGGCGACACCTTGCCGGTGAAGAAGCCCGATCCCGCGCCCGTGTTGCTGGCGTGCGAGCGTGCAGGGCTTGATCCGTCGCGCTGCCTGTTCGTGGGCGATGATCGCCGCGATGTGCTGGCGGGCGCGGCGGCGGGCCTGTACACCGTGGCCGTGCGCTGGGGTTATCTGGATGGTGGCGATCCGTCCGAGTGGAACGCGGACCTGGTGGTCGATCATCCGTCCGAGCTCACTGGCCGCCTGAAGGTGATTGCGTGAGCAGCACTGCGCTGCAGAGCTATATCGACAAGTGGCTGGCCGTGCAGCCGCAGCAGCGTATTGCCTTGGCATTCGTCGATCAGAACAGCTATCCCGGCCATATCGCGCTGGCGGCGCTCGAGCAGGAATTGCTCGCGGCGGCGTACGGCATACGCGAGCCACACGTGGCGGCCAGCAAACTCAACTGGTGGGCCGAGGAGCTATCCGGCGCAGCGGCCAGTGGCGGGCGTCATCCCTTGACCCAGGTGCTGTTCGACAGCGACCGCGCGCACGAGATTGCCGCGGAACGCTGGGTCGCTCCGGTGCTGGCGGCGATGGGGCAACTGGAAGAGGGCACGGCAGCGGATTTCCCGGCTCAGATCGCGGCCGGCTCGCTGTTGCACGGTGCCCTGGCCGATCTGGAAACCGCCTGGTGGTTTGGCGACCAGGCATCCAGCGTGCGGGCAACGCGCGTGGCAACACTGTCGCATCTGCTGTATTCGCTGCTGCGCCTGCAGGAGGATGTCGATCGCGACCGCCTCGCACTGCCGATGTCGCGCCTGGCGAAATTCGGCCTGAGCCGCCAGCAATTGCGTGAATCGAGCGATCTGCGCAACGCCGCCGTGCGCGCGCAGCTGGACGATCTGGGAGCCGCCTGGCGTGATGCCGAGCGCCTGCCGGGACCATTGAGCGCCTTCCGCGGGCTGGAATCGCGCCAGGGACGTGCCCTGGTCGCCACGGCGCGCAAGGCCGCCGATCCGCTCGATGTGCTGCGCAAGGGGCAGGGCAGGCAGGGGCTGGGCGTGACCTGGCAAGCCTGGCAGGCCGCGCGTGCCTGGCAACGCGCGAAAGGTTGAGAGAGCGCTCCGGACGCAGCGTTTCCCGTGCGCCACTATTGCGAGGCACCGATGGTGCCCCAAAATTGAGGTCTCCCAGGCGCTAAGACCGCCAGTCGGACCACATAGGATTCACCCATGTACACCGAGGAAAACACCGCCCGCCTGCTGCCCGACGTGGCAGTCCATGCCCAGCCGCATCTCGTCGGCGAGCTGGACTGGGTGGGAATGGATGGCATCGAGGTGCCGGTGCGTTTCGATGCCGGCGACGGCGACGTGCAGCGCGCCAGCGCGCGCGTCGGCGCCTTCGTCAATCTGCGTCGCCCGGACAAGCGTGGCATCCACATGTCGCGTCTCTACCTGCAGGTGGAGGAGGCGCTGAGCAGCAAGACGCTCGGCACCGATACCCTGCGCGATCTGCTGCGCGGTTTCCTGGAATCGCACAAGGATCTCTCCGATCGCGCCTGCCTCAGCATCCGCTTTGAGCACCTGGTGCGTCGTCCCGCCTTGCGCAGCGCCAACAGCGGTTGGCGTTCGTATCCGGTGACCATCGAGGCGAGCATGATCGGCGACGAATTCCTGCTGGAGTTCGGCACCGAGATTGTTTATTCGTCGACCTGCCCGGCATCGGCCGCGCTGTCGCGCCAGTTGATCCAGGACCAGTTCGCCAGGGATTTCGAGGCGGGCAAACCGCTCGATCACAGCGCCGTGCTGGCCTGGCTGGGCAGTGAGAAGGGCATCGTGGCCACGCCGCATGCCCAGCGCAGCGTCGCTCGTTTGCGCGTGCGTCCGGCGGCAGGCGCCGCCTTCAACCTGATCGACCTGATCAACGTCACCGAACAAGCGCTGGGCACGCCCGTGCAAACCGCGGTGAAGCGCGAAGACGAGCAGGCGTTCGCGCTCGCCAATGGCGGCAACCTGATGTTCTGCGAGGACGCGGCGCGCCGCATCCAGAAGGCGCTGGACGTCGACAAGGCGCTGAGCGACTTCCATATCCGCGTGGAGCACCAGGAAAGCCTGCATCCGCACGATGCCGTCGCCTATGCCAGCAAGGGCGTAGAAGGCGGTTACGCGGGCAAGGGCTGCGCCTGAGCCTTGCTTTAACGGCGGCCTGATAGCATGGCGGGAGCCCGTCACCGGGCCTTCCCCCATGGAGAGTCGCATGTCGTTTCGTCTTCCTTTGCTGGCCGCAGCCGTGCTCGCGCTGTCGGCCTGCTCGATGTTCTCGCACCGCCACAAGGAAGACGCACCGACCGCGACGGCCGCCCCTGCAGCGCCCGTGCACCAGGCGCTGATGAAGACCATGGTGGGCGATGTGCGTTACGACCTGCCGCAGGCGATTCCTGCGGATGCGGTGCTGATCGTGACGCTGGCTGACGTGAGTCGCCAGGATGTGGCAGCACGTACGGTGGCGGAAGAGCGCATCCAGCCGGTGGGCGCATCGCCGGTGGAATTCATGCTGAGCTATGACCCGGCCGAATTGAAAGACGGCGTGGATTTCGCGATTGGCGTTCGCCTGCAGCAGGGCGACAAGCTGCTCGCCATCAACGACACGCGCACCAGCGTGCTGGGCCGCTCCGGCGAGAATGGTCCCGTGAGCATCACGCTCAAGGCCATGCCGTAACCCTGGCTCGTCATTCCGGCGCAGGCCGGAATCCAGTGGCCGCTGTATCAGGTTTTCGCGAAGCCTTTCAAGAATGTGGGCTATCGCGATAACTCAACGGGTTCGCTACTGGATTCCGGCCTGCGCCGGAATGACGGTGAGGGAGATGGACGCTCGAGGAGATTAGCGGCTAAAACTCAGTCGCTGTCCGCGCACGCTCTGGTCGACGCTGCTGCCATCCCAAACGCGCTGGCCGTTCACAAACGTGGCCGCGATCGAGCTGTTGAAGGTGTAGCCCTCGAACGGCGTCCAGCCGCACTTGGACAGTACTTCCTCGCGGGTCACCGTGTGCGGCTTGTTCGGATCGACCAGCACCAGGTCCGCCGCATAGCCTTCCCGCAGATAGCCGCGCTCCTTCACGTCGAACAAGGTGGCCGGCGCATGCGTCACCGCTTCCACCACACGCTCCAGCGTCAGCTTGCCTTCGAACACACGCTGCAGTGCCGCCTGTAGCGCGTACTGCACCAAGGGCAGGCCGCTCGGCGCCTTGTCGTAGAGCTGGTGCTTCTCTTCCAGCAGGTGCGGCGCATGGTCGGTGGCCAACACGTCGAGACGGCCTTCGGCCAGCGCCTTGATGATGGCCTCGCGGTCGGCCGAGGTCTTGATGGCCGGATTGCACTTGATCAAGAAGCCCAGGCGCTCGTAGTCGCGATCATCGAAATGCAGGAAGTGCACGCAGGTTTCCGCGGTGATGCGCTTGCCCTTGAGCGGGCCCGGCTGGAACAGCGCCAGTTCGTCCGCGGTGGAAATGTGCAGCACGTGCAGGCGGCTGTTGTGCCGCCTGGCCAGTTCGATGGCCAGGCGGGTGGACTTGATGCAGGCCTCGCGCGAACGGATCAGCGGATGTTCCCAGGCGGGAATATCGTCACCGTACTTCGCATGCGCCTTGGCCAGGTTGGCGTCGATCATCGGTGTGTCTTCACAGTGCGTGATGATCGGGGTGGGCGCGTACTTGAAGATGCCGTCCAGCACCTCGGGGTTGTCCACCAGCATGTTGCCGGTAGAGGCGCCCATGAACACCTTGATGCCCGGCGCGGCCAGCGGGTCCAGGCTCTTGATGGCTTCGAGGTTGTCGTTGCTGGCGCCCATGTAGAAGGCGTAGTTCACGGCCGAGTTTTGCGCGCCCAGTGCGTATTTGGCCTCCAGCGTCTCGCGATCGAGCGCAGGCGGCTTGGTGTTGGGCATCTCCATGAAGCTGGTGATGCCGCCGGCGGCGCAGGCGCGCGACTCGTGGGCGATATCGGCCTTCTGGGTCAGGCCCGGTTCGCGAAAGTGGACCTGGTCGTCGATCATGCCGGGAAACAGCCACAGGCCGCTGGCATCGACCACTTTTTCGCCGGGGCGGGCATCCAGATCGCCGGCTATGGCCTCGATGCGGCCTTGCTTCACGCGGACGTCGGCGTGGAAACGGCGGCCTTCATTGACCAATTCGGCGTTCTTGATCAGCCAGTCAGTGGACATGGTTATCTCCTGGGGTGCGGCAACGACGGAAAGTAAAGTGCTCCGGCACGGGATCTTCACCGCCCTCGCACAAAGGTTGACAGCGCAATAGACGCCAGCCGGTAAGTGCGCCACCCTTGAGCGGACCGAAGCGCACAACCGCAATCCGTGCATAATCGGAACAGCTGGGATGGAAGCGGCAGCGCTGACCCAGCAGGGGGCTTAGCCAGCGCTTGTAGAAGCTGAGCAGTAAAAGTATCAGTCGGGTCACGACGGTTTGACGCTGCCGAAACAGCTTGCGGCTTGTAGTGTCGCAAGTATTCCAGAAGCACGGTTGCTGGTGTAAGCCGCATGGGCTATAACACCCGGCCGCCAAGGCTAAAATGGTGAAGGGAAATGGCGAAAACGACGCGTAGTGCTTCAGCCACCAAGCCGCAGAAGGGAAAGCCTGCCGGCAAGGTGAAAGACGCCAAGGCCGGCAAGAAGCCAGCCGCCGGGCGAAGTTCGACACCGGCCAAGGCCGCTGCCGCCAAGAAACCGGCTGCCAAGACAGCGCCGGCGAAGAAGGTGGTCGCCGCCAGCAAGCCTGCCGTCAAGAAGGCGGTCGCCAAGGCTCCGGCCAAGAGCGTCGCCAAGAAGCCCGCCCCCAAGCCAGTAGCCAAGAAGGCGGCTCCGGTCAAAAAGCCGGTCGTCGCCAAGAAAACTGAAAAGCCGGTCGCCAAGAAGGTTGCGGCGCCCGCCAAGAAGCAGCCGCCCAAGTCGGTGACCAAGCCGGTGAAGCCGGCTCCCGCACCGGCCAAGACGGCCAAGCCAGCACCCGCCAAGCCGGCTGCCAGCGCCGCCCCTGCCAAGCAGCCTGCCGCTGCCAGGCAGTCAGCGCTGGCTCCGAAGGCGGTTGCAGTGACCCACAAGGAGCCGAGCAAGCCGGCGACGTCGCCCTTCTCGGGCAAAGTGGCCAGCGCAACCGCTCGTCATACCCCTATCAAAACTCAGAAAGCCCAGCAGTCCTCGATGAATAAAACCGCAACTCTCGACAATGGCATCACCCGCGAAGACGGTCGCTATGCGCTGCCTTCCACGACCCTGATCGACCTGCCCAAGGGTTATCGCCCCTCGAACAACGACAACGAGGAGTACATGAGCCCCAAGCACCTCGCGTACTTCCGCAACAAGTTGCGCGAATGGCGTGAGCAGCTCGTGGAAGAGTCGCGTCAGACGATGGAAAACCTGCGTGACGAGGTGCGTGACGTGGGCGACGAGGCCGAGCGTGCCACCCGCGAGACCGAAAACTCGCTGGAACTGCGCACGCGCGACCGCTACCGCAAGCTGATCTCCAAGATCGACAAGGCGCTGCGCCGTATCGAAGAAGGTCGATACGGCTACTGCGAGGAAACCGACGAAGAGATCGGCCTGGAGCGCCTCGACGCCCGCCCGATCGCCACCCTGTCGCTGGACGCGCAGGAACGCCGCGAACATCTGCAGAAGCAGATGGGCGACTGAGGTCGCGCGCTCGACGTTGATGTCATAGACAAAGCCCCGCTTCGTGCGGGGCTTTGTTGTTTGGCCACAGGCCGGCCAGTGTCGGCTGTGCCTTGGTGCGCGCCGTGGTGGCTACTTGTTGTCGCCCAGACTGGCCGCCGCGTACGCCTTGATCTTGGCCAGCATCGCGGCGAGGCCGTTGGAGCGCGTGGGCGAAAGATGCTTGGCCAGGCCGATCGCTTCGATATAGCGCGGTTCGGTGGCGACGATGTCGCGCGCGGAGCGGTCCGAATACACGCGCAGCACCAGGGCGATCAGGCCCGACACGATGGCCGAATCGCTGGTGGCCTGGAAATGCAGGTTGTTCGCATCGCCGCTGGGGACCAGCCACACCATGGACTGGCAGCCGTGCACACGGTATTCCTCGATTTTCAGCGCTTCGGGGAAGGCGGGGAGTTGTTTGCCCAGGTCGATCAGGTATTGGTAGCGCTCGGTCCAATCACTGAAGAAGGCAAATTCGTCGACGATTTCTTGTTGCGCTTGTTGGGCGCTGGAGGGGGCGAGGGCACTCATGGGGGGATTATCGCGCGTTTGGGGGTTTCTCGGTGTTTTGGGCCTGATTCGTCGTCCCGGCGCAGGCCGCGACCCAGTAGCGATATCGCCCGGTTGTCGCCTCGAGGCCAGCGTGCCGCCTACGCGGCGGGCGTTTCGATCGGCTGCCGCCGACCGAGTCACTTTTCTTTTGCTGGCCCAAAAGAAAAGTAACCCAAAGAAAATGGCCGAATAACGCCGGCAGCATCGTGTTGGGATAAGCCCGAACGCTTGAGGCGCGTCGTTGTGGGACAACCTCCGAGGGTACACAGCGGGTACTGCCAAGCGCTGCGCAACGCGCCCGAATCGCTGAGGACTTAAAGCGGGGCCTCGCTTCGCTTTGGCTTGGGCTCGCACGTGCCGCACTTGGTGCCGCGCCTAGCGCTTGTCTGTGGGAGCGCACCCTGTGCGCGACAGCCACGCTGCGGTGTGCCGCTCCGTAGGTTTGTCGCGCACAGGGTGCCCTCCCACAAAGAAGCCGACCGGCAAGATTGATCCGCCATCCACGAACCTGCGCCCTCCCTTGTAGGAGCGCACTTGTGCGCGACCGCAGCGCTGGGGTTTACCGCTCCGCCGGGTGTTCGCGAGGGGGGTTCTAGGAGAGGCTTTGAGGAAAGAGCGAAGGATTGGCACTTCACCTCACCCCTTCACCACACTCCACCGCGTCCCCTGCGCACCATCTTCAATGGCCACGCCCATTGCCGTGAGCTCTTCGCGAATAGCGTCGGCGCGCTTGAAATCCTTGCTGGCGCGCGCAGTGCGGCGTTCTTCCAGCAGGGCTTCGACGCGTGATGCATCCACTTCGGTGGCGCCGCTGGTCTGCTTGAACCACGCCTCGGGATCCTGCTGCAGCAGGCCGAGTACGGCGCCTGCGCCGAGCAGGGCGGCCTTGGCGTCGCGGCGTTCTTCGGCGCTGCCAGCCTGGCGCGCGGCATCAGCGAGCTGGGACAGCTCAGCGAGCGCCTGCGGAGTGTTGAGGTCGTCGCACAGGGCGGCTTCCACCGTGGCAGGAATGGGAAGGGCGCTAGTGTCCACTTCCACATCGACCAGGTCGCGCAACACGCGGTACCAGCCATCCAGGGTACTGATGGCCTGGGCGATGGCGGTGTCGGACCAGTCCAGCGGCTGGCGGTAGTGGCCGCGCAGGAGCAGCAGGCGCAGGGCTTCGGGCGCGTGTTCCTTGAGCAGTTCGTGCACCAGCATCACATTGCCCAGCGACTTGGACATCTTGCGGCCGCTGAAGGTGAGCATGCCGTTGTGCAGCCAGTAGCGTGCGAACACCTTGCCGCCGTGGGCGCAGGTGCTCTGGGCGATCTCGTTCTCGTGATGCGGGAATTGCAGGTCGACGCCGCCGGCATGGATGTCAATGGTGTCGCCCAGGTGGGCTTCGCTCATCGCCGAGCACTCGATGTGCCAGCCCGGGCGGCCGCGGCCCCAGGGGCTGTCCCAGCCGGGCAGGTCGGGGGTGGAGGGCTTCCACAGCACGAAGTCGCCGGGATTTTGCTTGTACGGGGCGATCTCGACGCGGGCGCCGGCCAGCAATTCTTCCGGATCGCGGCCCGACAGCTCGCCATACTTGGCATACGAATCCACCGAGAACAGCACGTGCCCTTCGGCGGCATAAGCATGCCCGCTGGCGATCAGGCGCTCGATCATCGCGATCATCTGCGGCATGTGAGCGGTGGCGTGCGGCTCCACGTCCGGCGGCGCAATGCCCAGCGCCGCCATGTCCTCCCGATAGGCCTGGGCGTAGCGGGTGGTGATGCTTTCGATGCCCACGCCCAGTTGTTGGGCGGCGGTGTTGATCTTGTCGTCGACGTCGGTGATGTTGCGGGCGTAGACCACCTTCGGATAATGGCGCCGCAGCAGCTTCACCAGCACGTCGAACACCACCGGCCCACGCGCGTTGCCGATGTGCACGTAGTTGTAGACGGTCGGTCCGCACAGATACATGGTGACCCGTTCCGGGTCGAGCGGGGTGAACGTTTCTACGCGGCGCGTCAGGCTGTTGTGGAGCGAAATCGGCATCGGTCGGGTGGTCCGGACGGTGGGAGCAGGCGCCAGGCGGGCGCAAGCCGGTCGCGCATCTTAACAAGCCGCAGGGGCCTCCGCTGGGGATAGGGACTGCTCTGGCAGCGGTAGGCCGGACAGGGGCAGGCAGCGTAAGAAAAGCTCTAAGCGTCGATTCAGCGTGAATTTGCTGCAATGGATGCTATGAGGTGCAGAGATGCGCCCGAATTGCTTCCTGCGGAGGTCGTAATGACCAAGTGGTTGTTCCCTGCGCTCGTGCTGTCCGTAATGACCACTGGCGTATTTGCGCAGGATGCGCGCTATCAGAATCAAAATGACGACAACACCCATTACGGTTGGGCGGATGTGCTGCGCGTCGATCCCGTGTATGGCGTGGCCCGTACCGAAGTGCCGCGCCAGGAATGCTATGACCAGCAGGTAGTCCGCCAGGCGCCCAGCCAGGGCTCGGCGGCGGGCACCATCCTGGGTGCCGTGGTCGGTGGCGTGCTGGGCAGCACGGTGGGTCACGGCAATGGCCGCACGGCGGCGACGGTGGCCGGTGCGGTCGCCGGCGGCGCGGTGGGCAACAGCGCCACCCAGTCCGGCGGTGGCGAGTACGAGTCCACCGAAACCCATTGCCGCCAGGTGGCGGCGGTGAGCGAGCAGCGCCGCATCATGGGCTACGACGTGGAATATCGTTATCGGGGCGAGGTGTACCTGTCCCGGCTCAATTACGACCCCGGCGAGCGCCTGCGCGTGCGGGTAAGCGTTTCTCCCGCCGACTGAGATCCCCGTCTATCGCCGCCTCCGGGCGGCGATTTGGTGTCGGGTGCCGCGATCAGGGGCATTCGTTGTTGCATGGCAGCGGAAATCCCGTCATCATCACGATTCAACCTCCCGGAACACCCATGTCCGCAGCCGTCTATACCGCCACTGTCCTCACTAGCGCCCGCATGGCCGCTGGGATGACGTCGCGTGCTCGCCGACCGCTGCGCCGCTTTATGGCCGGGTAGGCTGTCGCACGCGTTTCACGTGTATCGACGATAAAACCCGGCTAGCAGCCGGGTTTTTTTGTTTCCGGATTCCGACGATTGGACAAAGGCAACTTCCTCATGACGCTTCGCCACTTTCTGACCACCCAGGATTACAGTCGCGCCGAGATCGACGCGTTGCTCGAGCAGGCCGCAGCGTTCAAACGCTCGCCGCGCGGACAGCAGCTGGCCGGCAAGTCGGTGGCGCTGATGTTCTTCAATCCCTCGATGCGCACGCGTACGAGTTTTGAGCTCGGCGCCTTCCATATGGGTGGCCATGCGATCGTGCTGGCGCCGGGCAAGGACGCGTGGCCGATCGAGTTCGAGGTGGGCACGGTGATGGATGGCGACACCGAAGAGCACATCGCCGAAGTGGCCCGCGTGCTGTCGCGTTACGTCGATTTGATCGCCGTACGCGCCTTCCCGAAATTCCAGGACTGGGCGGTGGATCGCCAGGACAACGTGATCAAGGCGTTCGCCAAGTACGCCACGGTGCCGGTGATCAACATGGAAACCATCACCCACCCGTGCCAGGAGCTCGCCCACGCGCTGGCGATGAAGGAACACCTGGGCAGCCTGCAGAACAAGAAGTACGTGCTCACCTGGACCTACCACCCCAAGCCGCTCAACACGGCGGTGGCCAATTCCGCGCTGCTGATCGCCACCAAGATGGGCATGGACGTGACCTTGCTGTGCCCCACGCCAGACTACGTGCTCGATGAGCGCTATATGGAATTCGGCTATCAGAACGCCAGGGAAAACGGCGGTTCGCTGAAGGTGAGCCACAACATCGAAGAAGCCTATAGCGGTGCCGACGTGGTGTACGCCAAGAGCTGGGGCGCGCTACCGTTCTTCGGCCGCTGGGAGCAGGAAAAGCCGATCCGCGATGCACACAAGCACTTCATCGTGGACGAGCAGAAGATGGCCTTGACCAACAACGGTCTCTTCAGCCATTGCCTGCCGTTGCGCCGCAATATCAAGGCCACCGACGCTGTGATGGATTCGCCCGCGTGCATCGCCATCGATGAAGCCGAAAACCGCCTGCACGTGCAGAAGGCGGTGATGGCTTCGTTGATCGGCCAGGCCTGAGCATGTACCAGCCCGCGCACTTCAAGCAGACGGACAGCGAGGCGCTGCACGCGCTGATGCGTGCGTACCCGTTCGCCACCGTGGTGGTGCAGGGCGACGACGGCCTCGCAGCGAATCATCTGCCGATTGAACTGGTGGATGGAAAATTGCACGGCCATGTCGCGCGCGGCAATGAACTGGCGCGCTTGGACGGGGCCGAAGTGCTGGTGATCTTTCGCGGTCCGGACGGCTATATCAGTCCCAATTGGTATCCGAGCAAGCAGGAAACCCATCGCGAAGTGCCCACCTGGAACTACGCCGTGGTGCATGTGCATGGTCATCTGCGTGTGATCGAGGACGCCACCTGGCTGCGCCAGTTGCTGGAGCGTCTGACCGATCGTCACGAGGCCGGTCTTCCGGCGCCCTGGCACGTCTCCGACGCGCCGGAAGATCACATCGAGAAGATGCTGCGCGCCATCTCCGGGCTGGAAATTTCCGTCGAGCGCATCGAAGGCAAGTTCAAGTTGAACCAGAACCACCCGGCGGCGAATCGCGCCGGTGTGGTGGCTGGCCTCGGGCAACGCGCTGGTCGCGGCGATGCGGAGCTGGCCGATCTCATGTCCAAGCAAGAAGAGGGAAGGTCGTGAGCCACACGCATCAGCATCACTACAAGGTCGACGTGACCTGGACTGGCAATCAGGGCACCGGCACCAAGACTTACCAGGGCTATGGTCGCGATCACGAGATTCGCATCGAGGGCAAGCCGACCATCGAGGGCTCGTCCGATCCGATGTTTCGCGGCGATGCCAGCAAGGTCAACCCGGAAGACATGCTGGTGACGGCACTGTCTACCTGTCACATGCTGTCCTACCTGCATCAGGCGGTGTTGGCAGGCGTAGTGGTGACGGCATACACCGATAGCGCCGAAGGCACGATGGAGACCGACACGCATGGCGGTCACTTCACCGAAGTGGTGTTGCATCCGGTGGTCACCATCACCGCCGACAGCGATCCGGCCAAGGCCGAGGCCGCGCACGACGCTGCGCACCACGGCTGCTTTATCGCCAATTCCGTGAATTTTCCGGTGCGCGTGGAACCGCGCATCGTGGTTGAATCAAAGTAATCCATTATCCGTTTAGCCTTCCATCTCAGGATTCGCAAGTCATGAGCAAAGACATCGTTCTCGCCTTCTCCGGTGGCCTCGACACCAGCTTCTGCGTGCCTTACCTCAAGGAGCGCGGCTGGGCCGTGCATACCGTGTTCGCCGATACCGGCGGCGTGGATGCCGAGGAGCGCGCCTATATCGAACAGCGCGCCAAGGAACTGGGCGTGGCCAGCCATGTCACCGTCGACGGCGGTCCGGCGATCTGGAACGGTTTCGTCAAGCCGTTCGTGCAGGCGGGCGAGGCCTACCAGGGCCAGTATCCGCTGCTGGTGTCCGACCGCTACCTGATCGTGGACGCTGCCATTGCGCGCGCCAAGGAACTGGGCACCAAGGCGATTGCGCATGGCTGCACCGGCATGGGCAACGATCAGGTCCGCTTCGACCTGGCCGTGAAGGCGCTGGGTGACTACCAGATCGTGGCGCCGATCCGCGAGATCCAGAAGGAACACACCCAGACGCGCGCCTATGAGCAGGCCTATCTGGAGGAGCGCGGCTTCGAAGTGCGCGCCAAGCAGAAGAGCTACACCATCAACGAGAACCTGCTGGGCGTGACGCTGTCCGGCGGCGAGATCGACCATTGGAAGACGCCGGGCGAAGGCGCCCGTGGCTGGTGCAAGCCGCGCGCCGAATGGCCGTCTGAAAAGCTCACCGTCACCCTTGGTTTCGAAAAGGGTGAGGCGGTGTCGCTCAATGGCCAGAAACTGCCGGGCGACAAGCTGCTGGCCAAGCTCAACGAGCTGTTCGCGCCCTACGGCGTGGGCCGCGGCATGTACACCGGCGACACCACCATCGGCCTGAAGGGTCGCATCGTGTATGAAGCGCCGGGCCTGATCTCGCTGCTCGCCGCGCACCGCGCACTGGAAGAAGCCGTGCTGACCAAGCAGCAGAACCGCTTCAAGCCGGAAGTGGCGCGCAAGTGGGTGGAAGTGGTGTACGAAGGCTTCTTCCACGATCCGATCAAGACCGATCTGGAGGCGTTCCTTTCGTCCAGCCAGAGCCAGGTCAACGGTGAAGTGGTGCTGGAAACTTCCGGCGCTCAGGTGACGGCGGTGGAAGTGCGCTCGCCGCACATCCTCAACGCCAAGGGCGCCACCTATGCGCAGTCTGCGGATTGGGGTGTGGAGGAAGCCGAAGGCTTCATCAAGCTGTTCGGCATGAGCAGCACGCTGTGGGCTGAAATCAACCGTAGCTGATCGTGCGACGCGTCGTCCCGGCATGTGCCGGGGCGACGGTTTCGTCGTGACATTCCAGACACCACCAGACGGATCGCATGAGCGCACTACTGGACGACACTCTTCGACATCTACGCGCGCTGGTCGGCTACGACACGCGCAACCCGCCGCGCGAGATCGGCACGGGCGGCATTTTCGATTATCTGCGGGAAAACCTGCCGGGCTTCGACGTATCCGTGACTGACTACGGCGCTGGCGCCGTCACGCTTTACGCCGTGCGCGGCAAGCCGAAGGTGCTGTTCAACGTGCACCTCGATACCGTGCCCGATTCGCCGCACTGGACGGCGAGCCCGCATGAGCTGCGCTTGACTGAAGACCGGGCGATCGGGCTGGGTGCTTGCGATATCAAGGGCGCTGCTGCTGCGCTCGTTGCGGTCGCGAACGTCACCCGCGGCGATATGGCCTTGCTGTTGTCCACCGATGAAGAAGCGAACGACCCGCGTTGCATCGCCGGCTTCCTCAAGGACAAGCCGGCTTACGACGCCATCATCGTGGCCGAGCCGACCAAGGGCGAAGCCGTGCTCGCGCATCGTGGCATCCATTCGGTGCAAATGCGCTTCAAGGGCAGTGCCGGTCACGCCTCGGGCGAGCAGAAGCCCAGCGACAGCGCGGTGCACCAGGCGGTGCGCTGGGGTGCTGCTGCGCTCGACTACGTGGAAAAGCAGGCGCACGAGCGCTTTGGCGGCCTCACGGGTCTGCGCTTCAACATCGGTCGCGTCGACGGCGGCATCAAGGCCAACATGATTGCGCCGTCCGCCGATGTGCGTTTCGGCTTCCGTCCGTTGCCGACCATGGCGCCTGACCAGCTGCTGGAGACCTTCCGCACGCTGGTGGAGCCGCAGCCGGTGGAGTTCCAGGAACTGTTTCGCGGCGACTCGTTGCCTGCAGGCGACACGGCCACGGCCGAAGCACGCCGCCTGGCCGCACGCGATCTGGCCGATGAGCTGAATATCCCGATCGGCAATGCCGTGGACTTCTGGACCGAAGCGGCGCTGTTCTCCGCGGCCGGCTACATCAGCTTTGTGTACGGCCCAGGGGACATCGCCCAGGCGCATACCGCTGACGAGTGGGTCGCGCTGGATCAATTGCAGCATTACGCCGACACCATTTACCGCATCATCGATAAGAGCTAAGACCGAAGTGGAAGCCCACAAGCACACAAGGAAAACCATCGTTCGCCTGCTTTCGAGCATGGGTAGCGCGAAGGAGATCCAGCAATACCTCAAGCGTTTCTCGCAGTTGGACGCCAAGCGCTTCGCCGTGGTGAAGGTTGGCGGCGCGGTGCTGCGCGATGATCTGCCCGCGCTTACCTCGTCGCTCACCTTCCTGCAGCAGGTAGGCCTGACGCCGATCGTGCTGCACGGCGCCGGCCCGCAGCTGGACGAAGAGCTGTCGGCCGCGGGCATCGAGAAGCACACCGTGAACGGCTTGCGCGTGACCACGCCCAAGGCCTTGTCCATCGTGCGCAAGGTGTTCCAGGAGCAGAACCTGCGCCTGGTCGAAGCCCTGCAGACCATGGATACGCGCGCCACTTCGGTGCCGTCGGGCGTGTTCACGGCCAGCTATATCGACCGCGATACCTATGGCCTGGTCGGCAAGGTCAGCCAGATCAACCTGGCGCCGATCGAGGCGAGCCTGCGTGCCGGTTCGATTCCGGTGATCGCCAGCCTGGGCGAAACCGAAGAGGGCCAGATCCTCAACGTCAACGCCGACTTTGCCGCCAACGAACTGGTGCGCGTGCTGCAGCCGTACAAGATCGTGTTTCTCACCGGCACGGGCGGTCTGCTGGACGATCAGGGCAAGATCATCGACTCGATCAACCTGAGCACGGAATTCGAGCACCTGATGTCGCAGCCGTGGATCAACGGCGGCATGCGTCTGAAGATCGAACAGATTGCCGACCTGTTGAATGATCTGCCGCTGACCTCGTCGGTGTCGATCACCAAGCCCTCTGAGCTGGCCAAGGAACTGTTCACCCACAAGGGTTCGGGCACCCTGGTCCGCCGCGGCGAAAAGGTGAAGCGTTTCGAGTCGTGGGAAGGTATCGATCTGGGTCGCATGCGCGAGCTGATCGAATCGAGCTTCGGCCGCACCCTGGTGCCCGATTACTTCGAGCGCACTAAGCCTTTCCGTGTCTACGTGAGTGAAAACTATCGCACCGCGATGATACTCACCATGGAAGAGGGTCTGCCGTATCTGGACAAGTTCGCCGTGCTCGACGATGCGCAGGGCGAAGGCCTGGGTCGCGCGGTGTGGCAGGTGATGCGCGAGGAGAATCCGCAGCTGTTCTGGCGCTCGCGTCACGGCAACAGCGTGAACCATTTCTATTACGCCGAATCGGACGGCTGCCTCAAGCAGCCGAGCTGGAAAGTGTTCTGGTACGGCCTCGACGACTTCGACACGATCGCCCGCTGCGTGGCCCATTGCGCGCAGCGCCTGCCGACCCTGGTGGATTGAATCATGAGCACGACTCGACATCGCATTGGCATCGTGGGCGCGCGCGGCCACACCGGCGCCGAACTGATCCGCCTGGTGGCGGCGCATCCGTCGCTGGAGCTGGCCTTCGTTTCTTCGCGCGAGCTGGATGGCCAGCGCGTGGCCGATCATGTGGACGGCTACACCGGCGAGTTGCGCTACACCAACCTCGATGCCGAGGCCGTGGCGGCGCAGCAGGCGGACGTGGTGGTGCTCGCCTTGCCCAACGGCAAGGCGGCGCCTTATGTCGAGGCGATCGACAAGGCCAAGCCGGATACGCTGATCGTCGACCTCTCGGCCGACTATCGTTTCAACGAGAAGTGGTACTACGGTCTGCCCGAACTCACCCGCCAGTTGTGGCGTGGCGAGAAGCGCATCAGCAATCCGGGCTGCTATGCCACCGCCATCCAGCTTTCCATTGCGCCGTTGAAAGACCTGCTCGCCGCGCCGCCAGTGAGTTTCGGTGTGTCCGGCTACTCCGGCGCGGGCACCACGCCCTCGGACAAGAACAATCCGGAAAAACTGCGCGACAACCTGATGCCGTACTCGCTTACCGGCCATATGCACGAGAAGGAGGCGAGCCGCCATCTCAATGTGCCGGTGGAATTCATGCCGCATGTGGCGCCGCACTTCCGTGGCCTGACGGTCACCACCAACCTCTACCTGGCGCGTCCCGTGGCACGTGAGGACATCGTCAAGCGCTTCAACGGCGCCTATGAGGGCGAGAAGCTGGTGCATGTGGTGGATGAGGCGCCCTGGGTCAGCCAGATCGCCAACAAACATCACGTCGATATCGGCGGTTTCGCGGTGTCCAACGACGGCAAGCGCGTGGTGGTGGTGGCGACGCTGGACAACCTGTTGAAAGGTGCGGCGACGCAGGCCATGCAGAACATCAATCGCGCCATTGGCGTGGACGAGTACACCGCGATTCCGACCACTTGATCGTCATTCCGGCTTGCTCCGGACGTGCAAAAGATAGCGTCACACAACGATTGCAGGATTCCCCGATGACCCAACCCCTCTGGCAAAAATCCAACATCAAGATCGACGCCCGCATCATGGCGTTTCTTGCCGGCGACGACGTGCTGCTGGACCGCGAGTTTTTCCTGCACGACATCACTGCCAGCAAGGCGCATGTCGAAGGTCTGGCCAATATCGGCGTGGTCAGCGCTGACGAAGCTGCCGCGCTCAAGCGTGAGTTGGATGCTCTGGCTGAGGATTTCCGTACCGGGTCGTTCGTGCTGGACGATCGCTATGAGGATGGCCATTCGGCGATCGAGGCACGCCTTACCGAGCGCCTCGGCGATGCCGGCCGCCGCGTACACACCGGCCGCAGCCGCAACGATCAGATCCTGGTCGCCACGCGCCTGTGGCTGAAGGAACAGCTGGCCGCGCTTGAGCAGCATTGCCGCGCCATTGCGCAAGTCTGCCTCGATCGTGCCGCGCAGCCGGCAGTCCCGCTGCCGGGCTATACGCATCTGCAGCGCGCGGTGGTGTCGTCCACCGGCATGTGGTTTGCCGGTTTTGCCGAGGGTTTTATCGACAACGCGCTGCGTGCGAAGCAGACGGCGCTGCTGATCGATGCCAATCCGCTGGGTACCGCCGCGGGCTATGGCGTCAACTTGAAGCTGGATCGCGAACACACCACGCAGGCGCTGGGCTTTGCCCGCATGCAGGTGTCGCCGATCTATGCGCAGCTCTCGCGAGGCAAGTTCGAGATGGCCGTGCTTGAGGCGATTGCCGGTGCGCTGCTGGATGTGCGCCGCATGGCGTGGGACCTGTCGCTGTTCACCACCGCCGAGTTCAACTTCGTCAAGCTGCCGTCCGAATACACCACCGGCAGCTCGATCATGCCGAACAAGCGCAATCCGGATGTCGTCGAGCTGTTGCGCGCCAGCTATGCCAGCGTGGCTGCTGCGCGCACCGAGATCGAGCAGCTGCTCTCGCTGCCGTCGGGCTACCAGCGCGACCTGCAGTTCTCCAAGGGCTCGCTGTTCCATGGCTGCCGTCACGGCCTGGCCGCTTTGGAGCTGGTGCCGGATCTGCTGGCCCGCATGGAGTGGAACGAGCCGGCCATGCGAGCCGCGATCGAGCCGGCCATGTACGCCACCGACGTGGCGATCGAGCAGGCCGCCGCCGGTGTGCCGTTCCGCGACGCCTATCGGGCAGCGGCCGATGCCGCCGCCTCGGCAGGTGCAGGGCGCACGCCCGAGGGCAGCCTGGCCGCTCGCGTGTCGCCCGGTTCCGGCAACGACCTGCGCCTGGACGAATTGCGCGCTAGACTCAGCCATCTGGACGGCTAAACGGTGAGCGGCATGAAGACCGACAGTACGGGAAGTGCCGAACCATGAACGAGGGGCAGCGCACGCAGGTTTCTCCGCAGGCGCTGCCTTCCTGGCGTCGTGCCGTGTTGAAGGTCGGCAGCAATCTGCTCGCAGCCGATGGCGGCGGTCTCACTGCGGCCTATGCCGCAACGCTGGCGGATTTCATCCAGGCGAGCCGCGAGGCGGGCCGTCAGGTGGTGCTGGTGTCGTCCGGCGCGGTGGCGGCGGGGCGGGCGCAGCTGCGGGCGCATGCGCCCAGTGGCGGTGATCTGGCGGCGCGCCAGGCGCTTGCCGCGTTGGGCCAGGCGCCCATGATTGCGTTGTGGCAATCGCTCAGCACGCGTCCGGTGGCCCAGGTGCTGCTGACCCATGACGACCTGCGTAGCCGTCGCCGCTACCTCAATGCCCGCACCACGCTACGCGAGCTGCTGGCGCTCGACGTATTGCCGGTGGTGAACGAGAACGACACGGTCGCAGTCGATGAGTTGAAGCTGGGCGACAACGACAATCTTGCCGCCATCGTTGCCGCCCTGGTCGACGCTGACCTGCTGCTGATTGCTTCCGATATCGATGCGCTTTATACGGCCGATCCGCGCCGCGATCCCGCAGCGTTGCCCGTCCTGAGAGTGGAAGCGCTGACCCCCGAGATCCTGGCCATGGCGGGCGGCAGCGGTAGTGCGGTCGGTACGGGTGGCATGCACACCAAGCTTGAGGCGGCGTCCAAGGCCGGCGCTGCAGGCATCCCCACGGCGCTGTTCAGTGGCCGCAACCCGGTCGCGGTGCAGGCGCTCGCCAACGGTGAACTACACGGTACTTTCTTTGCCGCTGGGCGCAGTCGCATGCAGGCGCGCAAATACTGGCTGCGCCATGCACCCGCGGCCCCGGGAGGCATCCAGGTGGACGCCGGTGCGGTACGTGCTCTTGCCGGTGGGCGAGCGTCCCTTTTGCCGGGCGGAGTGCGTGCTGTGAACGGCGATTTCCATCGGGGTGACTTGGTCGAGATCGTCGACGAGCAGGGGCGTGCGATTGCGCGGGGGCTGAGCCAGTACGGCGCCGGCGAAGTGAAGCGTCTGGCAGGGCGACATAGCCGCGACATCGAAACCGTATTGGGCTACAGCTACGGCGCAGAAATCGTGCATCGTGATGATCTCGCCACCACGGCAGACATCGAGACCACCGGAGATATCGACGCATGAGCGACATCCGTTCGTTGGCGCTGGCCTGCCGCGACGCGGTGCCGGCGTTGGCCATGCTCGATACGCCAACCAAGCGCGCACTGTTGAATGACATGGCGGGTGCGCTTGAGCGCCGCATAGACGAGGTGCTTGGCGCGAATGCGCAGGACATGCAACACGCCGCCGGCAAAGGCCTGCAGGGTGCCATGCTGGATCGCCTGCGGCTCGACCCGGCCCGCGTTGCCGGTATCGCCCAGGCCTTGCGCGACGTGGCGCAGCTGCCCGATCCGGTGGGCGTCGTCACGCGACAGGAGACGCTTGCCAATGGCGTCACTGTGGAGCGCGTGCGCATACCGCTTGGCGTGATCGCGATGATCTACGAAGCGCGTCCCAACGTCACCGCCGATGCTGCGGCGTTGTGCCTGATGGCTGGCAACGCGGTGATCCTGCGCGGCGGTTCCGAAGCCATCCAATCCAATCGCGCCATCGCTGCCGCGTTGCACGAGGCGCTCGGCGCGCACGGCTTGCCGACGGCGGCCGTCACCTTGGTGGAAGATCTCAGCCGCGAGACGATGGTGTCGCTGCTGCAGTTGAGCGATCTGGTCGATCTCGCCATCCCGCGCGGCGGCGAGGGCCTGATCCGCTTCGTGACCGAGCACGCGCGCGTGCCGGTGATCAAGCACTACAAGGGCGTGTGTCACCTGTATGTGGATCGCCTTGCCGATCTGGCGCTGGCTTTGAATCTGCTGATCGATGGCAAGACGTCGCGTCCCGGCGTGTGCAATGCGCTGGAGACGGTGCTGGTGCATCGCGATGTGGCAGACGCCTTCCTGCCTCGGGCTGCAGCTGCTCTGCGCGAACGTGGCGTTGAGTTGCGCGGCGATCAAGCGACCCGCGCGCTGGTGCCCGAAGCGAATCCTGCCGGCGAAGACGATTACGCGGCCGAATTCCTCGACCTGATCATCGCGCTACGCGTCGTGGACAGTCTCGATGAGGCGATCGCGCATATTCACCGCTACGGCTCCGATCACACTGAGGTCATTGCCACCAGCGATGCGTCGACGGCGCAGCGTTTCGTGCAGTCACTGCGTTCGGCGGTGGTGATGGTCAATGCGTCGTCGCGTTTTTCCGATGGCGGGCAGCTGGGGCTGGGGGCGGAGATCGGCATCTCCACCACGCGCCTGCATGCGTACGGGCCGATGGGCGCGGAGTCGCTCACGATCGAGCGATTTGTGGTGCGTGGGGAAGGGCAGGTGCGGCACCCGGAGAGCCGTATCCCTTAAATTGTGGGAGCGCACCCTGTGCGCGACTGGGACTTGAGGCAAGGTCAGTCGCGCACAGGGTGCGCTCCCACAGGGGAGGGGAGAGGGGGCGCTTACTTCGCAGGCTCGATTGGCCGATGGTCGTAACTCACCACGCGCGTCAGCTGCCACCGACCATTCTGGTAGCGCCAGATATGGAAGAACTTGCCCATGCCTTCGCACTTGCCGGACTCAAGTTGGCAGAACTTGTGGGTACCGATCTCGATCGCGCCGTAATCCTTGATCGGATACACCTCGATGCTGCCGACCAGTTCTCGGCGCACCTTGTGGCAGATATTGCGCCGGGTCGCATCGACGATGGCGTCGCGCGAGGTCATCAGCCCACCCTTGTCGTGGTAGAACTCGACGTCATCGCTGAAGTACTCGCCAAAGGTCTTCAGGTCGCAGTGGTTGTAGGCGTCGAAGACCTTGCTGTCGAGCGAAGCGATGGTGCGGGTCAGTTCGTCGCCAGAGGGGATGGCGGCAGGTGTTTGGGCATAGGCCAGGCAGGCGGCCATCGGTAGGGCGATCAGGCCGATCAGACGGACGAGCAGTGCGTTGCGCATGGCCATTCCTTGTCGTGGATGCGGCCATCATGGCTCAACCGACCAGTCCTCGCATCCATGCCTTATGGATGGACGTCCGTCTGCCCTTGGCGTTCAACGCGATTTCGGCCGCCGCGACATCACTGCCTTGAGCTGCTCCAGCAACAGGGCAACGGGGGCTTCCAGGCGGGGTGGCAGGGCGCGGTGAACCAGCCAGGCGATCATGTCCAGCTCGAAGTCGGTGACGGTGACGAGCTTCAATTGACTGCGATAACTGCTCGCGGCCAACAGATCGGGCGTGATGATGCCGATACCTGCGCCACGCGCGACCAGGGATAGCTGCAGATCCGCCCCGAACGCTTCCACACCCACGTTGCACGGCAGTCCGCGTTCTTCCATGGCTCGCCGCAGGGTGGAGCGCATGCCGCAACCGTTCTGGCTCAGCACCCAGGGAAACTCAGCGAGATCCTTGAGCGTGGCGCGCGCACGCAGGCCCAGCGAAGGTGCGGCGACGATGCGCAAGGGTTGGCGATCGAAGGCGTGGGTGGTCATGCTCGCCGGTGGCGGCGTGTGCTCGGACAGCACCACGGCAGCAGCATCCAGCAAGCCTGTTTCCACCTGCTCAACCAGGCCGGGCGACCAAGCCGAATGTATGCGCAGCGCGAGGCCGGGATAGCGCGAGCGGAGCAGGTCGATCGGCGTGGTGAGTGCGCGCTCCGCCAGGAACGGTGGCATGCCCAGCCGCAATTCGCCGGAAGGCTCGGTGTCGGCGCGTGCCAGCGCGAGCAGGTCGGCTTCCGCGTGCAGCAGGTCGCGACCCTTCTGGTAGATCTCGCGTCCCGCCGCGGTCGGGCGCAGGGGCTTGGACTGGCGATCCAGCAACTCGATGCCCAGCAAGGCCTCCAGGCTTTGCACGCGACGCGTCACGCCGGGTTGGGTGAGGTGCAGTTGTGCTGCCGCCTGGACGATGGAGCCGGTGTCCACGACCGCGATAAACGCCCTGACATCCCGCGTGTTCATGCCCGATGATCCTGCCAAGTATGCGAAGTGCGCATGAAAACTATGATGATTATTCACTGTCATCATGATGCCAGGGTATTTAGCATCGCAGGCCTATCGATTGGCAAGGCCCAGACATGCAATACCTCTCCCGACGCCGTATCGATGCCGTGCCCAACGAGGTGCCCTCCGAGCTCACCACGCCCTTGACCCTGCTGTTCGCCTTCGCGGTGGGCGTGATCATCATCAACCTCACGGCGGCGCAGCCCCTGGCTGGCCCGGTGGCGCGCGCGATGCACCTGCGCCCGTCGCTCACCGGCCTGGTCGCGATGCTGCCGCAGCTGGGTTACGCCGTCGGCATGTTGTTCCTCGTGCCCTTGGCGGATCTGTTCGAGAACCGTCGCCTGACCACGATCACGCTGCTGGCCTGCGCGTTGGCGCTGGGCGCTGCGGCGCTGGCGCAGCAGGCGTGGTGGTTGTTGCTGGCCGTGTGCCTGGCCGGGGCCACGTCGTGCGCGATCCAGATCCTGGTCCCGCTGGCCGCAGCGATGGCGAGGCCCGAGCATCGCGGCAGCGCCGTGGGCAACGTAATGAGCGGCGTGATGCTCGGCATTCTGTTGTCGCGTCCGTTCGCCAGCCTGGTGGAAGGCGCGTGGGGCTGGCGTGCGTGCTACGGCTTGCTAGGCGTGTTCGACGGCTTGCTCGCCCTGGCGCTGTGGTTCGCGCTGCCGCGGCGACAGCCGCCGGTGCATACCTCGTATCGCGGGCTGATCGCGTCGCTGTGGACGCTGTGGCGCGATGAACCGGTGTTGCGTCGCTACGCTGTCTCGGCGGCGATCATGATGGCGGCCTTCAGTGCATTCTGGACCGGCATCGCGCTGCGCCTGGTGCAGGCACCGTTTCTACTCGATAGCCGCAGCCTGGCGTGGTTCGCTCTCGCCGGTGTGGCCGGCACGGTGGTGGCACCGTTGGCAGGCAAGGCGGGCGATCGCGGTCATAGCGCGGTGGGCATGCCGATCTCTCACGTCGTGGCGACAGCAGGCTTCGTGCTTGCTGGGATCGCTGGCGCGGGCTGGTTCGGCATGAATGTGATGCAACATCCGTTGTTGGCGCTGGGCCTGCTGGTGCTGGCGGCCATCGTGATCGATGCCGGCGCCATCGGTGATCAGACGCTGGGGCGGCGTGCGATCAACATGCTTGATCCGGCCGCGCGCAGCCGACTCAATGGCTTGTTCGTCGGCGTGTTCTTCATCGGTGGTGGCGGGGGCGCAGTCGTTGCTGGCAGCGCATGGGCTGCGGCGGGATGGACAGGCGTGTGCTGCGTCGCCCTGGTCCTGTGCGTGCTGGCCTTTGCGCTCGACGCGACGACATGGCGCGGCATGCGCCGCGCCGCCTGATCAGCCGCGCTGCGCCCAGCGGCGCGTGGCTTCGACGAACGCCACGCAGTCGGCAAACTGGTTGTACAGCGGCGTCGGCGAAATGCGGATCACATCGGGCTCGCGCCAGTCGCCGATGATGCCGTGCTCCACCAGATCATCGAACAGTGCGCGACCACGGGCGCGGCCACCGAGCACGCGGATGGACAGCTGCGACCCGCGACGCGACGGATCGCTCGGCGTCACCACTTCCAGCACGTCGCTCAACTGGGATTGCACCAGCCATTCCAGATAAGCGGTGAGCCGCAGCGATTTCTCGCGCAGCCTGCCCATGCCGGCGCGGCGGAAGATTTCCAGCGACACGCGCAGCGGCGCCAGCGCGAGGATCGGCGGATTGCTCAGCTGCCAGCCATCGGCGCCATAGGTGGGCACGAACTGCGGACCCATCTGGAAACGCGAGGTTTTGTCGTGTCCCCACCAGCCGGCGAAGCGCGGCAGGGTGGTGCGTGCGTGGCGCTCATGCACGAACGCGCCGCCGACCGCGCCCGGGCCGCTGTTGAGGTATTTGTAGCTGCACCAGATGGCGAAATCCGCGCCGCTGTCGTGCAACTGCAGCGGCAGATTGCCCACGGCATGCGCCAGGTCGAAACCCACCATGCAGCCGTGGCGATTGGCCAGACGCGTGATCGCAGCGAGGTCGAAGGCCTGACCCGTGCGGTACTGCACGCCCGGCAGCATCACCAGCGCAATGCGCGAACCATGTTCGGCCAGCACGCGTTCGATGGCGTCCATCGAGATCACGCCGTTGGCCTCGTCGCCCTGCAGCTCGATCAGCGAGGTGGCCGGATCGTAGCCATGGAAACGCACCTGCGATTCCACCGCATAACGATCGGTGGGAAACGAGCCCGCTTCGATCAGGATGGCGTGCCGCTCCGGCGTGGGCCGATAAAAGCTCACCATCATCAGGTGCAGGTTCACGCCCAGGGTGTTCATCGCCACCACTTCGGACGGCTGCGCACCCACGACGCTGGCGAGGTCGTCGCGCACGAACTCGTGATAATCCATCCACGGCAAGTCGCCGCGAAAGTGGCCTTCCACCGCCTGATCGGCCCAGGAGTCGAGCTCGGCGCTCAGCGCAGGGCGCACGGCACGCGGCTGCAGGCCCAGCGAATTGCCGCAGAAATAGTGGCCGTCGCGGCCCTCGTGCCTGGGTATCAGGAATTCGTCGCGGAAGCCGCGCAGCGGATCGGCGGCATCCTGGGTCTGCGCCCAGGCGAGGGTGGCTTCGAACGGAGCGGACATCGGGAATCTCTTGCTGAAGCGTCGCGCCCAGCGCGGGCACGACGTGGATGACGACTTACTTCATGCGTGCGGCGATGGCGTCGCAGCCCTTGTCGAACGCAGCGCGCCACGCTGCGCCGGCCTGGCCTTGCGCGGGACGCACGCAACGCAGCTGGATGGCATGGCTGTCCTTGAACCAGTAGCGCTCGCTATAGCTGTACTGCGCGCCGTTTTCCTGCGCCGTATAGACGAAGTTGTCCGGCGTGCCGCCGCTGGCGGCCTGGTAGCCGGTCAGGGCCTTGGCCTTGCCCATGGCGCCGCTCACGTACTGCTGGAACTCGCCGGCATTGCCCACCTGCTTCACCGTGACGCTGATACGGGCGAGGCTGCTGGCGCCGTTGGGCGAGGGGTCGGGTACCTGGAACACGCGTACTTCCGGATCGCCCTGCGTTTCCATGATGCCCATCCACTGGTCGGGCGTGCTGAAGGTGACGCTGCCGCCGGCCATGCTGACATCAGCGGCGTGGGCGGTTCCGGCCAACACGAGGGCGCCGGCGATAACCAAAGTGCGGAACAAGCTCATGCCTTTTCCTGTGCGTGAGGGTGAGGTTCGAAACGCTGCAGCGGCAGCCCCAGCCATTCCAGGGCGGTGCCGTGGAAGAGTCGCGCGCGGTCGTGGTCGTCGAGCCCGAGTGACTCGATGCCGCTGCCCGGATGCTGCTCCCCCAGCGGGAAAGGATAGTCGGTCCCCAGCATCACGCGATCGACCCCTGTCACATCCAGGAGATAGCGCAGGGCGGCCGGGTCGTGCACGCAGGAGTCGAAAAACAGGCGTTGCAGGTATTCGCGAGGATTGCGCGGGTTGTCCGTGGCGACCAGGTCGGGGCGCATGCGGAAGCCGTGCTCGATGCGGCCGATGGTCCACGGGAAGCTGCCGCCGCCATGGGCCAGCATCACACGCAGCCGCGGCAGGCGCTCCAGCACGCCGCCAAATACCAGGCAGCAGGCCGCGCGCGACTGTTCGGCCGGCATGCCCACCAGCCAGGGCAGCCAGTACTTGGGCATGCTGGCAGCGCCCATCATGTCCCAGGGATGCACCATCACCGCGGCGCCCAGGTCGGCGGCTGCCTCGAAGAAGGGAAACAGTTCGGGGGCGTCCAGGTTCCAATCGTTGCAGTGCGAACCGACCTGCACGCCCTGCAGGCCCAGTTCGTCGATGCAGCGCTCCAGCTCGCGGATGGCCAGGTCGGGCGACTGCAGCGGCACCGTGCCGATGCCGGCGTAGTGACGCGGATGGTCGTTGCAGATGCGCGCCGTCTCGTCGTTCAGATGGCGGTGCAGTTCCAGCGCCTGATAGCCGGGCGCCCAATACGAGAACAGCACGGGTACGGTGGAGACCACCTGCACGCTGACGTCGAAGCGGGCGTAGTCGTCGATGCGCTGTTGTGCGTCGAACGCCGAGTCCCATACCTCTCTGAAGAACTTGCCATCCTTGTAGATGCGATGGCGCCCGTCGTTGTGGATCATCACCGGAAAGCGCTCGTCGCCGAACTTGGCGGCGAGGTTGGGCCAGTCGCGGGGGAGGATATGGGCGTGCGTGTCGATTTTGAGCATGCGCCGAGTGTAAGTCAGGGGCGCGGTGCCGTCTCGGCGCGGTGCAGCGTAAAACGCCGTCCGGGGGAGGCGGGCGGCCCGACTCAGCTGTGGCGAGATTCCTGCCGGCTGAACTTAGGCCCGATTGCACATGCAAGCCGTCACGGCTGGCGGCATGATGGCGAGCGCGACGACGTCCGCAGCCATCGGAGGCAACATGAAGTTTCTGGTCATGATCTATAACGACGACAGCCTGCTAGAGGCCCTGCCGCCGGGTGAGTTCGACACGATGATGCACGGCTGCTTCGTCCATGCCGACGAACTGCGCGCCGAAGGCCATCTGCTCGATTCCATGCAGCTTGAACCGCCGGCCCAGGCGAAATCGCTGCGCATGCGCGACAACACCATGAGTGTGATGGACGGCCCGTTTGCCGAAGCGAAGGAATACCTCGGCGGCTTCAACCTGATCGAGGCGGCCGACATGGCCGAGGCCGTGCGCATCGCCGCGGAATTTCCGTGGGCGCGCACGGGTCGCATCGAAGTGCGGCCGGTGCGGGATATCGATGCCGTGCGCCGGCGCGTCGGGGCGTAAAGCGTAACCCGTGTGGGAGCGCACCCTGTGCGCGACCGCGGAGCCTCGCCGCCACCTCTTCGCTGGGCCGTCGCGCACAGGGTGCGCTCCCACAATGAAAGCGTGGCGCCTGGCGTTTATGGAGCCCTTGTAGGAGCGCACCTTGTGCGCGACCGCGGAGCTGCGCCGCTACCTCTTTGTTGGGCCGTCGCGCACAGGGTGCGCTCCCACAATGAAAGCGTGGCGCCTGGCGTTTACGGAGCCCTTGTGGGAGCGCACCTTGTGCGCGACCGCGGAGCCTCACCGCTGCCTCTTCGCTGGGCCGTCGCGCACAGGGTGCGCTCCCACAATGCAAGCGTGGCGCCTGGCGTTTACGGAGCCCTTGTAGGAGCGCACCTTGTGCGCGACCGCGGAGCTGCGCCGCTACCTCTTCGCTGGGCCGTCGCGCACAGGGTGCGCTCCCACAAGGTGTGGCTCGCTCGGTCAGGCCGTCGCCGTCGACTTGCTATGGCTGCGTCCGGTGATATGCGCCAGCGTATTCACGTTATCCACCAGCCGATCACTGATGCGCGCGAGCAGCTCGGCGGCCTGGCGGTCTTCCGCCATGTTGAGCAGCGCAGCCAGGGTGCGTTGCAGGCCGCGCAGATCGGGCAGCTGCTCCGGCGCACGCTGCGTGCGCAAGGCCGAAGCGACTTCATGCAGAGCCTTGGCGCTGTGGTCGACGAACGCGCACATTTCCGCCGTTTCCGGCAGGCTGTGGTGATCATCGATCAGCGCCTCCAGCGTCATCGCCGTGCGGGCCAGGCGATTGCCGTTGGCGAACAGCGCGTTGGCCAGTTCCAGCAGGGTTGCCGGCGTGGCCGGTTCCGCGCGCATGCGGTCCAGCGAGGCCTGCGCATTGCTGCGTGCCGTGCGTGCGGCAGTGCGTGCTTCCCGGCGGTGATCGCGGCGTTCGGGATGGGCGAGCGCGTTGAGGTAATCGGCATAGGCATCGAGCATGTCCGATAGCGCCGCACGCGCACGCGCGCGTTCCCAGGTGGGCCACAGCACATAGGCGAGCAAGGCCATGCCGCTGCCGAGCGCGGTGTTGATCACGCGATCGAGCACGGCATCGCTGGAATTGACGCCTTCGAACGACAACAGGATCACCACGGTGCCGGTAAGCGCCGCCACGGCGATGCCGTAGTGCGCGGTGGCCAGATAGCGAAAACCCATGCACAGCACAGCCATCAACAGCAGATGCGCCCACATGTCATGCGGCGTGAAATGCAGCAGGGCGGTGGTGAGCAACAGGCCCAGGATGGTGCCGACCACGCGCAACAGGCCAAAGTTGAAGGTGGCGGCGAAATCCGGACGCAGCACGATGGCCGCGGTCATCGGCAGCCAATAGCCATGCGGCAGGCCGAGCTCGCGCGAAACGAACAGCGTGGCGGTGAGTGTCACGGCGGTGCGCACGGCATGCCGGAATGCCACCGAATGCGGCGTGAGATTGGCACGCAGCGTGGCGCGCGCCGAACTGCTGCGCAGTGCCGTCGGTAGCGGCGTCTCCGCCGCGGCCGCGCGCAATTCACCGCGGCTGCCTGCCCAGTTGGCATTGCGCACCGCGGCAGCGAGCTGACCAGACAAAGCATGGATATGCGTGGCCAGGCCATCGGCGTCCCCGCCGTTGCCAAGCAGGGCGTTCTCGCTCGCCTGCAAGGTCTGCAGGGCGTGCTCGGCCTGGCGCGGCGATTCGGCAAGCTCCAGAGCGTCTGCAATGGCCCCGAGCACGCGCGCGGCGTCGCCCCGGAACATGGCGTGGATGGTGGCATTGGCGCGCAACTCCGCCATCGCGGTGAGTTCCAGGCGGATGCGTTCGGCCAGTTCCAGCAGCACGCCGAACGCCTCCATCGCGCGGCCGCGCGCGTGGTGCCGCCCCAGCAGCGTGTGCTGCAGCGTGGTCATGGCGTCGGTGAGCGCGGGTACGTCGGCGTCGTCGTGTTCCTGCTGGCGCGCCAGCGTCGACAAGCCGCGATAGACCGCGGCCAGCGCGTGCCGCTCAGGGCGATAGCGCTGCAGCGGCCAGGCCGCCACGGAAAACAGGGTCAGCAGCAGGCCGCCGGCAAAGATCAGGGCCGAGGCGCCCAGCGCTTCGGCCAAGGGTCGTGGCGTGGCGGCCGTGACCACCAGCAGGATCATGCTGGTCATGCCCACGCGCGCCATGTCCGGACCAAACACCACCAGCAGGCCGCCGAAAAATCCGAACGCCGCCGTGGCGACCAGGATGGGTATCAACTGGTCGCCGATCAGAAAGCCGATCAGCGAGGCCAGGCCGGCCGCCAGCGATGCCAGCAGCAGGCGCGTCATGCGCTGGCGATACGGTCCCGGCTGGTCCGAGAACATGGTGTCCAGCGCGCCAGCGCCGATACCCAGCCCGATGCCCGGATGCCCTGTCAGTATGCCAATCGCCAGCGGCAGCACCACGGCCGCGGTGTTGCGCACGACCACACGCACCGGCACGTCAGGTCGCTTGGCCGTGAGCAGGCTGTCGACGACCGTGGCGCGCAGCGAATAACCCGTCGAAGACATGACGCGACAAGACTCCTAGTCAGTGCAGTGATTCTGCCTCAAACAGCCTGAAGCGAACGCGACGGGCCAGGGATCCGTGGCTGGTCGGGTAGGGCGCACGGGCTGGGCAGCTTCCCGACGGAGGGGAAAGTGAAGTGCACTGGCGTTGCCGGGACCTGTTGTAGGAGCGCACTTGTGCGCGACAAACCTACGGAGCGGTACATCCCGGCGCTGCGGTCGCGCACAAGTGCGCTCCTACAAAGGATCGCGCAGGCTGGTTCCGATCGGCTCTTTGTGGGAGCGCACCCTGTGCGCGACGAGCCTACGGAGCGGTACACCCAGGCGTGGCTGTCGCGCACAGGGTGCGCTCCCACAGACAAGCGCCAGGCGCGGCACCCTATTGAATTGTGAGGCTCCAAAGCCAACGCGCAGCGAAGCCCCGCTTTAAGTCCTCAGCGATTCGGGCGCGTTGCGCAGCGCTTGGAAGTACCCCCTGTGTACCCTCGGAGGTTGTCCCACAACGACGCGCCTCGAGCGTTCGGGCTTATCCCAACACGATGCTGCCGGCGTTATCAGGCCATTTTCTTTGGGTTACTTTTCTTTTGGGCCAGCAAAAGAAAAGTGACTCGAGCGGCGGCAGCCGTTCGAAACGCCCGCCGCGTAGGCGGCACCCTGGCGGAGAGGCGACAACTAAACACCGAGGCTCTAGATCCCGGTGTACGCCGCGACGACGGCAATGTAGAAACGTTCCCGCGAGCACCCGCCCCTCACCCCAACCCTCACCCCAACCCTCACCCCAACCCTCTCCCCGCAGGGGAGAGGGAGAAGTGTGGCGCAAAGCGCTTAGCCCGCCACCGGCATCACCCCACCACCAGCCCCAAGCTGCTGCGACAAGTTGAACAAAATGCGCAGATCCTGCGCGTCCAACGCATCCCCATCCATCCCCCGAAAATGATGATGGAACGAGCGCACCGTGGACGCCCGATCGTCCAGCGGATACCCAATCAACCCCAACGCCGCCCACGGATCAAACCCCGCCGGCGGGTCCACCAGCGTGCCCCGCGGCCACAGGCCAACGCCCGCCTGCGCCAGTTGTTGCCATGGAAAACGCGGACCGGGATCGTCCTTGCGGCCGGGCGCGAGATCCTCGTGGCCGATGATCTGCGTGCGCGGAATACGGAAGCGATCCGTGAGGTCGGCCAGCAGGCGCAGCAGGCTGTCGATCTGCACCTGGGTGAACGGCGAGTCGCCATCATTGTCCAGCTCGATCCCGATGGAGGCCGAATTCACGTCGGTAATCGTGCCCCAGCGTCCCGCGCCGGCGTGCCACGCGCGCTCGCTATCGGCGACCAGTTGATAGAGGTGGCCGTCGTTGCCGATCAGATAGTGCGAACTCACCGGTCCGCCGCTGTTGGCCGTGCGCAACGTGTGCAGCGCCTGCTCGGCGGAATGCTCGTTGGTGAAATGAATCACGATGAGCACCGGACGGCGCGCATCGAAATTGGGCGAGAGCACCCACTGTGCGATGGGATTGCGTACGGGCGCCGGTGCACACGCCGAAAGCGCCAGCGCCAGCAGCACCAGCGTCAGCAGATGGCGAGTACGAAAGAAACGAGCATGCGGAGCGTGGGGACGCGACACGGCATTCATTCCTGGGCGGGAAGAGGCGAACGTGCCGCAGCTGCGCCACCGCGTCAAGCCAAACAAAAAGCGCCGGGTTTCCCCGGCGCTTTCGTGTCCAACCTGCAGCGCCGATCAGGCGCGGCCGGCGAACTCGCCCGTCAGCGTGTTCACCCACACCTTTTCGTCGTTGCTGATGTACTCGGGCACCTGGATTTCGATGCCGGTATTGAGCTTGGCCGGCTTGGTGCGCTTGGTGGCGCTGGCGCCCTTCATTTCCGGGGCGGTGTCGACCACGGTCAGCGTCACGCTGGTCGGCACCTGCAGGCCCACCGGTGCATCGTCGATCAGCTGCACGTAGTAGCCTTCGACGCCTTCCACGATATAGCCGGCGTTATCGCCAACCAGTTCGGTGGAAAGCAGGTACTGGGTGAAGTCTTCATTGTCCATGAAGACGAATGCCTCACCGTCCATGTACGAGAAGTTCGCCTCGCGGCGCACCAGCTCCATTTCCTTGAGATCGTCATCGGCGCGCAGGCTCAGGTCGAACTTGCGACCGCCGGGGATCGAATACATGGTGAAGCGAAACGTGACGTTGCCGCCACGCGCGGTCGGCGAGCTGCGCTCGATATCGCGCACCTGGTACACGGTGCCGTCGTGTTCGACTACGTTGCCTTTCTTGACGTCGGAAGCTTTCATGGATGTAGGACCGGATGGGTGAGTTCTTGATCGCCATTCCGGCGCAGGCCGGAATCCAGTTGCGTGGTGTCAGGTTATCGCGCGGCCCAACGTATACGCCCACGCCATTTGCGACAACCGCGCCATACAGTCACTGGATTCCGGCCTGCGCCGGAATGACGGTTTGGTAGGGTTACTTCGGCTGCAAACGCACCGCGCCATCAAGGCGGATCGTCTCGCCATTGATATAACGATTGCCGAGAATGAAGGCCACCGTGCTGGCGAATTCGTCCGGCTTGCCCAGGCGCGACGGGAACGGGATCGATGCCGACAGCGATTCCTGCACCTGCGGCGGCATGCCGTCGACCATCGGCGTCCAGAAGATGCCCGGGGCGATCGTGGCCACGCGGATGCCGAAGCGCGACAGTTCGCGCGCCATCGGCAGCGTCATGCCGACCACGCCGCCCTTGGAGGCGGAATACGCGGCCTGGCCGATCTGGCCTTCGAACGCAGCGACGGAAGCGGTGTTGATGATCACGCCGCGCTCGCCGTCTTCGCCGGTATCGTTGTTCTGCATCAGCGAGGCAGCAGCCTTGGCGACGTTGAAGCTGCCCACCAGGTTCACCAGCACCGTGGTGGCAAACGTGTTGAGCGGCATCGGGCCATCCTTGCCGAGCATGCGGCCCGCGCCCAGGATGCCGGCGCAGTTGACCAGCACGTTCAGGCCGCCCATCGCATCGCGCGCAGCGGCGACGTTGGCGGACACGCCGTCCTCCGAGGTGACGTCGGTGCGGAAGAAGTGGCCCTTCAGCGCCGTGGCGGCTTCCTGGCCCTTTTCCTCGTTGACGTCGAACAGGGCCACCTTGGCGCCATTGGCGACCAGATGCTGGGCTACGGCGTAGCCGAGACCGGAGGCGCCGCCGGTGATGATCGCCTTGACCTGATTGAGCTGCATAGGGAGTCCAAAACGCGGTGGAAAACGCTAATGGTAGCGCAGCAGGGCGCATCAGACGCCACCCCTTGCTCCGTGGCGCTTTTTGGCCATAGAGAGACCCCGGGCGGTGCGTGCCGGGCACTGCCTGCAGGAGCCACCGCGTCGCTTCGACAGGGTACGTAGTTGGTTATACGTATGTCCTTTGGTGCCGCGGCTTAAGCCATGCTTCCAAGGGTTTTTGGCTGATTTGTGGCGTAGAACAAGCGCAGTGAGATGAGTGGCGCGATCGCAAAAGGGAGAGTCGCCATGATCCATCCCGCCCAGGGAGCTGCTGTATCAGTGGGAATACCGGTGGCCTCGGCAGCGGTGTCGAAGGGCTCTTTCGTGGCGCTGTTGGCGCGATGGCTGCTCGTCGCCACATTGATCGGCGCTGCACCGGCCATCGGAGCGAAAGCTTCGGGGGAAGCCAGCGTCGTTGCCGCGGCCGCTTCGTCGGTCGCGCCGCCCGCAGTGACTTCGTCATCGTATTTCGTGGCGGCGTCCGAGCTGCCGCATCCATTGCGGCCTTTCGAACATTTGCCCAGCAATGCCGCCATCAATGTGCACGCCGCCGTGGTGACCATGCCCGATCCCGTGGAGACGCGGCTTGGCCGGTCCTTTGACACCGAGCTGACCGCACTCGTGGCTGCGTTTCAGGCCAAGGAATTCGTGCTGGACGGTTTTGCTTTCACCTGGGCGCCCCGATCACCCGACGGCAAGTCCACTGCCAATGAAACGGAGGCGAGCCGCCGCACGCTGCCCAGCGTGATGCTTTTTCGCAAGGACAACTGGCGCAACTGCAAATCCAGAACGGACACGCAAGCAAACGCCGATGCCTGTGAGTCGACCTATTACGCGCTGTTTTTGGTAGGCGAGACACCGAGCTTTGGCATTCATCCGGAGTCATTCATTCGCGCTGCACGTTGTGCGATGGCATTGGACGCGAGCAATCGCCAGGAGACTAACGCGCTGCCCGAGGCGCTTAACCAGATCGATTGCGACCAGATTGCCTGGAAGGCGCCGACCAAGGGCGTCTCCTGGTCGTGCGATGCAAACCTTGCCGTGATCGGTCCCACTTTTTCCGGGGCCATGGAATCAATGGCATCGGCACTGAGCAAGGTCGCCACGGACGCAAGGGAACATGCGATGGAGGCCGCGAAAACGGCGACGGCCGGATGCCAGGGCGTCGGCCACCTGAACATCCTCCTCAGGGCACCTTCCGCAAGCGTCGACAGCAACGATCAGATCGTACAGAACGCTTACCTCGCCACGAACGATTTGAAACCATTCGTCACGCTGGCCTATACGCCGCTGGCCTACAGCGTCGGGGATCAGTTGAAACGCGTGAAGCGCTATCTGGAAAGCCGGATTCACGACAACGACAAAGTAGTCATACTCAGCGAAGAATCCAGTTTTGGCTTGGGCGCTTCCAAGCTGGCGATGCCTTCATCATCGCCATCGCCGCCGTCCTCATCGGCTTCGCCGCCCTCGTCATCGCCGGCGCCGGCGTCCTCATCGGCGAAGAAAGGCGAGGTGCAGTTCATCAGCGTGCAGTTTCCGCCGAACATCGCCGCTATTCGCTCCGAGCATGTCCAGCTCAAACAGGAAGAGAGCAAGCAACGTCGCAGCTTGCTCCCCGAGCGGTTGCTCGAGCTGGATCTGACCGGTGTGGAAACCGGAGTCGATCAACCGCCGACGTATCAGCCCAGCTTGAGCTCGCGTTCGGACGAGCTGATGCTTTACCAGACCTTCGACGCCCTGCAGCGCTATGTCACGCCTGCGGCGGTCGTCATCGTGGCCACCGATGTGCGCGATCGCCTGTTCCTGCTGAGCGAGATACGCAATGCATTTCCTGGCGCGCTCCCGGTGGTGCTGGAGCAGGACAACCTGATGGTGCATCCCGACTACCGCGCCATGAGCCGCGGGAGCATCATCATGCCGGCCGGCAAGAGCCTGCTTTGCCTGAACGCTTCAGGGCTGGACTGCTTCCCCAAGGATGACCCCGATGCGCGGCCACGCGAGCAGGCGGCGGATCGTTCAGTCGGCAACGCGCCAGGGGTGTCTTCGAACGAATGCAGCCAGTCTGGCAATCGACGCTTCTTCTCGTTTCCGACGGATTACGCGGCCAACATGTTTCGCGCGGTCGTGGGTCTGATTTGCCCTAGTGACGCCTCGCCCAACCGACCCAATATGCTGGTGGCGACATTGGCAGGCTTCCAGCGTGTCGACGAGTCGGGTCTGGGCCGGGGCGACGAACAAAGCGCGGACAAAGTCCAGGGCGACGAAGTAACCGAGAGCAAAGTCCAGGGCAAGGAACAAAACGAGAGTAAAGCCCAGCGGACAAGCAGGAGATTCGGCGACATTCCCATCGTTGCCGATACCCGCATGCAACTGCAGCAGCCGGTCTACCTGTCGATGGGCATCGTGCTTGGCATCCTGCTGGTCACGGCCATATGGCTGGTTCGCAACGGGCGCACGCCCGAACTGGCAACGCTCCCGCTCAGCCGCCACGCCATGCGCTGGATGGACATGTTGAAGACGCAAAACGGCGCGCAAGCATCATCGAAGCTGGCAGGCGAGCCAAGGACAAGCTGGATCTGGCTGGTGCCCTGGATCGCTTTTGCCGCGTTCGGCATCCTCATTGCCGCGTACAAGATCATCGTCATGTTTCCTCCGGCGACGCCCGGCGACACGGACCTTGCGCATGGCACGGATGGCTGGGCGTTGATCTGCCTGTGTCTTGCCTATGCGTGTTTCATGGCGTTCTGTTGCGTTCGGATGAGGGTGTGGAATGCCTATTGCCTTGCTATCGCTGAGCACGTGAACCCCTCGTCGCGTCTCAAGGTTCGCCTCCGGCACCGCCCGTACTACCGCGCTTCGATCGCCACGGCACTCCTGTTGCTCGTGCTGGTGCTTTGCGTCAACGACTACCGGCCAAGCGGGGCCCATTCGGTCTGGCTCTCCGCGTTTGCCGGCGCGTTCGTGCTGGGCAGCAGTGGCTTCTTCCTGGTTCTCTACCTGGAAGGCCTGGACCGCTGGCGCTGCATGAGCCTGGAGCTCAGCAGGACGGTGACTGCCGTGCAGGAATCCACGACAGTCAAGGAATGGCCAACGCCCAAGCTGCTGGATGAGCGACCGCGCAGCCCGTTCAACGCTGTCATGCGCATCGACAACTACAACGCGCTGCGCAGGCCAGATTTTGCCGCCTGGGTGCGGCAGACGAATGCCTTGCTCGACGGCACGATCGATCCCTTGTTTGACAAGGAAAAGCTTCGCCAATGGCAGGCCGTCCTGGTAGCGCAGATGAAACTGGCCGGTACGGCGGTAAGGTCCAGTGCGTGGTGCGCGGTGCTGGGCGCCACCGTGACGCTGATGTTGATCCAGGTCTATCCACCGGTTTACGAGCGTTTGCAGACGACGGCGGCGGCCATTTTGATGGTGCTCGGCTTTGCCGCCATCACCTACGGCGTGCTGACGCTGGAGAAGGACTATTTGCTGGGACGCATGTTCACCAACGATGAGGACCATTTGACCTTTGGCGGGGCGTTGTCCGCCTTGTGGCCAAAGTTGCTGGCGATGGGGTCCATTCTGATCACCGTGTTTCTGCCCGATGCCTGGGATTGGCTGAACAGCGCGGTGAAGGCGATCAACTCGCTGCGATGAGCGCAAAACGGGCCCGGCACTGGCCGAAGGCTTATGCCGTGAAAAGAGCCTTCAGTTGCTCAGCGTCTACCGCGGGGAATGGCGTCACGGGCTGCGGCGGCGTCTGCGTCGGCTGCAGTTCCTTTTGCCATACGCCGACATCCCACCATTGCTCGAGCTTGTAACCGGAGCTACGCCACACGCCGGCCGGCGTGAAGCCCATGGCTTCGTGCATGGTCACGCTGCTTTGGCCGGGCAGGGTGATTACCCCGACGGCCTGGTTGATGCCTTGCAGGCGCATCACGTCGAGCAGTGTGCCGTAGAGCCTGCGCGCGATGCCGCGGCGGCGTGCATCGGCGTGTACGTAGATCGAGGTCTCCGCGATCCAGTCGTAGGCGGCGCGTTCGCGGAAGCGGCTGGCATAGGCATAGGCCAGTACGCGGCCTTCCTCTTCCCAGACGATCCACGGGTAGTAGCGCAGGCGCGTGAGGATGCGCTCGCGCATCGTGTCTATCCCAGGTAACTCGGTCTCGAAGGTTTCTACCCCGTGGAGCACCGAGGGCGTATAGATGTCGTGGACAGCCGCCGCATCGTCGGCGTGGGCAATGCGGATCATGCGAGATGCTTCTCCATACAGATGCTGCGCGGGTTGGACTGGTGTTCGCCGAACGGTGGGCAGCGACGATAGCCGGCGCGTGCGTAGAGTTCCAGCGCCTCGGTTTGCGCCGTGCCGGTTTCCAGGCGCAGGATGCGGCCGCCGGAGCGTGCGACTTCCAATTCCAACGCTTCGAGCAATTGCTTGCCAAGCCCCAATCCACGGCAGGCGGGCAGCACGTACATGCGCTTTACTTCCACGTAGTCCTCGTGCGCCACGAAGGCACCGCATGCCACCGGCGTGCCATCCACGCGGGCGGTGAGGAAGCTGACATTGGGTTGGCTCAGTTCCTCGGCCGTCATGTGGCGGATATTGCCCGAGGGATAGAGCTCCGCCAGATAGCCGTCCAATTCACGGATCAACAGGGCGACATCCGGCGACGTGGGGTCGTCGAGCTCAAAATGCAGTAGCGGCGCCTTCAGCATGCTTCGTACTTCCAGTTGCGCCGCTTGCCTTCGGCGAGCCACTCCAGCGTGCTGGCGATGCGATTCTGGCGCGTGGCCTCGGTCTTCGCCTCGGTGATCCACTCGACGTAGTCGCGTTGCGCGCTGGGCGGAAAGCCCTCGTAGGTCTTGCGGGCGGCGGCGTGCTTCTTCATCGCCAGCAGCGCGGCGACATCATCCGGGAGTGTCGGTGCGGGTTTGGGTGCGGCCTTGGGACGGGAGACCTTTACACCGGTTTCGTTCAAGGCTCTGGCCTTGCGGATCAGCGCGATCAGGGTCTTCTTCGCCGGCAGATCCTTCAGCGAGGTCAGTTTGCCGAACTGGCCCATGCCATCCGCCCGATCGCTGCCGGTGACCTCCTTGTGCCGCCAGAAACCGAACGTGCAATGCTGCTTGAATGCCGCCATCTGGCACATCGGCGAGCCATTGAGGCTGAAGAACGGCATGCTCCATTTGATGCCTTCCTCGACCTCCGGGCAGGCCTCGTGCACCACGTCGCGCAGATGCTCGAGAATGGGCTGGGCGAACGGCGGCGCCTGAAGGATGTAGGCATCGATGCGGTGATCGCGGGCCATGAGGTACTCCTACAAATCGCGCAGATAGAACTGGTCGCAGCTGAAGTGTCCGGTGCCGCCCATCGGCGCGCAAATCGTGCGGAAGCCGTGCCGACGATACAGCGCCTGGGCCGCATCCATGCCGGTGAGCGTTTCCAGGTAGCAGCGATGAAAGCCGCGTTCGCGGGCGGCATCCAGGCAGCGCAGCATCATGGCGCTGCCGGCGCCGATGCCGCGCGCCTCGGGTAGAAAATACATCTTGCGCAGCTCGCACACATCCGCTTCGCCGCCCTCCAGCGGCGCGACGCCACCGCCGCCAATCACCATGCCATCGCGTTCCACCACGAAGTAGGCGCTGCGTGGGCGCGTATAGGCTTCGTACATGGTGCCCACTTCGGCATCGTGAATGGCGAAGCCCGGGCCGTCGGCGCCGAATTCCGGCATCACGGTGCGGATGATGTCGGCGACGGCGGCGTTGTCGCGTGCTTCGATGGGGCGGATCAGGAAGTCGGTCATGGCGTGGCTTGTGGTGTGCGGTAGAGGCTGCCGTCTTTCATCACGAAGACGGGATGCTGGAGATCGTCGATATGCGTACTGGGATCGCCCGTGAATGCGGCGAGGTCAGCCCGCAGGCCGGGCGCGATGCGGCCGAACTTGTCCTGCTGGCGCAGGATGCGTGCCGCGATATTGGTGGCGGCGTGCAAAGCCTGCTGCGGCGTCATGCCGTCGCGCACCATATTGACCGGCTCGCGCCAGTTGTCGCCATGGGTGAACACGCCCACATCGCTGCCGTTACCGATGATCACGCCAACCTTGAGCGCGGTGCGGAACGCGTGCTCGGCTTCTTTCATGCGCGCGGTGGGTTCGCTTTGCCCCGGCACGTAGTGCTCGAAATACTGCGCGGTGGCTTCCACCGCGGTAAGCGTGGGTTCGTACGCCGTGCCGTGCTGCTTGAGCAGGCGGAACGTGGCCTCGCTGGCGCCATAACCGTGCTCGATGGTGTCCACGCCCGCTTCCACCGCGAGGCGTACACCTTCGTCGCTGGAGGCATGCGCAGCCACCGGACGGCCCGACAGGTGCGCGGTATCCACGATGGCCTTCATTTCCGCCAGCGATAGCGTCGGCTGCGTGCTGCCATCGGCGCCTACGCGGTAGTCGGCGTAGAGCTTGATCCAGTCGGCGCCGTGGCCAGCCTGTTCGCGGGTGGCGCGGATGGCCTCGTCCACACCGCTGATTTCCTGCGCGCCGCCGGGCAGATCGATATCGGGACGGAAGCCGCGTGGACCCGGTCCATAGCTGTCCGTCGCCACGATGGCGCGGGTGGCAACAAACATGCGTGGCCCCGGAATCATGCCTTCGTCAATCGCACGCTTGATCGAGACATCGGCGAAGCCGGCGCCCTCCGTGCCCAGATCGCGCAGTGTCGTGAAGCCCGCCATCAGCGTGGCGCGCGCATGGGCGGCGGCTTCGAGTGTGCGGTAGTCCTGCGGCTCCTTCAGGACCTGGTCGTTCCACAGTGTCTCGTTGTACGGATGCAGGAAGACATGCGAGTGCAGGTCGATCAGGCCGGGCGTGAGCGTGGTGCCGGGCAGGGCGATGCGTTGGGCGCTGGCCGGTGCCTTCAGGCTGTCCGCCGGTCCCACGGCGGCGATGGCGCCGTCATGCACCAGCACGGCCCATCCCGCATGCGCAGCGTCGCCGTCAGCGGTCCAGACGCGGTCAGGCACCAGCAGCACATCGCCCTTGGGTGGCACCGCGGTCGCCGCCGTGGCGCTGGCCATGGCCATGGCCGTCAGCAGGCCGATCCAACCTTGACGCTGTTTGCACCGCATTGCTCGCTCCCGCCCGTCGCTCCTGCCGATTCTAGCGAGGCTCGGCACTGCGCCGCGAGACCGCGGTTCAGAGGGCGGGGCGACCCGCGCCGGCGAGTTGCCGCGCGCAGGCGCCTTCGGCCGTCGGTGCCGAGGTGACGCAGCTGGCGAAATCGTCGGGAAGACGCGTCAACAACAACGTATCACCCTGGCGCATGGTGAAGACGGTGATCGGTGGTTCGCAGGCGACGTGGCTGGTGCTGCACGAGCCGGGCAGTACGGTGAAGTGGCACAGGCCGCTCTGGCTGCGCAGGCAGCGGAACGTGGCCAGCTCGCCGGAGATCTGGATCTTGCTGTAGATCAGGTCGATCCCGTGGGTCAGTTCGTGGGTGACGACGGTGCGTGTGGGTTCGAAACCGGTGAGGGATAACACCAGATAGAACAAAAGGATCAGCTTTTCCATGGTGACCTCTTGTGATGCTCGGCAGGGGAAGGTTTCCGGTACTTACATGTTTCGGAACAGCGTCATGAATGGCTGGCTCACCACCAGTGTTTCGGGTCGCTGCTTGAGCCGCAGCGTGCCCTTGCCGGTGTCGTCGCGAACGATCGATGCGACCGCGCGCAGGTTGACGATGGTGGAGCGGTGGATCTGCTTGAACACGGCGGGGTCGAGTACCGCCGCCAGTTCGCGGATGGGCTTGCGCAGCAGCGCCTCGCCGTCGGCCGTCATGGCGATGGTGTATTTGCTGTCGGCGCGAAAATAGGCGACGTCGTCCACCATGATCAGGCGCGTTTCGCGCCCGTTGCTGGCGGTGATCCAGGTGAGCGGCTCGGCGCGTGTGCCAGGCTGCAGCATTTCATCGCGCAGCAGCTGCGATAGAGCTGCAGCATCGGTCGCGCGGGGTGCGGCGCGCGTCTGCAGGCGCTGCATGGTGGCGGTGAGCCGGGTCTCGGTGATGGGCTTGAGCAGATAGTCCACGGCGCCGCGTTCGAATGCATCGATCGCGTACTGGTCGTAGGCGGTGGTGAACACCACCTGCGTTTGCGGACTCGCCTCGGCGGCAGCTTCGGCGACTTCCAGTCCGCTGAGCCCCGGCATGCGGATATCGAGAAAGGCGATGTCGGGACGATGTTCGCTGATCGCTTCCAGGGCACTGGCGCCGTCTTCGCAGTCGGCGACGATCTCCAATTCCGGCCAGACCCGCGCGAGCAGATCGCGTAGCGCCGTGCGCAACAGGGTTTCGTCTTCGGCAAGAATGGCAGTGGTCACGACGCGGGTTCCGTGGTTTCGTTGCGCAGGGGCAGGGTGATGGTGGCGGCCACGCCTTCGGGCGCATTGCTGACTACCGAGAGCGAAGCGTCCGTGCCATAGATCAGGCGCAGACGTTCGCGCACATTCTTCAGGCCGATGCCGGTGCCCCCGCTGGCGTCGCTGAAACCGCGGCCATCGTCGGCCACCGTGATGGACACTGTGTTGTCGTCGCGGCGCGCCAGGATCCACACCGTGCCGCCGCCGGGCTTAGGCTCCAGGCCGTGCTTGATCGCGTTCTCCACCAGCGTCTGCAGCATCATCGGCGGCATCGCGATGGCGCGCAGCGCGTCGGGTACGTCGATCTGCAGCGAGAGGCGCGGCCCCATGCGCAGCCGCATGATTTCCAGATAGGCGCGGGTGCGTTCCAGCTCATCGCCCAGCAGGGACAGCGCATCGTCGCGCTGCGGCAGGGAGTGGCGCAGATAGTGGATCAGATGCCCGAGCATGTGGTCGGCCTGTAGCGGATCGGTGCGCGTGAGGTATTGCGCGCTGGCCAGCGTGTTGTAGAGAAAGTGCGGCTCCACCTGCGCATGCAGCAGGTTGAGGCGGGCCACGGTGCGCTCTTTCTCGTTTTCCGTCTGGGTGGCGCGGCGTTGTTCCTGGCGACGCTTCTCGGCGATGCGGCGGGTGATGGCGCGCGTGATGGCCTCGGCGTTTTCCAGGTTGGTGCCGTCGTCCACGCGGAACCAGTCGGTCCATGCGCCGGCTTCCGGCTCGCAGATCAGCGTGACGCTGCCCGAACCCTCGCGCGGCGTGACCGTGGCGAAGATCTGGTTGCGCACGTGACCAAACCACAGCGACGGGTCGAGACGTTCGAACGGATTAGTTCCATAGGCCTTGGGGCGCTGTACCTTGGCGCGGATCTGCAGGCTGTCGCGTGCGCTTTCCACGTCTTCGCTGCGCGGCAGTTCGCGGATGGCGGCATCGAGCAGGTCGAAGGCTTCGCCGGCTTCCAGCGGTATCTCGATCTGCCGCCGCTGGCGGTTGCCCATGGTGCTGTCGTCGAGATGCCCGGCGATCAGGCGCACGCGGCGCAGATGGGTCACTGCGCTGGTCACTACCATCACCAGGGTGAGGAAGATAAGCAGGACGAACATGGCCCCGGTGTCTCTGTAGCGCAGCGGCGGACTGTTGGCGAGCAACAAGGCCACAAACAGCAGCACGAAGAACCAGAACACGACCAGGCGGGCTACGAAGAAAACGCTCTTCATCACGACGTCCTTGATTGGGATGCGTCGGAGCATAACCAGCTGCTTTGGCGCTGGCGCGTGGTTTTCGACGGAACCGGCCCTTGGGGCGACGAAACGGGCCGGGGCCGGGATGAAGCAGGGCGCCGCGCAGGCGCCGACGGATCAGGCCGCGGTGCGCGCCCGCGTCACGCGGCTGGCGGTTTCCTTGTGCAGCTGGCCAGCCAGCCAGGCGCCGGTGGCCACCAGGATGTCCAGATCGATGCCGGTTTCCATGCCCAGGCCGTGCAGCATGTAGACCACGTCCTCGCTGGCGACGTTGCCGGTGGCTCCCTTGGCGTAGGGACAGCCGCCCGTACCCGATACCGCGCTGTCGACCACGCGCACGCCTTCTTCCAGGCAGGCGAGGATATTGGCCAGCGCCTGCCCATAGGTGTCGTGGAAATGCACGGCGAGGGCCGACATCGGTACCTCCTGTGCCACTGCCTTCAGCATGGCGCGTGCCTTGGCCGGCGTGCCGACGCCGATGGTGTCGCCCAGCGAGACTTCGTAGCAGCCCACCTCGTGCAGTCGACGCGCCACGCGTACCACCTCGCTGACCGGCACATCGCCCTGATACGGGCAGCCCAGCACGGTGGAGACATAGCCGCGCACTTTCAGGCCGTCCTGCTTCGCGCGAGCCATCACTGGCAGGAAACGCTCGATCGATTCATCGATCGAGGCGTTGATGTTCTTGCGGTTGAACGCTTCGGAAGCGGCAGTGAAGATCGCGATCTCGGTGACACCCACGGCGCGGGCGCGCTCGTAGCCCTGCTCGTTGGGCACCAGCACCGGATAGCTCACGCCGGGGACCTTGCGGATGCCCTGGAACACCTCGGCGGCGTCAGCCAGTTGCGGCACCCACTTGGGGCTGACAAAACTGGTGGCTTCGATGGTCTTCAGGCCGGTGCTGGAAAGGCGATCGATCAACGCGATCTTCACGTCGGCGGGCAGCAGGGTTTTCTCGTTCTGCAGGCCGTCGCGTGCGCCGACTTCGACAATGCGGACATGGTTCGTGCTCATGCCGAGCAGCATAGCGCGTCAGGCCCGTGGCGGCGCATTAATGTGGCAGTCGCTCGGGGTGGAATTGCTGGATGAACGGCAGATACAGCGCCTGCGCCTGCGGCGTGGTCAGACCGGTCAGCGCGCTGCCGTGGTCGGTGGACTGCAAGGTGACCACGTAGCGATCGTTGAACAGCGCGACGGCTTGGGCCGGACCGATTTCCGACTGTGCCGTGACGTGGATGACGAAGGAATCGGGCGTTGAGTTATGCACCAGCACGGGTGCGTAATCGGGCCCGCCCAGGGAGCGAAACGATTCGGCATTGGTCTGCATCGGATCGGTCATGATGGTCAGCATCTCGATGGCTTGCCGCGTCACCGAGCGTTGCATGTCGCGCGTGCGCCGGTTGACGTCCTCTGTGCCTGCTGTGGCGCTGCTGTCGACCGGGCGCGTGTCGCTGACGGAGATTTCGACGTGCTTGCCATCGTTCTTGCCGTAAACCGCGCGAATGCTGGCAGGCGTGCAATCCCATGATCGAAACGGCAGGCCGCCGATGTCGTCCTTGGGAGGCAGGGCCTGGGCAAGGGGGTTGTCCGCGCATTTGGCCGTAGAGGCGGCCTCTTCCTGCGCCTGCCTTGCTGCGTCCGCCTGTCCGTTATCGGCAGTCGATGCAGCTTCACTCTCGTGTTTGCCACAGGCAGACAGGAGATGGAGGGCGATCAGGGCGAGCAATATCGTCGACCGCAAGCCACGAAAATGCGCGAGCATGGATTCTCCCCAGCCCCGGGCAAGGACCCGGGCGATGGGGCAAGCGTCGAGATTGTGTTGTCGACGCGGCGTCAATCCGCGCTTTCAGTCGGCGAAGCGCAGCAACACCGTATCCGCTTCGACGAAGTCGCCCTGGGTCGCGTGCACGCTGGCGATGCTGCCACTGCGCGGCGCCTTCAAGGCAAGCTCCATCTTCATCGCCTCCATCACCAGCAATTCCTGGCCTTCTTCGACGGTATCGCCCGCATTGGCCTTCACCAGCACGATACGGCCTGGCATCGGTGCGGTGATCTGGTTGCCGCCGGCGGCTTCCTTCGATTCCCAGGCGAAGGCGGGCGCGCGCTCGAACGCATAGCGATAGCCTTGCGTGTCGTGCACGGTCACGCGGGAGGCGTCCGCGCGTACCGGTACGCGCATGGCCTCACCGTCGAAACGTGCGCTCAATGCGTCCGCACCAAGGCGAGCGCCTTGCACGTCGCAGGATGCGTCGGCATAGCGCAGCTGATAGTTGCCGTCATGGCCATGGGCTTCCACTTCATGGCGCTGGCCATGCAGCGACAAGGCCACGATGCGCTTGCCGGCATGCCCCACACGCCACGCGTCAGCGCGCGACCAGGGCGAATGCGGATCGCTGGCGTTGGAGGTCACACTGGTCTCTTCGTGCATCAGTGCAGCCACGGCCGCGGCAAACAGCACGGATGCCGCCGGTGCCACATCGCCCGCGAGGAACTGGTCCAGATGACGGTCGAGATAGCCGGTGTCGATGCGTCCTTCGACCACCACCGGGTGGCGCGAGAGTCGTTCGAGGAAGGCGATATTGGATTTCGGCCCCACGATTTCGCTCGCCATCAGCGCATCGCGCAAGCGCTGCAGGGCTTGCGCGCGATCGACATCCCATACGATGAGCTTGGCGATCATCGGGTCGTAGAAGATGGTGACCGTGTCGCCTTCAATCACGCCGCCATCCAGACGCACGTGGCGCGACGGCGCAGGCAGACGCAACTTCACCAGCTTGCCGGAGCCGGGGAGGAAGTTCTGGTCCGGATCCTCCGCATACAGGCGCACTTCGATGGCATGGCCATGTGCCTTGATCTGCTCTTGCGCGAGCGGCAGGGGGTGGCCGGCGGCGATGAGCAGCTGCCATTCCACCAGGTCCAGGCCCAGGGTTTCCTCAGTGACGGGGTGCTCGACCTGCAGGCGCGTATTCATCTCCATGAAGAAGAACTCGCCGTCCTGGGCGACGATGAATTCCACCGTGCCCGCGCCGACATAGTTCACCGCCTTCGCCGCGGCGACAGCGGCAGCGCCCATGGCAGCGCGGCGTGCGTCGTCGAGGAAGGGCGAGGGCGTTTCCTCCAGCACCTTCTGGTAGCGCCGCTGCGCCGAGCATTCGCGCTCATTGAGATGGATGACGTTGCCTTGCGTGTCGCCGAACACCTGGAATTCGATATGGCGTGGATGCTCCACATAACGTTCGAGGATGACGCGCGTGTCGCCGAACGAACTGGCCGCCTCGCGCTGCGCGGACGCCAAGGCATCGACGAACTCCGCCTCGCTGCGCACGATGCGCATGCCCTTGCCGCCGCCACCGGCCGCGGCCTTGATCATCAACGGGAAGCCGGTGCGACGCGCCTGCTCGGCGAGCACTTCGGCGGACTGATCCGCGCCGTGATAGCCCGGCACCAAGGGGACCTGATGCTGTTCCATCAGCGCCTTGGCGGCCGCCTTGGACCCCATGGCGTCGATGCTTTCGGGGCGTGGACCGATGAAGGCGATGCCGGCATCGGCGCAGGCGCGTGCAAAGGCGGTGTTCTCGGAAAGAAAGCCGTAACCCGGGTGGATGGCTTGCGCACCGCTCTTGCGCGCCACATCGAGAATGGTCTCGCCGCGCAGATACGATTCCGTCGGGCGCGGGCCACCGATCGGCCAGGCCTCATCGGCCAGGCGCACATGCTGCGCATTGGCATCGGCCTCTGAATACACCGCAATGGTGTGGATCCCCAGGCGCCGGCAGGTGCGGATGACACGGCAGGCGATCTCGCCACGGTTGGCAATGAGTACGCGCTCGAACATGCGGCTTCCGGGGATGATGCGAAGCTGCCAAAACTAACAGATTGGCGCGTTGGAGCCGATGCGCGGCGCAACATGGCCCCTCCGTCCCTGTGGGAGCGCACCCTGTGCGCGACAAGGCTGCCTCACCGTTCGCCCGTCGCGCACAGGGTGCGCTCCCACAGGACTGAGGGGTTTACTCCCCGTCCCAGTACCCCACCTGCATATCGGCCCGCGTCACCATGCGAAAGCCCTGCGGCGTGCCATCGGCCGCCGGCGGATATTCCGCCAGGATGCCGATCTTGCCGGTATCGGGGTATTCGCAAATCTCCGGCGACTCCTTGGTGCTCACTGCGAGATAGCGCATCTCGGTCGCGCCGGTATTGATGATCTGATGCGCTTTCTCCGGGCCGCCGGGCGGGCAGGCGATGACGTCGCCCGCGCGGATCGGATAGCGTTCCTCGCCGAAGCGCACTTCGCCACTGCCTTCGATGATGAAGAACATTTCCTCGTTGACGCGATGACAGTGAAGCGGAAACGCACGCTTGCCGGGCGGCACCGCGGTGATGTTATAGCCCAGTTTTTTTGCGCCGATCTGTGGACCGAAGCGACCCATGCGCGCTTCGAAACGCTCGGCGGTGTCGCCGGTGGGACCCATGCCCGGCGGAAACGGCTGCAGCTGGACGTCGGCGATATTGATGATCGGATGCGTCATGGCGTGGTCTCCATGGAGTGGTCGTTGTCTGCGGCGTCAGCCCGGCTGGTGGCAGACCGCTTCGATATTGTGGCCATCGGGGTCGAGCACGAAGGCGCCGTAGTAGTGCTCGTGGTAATGCGGACGCAGGCCCGGCGCGCCGTTGTCGGTGGCGCCCGCCTCCATGGCGGTGCGATGAAAAGCCATCACGGCAGCGCGGTTGGGGGCCGTGAATGCCACGTGCACGGCGCCGCTGGCGTGGGCGGTCTGCGAGGTGCCAATCCAGAACGTCGGGCGCCCGGCGATGCCGAATCCGGCGTGCGAACCGTCGCCCGTCTGCTCCTCGGTTACCTCCATCACCAAGTCGCCGCCCAGCGTGGCGAGCACCTTGCGGTAGAACTCGCGGCTGCGTTCGTAACCGGAAACCTGCAATCCGACATGGTCGATCATCGTGTCGCTCCTGACGAAAGAATCGGTCAACGGGGGTGACGTATCAGTCTGCCGCACACCATGCAGCAGCACGTTTGGCCAGGAACGCGCCCAACCCTTCCTGACCTTCTGCCGATACACGCAGGCGCGCGATCAGCGCAGCGTTTTCGCGATCGGTGGTTTCCGCTTGCGCCGCATCGGCGCCGGCCATGCGCAACGCCAGCTGCTTGGCTTGCGCCTGCGCCACCGGTCCGGCCTTTGAAAGCAACGCAACCGCAGCGTCCACCGCGCTATCCAGTTGATCGGTAGGCACGCACTGATGAAGCAGGCCGATCTGCAGCGCCGTGGCGGCATCAAACAACTCGCCCGTGACAAACAGGCGACGCGCCTGTCGCAAGCCGATGGCGTGAATGACATACGGCGAAATCACTGCCGGCACCAGGCCGAGTTTCACTTCGGTAAGGCCGAAGCGCGCGCTGTCCACGCCGATGGCGATATCGCAGCACGCCACCAGGCCCACGCCGCCGCCATACGCCGCGCCGTTGACGCGGGCGATGGTGGGCTTGGGCAGGTATTGCAATGTGCGCATGAGGGTCGCGAGGCGCAGCGAATCCTCGCGATTCTCCGCTTCGCTCGCGCCGGCCATCCCGCGCATCCAGTTGAGATCCGCGCCGGCGGAAAAGCTGGCGCCTTCGCCGGTGAGCACCACGGCACGTACCGCGCTGTCCGCGCCGGCTTGCTGCAGCGCCTCGGTAAGCTCCGCGATCAGGCCGTCGTCAAAGGCGTTGTGCACCTGCGGGCGATTCAGTGCGATGCGGCGCACGCTGCCGTGATCGGCGATCTGGATGCTGCTGGCCATGGAAAGCTCCTGCTGGGGAGCGCCATCGTAAACCGAACCATCCCCGACCATCTCGTGGGCCGGGGATGCGGGGCTTAGTCCTTGGCCGGCAGCACCAGGAATTCGGCGGCTTGCCGTGCGCATCCCTTGGAGTGTTCGGCGCTCAGTTCGCGCCACCACGGTTGCACCGTTTCAAACTGCGCAGGTTCGATCGCCTCGCCCAGGCGGGGCATCACCAGGCCCTCCGGGACCCGGGCCAGCAAGACCTCGGCCGGCTCGGCCCATGGATGCATGGCCAGGTTGAAGGTGCCCCAGTGCACCGGCAGAAAGCGGCCGCTGCCCAACTGGCGCCACGCGCTGATGGCATTGTCGGGGCCCAGGTGCACGCTGCCCCACGACGGGTGAAACGCGCCCACTTCGATCATCACCAGGTCGAACGGCCCGAGTCGTTCGCCGATCTCGCTGAAATGCGGCGACAGGCCCGTGTCGCCGCTGAAGAACACCGCATGGCGTTCGCCGCGCAACACGAAGGACGACCACAGCGTGGCATTGCGATCGTGCAGGCTGCGGCCAGAGAAGTGGTGCGACGGCGCGGCAGTGAGGGTGAGTCCGCACGGCAGCGTGGTGCTTTCCCACCAGTCCAGTTCGGTGATGCGCTCGGCAGGCACGCCCCAGGCTTCCAGGTGCACGCCCACGCCCAGCGAGGTGATGAAGGGCACGTCCAGCTTCGCCAGCGCGCGGATGCTCGGGTAATCGAGATGGTCGTAGTGATCGTGCGAGATCAGCACGGCATCCAGCGGCGGCAGCTTGTCGATCGCCACCGGCACGGGCTGGAAGCGCTTTGGGCCCATGAATGAAAACGGCGAGGCACGCTCACCCCAGACCGGATCGGTGAGCACGCGCGCGCCGTCGATTTCCAGCAGCACGGTGGAATGGCCAAGCCAGGTGCTGCGCAGGCCGGTTTCCACCGGGCGCGTCCACGCGGCACGCGGATCGAGCGAGGGCAGTGGCCGGGGTGGCGTGCGTCCTTCGCCGTGGAAAATGAAATCGACCAGCGAAGGCTTGTCGTCGGCCACGCGCGGTGTGCTGGACGGATAGGTATTGGCAAAGGCTTCGCCGGCGTACTGCGAGGAAGCTTGCATGCGTTCGAGACGTAACCCGCTTGCGTGTCTGGCGAATAGAGCCATGTGAACCTCGGTATCCATGGGGTAGCGGCGTCGCAGTGGCTTGCGATGGCCTGCCTCACTGCTATCGGGGCGGTGGCTGCCAGTTCCAAGGCGGCCTCGATGGTGGCGGTTCAGCCCCATGTTCTTGCGGCTTAACGGGCCTATAGGCGGCATCCGGCCGCGCTGCAGTACCCGGATGGCTCATGTACAATGCGAACCATTCTTATTTAAGTTGGTGACCAGTGCGCCTGTCCGATCTTCCGAAAGGGGCTACTGCCGTGGTGGACCGAGTGGATGATGCTCACGCTTCCGACCCGATTGCGCAGCGCCTGCGCGACCTGGGCTTCGTGGCGGGCGAGCCGGTCCGCGTGGTGGCGCAGGGCCCGCTGGGGGCAGATCCCTTGCTGATCCAGATCGGCTCGACGCGCTTCGCGTTGCGCCGCAAAGAGGCGGAGCGCGTGCAGGTCCAGTCGGAGAACGCTGGATGAGTGCGGGCACGCTGCGTATCGCCCTGGTCGGCAATCCCAACTGCGGCAAGACCGCACTGTTCAACCAGCTCACCGGCGGTCGCCAGAAGGTGGCCAACTACGCTGGCGTCACGGTGGAACGCAAGGAAGGCCGATTCACGGCGCCTTCCGGCCGCGTGCTGCAGCTGCTCGACCTGCCCGGCACCTACAGCTTTGACGCCACCAGCCCCGATGAGCAGATCACGCGCGACGTGCTGGAAGGCAATTATCCGGGCGAGGCCGTTCCCGATCTGATCGTCTGCGTAGCCGATGCCACCAACCTGCGTCTGCACCTGCGCTTCGTGCTCGAAGTGAAGCGCCTCGGTCGCCCCGTGGTGCTGGCGCTCAACATGATGGATGCGGCGCGTCGCCGCGGCATCGTCATCGACGTGCCGGAACTGGCGCGACGCCTGGGCATTCCCGTGGTGGAAACCGTTGCGGTGAAACGCGACGGCGTAAGAGCGCTGATCGCCCAGGTGGACGGTGAGATTCCGCAGGCCGCGCCCGCGCAGTCCGATGACGCCGAAAGCCGCGCCGATCTGCATGTGCAGGTGCGCGAGCTGATGACAGCCACCGTGACCATGCCGCGCGCCACGGCGGAGATCGACGACGCGCTCGACCGCTGGGCGCTGCATCCCGTGTTCGGCCTGGCCATTCTTGCCCTGGTGATGTTCCTGGTGTTCCAGGCGGTGTATGCCGCCGGCAAGCCGATGACCGATCTGATCGGCGACGGCTTCGGCTGGCTGGGCGAGCACGCCACCGCGTGGATGCCGGCCGGTCCGCTGCAGAGCCTGCTGGTCGACGGCGTGTTCGGCGGCCTCGGCACGGTGATCGGCTTCCTGCCGGAAATCCTGGTGCTGTTTTTCTTCATCCTGGTGCTGGAGGAGTCCGGCTACCTGCCGCGCGCAGCCTTCCTGCTCGATCGCCTGATGGTGTCGGTGGGGCTGACCGGGCGTTCCTTCATTCCGCTGCTTTCCAGCTTCGCCTGCGCCATTCCCGGCATCATGGGCACGCGCAGCATCACCGACCCACGCGATCGCCTGTCGACGATCCTCGTCGCGCCGTTGATGACGTGTTCCGCGCGTCTTCCCGTCTATGCGCTGTTGATCGGTGCGTTCATACCCACTCATCGCGTGCTGGGCATCTTCAACCTGCAGGGCCTGGTGCTGTTCGCGTTGTATGCGGCAGGCATTCTTGGCGCGATGCTGGTGGGCTGGGTGATGAAGAAGCTGCGCCGCGATCGCAGTGAGCACGCCTTGCTGATGGAGCTGCCGTCGTATCGGCTGCCCAAGCTGCGCGATGTGGGACTGGGCTTGTGGGAGCGCGGCACGATCTTCCTCAAGCGACTCACCGGCATCATCCTCGGCCTGACCGTGCTGATGTGGTTTCTGTCCACGTTCCCGTCGCCGCCGGCAGGCGCCACCGGTCCCGCGATCGACTACAGCTTCGCTGGTTACATGGGGCGCGGCCTGCAATTCATCTTTGCGCCGCTGGGTTTCAACTGGCAGATCAGCGTGTCGTTGATTCCCGCTTTTGCCGCGCGTGAAACCGCCGTGGCCGCGCTCGCCACGGTGTATGCGGTCGGTGGCGACGGTGCCGATGGCGCCGGCCTGGCGCAGGCGCTGGCGGCCAACTTCTCGCTGGCCAGCGCGTTGTCGTTGCTGGTGTGGTTCGCGTTTGCGCCGCAGTGCATGTCCACGCTGGCGGTGATCCGCCGCGAGACCAACTCGTGGCGCAACGTGGGCATCTCGTTTGGCTACATGTTCGTGGTGGCGTATGTCGCCTCGTTCCTCACTTACCAGATCACAAGCTGGCTGACATGAGTACTGGGTTGCTCGTGCAATACGTGATCATCGGCGCGATCGTGCTGATCAGCGCATGGATCACGCTACGTAAACTGGCGCCGAAGTTGACCAGCCGCTGGCTGGCATCGCTGGCGCTGCGTCTTGACCGGCAGGGCAGCGCGGCATGGCAGCGTGCGCTGGCACACCGCCTGCAGCCCAAGCAGGCCAGCGGCAATTGCAGCGATGGTTGCGATACCTGTGGCTCTTGCGGTCCCAAGCCGCCGGCTGCCGCGCGCGACGTGCAGCCTCTTCATTTCCGTCCGCGCGGCAAGTAGCAACTTACTGACGGTTCCCCGGCAGTTCCATCGGCGGATTGATCTTGTGCGTTGCCGGGTCGTCCGACTTGACCGGCGTAAGAATGCCCACCGTCACCGTGCCCGAGAGCAGGTAAGAGGCGAACTTCGGATCGTACGGGTCATCGCTGGCGCGCAACTGTTCATAGGCGATGACGCCATCCGTCTGATGCACGCCGGTGACTTCACCGGCGGTGAAGGCTTGCATGCCACCGTTGCCAACGTCATAGCTGATCGGCGACTCGTGGCTGTTTCTGCCGGTGGTGCCACCCACGACCAGGTGTGGCGCTGCCGAGCCCACGCGCGAGCCGGTCGCCGACATCAGCACCTCACGCCAGCGCGCCTTGGCCCGCACCAGTGCGGTGGCGTCGCCATAAGTCGGCAACAGTTCGCGCCATATCACATTGGCCTGTTCGAACTGCTCCGGCGTCATATTCGCGTAGAGCAATTGCTTGGCGTAGACGTACTGCGTTTCGTTGCGCTCGGCGGCCAGTGCGAACCAGGCCATGGCACGCGGCAGGTCGACCGGCGAGCCGTGGCCGTTGAGATACATCACGCCCAGGTTGTATTCGGCCGGCTTGTACGCCCACGAGGCCGACACCTTGTACATCGCGATGGCGTGCTCGTAGTCGTGCTTCTGGTTGGCCAGCGCGCCAAGATAGAAAAAGTATTCGCCAGGACGGCCGTCGTCTTCCGGTCGATTGAACGGATCGGTGCGGCTGGTGGGGACGTCCGGCGTGGCCCTGTAGCTCACCACTTTCGGCGGCGGCGCCTTCGTGTCGATGGGGATAGTGGGCAGCGCAGTGTCCGTGGCATGCAGGGCAGGGGAGAGCCACAACCCGGCCAGCAGGATGGCGGAGAACGGCGCTTGCAACAGGTGATTTCGCACGGTCATGGCGACACCTCGCATCGTCTGCCTGGGGTGGAGCAGCGAGTCGAAATTACTCCCAACCGTGGCGCCATTCAATCGCATGGTTGCCGGCGGGCGCATCGCAGGAAAGCGCGCCGGCAACCTGTCGATCGCCCACCCCGTCAGCGATGGGGGAGTTGTTCGTAGCGCGCCAGCAGATGGCTGAAGACCGGCCAGAACGGCTGCGGCAAATGGCCGTCCAGACGATCCTCCAGGATATTGAGGTGGGTATGCCAGCCGCCGCTGACGCCGGCGATATCGGTGGCCTTGAGTTTGCTGTGCGTCACCGTGAGGCGAACCTGTTCACCTGCGGGTGCGAGCTCGAAGCTGACTTCCGAAGGCTCCTGTGCATCGCCCCAGGAGATCGCCAGTAGGGTTGGCGGCTCGCAGGCGATGACGCGGTGATGGGTGGTCTTGCCGGCAGCGATCGATGCGAATCGGGCTGGCGGCGGCAGCGGCGTCTGCGACAGTTGGGCGTGATCGAAGCGCAGCTGGAATTCGCTGCCCACGCGTTGCTCCATCGCGCCACTGCCCAGCCATTGCGCGCGCTTGTCCGATTCGGTGAGATAGGACCACACACGCTCGATCGGTCCTGGCAGCAGGCGTTCGAAACGCGCCGTGTCTGCGGCAAGCAACTGGCGCGGGGGATCGCGCTGCAGCTTTTGTGCGAGCTTGGCGAGGATGCCACCCCAGCCTTCCTGCGTCGCATCGGCCCATTCCGGCAACACGCCTTCATGCAGCATGCGCAGTTCGCAACCGGATCCGGACGGGACGATGTCGATGCTGACCTTCGTAGTGGCCTCGGAATACTTGGGCACCGCAAAGGTGAAGACGAGCCGCCGCGGCCGATCGATTTCCAGATACTCGCCGACATGCTCGACGTCTTCGCCATCGCGCCTGTCGATAAAACTGAAATGGCCACCGACGCACGCGTCGATATCCACTTTCACCATCTCGCCGTTTGGCGCGGAATAGAGCCAGCGGCCAGCGGTGGCGGGATCGAGCCATGCATCGAAGACGCGTTCCGGGCTGGCGTCGAAATGGCGGGAGATGCGCAGGGTTCGTAGCGTGCTCATCGACAATTACCTTTTGGGCAGGGCGCTGTCCTCGGCCTCGAGCAAGGCCTCGAGCGCATCGAGTTTGCGGTTCCAGAACTGCTCGTAGAAGCGCAGCCATTCATCGGCGGCAGCGAGCGGCCCCGGTTCCAGACGACAGATATGGGTGCGACCCTTGACCAGACGGCGCACCAGGCCCGCGCGCTCCAGCACCTTCACATGCTTGGAGGCTGCGGCCAGCGACATCGCGAACGGCGCGGCCAGTTCGCCGATATTGCGGTCGCCGTCGGCCAGGCTGCGCAACATGGCGCGGCGGGTGCCGTCGGTGAGGGCCTGGAAGACGGTGTCCAGGGTGGGCATCGGATATTCAACCATGGAGTTGAATATCCGCCTCGCTCAGTCGAATGTCAACCGTTTGGTTGAATGTGGGCCGACCAGGCCCTGTGCGTGCCCTCGGTGCGGATGAGACGACAGATCGCTAAACTCGCGCGGTTACTCAGGAGCCACCCATGCAGCACACGCCCAACACCGAGACGGCCGTGCCCGACGGCGATCTCTCCGATGTGATCATTTCGCCGACGCATGTCCACCATCCGGCCGGCCACAACGTGGTCGACACCTTGGACATCGCCGGGCACGACGAAGTGGATCACGAGACCGCCTTGCGCGAGTCCTCGTTGCGCGTTCCGCGCTGAATGCCTCAAGCGTGACCTGAACTCGTTCGCCCGCCCTTGTGGCCAGGCGAACGTTGACGCTTACATGCGGAACACGCCGTAGCGCTGCGGTTCGATCGGCGCATTGAGCGAGGCGGAGATCGCCAGGCCGAGCACGCGGCGCGTATCGGCTGGATCGATGATGCCGTCATCCCACAGGCGCGCGCTGGCGTAGTAGGGGTGGCCCTGGCGTTCGTACTGGTCGCGGATCGGCGCCTTGAACGCTTCTTCTTCCTCCGCGCTCCAGCTTTTGCCGCTCGCTTCGATGCCGTCACGGCGCACCGTCGCCAGCACCGAGGCGGCCTGCTCGCCGCCCATCACGCTGATGCGCGCGTTTGGCCACATCCACAGGAAGCGTGCGCCGTACGCGCGGCCGCACATGGCGTAATTGCCGGCACCGAAGCTGCCACCGATCACCACGGTGAACTTGGGCACGTGCGAGCACGCCACCGCGGTCACCATCTTGGCGCCGTCCTTGGCGATGCCCGCGTTCTCGTATTTCTTGCCGACCATGAAGCCGGTGATGTTCTGCAGGAATACCAGCGGCACGTTGCGCTGGTTGCACAGTTCGATGAAGTGCGCGCCCTTGAGAGCCGACTCGGAGAACAGGATGCCGTTGTTGGCGATGATGCCTACCGGATAGCCGTGGATATGCGCAAAGCCGCATACCAGGGTCTTGCCGTAGCGGGCCTTGAACTCGTGGAACTCCGAGCCGTCCACGATGCGTGCGATGACCTCGCGGATATCGAACGGGCGCCGGCTATCCTGCGGGATCACTCCGTACAGTTCCTCGGCGGCGTGCAGCGGCTCGCAGGGCGCGCGCAGGGCCAGCGGCATGTCTTTCTTGCGGTTGAGGCTGGCGACGATGTCCCGCGCGATGGAGAGCGCGTGCGCGTCGTTCTCGGCGTAATGATCGGCGACACCCGAAATAGACGTATGGACATCCGCGCCGCCCAACGCCTCGGCATCGACCACTTCGCCGGTGGCGGCCTTCACCAGCGGCGGGCCACCCAGGAAGATCGTGCCCTGCTCGCGCACGATGATGGTCTCGTCGCTCATGGCCGGCACATAGGCGCCGCCGGCGGTGCACGAGCCCATCACCACGGCGATCTGCGGAATGCCCAGGCCCGACATGCGTGCCTGGTTGTAGAAAATGCGGCCGAAGTGCTCCTTGTCCGGAAACACCTCGTCCTGCAGCGGCAGGAAGGCGCCGCCGGAGTCGACCAGGTAGATGCAGGGCAGGCGGTTTTCCAGCGCGACTTCCTGCGCCCGCAGATGTTTCTTCACCGTGATCGGGAAATAGGTGCCGCCCTTGACCGTGGCGTCGTTGGCGACCACGACCACTTCCAGGCCGTTGACCCGGCCGATGCCGGTGATGATGCCGGCTGCCGGCGCGGCATCGTCGTACATGCCATGGGCGGCCAGTGGCGAGAGCTCGAGGAAGGGCGAGCCCGGATCGAGCAGGGCGCGGATGCGTTCGCGCGGCAGCAGCTTGCCGCGGGCCGTGTGCTTGGCGCGGGCCTTCTCGCCGCCGCCTTCCGCACTGCGAGCCAGCTCACGGTGCAGGTCGTCCACCAGTCCCTTCAGCTGCGCGCTGCTCGCCTGGAAATCCGGGGCGCGGGGGTCGATCTGCGACGCAATGACACTCATGGGCTCAGGCTGCCTTGGTGGGAAACGTCGATCATAGCGGCCCATGGCCGAGGGCTAAATCGGCGTCGCAGCATAGAAGGGGCACGTACTTTCACTTACGCACAAAGACTGGCCGCTGCCTTTGCATGGGGCAAAAAAAAACCGGCCGCACAAGGCGGCCGGTTTTAGAAGTACACGAGTGTACTTAGTGACCAGCGGTCGAAGCAGCAGCCGGAGCAGCAGCGGTCGAAGCCGGGGTCGGCGCAGGCTGTTCGGCCGGAGCAGCAGCGGTCGAAGCGGGAGCTGCGGCCGGAGCCTCTGCCGGAGCAGCAGCAGCCTTCTGAGCCTGGTCAGCAGCCTGCTGAGCCTGGTCAGCCGACTTCTGAGCGTCCTGCGCGGAATCCTGCGCGCCGTTGCTGCAAGCCGCCAGCAGCGCGACGAGCGCAGAGGCGAGAAGGGTACGCGTGAACTTCATGTTGAATCTCCTTTGCCGTGGAATGCCGTTTGGCGGGCGTATTAATAGCGCTTTCGCGGAAAATCCGCCACATCTTTGTGTGAACGGGCAAAAATGGTTAACCCCGCTTTCATCGGCGGCCACCGGTGGGACCGCCAATCAAGGGCTTAGTCGAGCAGTTCCACCGCAACGGCCGTGGCTTCGCCACCACCAATGCACAGCGACGCCACGCCGCGCTTGAGGCCGCGGGTCTTCAAAGCATTGAGCAGGGTGACCACCAGGCGGGCACCGCTGGCGCCGATCGGATGGCCCAATGCACAGGCGCCGCCGTTGACGTTGATCTTGTCGCGCGCGATGTCCAGCTCACGCATCGCAGCCATGGCCACCACGGCGAAGGCTTCGTTGACTTCGAACAAGTCGACGTCGCTGGCCTTCCAGCCGGCCTTCTCCAACACCTTATGCAGTGCGCCGACCGGCGCGGTGGTGAACCACTCCGGTTCCTGCGAATGGGTCGCGTGGGCGACGATGCGAGCGAGCGGCTTGAGCCCACGCGTCTTTGCGTCATCGGCTGACAACAGCACCAGTGCGGCGGCGCCATCGGAGATGCTCGAAGAGCTGGCAGCCGTGATGGTGCCATTCTCCTTGCGGAACGCCGGCTTCAGCGACGAGATCTTGCTGGTGTCCGAACGGCCCGGCTGCTCATCGGTGTCGACCGTGATGTCGCCCTTGCGGCTGGAGACGGTGACCGGAACGATTTCGCCGGCGAATGCGCCGTTCGCCTGGGCGGCCTTGGCGCGGTCCACCGACTCCTTCGAATAGGTGTCCTGCTCCTCGCGGGTAAAGTGGTACTTGTCGGCGCACAGCTCGCCGAACACACCCATGGCCTTGCCGTCGTACGGGTTGGTGAGGCCATCCCACGCCATGTGGTCGACCAGGGTGCCATCGCCGTAGCGGATGCCGGTGCGCGCATTGACCATATGCGGTGCATTGGTCATCGACTCCATGCCGCCAGCGACCACCACCGAGGCCGAACCGGCCTTGATCAGGTCATGGCCCAGCATCAGGGCCTTCATGCCCGAGCCGCAGACCTTGTTGATGGTGGTGCAACCGACGGCCACCGGCAGGCCGGCGCCCAGGGAGGCCTGGCGGGCAGGGGCCTGGCCGAGGTTGGCCGGCAGCACGCAACCCATGATGACTTCGCTGACATCGGCGGGGGCCAGACCGGACTGCTCGATCGCGGCACGAATGGCGGTGGCACCCAGGGTGGGGGTGGGTACGCCGGTGAACTGGCCGAGGAAGGAGCCAATGGCAGTGCGCTTGGCACCGACGATGACAACGCTGACGTCCGACATGGGGATCTCCGCAAGTACTTGATGGGGCGAGGCCCCGGTTTAATCCGAGAATTATCGCAGCCCGCCAGTAACCGGGGCAAACCGGCCCTCTTTGCGATACCAGCGGGATCTTGCAGGCATTTAGTTGCGATTTCGTTGTGCAAATATGGAGGCGCGCGTGGCCAATACCAGGGAGACGCGCGCAGGGCAGTCATCTTGAACGTGATTCAGTGGGGCGGGGGCCTTATGAATACGGTGATGCAGGGGTTTCGGTACCGTCGTGGCGCGGTATGGGTCTGCCTGGCTCTGGGGCTGAGCGCCTGCGGAGGCGGCGGTGGTGGCAACACCAGACCCTCGCCGCCGGCACCCGCGCCGGCACCCGCGCCGGCACCCGCGCCGGCTCCGGCGCCGCCACCGGCCTCCACCGCGCCGCCACCGCCGGTCGATGCGCAATTGACGCTCACCAACACCAATGCTGCGCACGCCGCCGGCTACACCGGGGCGGGCGTCACCATCGGCGTGGTCGATACCGGCGTGACCTCCACCCACCCGGCTTTGGCGGGGCGCGTGATCAAGGAACTCACCTACGTCAATCCCGCCACCAACAACCTCAAGGTCGATGACGTCAACGGACACGGCACTTACGTGGCCGAGATCGCGGCGGGCAAGCCCTTTGGCCAGTTCGTCGGCGGCATCGCCCCGGGCGCGAACATCGTGTCGGCACGCATCATCGACGACAGCGCGCCCGACGATAATGGCTCCACGCCACCGGCGCCGGTGAATTCGTCCGATGCGATACCGCTGGGCCAGGTCAATGCCGATCTGATCGCCAACGGCGTCAGGGTGATGAACAACTCCTGGGGCGGCATCAGCTGGAGCGCCAGCGACACCGCCACCACCCAGGGTTTCCACGACGCGTACAACACCTTCATCAATAGCTGGGGCGGCCTGGTGGTGTTTGCGGCGGGCAATGATTCGCAGGCCAATCCCAGCAGCATCGCGGCGCTGCCGAGCCTGGCGCCGGATCTGGCGAAGGGCTGGCTCACCGTGGTGGCAATCAACAGCAACAGCCCCACTCAATTGGACAGCTATTCGAACCGATGCGGCATCGCGATGAACTACTGCCTGGCCGCGCCCGGCGATGTGATCGTGAGCGGCAAGAGCGATACCAGCACGGCCAACGAGACCTACTGGATTGTCGAAGGCACCTCGCTGGCGGCGCCGCAAGTCTCCGGCGCGGCTGCCCTGGTGTGGCAGGCCTACCCCTATTTCAACAACGATCTGGTGCGCCAGACCTTGCTCGGTACCGCCGATCCCTTGGGCGGCTCGCAGCCGAACGCCACCTTTGGCTACGGCGAACTCGACGTGGGCAAGGCGGTCAATGGGCCGGAACAATTCAACTGGGGCGACGTCACTGTCAGCTTCAGCGGCAGCTCAAGCTGGAACAATCCCATCTCCGGCGCCGGCGGCCTGATCAAGCAGGGCACGGGCACGCTGACGCTGACCCAGCCGTCCAGTTATACCGGCTTGACCCAGGTGCAGGGCGGCATGCTGGTGGCTGCATCGTTGGCATCGAGCGTGAGCATTGGCGCCCAAGGCGTGTTGAGCGGTACACCATCGATAGCCGGATCAGTCACCAATGCCGGCGTGCTGGCGGTGGCCGGTACCGATGTCAACGTGGCCGGCAACTATGCGCAACAGGCGGGCAGTCGGCTGGCGGTATCGCTGGGCTCGGCGTTGCGGGTCGGTGGCGCGGCCACGCTGAGCGGTGGCGATCTTTACGTCACGGGCATCAATTCGGGCTATCAGGCCAATGCGCATACGGACGTGCTGACGGCCAGGGCCGGCATCTCCGGCACGTTCTCCGCATTGGACGTGGCCACCGGCGTATTGCTCAGCGCCACGCTCAACTACAACAGCACGGACGCGTGGTTGAACGTGGCCCAGGTGCAAGCCTCGGCGGTGACGGGCATGACGTATACGCCGGCCTCGTTTGGCGCCGCGCAGCGCATCGATGGCGCGTTCAATCAGATCAACACGCAGGTGAGCTCGGGCACCACCGTCACCGGCAATCCGCTGCCGACCTCGTTCATCAATGGCGCAGCAAGCCTGCAGCAAACCGCAACGACCGCTGCCTTGCAGCAGTCGTTGAATTCACTGTCGGGCCAGCTGCACGCGGCGAGCGCAGCGATGACTTTCGATGCGATGGATGCAGGGACGCGTGCGCTATCGCAACGCTTCGACCAGCTGGGCGAGGTCTATACCGCCGGCGGCTGGACGCAGACGCTGGGTAGCTACGGCAGCATGAATCGCAGTGGCTACAACAGCGTGGGCTATGACCTTAACGGCTGGATGGCCGGCCAGGATCGCCGCGTGGGCAGCAATGGGGTCATGGGTTTTGCGGTGAGCCAAAGCCAGGATCTGGGACGCCTCGACGAATTCGCCGACCAGGGCCGCAGCCGCGCGGTGGAAGGCATGCTTTACGGTGGTTTCGTACAGAACCAGTGGTATGCGATGGGACGGCTGGGCATGGGCTCGTATCGCGAGGACATGCGTCGCCATCTCGAGCTGGGCAGCGATGTGGAAAGTGTCGCCAGCGATACCAACGGTACCTACGACATTGCCTATGGCGAAAGCGGCTACCGGATGCAGTGGGGCGGTGTGCGCATAACGCCATATGCCAATCTGCAATACGCCAATATCCGCACCGATGGTTTCGACGAACTCGGCGGTGCCGGCTTCGGATTGAAAGCCGCGTCGCAGACGATCGAGCGCTGGCAGGCAGGCGCCGGCCTGCGCGCGGGCCGCGACTGGTCGTTGCCGGGCGGCGGCAGCTTGAGCGTGCAGGCGCACATGCTTTGGCAGCGCGCCTTCAGCATGCGCGGCGATGTGCTTGATGCGAGTTTTGCAGTGCTCAATCAATGGGCGCCGGTCGGTGGCATCGGCCTGTCCCGCTATGGCGGCGAGGCCGGGCTGAGTGTGGACTGGGCGATCTCGCATCGCTCCCGCCTGTCGCTGGGAATGGATCAGTACGTCGCCGAGCATGAGCACGGCAGGATGGACACGCTGGCCTATCGCCTGTCGTTCTGACCCCGAATGAGGCGCGGTTCTACCGGCCCGCATCGCTGCGATGCGGGCTTTTTCATCCTGTGAACCTCTAGGAATTTTTCGCACCATGTTGTGCGAAGATTAGTCAGGGAGGTGCTGGCGGAGTCCAGGTAACAGGCCGCCGCGCCATGGATGCAAGGGATGCCCTAAGGGGGCGCAGGGGGAACAATGGAGAGTGGTCTGGGCGGAATGCGTTTCCGCCAGGTTTCCGTATTGGTATGGATGGCGCTGGGCCTCAGTGCCTGCGGTGGCGGCGGCAACGGCAATGTGAAGCCGGCCCCTGCCTATACACCACCGGGGCCGGGTTATTCACCGCCTGGATCGGGTTACTCTCCGCCCACGGGTCCAGGGTCGGGTGGCAGCACGCCACCGCCAACAACACCGCCCACCACGCCGCCCACCACGCCGCCGCTCACGCAGCCGCCGCTCGATGCGCAGCTGTCGCTGACCAATACCTATGCCGCCCGCAGTGCCGGCTTCACTGGCACAGGCGTGACCATCGGCGTGGTCGACAGCGGCATCATGCGCAACCACCCGGCGCTGGCGGGCAAGGTCACCCAGGAATTGACCTATATCAACCCGGCGACCAACAACCTGTCGGTGGACGATGTCGTCGGCCACGGTACCTGGGTTTCGGAAATTGCCGCCGGCAGCGCCTTCGGCAAATTCGCGGGCGGCATTGCACCGGGCGCCAGCCTCGTGTCGGCACGCATCATCTCCGACAAGGCGCCCGACGATGACGGATCGACGCCGCCGTCCACGGTATCGGGGCAGGATGCCGTGCCGTTCGGTTACATCAATCAGGATTTGATCAATGCCGGCGTGAAGGTGATGAACAACTCCTGGGGTGGCATTACCTGGGACGCGAGCGACACCGCCACGACCAAGGGCTTCCACGATGCGTACGCGCCGTTCGTCAACGGCGGCGGCCTGGTGGTGTTTGCGGCAGGCAATGATTCACTGCCCAATCCCAGCACCATCGCCGCGCTGCCCAGCATGCCGGGCGCGGAGGATCTGCAGAAAGGCTGGCTGGCCGTCGTCGCCCTGGACAGCAGCAACCCCACGCAGCTGGCGAGTTATTCGAACAAGTGCGGCGTGGCCATGAACTACTGCCTGGCCGCGCCGGGCAACGTGGTTGTCAGCGGCAAGGACGACACCACCAGCAACCAGACTTACTGGATCGTCGAAGGCACTTCGCTGTCTGCGCCTGCCGTATCCGGTGCGGCAGCGGTGGTGTGGCAGGCGTTCCCGTACTTCACCAACGACCAGGTGCGCCAGACTCTGCTGGGCACGGCGGACGATCTGGGTGCGCCAGGCGTGGACTCCACCTTCGGTTATGGCGAGCTCGACGTGGGCAAGGCCATCCTGGGTCCGGCCAAGTTCGACTGGGGCAACTTCGACGTCACGCTCAACATCAACTCCACCTGGGGCAATGCGATCAGTGGTAGCGGCGGTCTGACCAAAGACGGCACCGGCACGCTGACGCTGACTCAGGACCCGAGCTATACCGGCGACACGTTCATCGAGCACGGTGCGCTGGTTGCACCGTCGATTGCCGGCAACCTCTACATCGACCATGTCGATGCGATCATGAGCGGCGCGCACAGCTTCGGTGCGGACGTCCAGAACCTGGGCACGCTGGTGGTGGCCGGCGGTGACGTACATATCAGCGGCAGCTACTACCAGGGCTTCACTGCCACGGACGGCCAAACCGGTCGACTCGCGCTGGAGTTGGGGCGTTCGCTCAATATCGATGGCCAGGCCGTGCTCGTTGGCGGCAATCTTTATGTGATTGGCGCCATGCAAGGCTATGTGGCCAACTCGCACACCAACGTGCTCACCGCCAAGGGTGGACTCACGGGCCAGTTCACCGGGCTGGATGTGGCCTCCGGCGTGCTGCTCGCGGCCACGCTCAACTACGACAGCAACAGCGCGTGGCTCAACGTGACCCAGGTGCAGGCCAGTGCCGTCAATGGCATGACCTACACCACCGCTTCGTATGGTGCTGCACAGCGCGTCGACAATGCCTTTGGCGCAATCAACTCCCAGCTGGGGCAGGGCACGCCACCGATCGGCGGCACGCCGGTAGGCACGGACTTCATGCATGGCGCAGCCAGCCTGCAGCAGACGCAGACCACCGCGGCCTTGCAGCAGTCGCTGGAAAGCCTTTCGGGCCAGCTGCACGCCGCCAGTGCGGCGATGACCTTCGAAGCGATCGATGCCGGTACGCGTGCGCTGTCGGATCATTTCGACGGGCTGGTCGATACGCGCACGACCGGCGGCTGGGCGCAGACGCTGGGTTACCACGGCAGCATGAGCCGCAGCGGCTACGGCGACGTGGGCTACGACCTCAGCGGATGGATGGCCGGCCAGGACCGCAAGCTCGGCAGCAACGGCGTGCTGGGTTTTGCCGTGAGCCAGAGCCAGGGCCTGGGCCGTCTCGCTGAATTCGCGGACCAGGGCCAGAGCAATGCCGTCGAAGGCATGCTCTACGGCGGCGTCATGCAGGACAACTGGTACAGCATGGGTCGACTCGGTTACGGCACGTACCGGGAGAATATGCGCCGTCACCTTGAGCTCGGCAGCGACGTGTCAGGCGTGGCCAGCGATACCAACGGCCGCTACACCGTGGCTTAGGGCGAAAGCGGCCTGCGTACCTCGTTCGGCGGCATCCAGATCACGCCCTACGCCAACATGCAGTACGCGCACATCCAGCGCGATGGCTTCAATGAACTGGGCGGCTACGGCTTCGGCCTGAAGAGCGGCGAGCAGGATGTGGAGCGTTGGCAGGCCGGCTTCGGCGTGCGTGCGGGTCATACCTGGTCGCTCGCCGGTGGCGGCAGCCTCGGCCTTCAGGCGCGCGCGCAATGGCAGCAGGCCTTTGCCATGCATGGTGACGTGTTCGACGCGAGCTTCACTGGTGTTGACCAGTGGGCGCCTGTCGGTGGCGTGGGGTTGTCGCGCTATGAAGGGCAGGTGGGCTTGTCGCTCGACTGGACGATGTCGGCGCGTTCTAGCCTGCAGTTTGGGATGGATCAGTATTTTGGGCAGAACAGCCAGGGGATGATGGGGATGCTCAATTATCGGCTGAATTTCTGACGTAGCTCTCTCTCCCTCTCCCCGTCGGGGAGAGGGTTGGGGTGAGGGGCGGGTGCTCGCGGGAACGGTTCGATCTCGTCATCACGGCGCAGGCGGGAGGCGCTGTTCAGCAGCCGAATGGCTGGTCATCCAGAGTCTCGGTTTCTGGTTGACGCGTTACCGCCGGCGTGCCGCCTACGCGGCGGGCGTTTCGACTGCCTGCCGGCAGCCGAGTCACTTTTCTCTTGCTGGCCCAAGAGAAAAGTAACCCAAAGAGAATGGCCTGATAACGCCCGCAGCATCGTGTTGGGATAAGCCCGAACGCTTGAGGTGCGTCGTTGAGGGACAACCTCCGAGGGTACACAGGGGATACTTCCAAGCGCTGCGCAACGCGCCCGAATCGCTGAGGACTTAAAGCGAGGCCTCGCTGCGCATCGGCCTTAGGCATCGCTCATTCACTCTGCCACGCCTGCTTGTCTGTGGGAGCGCACCCTGTGCGCGACAGCCACGCTGTGGTGTACCGCTCCGTAGGTTTGTCGCGCACAGGGTGCGCTCCCACAGGCAAGCGGCTCGCATGGTTGAAACCGTGAGCCACGGCGCGGGTGCTCCCTTGTAGGAGCGCACTTGTGCGCGACCGCCGCGCTGGGGTGTATCGCTCCGTAGGCTGGTCGCGCACAAGGTGCGCTCCTACAACAGCCCCGGTAACTCCATGCACTTCACTTCACCCACTTCCCGTCGGGAAGTGGGACTGCCTTTTCGCAAATCCCAGCTGTCACTCCTTGCCGTGAAACAACTCGCGGCCGATCAGCATGCGGCGGATTTCGTTGGTGCCTGCGCCGATTTCATAGAGCTTTGCATCGCGCAACAAGCGGCCTGCCGGGAACTCGTTGATGTAGCCGTTGCCGCCGAGGGTCTGGATCGCTTCCAGCGCCACCTTTACCGCGTTCTCCGATGCATTGAGCAGGCACGCGGCGGGGTCGATGCGGGACTTTACGTTGTGGTCGAACTGCTGGGCGACCATGTACGCAAAACCGCGCGAACTCTGCAGTGCGGTGTACATGTCGGCGATCTTTGCCTGCATCACGCCGAACGTGCCGATGGGTGCGTTGAATTGCTTGCGCTCGCGCACATAGGGCAGGGAGATGTCGAGCGCCGCCTGCATCAGTCCGATGGGGCCGCCGGAGAGCACCAGGCGCTCGGTGTCCAGGCCGCTCATCAGCACGCGCACGCCTTCGTTCACTTCGCCGACGATGTTCTCTTCCGGAATCTCGCAATCCTCGAACACCAGCTCGCAGGTGTTGGAGCCGCGCATGCCGAGCTTGTCGAGCTTTTGCGCGGTGCTGAAGCCCTTCATGCCTTTTTCGACGATGAAGGCCGTCATGCAGCGGCTGCCCGCCGGACGCGGCGCCGTGCGCATGTAGACCAGCAGCACGTCGGCATCGGGGCCGTTGGTGATCCACATCTTGGAGCCGTTGGCGACCCACACGTCGCCCTTCTTCTCCGCCTTGCAGCTCATCGAGCCGACGACATCGGAACCGGCGCCCGGTTCGCTCATCGCCAGCGCGCCCACGTACTCGCCCGAACAAAGCTTGGGGATGTACTTGCGACGCTGTGCTTCGTTGCCGTTGTGGAAAATGTTCTGCACGCACAGATTGGAGTGCGCGCCATAGGAAAGACCGACCGAGCCGGAGGCGCGCGAGATTTCCTCCATCGCCACCATGTGCGCGAGGAAGCCCATGCCGGTGCCGCCGTATTCTTCCGGAATGGTGATGCCGAGCAGGCCCATGTCGCCGAACTTGCGCCACAGGTCGGCGGGAAACAGGTTCTCGCGATCGATGTGGTCAGCGCGGGGAGCGATCTCCTTCTCGGCGAACGCGTGCACGCTGTCACGCAACAGATCGATCTCTTCACCCAGTGGAAACGGACGCATGCCTTCAAACTCCGGAATTGCGGAAGATCTCCATGGTACCGCGGCGGCCTTAACAAGCCGTTGCGCGACGCACAAGCCCTCGGGGGTCAGGCATCGGAGGTATTGAGTGTATTCGCCAGCTCGGCAAGCCGGTCGCGCTGGACCAGTACCTGCGCAAGCTGGCCCAGCGCGAGGCGGGCTGCATCGTCGTCAGCGCTGGCGGCGAAGGGCTCCAGCCATGCGGCATCGTCGGTGGTGACCTGCGCCGTGAGACCGTTGGCCAGCGCATCACCCAGTTGCGCCAGCGCCTTGACCGCAGCGTCACCGGCGCGAACCACGGCGTCGCGCGCTGCCGGCGATGCAATGATTTGGCGATTGGCGCCGAGCGCAGACAGCTGCCCCAGCAAGGTATGCGCCGCCGACAGAAATCGCAGCAGGCTTTCCGTGCCGCGGCTGTGGCGCCCTGGTTCGCGCAGCATGTTGGCGAGGACGGCGCTAAGCGTGGCGTTGGCGTTGTGCGCGTCGCGACGGGCAATGCGATAGTTCAGATCGTCACGACGACCGCTGGCGTACTGCGCGATGATCTGTTCGAGATAGCGCGCATCGCCACGCACGGTATCGGACAGCACCTCGTCGAAGCGGCGTCCCTGCCAGTCGGGCAGTACCAGACGCATGGCCAGCGCGGCGATGGCCGTGCCGATCAAGGTGTCCAGCAGGCGCGGCCACATCACGTCGTAACCGCTGCCCACCTGGTTGAAGCACAGCACCACGAACAGCGTGATGGCGGCTGTCGCGGTGGTGTAGCGGCGCAGTCGTGCCGCGAAAAAGATCACGCCCGACAGCACCACCAGCGGCATCTGCCATGGGCCGAACGGCAGCAGCTTCAACGTGGCCCAGCCGAGCACGAGACCGACGACGGTACCCAGCACGCGCTGCACGAGCCGCAACTGGGTGGCGCCATAGCTGGGCTGGCACACCAGCAGGGTGGTCAACAGGATCCAATAGCCATGCCGCGGATGCATCGCAAGCAGCACCGCATAACCCACCAGCAGCGCCAGCGCGAGGCGCACGCCATGGCGAAAGCGAAACGACCGCGGCGTCAACTGGATGCGGATGCGTTCCCACGCATCGGTGATCGACTGCGGACCCGGGTGTTGCAGCAGTCGTTCCGAACGACTGCCGCTGAGTCCATGCGGCGCATGACTGGCCAGCAGTTGCTGGATCGAAGCGAGATTGCGCACCAGTGCATCCACCGCGCGCAGCAGATGTGCCGGTGGTGGTTTGGCTTGCTCGCGCAACGCGTCGAGCGCGCTGTGCAGATCGCTCACCGTGGCGACACTGTCGGCACGGTTCGTGGCGGTGGGCTTGGTGTGAAAACGCAGCGCCTCGGCTCGCTGACGGCAGGTTTGTGCTTCCAGCCGCAGCAGGTGTTCGCAGCGGAACAAGACGTCGCTATGAAATAGGGCCTCGGCCAACGCATCGTAGGGGTAATGGGCGGAACTGATGCGCTCGTGGATGTCCTGCGCGAGGAAGTACATCTGCAGTCGCGCGGCCATGGCGCCGCGGGGGCGGCGTGCACCGATGCGATCGACCAGCATCAGTCGCGTGTCGTTGAGCGCTTCCACCACCCGTTCGTTCTGCATCGCCAGCGCCCATTGCATCGCTTCGCGATCGACGCCGTGGACGGGTGTAAAGAGTGCCGCCTTGCCTTCCATGCAATCGGCCAGCGCATCGAACAACCGCGCCAGCGACAGGCGTAGCGCCTGCTGCGGCGCCAGCACACTCCACAGCAACGACAGCACGCCATACCAGGACGCGCCCGCCAGGAGCAGGGCGGGCTGATACCACCAGGGGCCACTGACCGCCTGGTCGGCGCCAATCATGGTGTACACCGCCAGCAGGAGCGTCGCGCCAGCCACCGTGGCGTAGCGCTCGCTCGCGGCGCCCAGCATCACCAGGGCGAAGGTGGACAGCGGCAAGCCGATGGCAAACAGCGCGGGGTAGGGAAACAACCATTGCACGGCCATCGCCGAGAACGCGAAGCAGGCCAGCGTGAGCAGCAAGGTGGTGAGGCGGCTGCGCCAGTGGTCCTCGGTCTCGGCCAGTGCACAGGCGATGATGCCCAGCAGGACCGACACCACCGCTTCGATGTGTCCGGTGCCAAAGCACCAGGCCACCGCGCCGCTTAAGGCGAGGAAGACGCGCAGGCATTCGGCGTAGCGGTCGGAACCGCGCACGCGGCGCCAGCGGTAGGCGAGGGAGGAGAGCATGACGCCAGCATACGATGCCGCCTCTTTCCTGTGGGAGCGCACCCTGTGCGCGACGGGGCGTGCGACAACCTGTCGGACATGCAGTCGCGCACAGGGTGCGCTCCCACAGGAGGTGGTCGCGGGCCAACAAAAAACGCCGGCACGAGGCCGGCGTTTTCTTCAAACCTGCCGCGAGTACTTACTGACCGCGCATGCGACCAGCGAAGCGCGGACCGTGGTGGCCCATGGTCGGCAGCTTGATCTTGCCGATCGCTTCGATGCGCTCTTCGGCCAGACGGTCGGCCGCCTTGTAGGTCGGCACGCCTTCGGTCTTGGAGATTTCGAAGATGCGGCCCAGGTTGTAGTAGATGGTGCGCATCATGCGCATCGCACGCTCGCGGTTGTAGCCGTCGATTTCCAGCGACACGTTCATCACGCCGCCGGCGTTGACGGCATAGTCGGGCGCGTAAAGCACGCCGCGACGCTGCAGCTCGTCGCCGATGGCGTCGGTGGCCAGCTGGTTGTTGGCCGCGCCGCAGATGATCTTGGCCTTGATGCGGTCGATGGTCTGGTCGTTGAGCGTGCCGCCCAGGGCGCACGGCGAGTAAACATCGGCGTCGACGTCGTAGATCTCGTCCAGGCCCACGGCTTCGCAGCCCAGCTCATCCACGCAGCGCTGCACGGCATCCTTGTTGATGTCGGTGACGAACACCTTGGCGCCCTGTTCGCGCAGCAGCTTGATGAACTCGCTGCCCACGTGGCCGCAGCCCTGCACGGCGTAGCTGTACTTGCCCACGTCTTCGTTGCCGTGCTTGACCTGCAGCGCGGCCATCAGGCCCTGCAGCGTGCCGAACGCGGTGAACGGCGACGGGTCGCCCGAGCCGCCGTGCACCTGGTGCACGCCGGTCACGTATTCGGTTTCACGGAACACGTATTCCATGTCGTTGACGTCGATGCCGACGTCTTCGGCGGTGATGTAGCGACCATTGAGCGAGTTGACGAACAGGCCGAACGCGCGGAACAGCGCCTCGGACTTGTCCTTGCTCGGATCGCCGATGATCACCGCCTTGCCACCGCCCAGGTTCAGGCCGGCCACGGCGTTCTTGTAGGTCATGCCGCGCGACAGGCGCAGCACGTCATTCACCGCGTCCTGCTCGGTCTTGTACGGCCACATGCGCAGACCGCCGAGCGCAGGGCCCAGCACCGTGTTGTGGATCGCGATGATGGCCTTCAGGCCAGCGTCCTTGTTATGGCAGAAGACGACTTCTTCGTGACCCGTTTTGGCGATGGTTTCGAAAATCATTGGAACGGAAACTCCAAGTTGTGTGCCCGGGGACGGCACGCCGGAATGGCGGCGGGTACGGTGCAGCGCGGACCCGCCAAGGCTGAAAACGCCTGAAACTCAAACGCCCCAGCAGGGCTGGGGCGATGAATCGAGTTCCCAATTCTAATACGCGGCGGGGGAACACTGGTGCCGCGGCGCATCAAAGCGCGGCCGTACGGGCTTGCGAACCAAGCGCAGACGCCTGCGAAACGGCGTCGCCACGGCGGTTGCCGCTTAGCCCTGTGCCCACACGCCTACGCTGAGGTGCCAGCCGTCGCCGCGCTGCACATAGTGCGGGTGCACATAGTGATAGCCCGGACGCGCCGGCTCCCAATGCCCGTGCATGGCGACGTACTTGCGACCGTTCCAGTGCCAGTATCCGCGGGCCCAGATATAGCCAGGCCGCGGGGCGGGTTCTTCTTCGATCACTACGGCCGGCGGCGCCTGCGGGGCAATCACTTCGACGTAGCCAGGGGCCGGCGCGGGTTGTTCGACAATGACGGGGCGGCGGCGCGGCGCGGGTTGTTCAACCACGCAGCCGCTGGCCAGCATGATGACGGTGGCGAGTGCGGCGAAACGAATCGTCGTAGACATCGACATGGATGAATGGCCTCTCTGTTTGAATGAAGGGAGCTGCGGCGCGGAACCATGACGCGCAAGGCTGTGCATCAGCTTTCACGCCGTCGCAGGTTTTTCTCTTTCGTGGCAAATACTTGCGATCGCCCGGGTGCGGGCGGCGCGCTCACTTTGGACGAGCACTCTGGTTGGGAAGCGGGCGGCATTGCGCCGCCCGCACGAAGCTGAAAATCAGCGGCCCCAGTAACCGTTATGCATGCGCCAACCATCGCGGGCGTGTTCCCAGTGCGGCTGGTGATAGACGTAACCAGGGCGGGCGCGGACCCAGGCGCCGCCCATCCAGACGTGGCGACCGCCATCCCAGCGCCAGTAACCCGGCGCCCACACATAACCCGCGCGCGGCGGCGGCACGACCTCGTAACGCGGCGGCGGCGGTGCGACACCAATGCCGACGGAGACATCCACGCCAGCCGTGGCGGTCGGGGCATAGCTCATGGCGCCCGCGCTGGCGACGCCAAGAGCGGCGAGCAGGGCGAGTTTGCGGGTAATGCTCAGCATGATGAAGTCTCCTTGGTTGACGGCCGCACCCCGCGGCCTCACGACGGGGAACGGCGTATTTCCTTGCCTTGTTGACCGTCGCCGCCGGGCTCGTTCAGGTTCGCGCGGGCAAATCGCTGCGATCCATTCAGATTTTTGACGCGAAAAGAACGAACGATCGTGCTATTTTATTGTCCATGAACGCTACGACCCTCGGCAAACGCGCCGCCACGCGCGAACTCATCCTCGATCACGCCTACGACATGGCGCGCCGCGACGGCCTGGAAGGGCTGTCCATCGGATCGCTGGCGGCAGACGTGGGCATGTCCAAGAGCGGTTTGTTTGCGCACTTTGGGTCGCGCGAGGAGCTCCAGCTGGCCGTCCTGGAAACCGGGCAGCTGCGGTTTCTGCAGAACGTGAAATGGCCTGCGCTGAAACTGCCGCGCGGCCTTGCCCGCGTGCGCGCCATTGTCACCAACTGGGTGGCGTGGGCGCAGGAATACCAGAGCGGCTGCGTGCTGCTCACCGCGGCGAGTGAATATGACGGCCGCGAGGGCGCCTTGCGCGATGTGGTGATCAAGCAGCAATCGGGCTGGCGGCAGGAGATGTGCCGCGCCATCGAACATGCCGTGGCAAACGGCGAGCTGAGCGACGACACCGACGCTCCTCAGCTGGCCTTTGAGATCTACGCACTCATGCTGGGCCTGCATCACGACGCGGCCCTGTTCGGTTTCGATGAAGCGCGCCGGCACACGCTGGCGGGCTTCGAGCGCCTCATCAACAGCTACAGCCCTCGCGCTGCGCGGAGTGTCACGCCATGAACCGCCAAACCACTTCGGCCAAGCCTCACCGCCGCGGGCCCGGCGCCTTCAAACTGGGCGTCGTGCGCGCCGGTTTTGCACTGGGCAGTCGCATCGCGCCGAAGCGCGCGGTCAAAGGCGCGGTGCGCATCTTCGTGACGCCCTTCGCCAGCAGCCGAGCACGCGCGCAGGCGGCCAGGCCGGATCAGGACATGCAGCGCGGCGAGCTGGACGTGCATGGCAAGCGCATCGCCACCTATGTATGGGGTGATCCGTCGCGCCAGCCCTATGTGTTGCTGGTGCATGGCTGGTCAAGCTTTGGCCTGCGCTATCTGCCCTGGATCGAACCCTTGCGCGAGATGGGCTATGCGCTGGTGGCGTTCGATCAGCCAGGGCATGGCCTGAGCGATGGCCGCCATTGCACCTTGCCCGATTTCATCGAGACCGTGCGCGAAGTGGGCCGTCACTTTGGCAACGCGGCGCTCACCATCGCCCATTCGCTGGGCGGTGCGGCTGCGACGATGGCCCAGGGTGAGGCTTGGCATGCAAAGAAGCTGATCCTGATCGCGCCCGCCGCCGATCCGGTGGCGGCCACGCAGCGCTTCACCCAATTCGTGCGCCTGGGCCAACATCTGAGCGGCCGCCTGCATGACGGGCTGGAGGCCATGACCGGCATCAATATTCACGATCTGCAGGTGCATCGCCATCTGCCGTCGCTCGGTCAGCCCGGCCTGATCGTGCATGACCTGGACGACCACGACGTGCCATGGGCAGAAGGCGAGCGCTATGCACGCCATTGGCGCGGCGCCCGTCTGTTCACCACGCAGGGGCTGGGGCATCACAAAGTGCTCGATGCGCCCGAGGTGATCGAGGCGTCGCTGGCATTTCTGCGAGGCGAGAGCGTCGGGGAGCGCGTGGTGTCTTCGCCAAACCTGCCGTTTGGAGTCGATTGAGGCGCCCGTCGCGCACAGGGTGCGCTCCCACAGGAGGCGGTCGCCTGTTGTGGGAGCGCACCCTGTGCGCGACAGACCTCTCACGATACCTCTGCGCACGGTTGTCGCCCAAACCCCGAAAACCGTTGCCAATCAGCGCCCCTCCGCGCCGCAACATGTTCCAAACGCAACCATCCATTAAAATGGTGGGTCCGACGCACCCGCAGTCCCGGAGTCCCCATGAGTTCCCCCGCCCAGCACGTTTCTGCCAGCGCCGCCCACGCGGAAAGCCGCCCGTTGCGCTTCGTCACCGCCGCCAGTCTTTTTGACGGCCACGACGCTGCGATCAACATCATGCGTCGCATCATCCAGGCGCAAGGCGCCGAGGTCATTCATCTCGGTCATAACCGCTCGGTGGAAGACGTGGTACGCGCCGCGCTGCAGGAAGACGCCGATGCGATCGCGCTGTCGTCCTACCAGGGCGGCCACGTCGAGTACTTCAAGTACATGGTCGACATGCTGAAGGAACAGCATGCCTCGCACATCCGTGTATTCGGTGGCGGCGGCGGCACCATCACGCCGGAAGAAATCCGCGAGCTGCAGGCGTACGGCGTCGAGCGCATCTATCACCCGAACGACGGCATGAAGCTCGGCCTCACCGAGATGATCGAAGACGTGATGCTGCGCACGCGCGCCGCCGCGGTGAAGCGCGCGAAGGAAGAAGAAGCCAGCGTCGTCACGCCGATGGTCGACATCAGCAATGAGATCGCCGTGGGCCACGTGCTGTCGGCCATCGAAGAAGGCGAGCTGGCCGAGGCCGAACTGGAACACCTGCGCAAGCAGTGGAAGATGGCCGGCAAGCACACGCCGGTGCTCGGCGTGACCGGTACCGGTGGCGCGGGCAAGTCCTCGGTGGTGGACGAACTGCTGCTGCGCTTCCTGCACGCTTTCCCCGAGATGCGCATCGCCGTGCTTGCGGTGGATCCGACGCGTCGCCGTAGCGGTGGTGCGCTGCTGGGCGATCGCATCCGCATGAACTCCCTGCGCAGCCATCGCGTCTACATGCGCTCGATGGCCACGCGCCGCCAGCACGCTGCGACCAGCGCCGTGCTGCGCGATTGCATCGATTTCCTCAAGGCGCAGCCGTACGACCTCGTGATCGTCGAAACCGCGGGCATCGGCCAGAGCGATTCGGAGATCGTCGACCTGGTGGATTTCCCCACCTATGTGATGACCAGCGATTACGGCGCGGCGAGCCAGCTCGAGAAAATCGACATGCTCGATTTCGCCGAGCTCATCGTGCTCAACAAATTCGACAAGCGCGGCGCGGAAGACGCGCTGCGCGACGTGCGCAAGCAGTGGAAGCGCAACCGCACCGCGTTCACGCTCACCGACGAACAGGTGCCGGTGTATCCGTCCATCGCCAGCCAGTTCAATGATCCGGGCGTGACCTGGATGTTCAGCAATCTGTGCCGCCTGATGCGCGAGAAGCTCAGCCTGCCGGCGGAGAAGTGGACGCCCAAGCTCGACACCACGCTGAAGGAGCCGCGCGCCACCGTGCTCATTCCGGGTAGCCGCGTGCGCTACCTTGCAGAGATCGCCGAGCAGGGTCGCGGCATCAACAAAGAGATCGAGCACGAGGCGGAGTTCGCCAGCAAAGCCCAGCACTACTACGAATCGCTGAAGGAACTGGGCGATACGCACCTGCCGCGCGAGCTGGCCCGCTATGAATCCGAGGCGCTGCACGAAGAGGGCGCCGATCGTACGTTGCTGACCCTGCGCCAGCGCTACAACGCGGCGATCAAGGAGCTCAGCCACGAAGCGATCCACCTGCTGCACGACTGGCCCAAGCGCTACAAGTCGGTGACCGACGAGGTCAACGAATACAAGGTGCGCGACAAGGTGATCCGCGTGGAGAACTACCGCGTATCGCTGAGCCACCAGAAGATCCCGAAGGTCTCGCCGCCCAAGACCAAGGACTGGGGCGACCTGCTGCGCTTCCTGATGCGCGAGAACCTGCCCGGCTATTACCCGTATACCGGCGGTGTCTATCCGTATCGCCGCACGGGTGAAGATCCCACCCGCATGTTCGCGGGCGAGGGCACGCCCGAGCGCACCAATCGCCGCTTCCATTACCTGAGCCAGGGCGGTGCGGCCACGCGCCTGTCCACGGCGTTCGACTCGGTGACGCTGTACGGCGAAGACCCGGCGCCGCGTCCGGACATCTACGGCAAGATCGGCAATTCCGGCGTCAATATCGCCACGCTCGATGACATGAAGAAGCTGTACTCCGGCTTCGATCTCAGTGCGCCGAGCAGCTCCGTGTCGATGACCATCAACGGGCCGGCGCCGATCATCCTCGCGATGTTCATGAACACCGCGATCGACCAGAACGTCGAGAAGTATCTGAAGGAAGACCCGGCGCGCTGGGCTGAGGCTGACAAGAAGATCGCCTCGATGTTCCCGAACGGCCGTCCGCAGTATTCGGGCGAGCTGCCCAAGGGCAACGAAGGCCTGGGCCTCGGCCTGCTCGGCATCACCGGCGACCAGCTGGTGGATGCGGACACCTACGCGCGCATCAAGGAAGAAACTCTGCAGAACGTGCGCGGCACGGTGCAGGCGGACATCCTCAAAGAGGACCAGGCGCAGAACACCTGCATCTTCTCCACCGAGTTCGCGCTGCGCATGATGGGCGACATCCAGCAGTATTTTGTCGACCACAAGGTGCGCAACTTCTATTCGGTGTCGATCTCCGGCTATCACATCGCCGAAGCCGGCGCGAACCCGATCAGCCAGTTGGCCTTCACGCTGAGCAACGGCTTCACCATCGTCGAGTACTATCTCGCGCGCGGCATGAGCATCGACGATTTCGCGCCGAATCTGTCGTTCTTCTTCTCCAACGGCATGGATCCGGAATACACCGTGATCGGCCGCGTGGCACGCCGCATCTGGGCCCGCGCGATGCGCGAGCGCTACGGCGCCAGCGCGCGCAGCCAGATGATGAAGTACCACATCCAGACCTCGGGCCGTTCGCTTCACGCGCAGGAAATCCAGTTCAACGACATCCGCACCACGCTGCAGGCGCTGTATGCCTTGTTCGACAACTGCAATAGCCTGCACACCAATGCGTACGACGAAGCCATCACCACCCCGACCGAAGAGAGCGTGCGTCGCGCGGTGGCGATCCAGATGATCATCAACAAGGAACTGGGCCTCAACTTCAACGAGAACCCCTGGCAGGGCAGCCACATCGTGGATGCGCTTACCGACATCGTCGAAGAGGCGGTGTACAAGGAGTTCGAGGCGATCAGCGAGCGCGGTGGCGTGCTCGGCGCGATGGACACCATGTACCAGCGCGGCAAGATCCAGGAAGAGTCGATGTACTACGAGCAGAAGAAGCACGACGGCAGCCTGCCGCTGATCGGCGTGAACACCTTCCTGCCCAAGGACCACGGCGGCGAGATCGCCACCGAGATCGAGCTCATCCGTTCCACCGAGGGCGAGAAAGGGCAGCAGATCGACAACGTGCTGGCCTTTGGCAAGGCGCGCAATGAGCTGGCGCCGGAGAGCCTGAAGGTGCTGCAGGAGACGGCGCGTGATCGGCGCAATGTGTTTGAGCAGTTGATCGAGGCGGTGAAGTACAACTCGCTGGGGCAGATCAGTCATGCGTTGTATGACGTGGGTGGGGAGTATCGGCGGAATATGTGATTGGCCTTTTTTCTCTTCTGTTGGTGAAGGGGTGGGACAAGGTCAGGTTCTGAGAGAGCCGCTCCAATCGGGGCGGCTTTTTTTGTCATCCCGGCGCAGGCCGGAAGCGCTCTTCAACAGCCGGATGGCTGGTCATCCAGAGCCTCGGTGTTCGGTTGTCGCGATACCGCGATCTGGCTCGCCTGCCGCGGGCTTCCGTCCTCCTGCCGGAGGCCGGCCGCATCCCTGCGGCCACCCTTCGGGCTTTCCTCCACCCGCCCGCCGCGTCATACGGGGACCCCGGGGATCAAGAGCCGAACAACGCGCGACGTTGCTGGGCCACGCGGCGCCCTTGTAGGAGCGCACTTGTGCGCGACCAGCCGACGGAGCGATACATCCCAGCGCCGCGGTCGCGCACAAGTGCGCTCCTACAAGGGGTACGTCGCGGCTGTCGCATCAAAGCCGCTGATCGGTCCTTTGTGGGAGCGCACCCTGTGCGCGACAAGCCTACGGAGCGATACACCCAGGCGTGGCGGTCGCGCACAGGGTGCGCTCCCACAGACAAGCCCTGGTCACCGAGCATCGGCGCAGCGATTCGACGGACTCTGTTCACTGCTGCCACCGCGCTCTCCCGCACACCCGGCCATCCACCGCCATGCTAGCCTCCGATTTTCACCTCGCTGGCGGCACCCATGCTCATCGTCCACCATCTCAACAACTCCCGTTCCCAGCGTGTGCTCTGGCTGCTGGAAGAGCTGGATGTGCCGTATGAGCTGCGCAAGTACGAGCGTGATCCCAAGACCATGCTGGCGCCGCCGGCATTGCGCGCCATCCATCCCTTGGGAAAATCGCCGGTGGTCGAAGACGACGGGCAGATCCTGGCGGAGTCGGGCGCCATCATTGAATACCTGGTCGACCGTTACGACACCGGTCGACTGGCTCCGCTGCCCGATATGCCTGAGCGCCTCCGCTTTACGTATTGGCTGCATTACGCCGAAGGCTCGGCCATGCCGCCGCTGCTGCTGAAGCTGGTGGCGTCGCGTATTGCCTCGGCGCCGATGCCGTTCTTCGCCAGGCCCATCGCGAGGCAGATCGCCAACAGGCTGCAGTCGACCTTTGTCGATCCGCAGCTGGCCTTGCATCTGAATTACGTCAACAACGAACTGGCGCAGACCGGCTGGTTCGTCGGCAGTGAATTCAGCGCGGCGGACATACAGATGAGCTTTCCGATGGAGGCAGCCATGGCGCGCAGCGGACTGCGCAGCAAGCTTCCGCACATCGCCGCGTTTGTGAAGCGCGTGCAGCAGCGTCCGGCGTATCGACGTGCGCTGGAGCGTGGCGGTCCCTACACGCTGGGCTGATGGCGTGGTTCAAAGAGTGCGCTCTTGCGGGGGCTGGCCGGGGGTCTGCGTTTGGGTGGGTTGGTGATGGACCCTGTCCAAGCGCACGGCGTTGCCCGCAAGAGCGCATTTTTTGCGCCACGTCATCGCCGCTTTCGATGCGACGAAATCAGGAAGGTTTGCAACCGGTGCCGCAGGTGCATGGTTGCTGCCCGCTCACCCGACCTGCGGCCGCCCGGCTGCAAGCCTTCCTGATCTCACCGACATGCCGGCACGCCGATGCGACCACTGGCCGTATCGAGAACGCCGATGGGACGAATCCGCTTACAGCGTGAGTTCCTGCTAACGCAGTCGCCGGTTGTGTCGCGTTCGCGCAGGGGCGAACAGGCGGCGCTGACTGAGGCATATCAACAGATAAAGCGACGACAGGGCGAGGCCGCGCCATACAGCTGCGTCATCGCCAGGTCGCAAGATCAGTTGAACGATGGAGAGCACGAACAGCAGGCCCGACAGCACCATGCCGGCAGTTCGCCATCCGATAGCGCGGGAGCGGTTTGTGTGGATCGCCATGTCGATATTGTCGTCAGGCGATTCGTAAAGAATCGATATCGCCCAGCCGCGTGCGGCATATAAATCGCGTAAAGATTGCGACGCGCCGTTCGTTGGATCTTTCGAAACAACGAACCATCGCTTTGCTTGCAGCGCTCCGTCTCATGCGAGATGGACGTCCATCGTTCGACGCGCCGAGCACGCGCTAGACAGCCGCGCTTCATGCTCGCGAAAGTCCTTTGTAAGTTACAGACGTACGCAGTTAAAACGCTGTGTGAAGCGACAAGTCGGTGCAAGCAAGCGAAAGGTGGCTGCAGCTCTCGCGGAGTAACAGGGACACAGACTTTCCCTGTTACTTCATCCGAAGGCGCGTCGTGAAACTCCCCATCTTGATGTATCACAATATTGCGTCGGTGCCCGACGGCATCGATGTCTACCGCAGTCTCTATGTATCGGCCGCCAAGTTCTCGCGACAGATGGCCATGCTGCGAGCGCTGGGCTATCGCGGCCTGTCGATGTCCGATGCGATGCCTTACCTGCGCGGTGAGCGCACAGGCAAGGTGGCCGTACTGACCCTCGACGATGGCTACGTCGACAATCTCGAATCCGCGCTGGACACGCTGCGTCGCCATGGTTTCACCGCCACATGCTATGCGGTGAGTGGTTACCTCGGGCAGTACAACGCCTGGGACGGCGAGAAGCTCGGTATCCGCAAGCCGCTGATGTCCGTCGAGCAACTGCGCGCGTGGCATGACGGCGGTATGGAGGTGGGCGCGCACTCGCGCACGCATGTGCGCCTGAGCCAGTGCACGGATCAACAGCAGCGCGACGAGATCCATGGCAGCAAGGCCGAGCTGGAAGATCGCCTCGGCGTCGGCGTGACACAGTTCTGCTACCCGTACGGCGATTACGACGATCGAGCGGTGGATGCCACGCGCGACGCAGGTTATGTCGCCGCGACGACGACGGATCGCGGGCGCGCGAGTGCCAGCGCGACGATCGATCTGTGGCGCCTGCCGCGCATCCAGGTGGCGCGCCATCACGTGTTGCCGCAGGTGGCAGCCAAGGTCCTCACCGGTTATGAGGATCGACGCGCATGAAGCTGCTCTTCGTTGGAACCAATCCCGAGAACACGGGAGCTGCCACGCATTTCGTGGCCTTGGCGCGTGCGCTGTCGCAGGCCGGGCATCAGGTGGAAAGCATCGTGTCCCGCCATGGCCTGATCGGCGCAGGGATGCAATCGGCCGGTATTGCCACCTTTCCCAGCACATTCCGCAATGCGTTCGATGTGCGCGGCTATGCCACCGTGCTTCATCGCATCGCGCAATTCGCGCCCGACTGGCTGGTGGGCAACTTCGGCAAGGAATACTGGCCCTTGATCGTCTGCGGTCGCCTCACCGGTACGCCGGTGGCCTTGTTCCGCCATCGCAATCCGCGCATGAGCAAGTTGTCCGAGTATGGCGTGCCGCGATTGGCGCAGCGCTTCATCGCTGTATCTGAATACGCCAGAGATGCTTACCTCGCGCGAGGCGTGCCGCCGGATCTCGTGCACATCTCATATAACCCGGTCGACACCAACCTCTATCGTCCCGATCCGCAGCGGCAGGCGCAGGTGCGTCGCGAATTTGGCATACCCGAAGACGCCGTGGTGATGGGTTACGCCGGACGCATGCACGGCGGCAAGGGTGTTGCGCAACTCATGCAGGCTGCCAATGCCGCCATGGCCAGAGAACCGCGCCTGCACGTGCTGTGGGTAGGTAATGGTCCGGAAGAACACATGCTGCATGGCATGGCCGAGCAGGGCGGTGCGGCGACGCGGCATCACTTCACCGGTTGGGTGGACGACACGGCGCGCTATTGCCCGGCATTCTCCTTCCTCGCCTTTCCCTCGGTGGAACCGGAGACGTTTGGCCGTGTGGCCATCGAAGCAGAGTCGTGCGGGGTACCGGTGCTAGGCAGTCGCATCGGCGGCATTCCGGAAACCATGGAAGATGGCGTCACCGGGTTGCTGATCGAGCCAGGCGATATCGCCGCTTGGCGGGATGCGATCGTGACCATGTGCGACCCCGAGCTATCTCGCCGCATGGGTGTCGCCGCGCGCGTCCATGTGATGGAGTGTTTCAGCAATGTGGCAGTCGCACGAGATTTCGAATGGCTGCTGCGATTTGGTGGCGCACCGGTGCCCCATCTGCATCACATCGCCACCTGAGCAGGCTCAAGAACTTACGTCCATGTGGTCATGGCAAATGCTCATAAAGAGAGCTTGCTGCGCTGTCATCTCACTGTCATAAACCGTCTACACTCTGAGGTGATAGCGCCGGCGGGTTGGCCGCGCGCGTCCGTTTTTTCCGAGCGCTTACGTGGGGAGAAACACATGCGCAGCAAGCTGGCAGTTGCCCTGGCCTTCGCCGTATGCGCGACCGGCGCGCATGCCGATGGCAATAGCAATAACAATAGCTTCAACGACATCTTCACCAACGGCCACGTCGATGGCGAGTTGCGTCTCTACGACTTCGACCGACTGTACGACACGCCGGCTACACCCGACGCACATGCACTCTCACTGGCGGCATTGATCAACGCACAGACCGGCGCGTTCTGGGGTGGCTTCAGTGTCGGCGGCTCGTTCGTGACCGCGAATATGTTGGGCACCAAGGACGACAACCCCGCCAAGGTCGACACCTCGCTGATGGGCCCCAACAGTTCGCTGGGTGCCTGGAGTCAGGCTTATCTGCAGTTCAAGCGCGACTGGTTTCTGTTCCGTGGCGGTTACCAGTACCTCAATACGCCGTGGATGGGCGGCAATGATTCGCGCGTGATTCCTTCGTCGTACAACGCGGCGCTGGCGCAATTCACGCCGCTGAAAGACTGGAACATCTTCGCCATCCGCACCTTCAGCTGGAAGAGTCGAACCTCGAACGGCATGTACGACGACAACCTGTACTACCCGTCGAAATACAGCGGCGATTCGATGTACGGCAATAACGGCGCGCTGCCGCTGACGGCGCCCGAAGCCAACGGCACCTGGGCCGCTGGCACCAACTACACCGCCGGCGGTTTCAAGGGCGAAGCCTGGTACTACGATTTCCTGCGCTTCGCGCGAATGGGTTACGTCAACGGCAGCTATACGTTCACCACCGGCACGCCGTTCAATCCCTTCATCGCCGTACAGGCGCTCGAAGAGAACAGCAGCAGCGACAACATCCTCGTGCAGACCCATACCAAGCTGGTGGGCGTGGGGGGCGACCGGGTGAAGGCCCAAGCGTGGGGTGCGGACATCGGTACGTCGATCTATGACGGCCGCATCGACTTCTCGTACAACAAGCTCGAAGGCGAATCCGGTGCGGTCGGCAATGGCGCGCTCATCTCGCCGTATACGGTCAACTACGCGACCGATCCCCTGTTCACCACGTCGATGATTCGCGGCCTGGTCGAAATCGGCCCGGGCCACGCATGGAAGGGCCGGGCGCAATACAACTTCTTCGACAAGAAGCTGCAGTTGGTGGCGGCCTACGCGAAGTACGACTCGGTCGAACGCGGCACCAGCCACGACTTGTACTTCGACATCATCTACAACATGGACAGCGTGCTCAAAGGCCTGCAGTTGCGCGACCGCTGGGAGCGCTCGGTGGGCGGCATCGCCAACCTCAATCCGGGCAATGAGTCGTTCACCTATAACCGCGTGATGATCTCGTACAAGTTCTGATCGACCCGCGCTGGCGGCGCGTGGCCGCCAGCGCCATCCCGCGGCTTGCATCGATCGCGCGTTCACGCCGTCGCGACAAAAAAGTGCTTGACTGTCGATTAACCAAGTGGTTAATTGACGACCATGGCCACTACCCAAGACAGCTTGTCGCTCACCTTCAGCGCGTTGGCCGACCCCACGCGACGCGCCATCCTGACCCGCCTGGCCAGGAGCGACGCCACCGTCGGTGAGCTGGGCGAACCCTTCGACATGTCGGCACCGGCCATATCCAAGCACCTGCGCGTGCTGGAAGGCGCCGGCCTGATCGCACGGGAAGTGGACGCCCGCTGGCGTATCTGCCGTCTCCGGGCGGAGCCCATGCATGACGCGCACGATTGGCTGGAGGCCTATCGCCGTCATTGGGAAGACAGCCTGGATCGACTGGTTGAGTTTGTCGAACAGACCCATCGCGCCGATGCAAAGAAGCGTGGCAAAGGCGCCCCACGTGTACCGAGGAAAAAGCCATGAGCACCCAAGCTGCAACGTTCGAGCTGGAAATGACCCGCTTCATCCGCGCGCCGCGGGAGAAAGTGTTCGATGCTTTCACTGACGAATCCGCGCTTGCCGCATGGCACTGCCCACGCGGCCTGCATGTTGGCGAGGTGGCGACCGATGTGCGAGTGGGCGGACGCTACCGCGTCACCATGGTGAAGAAGGACGGCACCGTGCACGGCTCCAGCGGCACCTACCAGGTGATCGAGCGGCCCAAGTTCCTCGCCTACACCTGGGCCTGGGATGGCGAAGGCGACCTCGCTGCGCGCACCACGCTGATCGAGGTGACGCTGACCGAGAAAGACGGCGGCACGCAGCTGCACATGCGCCACACCGGCTTCCCCGATGCGGCCATCCGCGACGACCACAACCAGGGTTGGACGTCTGTCTTCAACCGGCTGGCGGACTATCTCGATCCAGATGGCTCAGCCGGATCTGTGGTGTTGGTGGGCAGTCCGATCAGCCCGTACGTGCGTGCCGTACGCATGGCGATGGCGGAGAAGGGCGTGGCGTACGCGCTCAAGTCGGTGGCCCCGCATTCGGCCGAGGCCGATGCGATCCATCCGTTCGGCCGCATCCCGGCCATGTACGACGGCCCGCTGCAGTTCTATGAAACGCGCGCCATCCTGCGCTACATCGACGAAGCCTTCGATGGACCGGATCTGCTGCCCACCAGTGGCGTCACCTCGCGCGCCAGGGCGGAGCAGTGGTACAGCGTGTTGGACGATTACGGCTACGACGCCATCGTCTCGCGCTTCATCCTGCAATACATGTTTCCATCGGGCCCCGAGCCGGACCGCGCCATCATCGACGCTGCGTTGCCCGATATCGACCGCCTGTTGGCCACGTTGGATGCAGGCTACGGCCAGCGCGATTTCCTGGTCGGCAACACACCGTGCATCGCCGACTATCTCGCCGCGCCGCTGCTCTATTCGCTGGCGCAGACGCCGGAAGGCCCAGGCCTGTTGGCGAAATATCGCAACGTGCAGCGAGCCATGCGGGTGATACAGGCACGGCCCAGCTTCATCGCGGCGGAGGCTGCCGTCGAGGGCGATCGCGCCGCCTCCAACGTCACGCCGTTGCGCAAGGCGAGCGCTGCGTAACGAATGATGAGTAAGCCGGCCGGAGCAACGCTGCCGTTGCTCCGGCCTCGCAGCACTCAATAGAGCGGCGTGCCTGCGTTATAGGCACTCACGAACGACTGCCAGTCCAGCGAAACTTGGGCCGCGTAGTTGAAAGCGAATGTCGACAATTCCGACTGAAGTCCGCTTGTGCTGCTGACCGCAGCGGTAATCTGCTTGTCGATGCTGTACGACACGATGGCGCTGTTGTAGTCCTGGTCGGAGATCGCGTGCGCCGAGGCGAGTGCCTGTCCCAGATACGTGGCTGCCGTGTTGAGCTTGCCCGCGCTGCTGAGCTGGGTGTAGTCAAAATCTTCCTCGAACGGCGACTTCTCGTGGAAGTAAAAGGCCATGCCATTGATGGTGGCGTAGCCGATCAAGACGTCCGCGTTGAGGGTCTGCGCCTTGGCGGTCATCGCGACGCGATTGGCCTCGTTGTTGCTGTAATCGGCGGCAGGCAGCTGGCCGTTGTCGGCCTCTGCCACCACGCTGCCCAGTTCCTGCTTGAGCTCGAGGATCACATCGTCCGAGGTCGACGTCGATGGGCCTTCGATCAGCACGTAGTAGCGCAGCTTGCCCAGGCTGCCCACGCCGGAGCCGAGCTTCTGGCGGATATCCTTCACCTGGTAATAGCTGGCCGCGTAGCGCTTGGACGATGAAATGCTGCTGATATAGCTGTTCATCGCCGCCACGATGGCGTTGTACGTGCTGCTGTTGACCGCGGCAAGGGTGCCGGCGATGGTCTGGAAGGTGCGGGTGCTGCCGCTCACCTGGGTGTACTTGCTCAGCAGGCTGGCGCGCGAGTCGCCCTTGGAATCGCTGATGGTGTCTTGCACGGCGCCGGAGGTATTGCCGTTCTTCAGCTGGAAGCTCAGCTCGTCGCTGCTGCCCTTGAAGTCGTTCATCTCGCTCATGTACGCCGACACCATCGTATTGATCGCGGTGGTGATGTCGCTGTCGGCAATGCCGTTGGCGCGGCCGGCCAGCACCATGCTGGTGGCGAGGCGGCGCAGGTCCCACACGTACTGGCCGAGATAGCCCTCGTCGAAATCGTCGGCAGAGAACACGTTGTTGCCGCTGCTGTCCTGCCACGCACCGAAATTGCCGATGTGCGCATCGCCGCCGATCCAGGTGAAACCCGTCTGTGACGTCGTATACGCCGACGCCGGGAGCGTGGTCATGTCCTGGTAGAAGATGTGGTCAGTGCCGCGATAGAAGTTGAACGCGCTCGCCGCCATGGTCGACATCTTGGTGGCGAGTTCGGCGCTGTCCGTGGCGGCCAGCGGATGATTGGTGTTGTAGATCTGCGATACCACCCAGCTGGTACGCGACGTGGCTGCCTGGGCAGCCGAAGCGAACAGCAGGCCGGCCGTAGCCAGTGCCAACAAGGCCTTCTTCATTGGGTCATCCCCCCGGATGCGTGAACCAGGCGCGGACCACCCGCGCCGGACAAGGTCGCCGCGGATTCAAGCAATGCGGGGTGACAGCGGCATGACGCTGGCAAGGCCGGCAAGACCTTGCGACGTCGTCAAGGATGGGGACGAACGACAGTGCGTCCGCTGAAGCGGGTCAGGCGGTGACTTCGCTCGCCGCCACTGCCAGCCCGGACACCACGCCCAGCGACGGATCGCCGTGCACCAGCGGAACCTCGGGGAAACACGACTGCACGCGTGCCTTGACCTGGGGCGAGCGCGAGGTGCCGCCGGTAAGGAAGACGCTGGCGGGCAGGGTGGCCAGGTCGTCGCGCACGGTGGTGAGTGTGCGCTCCAGCTGGATGAGGAAGGGCTCGATGGCCGTGTCCAGATCGCTGCGCGTGGTGTCCACGGCGAGGCCGTGTTCGATGAAATCCAGCGGCGCACGATGGGTGATGTCGCTGCTCAGCATGATCTTGGTGCGTTCGGCCGTCTGATTGAGCCGCGTGGTGGCGCCCAGTTCCTGCAGGGCACGCAGGCGTGGGCCATAGGGCGCGGCGACCAGGCGATAGTTCTGTTTGCGGAACTCGCGCTGCTTGGGCAGGTTGTGCACGCTGGCCGCTTCCACGAACTGGTGCTGCGGAATGCGCACGATGTCCTTGCCCATCAGCGGCATGAAGCTGTGCAGACTCACGCCCACGTCCAGATCGGTGCCGCCCTTGGGCAGGCCCCAATTGCGCGCGATGAACGGCGATGCGTCGCCACCCAGCTCCGCATGCGTCACGTCGGTGGTGCCGCCGCCGATGTCCACGATCAGCGCGTGCTGCCGGTCGCTGAGGCTCTTGTGGTAATGCATGGCCGCTGCGGCGGGCTCTTCCAGGAAACTCACCTCGTCAAAACCCGCCGCCGCCGCCGCTTCGCGCAGAATCTCCATGGCCTGTTCGGAACCTGCCGCGCCCATCGAGCTGCGGAATTCCACCGGGCGTCCAATCACCGCGCCGCGCACGGCTTCACCGAACTGGCGGCTGGCGGTGAGACGAATGTGCTCGAGAATATGCGTGGCAATGTGCACGATCACCTTGCGCACCTGCGGGTCCAGTCGATAGCCGAACATCGACTTGGGCGATTCGATGAGGTTGCCGCCGCCGCTTTCCAGATAGCCTTCCACCGCGTCTTCGCCGAACAGCGCATGCTGGAAGCTGGCGACCGAGGCGGTGGCCGCGCGCGCCTGTTCTTCCATCCATTGGCGGCGGACCACGCGCAAGGCATCGCGGCGCAGGTCGGCGTCCGAGCGGGCCGCCTCGTTGCCTGCCGCAGCGAGTCGGCGCAGATCGAGTCGGGCCGAGCGCATATGGGCTTCCATCTGCGCTTCCAGCTCGGGCGTGAGCTCGAAGTCGTTCGGGTCAGGCACCAGTTCGGGGAAATACACGGCCGTGCGGAACTGCTCGGCGGCGCCGAAGCGCACGAGCGTGAGTTCGCCGCCGATGATGGCGGCGGCCGCCGAATAGCTGGTGCCGAAGTCGATGCCGATGTGCATAGAGAAGCCGCGCGCTTAGGGGCAATCAACCATTATCTCAGGTCTGGCGATGGCGTGCCGAGATGGTGCGTCTCATGCCATCTGCGAGCGCGGCTCAATGGGGCGGTATCCCGGCAGCGCCGCGGCAATCGCACATGCCCAACCCCCGGGTTATAAGCATGTGCGATGTCGCGGCCGGGCGTCAGTGCGCCTTCCGGCGTGCTGAACGTAGAACGGGCTCATCGGCTTGACCGTCGACACCATCGGGTCTTTGGCCTGAGCGAGCATCTGCTGAAGCGGGGTGCACAGTGCGCCCATCACGCGCAATGCGCCATTCCCCATGTGGCACAGGACGGGTGTCGTAGGGATGGGACTACCCGCGGCTCATGGTGGCTGAGTGGCGCCCAGGCCCATCGCCGCCTTGGACCTCATCGCCGAGAGTAGGTCCGCGGCCGTCTCGCTTGAGAACGTCGGCGGCAAACACCACATTGGAGGTCAGCTGCGTTGGGGAGTTTCTGGCACTAAGCACCTGGGTCTGTCGACGGCATGCCAGCCCCGCCGCGCACCACTGTCACCTATGGGAAGGACCAACACATGAGCACGAAAACCGAAACGGCGATCCTGGCTGGCGGCTGCTTCTGGGGCATGCAGGATTTGCTGCGGCGTTACCCGGGCGTGTTGTCCACGCGCGTGGGCTATTCCGGTGGCGATGTGCCCAACGCTACTTACCGCAATCACGGCACGCACGCCGAGGCGCTGGAGATCGTGTTTGATCCCGGCGTGATCAGCTATCGCCAGATTCTGGAATTCTTCTTCCAGATCCACGACCCCAGCACCAGGAACCGCCAGGGCAATGACGTGGGCATGAGCTACCGCTCGGCGATCTTCTATCTCAGCGACGAGCAAAAGAAGGTCGCGGAAGACACCATCGCCGATGTCGACGCCTCGGGTCTGTGGCCCGGCAAGGTGGTCACCGAAGTCACGCCGGCCGGTCCGTTCTGGGAGGCCGAGCCGGAGCACCAGGACTATCTGGAACGCATTCCCAACGGCTACACCTGCCACTTCCCGCGAGCGGAGTGGACCCTGCCTCGGCGCGTGCAGTAATCAATGAGTGATGGAAGGGGCGGTCCAAGCGACCGCCCCTTTTTTTTTGACGCATAGGCGCGACATGCCGCTAGTCGTGCCCGGGCCAGAGTATGGCCTGGGCAACCACTACATGTTCGCCGTTGAAGGTGGCCGCGGGCGACCCGTAGAGTTCGTAGCCCAGCGCCAGCGCCTCGGAGACCCGCTGGCAGAACGCGGCGTCATCCTTGCCGGTGAGCAGGCGGTAGCGCGGTAGACCATCGGGTGGCGTGTTGGACATGCGAAGTCTCCTCGAACTTGACAGTTGCTGCGGCGCTTGAGTGTACGCAAGGTGTGGATCAGCCTGATCGCGCACTAGGTAGAAACACCTGGTTTCATCCCGTATTTCCCCGCATGTACTTCTTGCTGGCTGCAAAGGAAAGTACCGGCTACAGGGACCAAAGACGGAGAGCGCCTTGCGATATCGACATCTCTCGTTGGCGCTTGCGCTGCTTTCCTTCGCCGCACACGCGCAGTCTGCTTCGGACGAGGCAGCGGGCAATGACTCAGCCGACCTGGCCAAGAAATTGTCGAACCCCGTGGCGTCGCTGATCAGTGCGCCGTTTCAGTTCAACTACGACAGCAAGATCGGACCCGATGAACGCGGTCACCGACTGACCATGAACATCCAGCCGGTGGTGCCGATTTCCATCAGCGACGACTGGAACATGATCTCCCGCACGATACTTCCGGTGACCAGTCAGGCCGACATCTCGCCTGGCGCCGGCAGTCAGTCGGGCATTGGCGATATCACGCAGAGTCTGTTTTTTTCGCCTAAAGCACCGGGCGCCGGCGGCATCATCTGGGGCGCCGGTCCCGCCTTCCTGTTGCCCACGGCCACGGATGATCTCCTGGGTGCGAAGAAGTGGGGACTTGGACCCACGCTGGTGCTGCTCAAGCAGTCCAAAGGTTTCACATACGGCTTTTTGACCAACCAGATCTGGTCGATTGCCAGTGTGAAAAACAATCGCGACCGCGCTCCGTTGAGCAGCCTGTTCTTCCAGCCGTTCCTGTCCTACACCACGCCTACCGCCTGGACCTACGGCGTAAATGCCGAGTCCACCTATGACTGGCACGCGCATCAAGCCGCGGTGCCGCTGAACTTCACGGTGGCCAAGCTGACCAGGATGGGCAGGCTGCCGGTGAGCTTTACCGGCGGCGTGCGCTACTGGGTGGCCAGCAGCGCCGCCAGTCCGCACGGCTGGGGTTATCGCGCAGTAGTGACCTTGCTGTTTCCGCAGTAAGCCGACTGACAACCAGAGCGGCGAGATCCTCATGGGATGAATGCGATCCAGCCGGTCGCCGCGCTGTCGCTTAGCGTGCGAGCACTCAGCGAACTGGTTCACCGAATACGATGCGGTGACCATCGGGCGTCACGATAGCGAACTCGCGCATGCCCCATGGCTTGTCGTCCAGCGCATGCCAGATCGGCACGTGCTTCGACAGCACTTCCCGATAAAGGGCGGTGGCATCGCTCACGTGCAGATAGGCAAACCAGGAGTGATCCTGGCACTGCGAGATAGGTTGTGCGTCCGGGCAATCGCCGATGCGCAGGCGGCAGGCGCCGCGTTGCAGGAAGGACCAGCCATCGACGCGCAGGCTTTCTTCGAAGCCCAGCTTGTCGATGTAGAAACGTCGCGATATCTCCAGATCGTTGACGGCCAGCACGAAGGTGGACGCGATGATCTCAGGCATGGCTCGCTCCTTGGCGATGGCTTACAGATGATCGGCGTCGATCACGGCCTTGGCGAATGCTTCGGGTGCTTCCTGTGGCAGGTTGTGGCCGATACCGCCGGTGACTAGGCGGTGCTCGTACTTGCCTGTGAACTTCTTGGCGTACGCGCTCGGGTCAGGGTGCGGTGCGCCGTTGGCGTCGCCTTCCAGCGTGATCGTCGGCACGCCGATGGTGGGCAGCGCGGCGAGTTTCTTTTCCACCGCGTCATACTGCGCCTCACCTTCGGCCAGGCCCAGACGCCAGCGGTAGTTGTGGATGGCCACGGCCACCTGGTCGGGATTGTCGAACGCCGTGGCCGAGCGCGCGAAAGTCGCATCGTCGAACGCCCATTGCGGCGATGCCTGTTGCCAGATGAGGCGGGCGAAATCGTGCGTGTACTTGGCGTAGCCGGCTTCGCCGCGCTCGGTGGCGAAGTAGTACTGATACCACCACTGCAGCTCGGCCTTGGGCGGCAGCGGCGCGCGGTTGAGTTCCTGGCTGCCGATCAGATAACCGCTGACCGATACCAGCGCCTTGCAGCGCGCCGGCCACAGCGCAGCCAGGATGTCCGCCGTGCGGGCGCCCCAGTCAAAACCGGCGACGACGGCCTGGTCGATCTTGAGCGCATCCAGCAGCGCGATGGCATCGACGGCGAGTGCGGCCTGCTGGCCATTGCGCTTGGTGTCCGCCGAGAGAAAATGCGTGTCACCGTAGCCGCGCAGGTAGGGAACGATCACGCGATAACCAGCGGCAGCGAGGATGGGCGCCACATCGACAAAGCTGTAGATGTCATATGGCCAGCCATGCAGGAGCAGCACGGGCTTGCCGTTGGCCGGGCCGTCTTCCGCATAGGCCACATCCAGTACGCCGGCCTTCACGCGCTTCAGCGGCTTGAATGATGTGTGGCCGCCCGTGACGCTGTGCTTGACCGTGGTGTCAGCCGGTTTGGCCGTCTGCGCACTGGCGAGCGACGCGAGGCCGAATGGGGCGATCGCAAGTCCCATGGCCGTTGCTCCCAGGAAGGTCCGGCGCTGCTGATTGATCTGATCCGACATGAAACATCTCCCTGCGGGTTGGTGTGCCCACATAGAAGACCATGTCCCTGTGTCTGCTCTGTGTGGAGGCGCGGGGGAATTGAAAGTTCGTGTACCAGACAAGCCTGTCGATACATTGGGATACAAAACGACCCGGCCCCCTTTTGTAGCCGGCCGAGTGCCTCCATGCTGGCGCTGGGAGAGGGCCGTTTGCCCCACGCTTAGCTGCCAACAGGGAAGGGATATGGCCTGGCTGGATCCGCCGTGGTTTACCCCGGAAGCGCTGGCCGCCGAGTGGCGCAAAGATCTAGGGAAATGGCTGATTGGCGTGGCGACTACCGCCGTGGTGTTGGCCCTCCTATGCCACCCCGAAGCCGTACCCACGGCGATCTGTATCGACTCCGTTGGCATCGACGTTTTTCTCGCGCTGCTGGAAATGCAGTTGATTGTCGCGCTGGTGATCTCGCGCGACCCGTTGCTGGAGTTCTTTCGGACAGCCTACGTGTCTGATGATCCACTAGGCGCCGTGCTGCGCAAGACAACGTCGTTTGTCCGATATATGCGCGAAGCGTTGCGTGGGTCGTTTCGAGCGTAAGCGGCGCTTTCCGTTTGAGGAAGGCTCGGGGAATCGATGGCGTGACCCCAGCAGCGCGCATCAACGCGCGCTGCATGGTTCTATCTGCCCCCGGTGCGATTCAACGCATCTGATACGGATGGAAGATGTGATCCTTGGCGGACACTTTTACGTGGCAGGTGTGGCCGCAATCGGAGACACCGGTGGGGTCGGCTGTGAAGGTGCTGGTGGTTGCGTCGAAATCGAACAGCGCATAGCCCCAGCCGGCGCTCTTGGGGAATCGCTTGCTGTCTTTCTCGATGACGAAAGCCTGGGTGAAGACGTCTGGCACGTCCACGGCAAACGGGGCTTCGGTGCTCTTCTTGAACTTCCACTGCAGCTTGGCGATCTTGGAACCCTCGGGGAAGGGTTTGCCATTGCCGGGGATGCCCGATTTGTAGGCCTGGATCATGATCGGGTTGGCGACGATCACCTTGAGCACTTCGTCGGTACGTGCGGAGGAGACCACGGACCAGTCTTCATAGCCCTTGAAGTCGGCGAAGGCGACACCGCTGGGCGACACGAGCGAGTACTTGTCTTTGATGCTGACGCCGGCTTTGGCCTTGTCCTGCGCATACAGGGCCGATCCACCCAATACCACCAGCATGACGGCGGTGGTCGCAATGGCGAGCTTGCTTGTGCGCTTCATGGCTACTCCTCGCATGGTTGTCGTGGACGCGCGTGGTCTGCGGACGTCAGTTCATCGGCAGGATCACAAATCATCGCGATGCGTAAATCCATCAGACGAAGGTGTCGATGCCTGGCATCGAGGCCTGAGCATGTTTCATCTTCGAAACGCCCCTGCGTCTGCTCGACGCCGACTTCACAAGGGCCATCCGCGGTGGCCCAGGTTTCGCCATGGTGGGCGCGCAGGCGGAAGTCGACGTGAAGACCGCCCATGGGCGGCGATGGGATGAAAGCGTTTTCTAAACTTCCGTGGAGCTGCGCCGATAAAACGTGAGCGCGGAGTGATTGGCTCCGTATCCCGGAGCGAAAATGTTGGTACTGGTCGGTGCAGTAGTGGTGCTCGCGTGCGTGCTCGGCGGCTTTGTGCTGTCGCACGGCCAGATCCTTGCCTTATGGCAACCGTATGAGCTGCTGATCATCGGCGGCGGCGCGCTGGGTGCGTTTCTTTCGGCCAATTCGTCCAAGGTGGTCAAGGCCGCATTGCGTGATGTGGGCGGGCTGCTGAAAGGGCCCAAGTACAACAAGCAGGACTATGTGGATCTGCTGTCGATGCTCTACGAGCTGTTCAGCCTGATCCGCAAAGAAGGCTTGCTCGGCGTGGAGGAGCACATCGAGGATCCGCAAGCGAGCCCGCTGTTTTCCGCCTATCCGCGCCTGCAGCGCGAGCATCACCTGATCGAGTTCACCACCGATTGCCTGCGCCTGATGGTGGGCGGCAGCATGAATCCGCATGAGCTCGAACAATTGCTGGAAGTGGAGCTGGAAACCCATCATCACGAAGCGGTGGCGCCTGCGCTGGCGGTGACCAAGCTCGCCGATGCGTTGCCCGGCTTTGGCATCGTGGCGGCGGTGCTGGGCATCGTCACCACCATGGGACAGCTCGATGGCGACACCTCGCGCATCGGCATGCATATCGCCGGCGCGCTGGTCGGCACCTTTCTTGGCATCCTGCTCTGCTACGGCTTCATCGGCCCGTTGGGCGCAGCGATGGAAAACCGGGTGCAGGAGGATGGCCGCGCCTTCGAGTGCGTGAAGATTGCACTGCTGGCGAATCTGCGCGGCTACAACCCCAAGGTGGCGGTGGAGTTTGCGCGCAAGTCGCTGGCGACCAACACCCGGCCGCGCTTCCAGGATCTGGAGGAACATCTCAAGTCGCCGCGCGCCAAGGCGGCCACGTGAGCGAGCAGGGCGAACCACCGCTGATCGTCATACGCCGCAAAAAGCGGCACGGGCATGGCCATCATGGTGGCGCCTGGAAGGTCGCCTATGCCGACTTTGTCACCGCGATGATGGCGTTCTTTCTGGTCATGTGGCTGATCGGCGCGGGCACGCGCGAGCAGCGCGCGGCCATCTCCGAATACTTCAAGAACCCCAGCATGCTGCAGGGCACGGCCACCATGGCCCCGCCGGGCCAGATGGGGCCGGGCGGCGCCAGCACCAGCATGATCAAGGCCGGTGGTGCGCTGGATTTGCCGCATGGGCCAGGCAAGGATCGCCAGGGCGCAGCGGCGGCGAGCGCCGATCCCAAAGAAATCGAAAAGGAAGCGCGCAAGCAGGAACGCGCGCGGCTGGAAGAGTTGATGCAGCAGCTGGAGGCGGCGATCGAGAAGAGCCAGGCGCTGGCGCCGTTCAAGGATCAGTTGCTGCTCGACATCACGCCTGAAGGTCTGCGCGTGCAAATTGTGGACAAGCAGAATCGCCCGATGTTCGACCTGGGCAGCGCACAACTGCGGCCCTACACCACGACGATCCTGCAGGAGCTCGCCGGCTTCATCAATCGCGTGCCCAATCGCATCAGCCTCTCCGGTCACACCGACGACGCCCCGTACAGCAGCGATCATCAATACAGCAACTGGGAGTTGTCCGCCGATCGCGCCAACGCGGCGCGGCGCGCCTTGCTCTCCGGCGGCCTCAGCGAAGAAAAAATCGCACGCGTGGTCGGACTGGCCGCCTCGGTGCCATTCGATCGCGTGAACCCCGGCGACCCGATCAACCGTCGCATCAGCATCATCGTGATGAATCGGCAGGCGGAGGCCGCCTCGCTGTCGCAGGAAAGCGCTGGCGTCGAACACAACGCGCCTGCGTTGCTGCCCGCGATGGCATCCATCGTGCCGGCGAAACCGGCCATCATTGCCGTATCGGGAACGGGCGCCGCCGGTGGCAACGCAGGTGCTGCTGCAGAGGTTCACGCCGACTCGCCGTGAGGCGTGCCCGGCTTAATCGCTGGCCAGCCGATCGATGACCAGATCGAGCAGGGCGCGCAATCGTGCCAGTCGCCGCAGATCGCGGTGATAGCCGATCCAGGTATCGCGCGTGGGTGGTTCTTCTTTCATCGGCAGGCGTTCGATGCCTGGCGTGGCATCGCCCAGCGGCCGCGGCAACACCGCCAGGCCGGCGCCGCTGGCACACAGGCGTGCGTGCACGTCGCGGGCGTTGCTGCGGAAGGCGACGCTGGCGTTGGGAAACTGTGCGCGCAGCCAGCTCACGTCGGGCAGCTCGCCGAACGCCTGGTCCATGGTGATCAGAGATGCGCCCTTGCCGTCGCCGACTTTCGGTTTGCGCGCGCCTTTGTGCAGATAGACGCCATAGTGCATGCGCAACAGTTTTCGCGAGACCACGTCGGGCTCGTCGAATGGCTTGATGCGAAAGGCGAGATCCGCTTCGCGGCGCGCCAGGCTGAGCTGGCGGGTGTCCGTGAGCAGTTCCACCGTGACGCGCGGATGTTGCTGCGCGAACTCGGCGAGTACGGGCGCCAACACCTGGGCGCCGAACCAATCGGAAGACGTGATGCGCAGCAGGCCATCGAGCTCCTGCTGCTGGCCGGCCAGTTCGCGCTGGAAACTGAGTACTTCCTGTTCCATGCGCTCGGCGTGCCGGCATACCAGTAGGCCTTCCTCGGTGAGTACAAAACCATCGCTGGTCCGCTGGAACAGGGTCTGGCCGATCGCCGCTTCCAGGGCGCGCAAGCGCCGGCCCATGGTGGGCTGGGTTTGTCCCAGCGTGCGCGCCGCGGCGCCCAACGTGCCCTCGCGGGCGATCGCGAGGAAAATGCGCAGGTCGCTCCACTCCATCGTCGTGTTCCCCGCCCGTTGAGTGTGCCATGCAAAGTTGCATGGATAGCATGCGATTTATTTAGTTTTCATGCAATTTGGACTGGCGTAGCTTGGACGCATCCGAACGAGAGGCCTTGGCCATGAATGCAAACCCGTCCATGCAGGCCGCTGTGCTGGAGCAGCACGGCCCAACCTTCCGCCGCACGGCCATCGCGCGGCCCAATCCCGGCGAGGGGCAGGTGTTGGTGCGTATCCTGGCCAGTGCGGTCAATCCGCTGGACCTGAAGATCCGCGACGGCAAGGCCGAGCACGCGCGGCACCCGCTGCCGGCGATCCTTGGAATCGACATGGCGGGCGTGGTGGAGAGTGTCGGGCCGGGCGTCAGCGCGTTTCGCGCAGGCGAGGAGGTCTATGGCATGACGGGAGGCGTGGGCGGCGTGCAGGGTTCGCTGGCCGAGTACGCCGCGGTGGATGCGCGCCTGCTGGCGCCTAAGCCGGCCCACTTCACCATGCGCGAGGCGGCGTCCTTGCCGTTGGCCTTCATCACCGCATGGGAAGGTCTGATCGATCGCGCCCAGCTGAAAGCAGGGCAGCATGTGCTCGTGCAGGGCGCCGGCGGCGTGGGCCATGCCGTCATCCAGCTGGCGCGCGCATTCGGTGCGACAGTGGCCGCCGTTGACTCGGCGTCGAAGGCCGCGCAGATCCGCGTCTGGGGGGCGACGCCCATCGAACGCGGCACGCCGGTGGAGCGCTACGTGGCCGAGCATGCCCAGGGCCGCGGTTTTGACCTGGTCTACGACACCGTGGGCGGCGAGGGGCTGGATGCCTCGTTCAAGGCTGTCAAACGCTTTGGCCATGTGGTGAGCGCGCTCGGTTGGGGCACGCACGCGCTGGCGCCGTTGTCGTTTCGGGCCGGCACGTACTCGGGCGTGTTCACGCTGTTGCCGCTGCTGAGCGGCGAAGGCCGCGAGCATCACGGCGGGATCCTGCGCGAGATCACTCGCCTTGCCGAGACGGGAAAGATCGTACCGTTCGTTGATCCACGGCACTTCAACCTCGACACGGTCGCCGACGCCCATGCCCTGATCGAGCGGCGCGAGGCACGCGGCAAAGTGGTGATCGACGTCGCGCCCTGAAACGAAAACGGCCGGCGAGTGCCGGCCGTTCCAGGGTGAACCGAAGAGGATTACTCCTCGCCGTCTTCCTCGTCTTCCTCTTCCTCGCCTTCGTCCTCGAAGGTTTCGAGTTCTTCGACGCGCAGGAAATTGGGCGCCGCATCGGCAAAGCTCACCTGCTTGCCGTTGGCCAGCATCGGGCGCACGTCACGCTGCGTGCTGCCGTTGCGCACCGACTCCACCAGCGCGAAACACACCAGCGCCTCGGCGCTCTCGTCGCCGTCTTCGTCGAACACGGCAACCCAACCCGTGGCGGGCATGATCTGGAGGATGTTTTCTTGTGAGGACATGACACTTCCGGTTTGGGGAAACGAGGAAGCTTGCCGGGTGCCCGGCGGGACTGCAAGCGACGATTTCATGACTGCGCATGTATAGGGGCGCGGCGGCAAAAACGCCCCAAATCTCTCCGCGATAGTGCGCTCTCCATGGTGCTGCCACGCCGCCCGGTTACCGTACGGAAGGCCGGATCAGCGAGGCCGCCGCCGCGACCTCGGCCATCTGGCGAAGGCCGCAGCAAGGACGCTGCCGACGACGAAGACGCGACAGCTTTTCTTTCGGACAGCTGTCGGCCCGTTCTCGCGAACGGCCGTGGGGAGCCGTTTTGCAGCAGCGTATGGTGAAGACCGTGGCGTCGCCAGGACCTGGTTCGATGACGTACGCAGAAGAGGGGCTTTTCTGTTTGTCATATGCCTCTTGGCGTGCGCAGCGTCACAGAATTGCCCTACTATCACGCGATGACAAATCCTGCGACTCAGCCCCCTATGGAAGGACATCGTGGCAGCCTGGCTTGTGTAGGCCTGGGCATGACCCTGGGTTCGCACCTGACGCCTCTGGCGCGCAGTCATATCGCGCAGGCGGACGTGGTGTTTGCCGGTGTCTCCGACGGCATCGTGGAGATGTGGCTGCAGCGCATGCATCCGGACGTACGCAGCCTTCAGTCCTACTACCAGGAAGGCAAGTCGCGCCTGACCACGTACCGGCAATGGGTCGACCTGATGATGGCCGAAGTGCGTGCCGGCAAGCGCGTCTGCGGCGTGTTCTATGGGCATCCCGGCATCTTCGCGTGGTCGCCGCACAAGGCCATCGAAGCGGCGCGCGCCGAAGGGTATGCGGCCCATATGGAGCCGGGCATTTCTGCCGAGGACTGCTTGTATGCGGATCTCGGCATCGACCCGGGCCGGTTCGGCTGCCAGCATTACGAGGCCAGCCAGTTGCTGCTGTTTGAACGCCGCATCGACCCGACCTGCTACCTGGTGCTGTGGCAGGTGGGCCTGGTGGGAGATCGTTCGCTGGCGCGCTTCCAGACCGGTTCGGCCTATCGGCAGGTGCTGGTGGAACTGCTCAGCGAGCACTATCCGCTGGACCACGAGGTGATCGTTTATCGCGCAGCGACCTTGCCGATCCAGCAACCGCGCATACGGCGCGTCCCATTGCGGGAGCTGCCTCATATCGAATTGCCGGCCGAGGAAACCGTGGTGCTGCCGCCCGCGGAAAAGCTCAAGCCAAACCTGGCCATCCAGGCACGCCTGGCGGCGCTGGACGAATTGGAAAAGGCCGGTTTACCGGCCTGACGGGATACAGTAGTCGCATGCCACGCGGGAAGGGCGCGGGGTGCGATGACAGGGTGCTGGCGGGTGCTGCGTGCTGTGGGACGCAGAATCCGACAGGCAGTTGCAAGACCATCATCGGAAGAAAACCGGGGGAAACGTATGACTGACACGATGGATTGGCTGGAGGCCATTGGCCAGGACGCTACGCTGCGTCACGCCTCGGCTGATGAATTGAACGCCACGCTGGAAGCGGCCGAAGCATCTGAAGCGCTCATGGCGGCGGTGGCGTCCGGCGACAGTGGCTGGCTGTCGCAGGAGCTGGGGAAGCGGGTCATGCATGTGACGCAGAGTTCCCAGACGTTCCCCGAAGGCGACGAGCCGGAACGCGAGGACGAAGGGGAGCCGCTCGACCCGGCCCAGCCGGAACGTACGGCGACGCCCAAAGGCTAGGCGAGCAGCATGCCGCGTTCGTGGCACCGCAGTTGGCCATGGCTCGCTTTGGCGGGCCTGGCCTTCTGCGTGCTGATCGACGTGGCACAAGCGTCGGCGCAGATCGCTGATCCCGCCGCGTTCCTGCAACAGACCGAACGGGTGCGCACCAGCGACCATCCGCGGTTTCTACAGATGCTGGCGCAGATTCGCGGCGAGGCATCGTCGCTGGCGCCACAGCAGCATTGGTATCTGCGTTATCTCGAAGCGTGGCAGACGGCGTTTGAGGGTGATGCGGCCAAGGCCAATGACATGCTGCGCGATGTCATCGATCACTCGGGCGATGCGGTGCTCAAAGCCAAGGCGTCGGCCTTGCTGATGCACAACCTGGGGATCAACAGTCATTACGAAGAGGCGTTTACGCTAGCCAATCAATTGGCGACGGACTTGCCCAACATCACGGACAACCTGGCCCGATTCACGGTGCTTGCCAACCTGTCCCAGCTGATGGTGTTTGCCGGTCAGAGCGACCTGGCCGTGAAATACGCCACCATGATGGAGGAGACACTGCCTCCCGGCGAAACCTTGTGCAATCCGCTATCCATGGAGATCGGTGCGCTCGACAAGAGCAATCGACTTACCTCCGACAGCCCGAAGTTGCAGGAGGGCATCGATACCTGCGTGGCCGCCGGACAGCCGGTATTCGCCAACACCTTGAGGCTGATCAAGGGCGAGCGATACCTGACCGAAGGGCAGCCGACCAAGGCGGTTGAGCTGCTGACCCAGATGCTGCCCAGCATCAACGCCAACCGTTACTACTCCCATATGCGCGCCGTGCAGGTACAGCTGGCGGTTGCCTATGAAAAGTTGAACGACGACAACAGCGCCCGCAAAGCGGCGCTCGCCGTGCTTGCCATGAGCAGCCCGGACGAAGTCAGCGAGTGGATGCGCGAATCCTATGGCGTGCTGTACCGGATTGAGAAGAAGCGTGGCAATGCGCAGACCACCCTTTCCTACTACGAACGCTACGTGGCCCAGGACAAGGGCTATATCGACAGTATCAGCGCCAGGACGCTGGCTTACGCCGCCGTGCAGCAACACATGCTGGCGCAGAAGCTGGAGACGGAAGGGCTGAGCAAACAGAACAGCATTCTTCGCCTGCAGCAGGCGCTGGACACCAAGGCGGTCGAGACCAGCCGCCTCTACATCACCTTGCTGCTGCTGGTTTTGGTATCCATCGTGTTCTGGCTGCTGCGCATCAAGCGCTCGCAGCTGCGCTTCAAGATGCTTTCCTATCACGACGGTCTTACCGGCATCTTCAATCACCAGCATTTCGTGAGCGAGGCCGAACGTGTGCTGCGCGTGCTGGAGAAGCGCCATGGCGGCGCCTGCCTGATCTCGATCGACCTGGATCACTTCAAGCAGATCAATGACACGCATGGCCACGCGACCGGCGATGTGGTGCTCAAGCACACGGTTGCGTTGTGCAAACGCCAGCTTCGGCCGACCGATTTGTTTGGCCGCCTGGGTGGCGAAGAGTTCGGCATCCTGCTGCCCGACTGCTCGCAAGAGCAGGGCATGGCGATTGCCGACCGCATCCGCACGGCGATCGAGGCGACGCCGGTGTCCAGCGATGGCGGACTGGTCGCCTTCTCCGCCAGCATCGGCCTGGCAGCGACCGATAGCTGCGGCTATGAGCTGCAACGCCTGCGCAAAGAGGCGGATGCGGCGCTGTATCGCGCCAAGCGCACGGGGCGCAATCGCGTCATGACCGATACGGAAAGCGACGGCCTGGTCCGGGTCTGAGCTAGCTGCCTGCGCCGCTCTCGGGCGTGGGTACATTGTCGAGAAACGTTGCCGACGGCACGAAGAACAACGATCCCGTCACCGCCTTGCTGAAGTCGAGCAGGCGATCGTAGTTGCCCGGTGGCTGGCCCACGAACATATTCGTCAGCATCCGTTCGATTCGCGCTGGGGAGCGGGCGTAGCCGATGAAATAGGTGCCGAATTCGCCTTTGCCGACCTCGCCGAAGGGCATGTTGTCCCGTACGATTTCCAGCGATTCGCCGTTCTCTTCGATGCTGGTGAGCACGTTGTGTGCATAGGTCGCCTTGGCCGAATCGTCCAGCTCGATATCCGAGAGCTTCTTGCGGCCGATGATGGTTTCCTGGCGCTCGACCGGCAGGGCGTTCCACGCCTTCATGTCGTGCAGGTATTTCTGCACGATCACATAGCTGCCGCCGGTGAACGCGGGATCTTCGTCGCCGATGATGGTGGCATCGAGTGCGCCCTGGTCGACCGGGTTTTCAGTGCCGTCGACGAAGCCGAGCAAATCCCGCTCGTCGAAATACTTGAAGCCGTGCACCTCGTCCACGACCGTCGCCACGTCGCCGATGCGGCACATGATTTGCGTGGCCAGTTCAAAGCACAGGTCCATATGCGTGGCGCGGATATGGAACAGCAGGTCGCCCGGCGTGGAGACCGCATGGTGCACGCCCTTGATCTCCTGGAACGGATGGAGATTGGCGGGTCGCGGCTGGCCGAATAACCGGTCCCAGGCATCGGAGCCAAAACCCATCACGCAGGACAGGCGCCGGTCCGGATTGCGAAAGCCAATGGCGCGCAACAGCGATGCCATATCGCCGCACAGCGCTCGCACAGCCTCGCCGCTGCGCGCATCCGGCTGCAGCGTCACCACGAGAAAAATGGCGGCATGCGTGAGCCGCGCAGCAACCGGTTGCGTCACGATGGAAGTCACCCTTCGCTCCTTGTCGTTGAAGTTTCGGTACTAGCGCTTGATCGGGCGTGAGGCAAACGCCATCGCCTCTTCGGCGTTGGCGGGAAGGCGTTCGGCGATCTCCGCATGCAGGAATTCGACGAAGCGCCGCACCCGCGGCGGCTGAAACACATTGGGATGATAGATCGCATGGATGGGCGCCGGCGCAGACCACGCCGGGGCATGGACCAACTGCAGCCTGCCCGCGCGTACATCGGCAGTCACCGCCCATAGTTGCCGATAGGCAAAACCGTGCCCAAGCACGGCCCAGCGGCGGATGACTTCGCTATCGGTGCACTCGTGGTATCGGCGCACGCGCACGAGGTGCTCGCCGAGGCGCCACTCATGGCGCGGACCGGCCTTGGTGGTAAGCACCAGCGTGGGCAGCTCGGCCAGATCGTCCGGGTGGGCAGGCATGCCATGGCGCTCGATACAGGCTGGCGCGGCGCACACCACGCGCCAGCTGTCGGCCAGGTGACGGGCCACCATGTCGCTGTTTTCCAGCGCGCCGACGCGGATGGCGACGTCGATATCGTCCGGTACGAAGCGCGACAGCGAATCGGACAGGGTCAGCACGATGCGCACGTCCGGATGCAGGCCCATGAAGCGATCAAGGATGTCCACCAGCAGGTTGCGCCCCAGATCGGAAGGCGCCGATACGCGCAGCGTCCCGCTGACAAGATCGGTGCCGCTGCGCACCGCGCGTTCGGCTTCCTGCATGGTCTCGATGGCCATGCGGCAGGAGGCGATATAGATGCGCCCTTCATCGGTGAGGCGCAGTTGCCGCGTCGTGCGCTCAAACAGCCGTGCGCCCAGCATGGCCTCGACCCGTTGCACGCAGGCGGAGGCGGCGGCAGGAGAAAGCCCCGCGCGGCGGCCGGCGGCGGACAGACTATGGAGGTCCGCCGCGTCGACGAGCAGTTGCATGTCGCTCAGGCGGTTCATCCGATCCGGTCCTGCTGCAGGGGCATGACGGATCATCTTCAAACATTCTTTGAAGGTCAATCAAGATCCGGACCCATTATCAAAATCAGACGGGCAGGGGACCATGCCGCTTACGCTCCCTCACCCAAGGTGTCGCCATGTCCCGCGCCAAATTCCCGCTACTGATCGCCTGTCTTGCCCTGGCGACCGCCTCGCCGTTCGCGGCTGCCGCCCAGGAGGCCACCCAACCGCAAGCCACCGCCATGACCGTGCCCAGGCAGCTGGTCGGCGCCTGGACCCTGGTGCGTTGCGACAACGTCTATCCGGACGGCCACCGCGTGGAACTGTACGGGCCACATCCGGAGGGCATGTGGCTGATCAATGCGCAGGGCGACTACATGATGCAGATCGTACGGGCCAGGCGCATGCCGTTCGCGGCGAACGACAAATCCAAAGGCACGCCGGATGAGTACCGCGCCGCGTCGATGGACAGCAATGCGCACTACGGCCACGTGAGCGCCGACGCCAACGCGATGCACAGCGCGATCGTGCATGCGACGTTCCCGAACTGGGACGGCAAGAGCGGTGACTCGAAGTACACCATCAGCGGAGACGAACTGACCTATACCGTGGCCAAGCCATCCAGCGGCGCCGCCGAGGGTGCTCATGGCGAGGTGGTGTGGCGGCGCGTGCATGACTGAGCGTGTTGTCGTCGCGCCTCGATAGCGATGGGGCCTATGTTGGATCGGCCACTTTTGGCGTGGCTGGCTTGCCCTCGATCAACACCCAGGCGCTGATCGCACTCAGCAAAGCCAGCCCTGCCGAAATCAGCATCACCCAGCGGAAGCCGGCGACAAACGACACGTCCACGGCGCGCTTCAAGGCCGCGGTGGTCGCTGCCGGGTAGCCGTCAGGCATCACGATGCCGGCCAGCTTCTGGCGTTGCGCGACGATGGCGGCCACCTGTTCCGACGGCGCGTGCAGCCCAGCCAGTTGGTCATCCAGGGTCGCATTGAAAACCACGGTCAGCACGAAACCGAACAGCGCTACCGCGAGCAGGGCGGCAGTACGCGACACCGCGTTGTTGATGCCCGATGCCGTGCCCGCGCGATCCTTGCCCACGGCGTTCATCACGGTTGTGGTCAACGGCGCCACCGTGACGCTCATGCCCAGTCCGAGTACGCAGACGGCCGGGAAGAAACTCCTCCAGTAGTCGCTCTGGACAGATGGCAAGGCAAACATGGCGAATCCAACGGCAGCCACGCAAGGCCCGACCACCAGCGGAAGCTTGGAGCCGAACCGGTCCACCAGGGTGCCCGCCCAGCGCGACAACAAAAACATGATGGCGATAAACGGCAGCAAGGCCGCACCCGCCACCGTGGCGCTATAGCCCTGCACCTGGATCAGGTTTAGCGGCAGAAAGAACAGGCTGCCGCCCAACGAGGCATACAACAACAGCGTAAGCAGGTTGGCGCCCGCAAAATCACGCTCGCGAAAAAGCGTCATCGGCAGCATGGGCGATGCCAGGCCAGCCTCCACGCGCTTGAAGAGCAGCAGCGCGACAACGCCGATCACGAGCGCCATCCAGATCGGCGTCGCCGTCCAGCCACGCATCGGTGCCTCGATAAGGGCGAACACCAGGCCCGCCAGGCCAATGGTCACCAGACTGGCGCCACGCACATCGATAGGGCCTACGTCGAGGCCACCCTTGCTCTCCGGTACCTTCGCTGCACAGATCGCCAACAGCACGACACCCAGCGGCGCATTGACCAGAAAAGCCCATACCCAGGAATAGTGATCGACCAGAAAGCCTCCGATCACCGGCCCGATCGCTGCCGTGATGCCACTGAAAGCCGACCACGTGCCGATGGCGGCGCCACGTTCGGCTTGTGGAAAGCTCGCGCTGATCAAGGCCAGGCTGCCGGGCACCAGCAGGGCAGCTCCGATGCCCTGCACGGCGCGAGCAGCGATCAGGGGGCCCACCGCAGTCGACATTGAGCAGGCCACCGAGGCCAACGTAAACAGCGCCGTGCCGAGCATGAAGATGCGCTTGCGCCCAAAGCGATCGCCCAACACGCCGCCCACCAGCAGCAACGCGGCGAGAAACAGCGCGTAGGACTCCATCACCCACTGCGCGTCAGCCGTGGTGGCGCCCAGGTCCCGCTGGATGGCCGGCAGCGCGACGTTGACCACGGTGCCGTCGATGAAGGCGAGGCTGGAGCCGAGTATCGCCGCCACCAGCGTCCAGTGTCGCGACGGTGTCGAACAAGGCACTGCCGGCGCACCGCTGAGGATGATCCCGTCGTCGCAGGGAGGCTTTCCGATCTGGCTCATCGTCACCACCGGAATTTCAATCCGACGGAGCTTACTCCGCCGCCGGTGCGCGCGCGCTGGAGGCACTTGAGCGGCACGCCGCGCGAGTGCACGCTGCAGGTTGCTTCAAGAGGCATGCGTTGATGCCTCTCTTCACCCGGGCGTCACAGCGCTATCGGGCGCTGAAGTCGCCATCGCGCGGATTCGCCGGAGGCCGATGATGGATACGCAAAGCATTCGGACGGCCATCGACCGGCACTGGTCCGCCTCGGCAGCGGGCGATCTCGACGCCGAGCACGACATTTATCACGACGACGCCGTGTGCGAGTACCCGCAGTCGGGCGAGGTCATTCGCGGTCGACGCAATTTGCAGGCACTGCGCGGCCATCATCCGGGCAAGCCGTCGGGGTTCAAGGTCCGGCGCATCGTGGGCGAGGGCAATCTGTGGGTGAGCGAATACGAGATCAACTACCAGGGCAAGCGGGCCTTCACGGTGAGCATCATGGAGTTTCGCGACGGCAAGGTGGCGCATGAGGTTCAGTACTTCGCCGATCCTTTCGATGCACCGGCGTGGCGTGCGCAGTGGGTGGAACTGGAGCAGTGATGGCTCGCTGTCGATGCGTGTCGATTCCTGAGACGCTCGTTCGTCATTCTTGGGAACGCGTGCCTTGGAGCGATCTGAGGCACGTATCCATGGATGGCCTCAAGCCATCGCCATGACTGATGGCGATGGCTTAAAGAGGCTTTCAGTCCCCACGCAGCCGGAGCAGCCACATGCAGTTCATTCCCTATCTCGATTTCGACGGCCAGGCACGCGAGGCGTTAGATTTTTACGCCAAGGCGTTCAACGGCAAGATCACCATGCGCATGACCTACGGCGAGTCGCCCATGGCCGCGCAGATGCCGCCGGAAACGCACGGCCGCGTGATGCATTCGCAGCTGGAAACGCCTCATAGCATCCTGATGGGTGCGGACGGCCCGCCGCATACCACACGCTCCACCGGTTGCGTGAATATCAGCGTCGACGATCCCGCCGAAGCCGAGCGCGTGTTCAAGGCGCTATCCGATGGCGGTGAAGTCGGCATGCCCATCGCCGAAACCTTCTGGGCGCACCGCTTCGGCATGCTCACCGATCGCTATGGCAAGGCCTGGATGGTTAATTGTTTGAAGACGCCCGGCGAGTGATACCGCCAGCTACCCGTTCCCCTGCGGATGCAGAAGAACGGGTAGCTGTGCTTGTTGGTGACTTAGGGCAAGATGCTGATCCAGCAGCCACAAGGGGAGCTGGATGTGAGTCAGGGGAATGCGGTGGGCGATCTCGCGATCGCCGGATTCTGGCGGCGCGCAGGCGCTTTTTTGTTCGATGTCATCGTTTTGGGCCTGATCGGCATGCTGGTCGGTGCGTTGTTGTTCGACCCGCTGGCGAGGGCCGGTGGCTATGCGTTGATCCCCGGCTTCGCCATGGCCCTGCTGTATTTCGGCATCGGCAATAGCCATGTGATGGGCGGGCAGACGCTGGGCAAGATGGTTGCTGGCGTGCGCGTCGTGGATAAGGACGGTGACTTGCTTGCGCTGCCACGTTCGGTGATGCGTTATGCCGTGTTGGGTACGCCGTATTTTCTGGCTTGCATACCTTTTGCGGCGACGCCTTTTCATCCCCTGACCTATGCCATCGGCGCCATCGCTGGCTTCGGTGAATTGGCGATCATCTACCTGTTCGTTTTCAACCGTCGCACGCGGCAGTCGCTGCATGACCTGGTGGTGGCTACTTATGTGGTTCGCGCCACCAGGGAGGATGGCCAGCCACGCTTCGCGACCATGTGGCAGGGTCATTGGGCATTCGTCGGGCTCTTGGCGGCACTGGCACTGGCGGTTCCGTTCATCGGGCCGCGATTCCTGAGCGATGACCTGAAAGCCATGGTACCGGTGCAGAACGCCATGCTGGCCCAGCCCCACGTGCGCGCCGCGACACTGAGTCAGATGGCCGTGAGCTTCAATGGGCACGCGCCCGTGCATTCCATCGTGGCCACGATTCAGTTGGACGAATCTTTGGTAGAGCGAGCCGATATGGCACGCAGCTTTGCCGACATCATCGCCGCCAGCCATCTCGATCTTTCGGGTGATGACAGCGTGCGGGTGTCGCTCAACTATGGCTACAGCATGGGCATCGCGCACGGCACAGTCATGCATAGCTACATATACCGTCCGGGCGAACTTGTTTTGGCGGCTGAAGGTGGGACGTCGGCGCCCGCCGGTACGCACTGACCTTGTCTGTCTCGGCAGCGGTCGGGGTGGTTGCCACGCCCCGACCGCTGCATGCGCTCAAGTGCCGTAATCGAGTTTCGGATACCAGTTGCCGCCGCGGCCCTCAGGCACGCAGTCAAGAATGGTCCAGATCGGCATAAGGTCAGGCGCGCCGCGCGGATCCTGGCCGGGGTCGGCGGTTTCTCCGCCCATTTCGCCGGCCCAGAACAGGCGGATATGGCCGTCGCGGCGCGTGAATACGCAGAAGGCTGGGATATCGCTGCCGTCGTCGGCGATGGCGCCGTAGTCGCGACTGAACTGGCCGTTGGCGTCCGAGTACAGCGGCAGATCGCGCCAGCCGCGTTCCTGCTTGAACGCAAGCAGGCGTTCGATCGGCGAGCGGGCAATCACGGCCAGCGCCACGCGTTGCTGGATGTCGCGTGCTTCGCCGTTCCATGCACCCAGCAGCGACGTGCACATCGGGCAGGGGCGCTCGCGCTGGGGGCCGAACATGTAGTTGTAGGTCACCAGGGTCTGCTTGTCGCCGAACAGGCCGGCGAAATCGACCGGGCCTTGCTCGCCGACAAACCGGTAGTCGCCCTGCACTTCGGGGCCGGGCGGCAGGGCGCGGCGTTGTTCGGCTACGCGCTCGATATGGCGGCGCAATTGGATTTCTTCGGCGAGCAAGGCATCACGGGCGTGACGGTAGGCCGCGCTTTCGCGGGCAAAGGTCACGCCGTTGCGCTTGACCAGTTCGGCAACGGGGACCAGGGTGGCGGCTGAAGTCATGGCGGATATCCTCGGGGCAGGCAGCGGAAGATGGGCGCAACGCATCCTCGCGGGCTGGGGCGAAGGTCGCGTCTAACTTCATGACGAACAGGCCCGGGCCAGATCGACATCGCCCGCGCGGCGGAGACAAAAACGGCCGGTCGATGCAAGTGGCCACTTTCACCCTGTTGTCACATACGCCCAGTGCCGTAGGCTGGGGGCTCGTTCAACGCTGCTGCCAGGACGTCTGCGCCATGGATCATCGGATTGTGTCGTTGCCTGCTTTCACGGTCGTCGGACTGGAGCACATCGCCCGCAGCCCGAACGGGATCGGGCCCTTGTGGGAGCGCTTCCTGCCGCGGGAACACGAGATCGGCCTGCGCTCGCAGCCCGGTGTGTCCTACGGCGTCTGCGCGCCACTGCCCGATGGCATGCTGCGATACGTGGCGGGCCTGCCGGTGGCCGATGACGCGCCGGTGCCCGAAGGCATGGTGAAATTCCAGGTGCCGGCGCAGAAGTACGGTGTGTTCACCCATCGCGGCGTGGCCACGCGCATCGGCGAAAGTTTCCAGACCATCCATACCCGCCTGCTGCCCAAGCTGGGCCTCAAGGCGCGTGCCGGCGTGGAATTCGAACGCTACGACGAGCGCTTCGTTTCGCCGGACGATCCGACGTCCGAGACCGATCTGTACATCCCGGTGGAATAAACGCTTAGGCGGCCAACTGGGTTCGCGGAAACGAGGCGAAGGCGTCGTTGAGCGTGACGCTGATCAGGTGAGCGAGCTCGGCGTAGTGGTTGGCGCGCGGCGTGCGGGCGCGCTTGGGGGCTTCCTCGAGCAGGTCGACCCAGCCCTGGGTGGTGGGACCCGCGGCGTTGGCAAACAGGCAGGCGCGCGGCGCATCGAGGAACACCCGCATCTCCACCCGCATGCACGCGGCCAGCGGCGCCGAGCCATCGGGTTCGATCAGGATGGACAGCGAGCGGTTGCCACGGCGGCGCAGCAAGCGCAGACATTCCTCCAGCTCGATCACCAGGTGGTGGCCATCGGGCAGGCACAGCTCGCCGTAGAACACGGCTTCCATCTCGTTGACGGCCTTGCGCACTTCATTCTCGATGCGGCCAAGGAAACCCACGCGCAGCTCATGCCGCGTGTAGTGAACGGGCATGGTGGAGACCTGCACCTCGTTCTTGCGCACCAGGGTGGAGTGATTGATGCGGGTGAAGCTCAGGCCCGCCGCCTCGTAGCTCTGCTTGGCGTTGGCGCCGCTGATGCCGGCGAAGGCTGCCCATGCGGCTTTGAGATACGGGATGTTGGGCGCGGTCTGCAGCATGGGTGTCCCGCCAGAAAGGGGTTGGTGTCACACCGTTGCCGGGGTGACACGGTGTTTATCGGCGCCTGGGCGCCAAACTTCAGTGGTCCGGAGGCTTGGGGCGGATCCTTTTCGATTGCCATGGCCAGACGCGCAAGGCCGATCCATGACCTTTGTCCTAGACGGTTGTCCACGGCCTCAAGGTATAAGTGCCACGACAACATTGAACGTCCACGCGGCGAGAGAGCGCCGCGTATTCACTGTGCCACCGCTGGGGAGAGAAACGCATGACCCGTTTGACGCTACGGCCGTTGCTGACGGCCTGCCTGCTGGCTTGCATGGGCAGCGCCCTGGGTGCCGATGGCACTGGCCATGAGGACGCCGGCCTGTTGGGCTTCACCAGCGACGGCGCGGCGGCCCAGAAGAGCCTGGAGCAACGCTTTGATGCCTTGCTCGATCCGGCCGACCAGCGCGAGTGGCTCAAGCAGATGTCCTCTGCTCCCAACCAGGTGGGATCGCCGCACGACAAGGCCAATGCGGAATTCATGCTGGCCAAGTTCAAGGAGTGGGGCTGGGACGCCCATATCGAAACCTTCAACGTGCTCTATCCCACGCCCAAGAAAGTGGCGCTGGAACTGAAGGGCCCGCACCCGTTCACCGCCAAGCTGCACGAGCCGGCAGTGGCAGGCGATGCCACCTCCAGCATCAAGGACGGCGTGCTGCCGCCGTACAACGTCTATGGCGGCGACGGCGATGTGAGCGCGCCGCTGGTCTACGTGAACTACGGCATGCCCGACGACTACAAGGACCTCGCCCGCCGTGGCATCGACGTGCGCGGGAAGATCGTCATTGCGCGCTACGGTGCGGGTTGGCGCGGCCTCAAGCCCAAACTGGCGCAGGAACACGGTGCCGTGGGCTGCCTGATCTATTCCGACCCGCATGAGGACGGATATGCCGCAGGCGACACCTATCCGCATGGCGGCTGGCGTCCGGAAGATGGCGTGCAGCGCGGCTCGGTGGCCGACATGCAGCAGTATCCCGGTGATCCGCTCACCCCCGGCATCGGTTCCACCGACGATGCCAAGCGTCTGTCGCTGAGCGAAGCGAAGACCATCCTCAAGATTCCGGTATTGCCGATTTCCTATGCCGATGCCACGCCGCTGCTGAAGTCACTCAGCGGACCGGTGGCGCCGGGCGGATGGCGCGGTTCGCTGCCGATCACCTATCACATGGGGCCGAGTACGGCGCCGGTGCATTTGACGGTGCAGTCCGATTGGGGCCAGAAGCCGGTATACGACGTGATCGCCACCATCAAGGGTTCCACCGAGCCCGATCGCTGGATCGTGCGCGGCAACCATCACGACGGCTGGGTTTTCGGCGCCTGGGATCCGCTGGCAGGCAATGTCGCCCTGCTGGCCGAAGCCAAGGCCATCGGCGCGCTCTACAAGCAGGGCTGGCGCTCGCAGCGCACACTCGTCTATGCCAGCTGGGATGGTGAAGAAGCCGGCCTGCTCGGCTCCACCGAATGGGCGGAAACCCATGCCGACGAGTTGCAGCAGAAGGCCGTGCTCTATCTCAACTCCGATACCAACAGCCGCGGTTTTCTCGATGCCGGCGGCAGCCATTCCTACCAGCATCTGGTGAACCAGGTGGCTGCAGGCGTGACCGATCCGGAGACCAAGGGCAGCGTGCTCGAACGCATGCGTGCGCACATGATGGTCAGCGGCGCCGCCAAAGACGCCAAGCCCGAAACCAAGGAGGCCGCCAAGCTCGCCGCGGCCGGTGGCGACGTGCCGATCAGTGCGCTTGGTTCGGGTTCCGATTACAGCGCCTTCCTCGAACACCTGGGCATTGCATCGCTGGACCTGGGCTTCAGCGGCGAGGAAGACAACGAGGGCGTCTATCACTCGGCGTACGACTCCTTCGATCACTACGTGCGCTTCGGCGATCCCGATTTCCAGTACGGCGTGGCGCTGTCCAAGGTCGCAGGTCATATCGTGCTGCGCACCGCGGACGCCACCGTGCTGCCGATGCGCTTTGAGGACTTCAGCGACACGCTCAATCGCTATGTGGAGCAGTTGCATCAACTGGTCGCCGATACACGCAAGGACACCGAGCAGCAACATCAGTTGCTGGACAAGCACGCCTATGCACTGGTATCCGATCCCACCCGGCCGCAGCTGGCGCCCGAGCGCGATAGCGATGTGCCGGAGATCAAACTCGCACCGCTGGACGATGCGACGCGCAAGCTGAGAAAGAGCGCACAGGCCTTCGAAGCCGCCTACAGCCAGCGCGCCGCGGCTGGCTTCAACCTGCCCGCCGCTCAACAGCAGCAGCTCAATGCGTTGATGGGGAAGATGGAGCAGTCGCTGACCAGCGCTGCCGGTCTGCCGGCGCGTCCCTGGTTCCGCCACATGATCTACGCGCCGGGCATGCTCACCGGCTATGGCGTGAAAACGGTACCTGGCGTGCGCGAGGCGATCGAGGGACGTCGCTGGGAGGAGGCCAACCAGTACGCGCAGGCCACCGCCAAGATTTTGGATGGCTACCGCGAACAGCTGGACAAAATCACCGCGATGCTGAAGAAGTCGTAACCCCCTGTAGGAGCGCACTTGTGCGCGACCACCCGGCAAAGCGGCCGCCCTCCAGGCGGCGGTCGCGCACAGGGTGCGCTCCTACACGGATGGAGCGACAGCTGCGCCGTCCAGATAGCCGATCTTTTTGTGCCTGGGCAGCTGCTTGATTTCCCATTCCGCACGCGACGCTGCCGCGCGATTTTCATAGGCACGCGAACCGATCAAGCGCAGCGGAGGGTGCGAACGCGTATAGCGCGCGCCCTTGCCGCTCACGTGCGCCTGGTAGCGCGCCTCAAGATCGTTGGTGATGCCGGCGTAGTAGGTGCCGTCACGGCATTCGATCAGGTAGAGAAGCCAGGGGCCTGTGGAGCGGGGCATGAGGTCTGCATTCGTGGGCAACGCCGGCACGTCATCCTACGTGCATGGCGACGGGGCGGTCGAGCCCCGGCGACGCAGGGCCATCAGGTTTCGGTGGGATCCAGATGGAAGGTTTCCACCCGGCCGACGCCCGCAAGCACGTTCTGCACCTGGGGACGCGCAATCACATCGCGCCATCGCCGCAGACGTTCGGTGTCCATGGGCGTGGTGCGGATGTCGGCATATATCTGCATATCGTCCAGCGCCTGGCTTCGCCATTCCTCGTTCTTGAGGCGTTCGATCAGCAGGTCGACCGCCTCGTCCAGATGGTTGCTCAGCAACAATGCCGCCTGCCAGGTGGTGATGGCGTCCTTGCGGTGCTCACGCATATAGGTCAAATGCATGCTGATGGCCGCCTGGTCCTGTTGGACGATGGCCGCTTCCAGTCGCACGATCTCCAATTGCATGCGCCCATAGGGGCTCATGCTGCCCAGCTCCTGCACGGTGCTGAGTGCTTCGCCGGGACGCTTCAGGTCGGCATACAACTGGCCAAGGTTGATGATCTGGCTCACGTTCATGCCGCCGTCTTCGGGGCGGCGGGCGGCACGCTGCCACTGTTCCACCGCCTCGTCCCAACGCCCGAGTCGGGCCAGTGCACGCGAGCGTTCGTCGAGCAGCCAGATGTACTGCTTGTCGAAATCCTCGTAGGTCGCGCTGCCGTTGCCATCCTGCGTCTTGGCGATCACCGCATCGGCGAGCGCCAACACTTCGTCGTAGCGCCGAGCGCTCAGCAGCAGCGATTGCAGGCGCACCGTCGGACGAAGCTTGTGTGGAGTGGACTGCATCTGTGCCCGTGCGCTGTCGATTTCACGGGCCAGCATGCGATCGACGTCGTAGTGCTTCTGATCGGCGCGAGTCAGCGCATCGAAGCGTTTGTCCACGCGCATGGACAGCACGGTGCGGGCCGAGTCGATGCGTGCGGCCGCCGCTGCCGCCTGCCTGGTGTGGCCATTGGCCAGCTGGAGCGTGGCGAGGTCCTGCCATAACTCGTTGGGCTCGCCGTCCGAGTCTTTCCATCGCGCATCGAATAGCGCCTGCAAATAAGCGAGTCGCTGCGAAGCATGGTTGCCATCCATCAACTCACGTTCGATGGTGATCACGGCGCGCTCGTTGATGTCACCGAGTTTGTCCGGCCATCGCTGCGCAATCGTCGTGACGCAGACGGCGCTATCGGCATAGTCCTTGAGTGCATAGGCACTGCTCAGCCGGGTGAACCAGGCCTCGCCGTCGGCTTCAGGCAGGGCGGTCGCGCGCACCAGATACCCATAGGCCTTCTTGTGCTCGCCCTGCTCCTCGGCAATGGCGCCAGCCATCAGCTGCGCGGCATAGCGAATCTTTTCCGGCAATCGCTCGAAGTCCTCTTGCTGCAGTACCTGGTCGACCGCCTGCGTGGCGGCTTTCAGATTGTTGCTGCCGATGTAGATCATGGCGACGCGCAGGTTTTCCTTCGCGGCATCGGTACTCTGGGCGGTGCTGACGGGCGGTGCCGGCGGCTTGCTGGTGGTGGATGCTGAGGCGCCACTGGCGATGGCCAGCAGCGTGCAGAAGACGGCTGTTTTGCGCATGAAGACTCCCCCCGGTGTCAACGGCAAATGTGCCCGAAGACGAGGGACGTGGCGACTCCGCAAGAGCCGTCCTCTAAGTGCGCTGGCCACCGTCGCGGGAGGCCACAGCCATCAAGGGGAAAGCCGGGTCCTGGCGAACAGGGCGATGATCCAGCCGAACAGCAGCATCGCCGCGAGGTTGGCCACGAAGCTGAAGACGCTGAAGTGCGGCACCTTGTGCAAGGCGGACAATGGCACGACCACGTAATTCATCACCGCAAACACCACGACGCCGTAGGCTATGCCCCAGATGGGCCACTGCCGCGTGGCGGCCACGCGGCGGCCCACGAGCAGCACGAACACGGCTGCGATCACCAGCGACATGGCCCATTGCAGCAGCATGCCCAGCGCCGCTTCCGTTGGGCCGCCTGCGAGCGCGCCCTTGCCGAGCAAGCCGGCTGCGATGTATTTGAGGATCACGACGGGGCTGAAACCGCTGATGAGCGAGGCGGCGCCGATGTCCAGCGTGCCGGCGACCACGCCACCCCAGAGGATGGCTGTGAGCAGGGGATGACGCGAGCGAGTCATGGTGTTCTCCGTGGCGTCTGGCGCCGCTACTCTAAACGCATACAGGCCGGCGGGCGACATGACTCTTTGCAGGGTCGCCGGCCACTACCAACCGGGCGAAATCGATAGCATCGATCCATGTTGTTTTCCGACTCCACGGCAGCACCCGCCCAAACCCTGGTGGCTGATTTGCGCGACTACCCGCATTGGCGCCGGGGGCGCCTGCGCTACGGCGTCTGGATCGTTCCCGTGGTCGATACGGAACTGCTCGAGTACATCCGGGTCGCGCGCAACCAGTTGGCGGACTTGCTGCATCCGAGCCCGCGTCGACAGGCGCATCTGACGGTATTCGTCTGCGGCTTTCATGGCGAAGGAGAGCGTGACGACGATTTTCCCCTGCAACGGCTCGGGCAGCAGGTGGCTCTGCTTGAGGCAGACGCAGGTGTCGCGTGCAGCCTGCCTCTCGCAAGAGTGGACAGCTTCGCCAGCGCTGCCTTCATTCCCGTGGGCGATCCCATGGGACGACTGGCGAGGTGGCGGGGTGTCCTGGGGGAATGCAGCGCCGAAATCAGGCAGTCGCCCTATGTCGCGCACATCACCCTGGGTTTGTATCGCCGCTGCGTATCCGCGGCTGAACTGCGGCAACGGCTGGATGATGTCAGGGCGCCACCTCCCTCGCTGCAGGCCAGCGAGCTCCAGTACGTCACCTACGACGCTCGCGATCAACTTGGGCCATTGCAATGCGTTCGCCGTGTTGCGCTCGAAGATGCACAGGAACCCGCCCGCAGCGCGCAATAGAAAAGCGCGGCACGACGATTGCCGTGCCGCGTCTCGTTGGTGCAGCGGTGGATCAGCTATGCGCGCTTGAAGTAGCCCCAGCCGGTACGCTCTTGCTCGCCTTGCCGCCCTTGTGAGGGCCGGCGCCCTTCGGGCCGCCGGCGGGGTTGCGATACATCGCATCGGCAATCTGCTTTTGCTCAGGCGAGAGCGCGCTATACAGATCGCTGAAGGAGGAAGAGAGCTTCTTCATATTGTCCGCATGCGTCTCGGTGAGATCGGCATAGGACTTCATGGCGTCGGCAGCGCTCATGGTCGGCAGCTTCTGCGCGCGTTCGCGGAACGCCTCGTCGGCCTTGCGTGCGTTGTCGCGCATGGTCTGCGCGAAGGCATCCCAGGGCTTGGCCTGCTGGTCGGTGATCTTCAGTTGCGCGTGCAGGTCAGCAATGCGCCGCTCGACCGCATCAGCGTGTTTCTGCCCATGGTCCTGCGCACCCGGCGGCGTGGCCGTGGGCAATTTCTGCGCGGCAGGCGCGGTGGTTGGTGCGGCTTGTTGCGCCCATGCGGGAGCGGCCACCAGCGCAAAGGACACCAGCGCCGGCAGGGTCAAACTGCGAAGAGTGGTTTTCATCGTCGGAGTTCCTGTGCAGTGGATGGCGGCAGCGTTCTAGTAGCCGTCGTTGTAATAGACGACACCCGGCGGCGGCGGTGGCGGCGGCGAGGTGTAAATCACCGTCGGCGGCGGCTGCGGCGTATTGGCGTTGGAGATCGCTACGCCTGCGGCCACGCCGAGCAGTGCGCCGGCAACCACGGCTCCGCCATTGTCGTAATGGTCGTAGTGGTCATGGTGATAGTCGTAGTGATTGTCGTAATGACTGTGATAATCGTGGTGGTCGTAATGCGGCGGCGGGCCATGGTGGTACTGCGCCAGCGCCGGCAGCGGCAGCGCCATCCAGGCCACAGCCATCGCGGCGGCGGCAAGCTTGTGATGTAGTGCGATGGACGAGTGGTGTTTCATCTACGTTCCCTCCGGCCGTGCGGCGGTGGTGTCGCACGTGGGAAGCGTAGGTCTGGCCATGTGCACGCCAGCACAATACGTCGCCGCATTTTCATACGACTTTGGGAACGGTTTGCTTATGTCGCTGCCGCGTGACATTTGCGTTGTCACGACAGCGACGAGGACGCCGCAACGTCCTCGCCGGTGTTGATGCTAGCGCGTGGATACGAAGTCGATCTTCTCCAGGCCTGCGCGTTTGGCCGCCGAGATCACGCTGGCCACAGACTGATAGGGCGCACCATCGGCGGGATCAAGCTGCAGTCGCGGCGGTTCGCCCTGGTGCGCGGCGATCGCCAGTTGCGATGACAGCATCGCGGCATCGATCGGCACATCGTTCCAGGTCATCGAGCCGTCCACCTGGATCGACAACCGTACCGCTTCGGACGTCGCGGCGTGGTTGCTGCGGCCCGGCTGCGGCAGGTCGAGTTTCAACTTGTGGGTGAGTACGGGCGAGGTGATCATCGTGATGACCAGCAGCACCAGCAGCACATCCACCAGTGGCGTCACGTTGATCTGGGCGAGCGGAGCATCGGAAACACGTGCAGAGAAAGCCATACTTCCTCCTTACCGCGTGAATGGCATCGATGTGGGACGCCGGACCTGGGGATGAGCCGGCGGGACCAGATTACTCCCGACGGCCGGGTGTCGCGCAAGTAGGGTCGTCGTGTGCGGTATCGTGTACCGCTAGCCCCACGTCGTGTCTGCATGAACCGCCCATCTTCTTCCGATCGCCAGCCTGATCTGCTGGGTGGCCACACCCCGCCGCAAGTCCACCGCCTGTTCTTCGCCCTGATGCCGGACGCTGCCGTGGCTCAACGCATCGAGGCCGCGGCTGCGCGGGTGGCGGCCGAGCAGCATCTGCATGCGCGCATGATCCGCTCGTCGCGCTATCACGCCACGCTGCATTTCCTTGGCGATCACCCAATGTTGCGCGAAGACATCGCCAAGGCGGCGATGGCGGCCGGGGCCAAGGTGCAGGCCCAGCCCTTTGAGCTGGTGCTGGATTCGGCGGCGGCCTTCCATGGTCGCGAACCACCTTGCGTGCTGCGCTGCTTGCACATACCCGAAGGCCTGCAGCGACTGTGGAATGACCTCCAACAGACGTTGTCGCTGGCCGGCCTGGGGCGACACCTGTCACGCCAGTTCACCCCGCATGTGACCTTTGCCTATAGCCGGGGCCGCCTGCCGGAGCCCATGGCGATCGCGCCGATCAGCTGGCGCGTGGAAGGATTTTCGTTGGTGCACAGTGTCGTTGGCGGCGGTGACTACCGGATCTTGGACACCTGGCGGTTCCGGGCACCATAGCCCGCGGGCCATGGCGCGCCGCAGGATGCCGTGCGGCCGGGTAACACGACATACTCACGGCTCCTTCCGACGCCGGTGAGATGCCCATGTTGAAACCCTTGCTCGCTACTGTGCTGACCTGCTCGGTCGCGCTTCCCGTCATGGCTGCCGCGCCGAACGCCAACCAGGCGCAGGCGCGTGACATCTTCAGTCACCTGATCGCGTTCAAGACGGAGATCGGGCAGGGGCAGGTGCCGGTGATGGCGAACTACCTCGCCGACCAGTTCCGCGCGGCGGGTTTCCCCGATGCGGATATCCATATCATCCCGCACGGCGAGACGGCGGCGATGGTGGTGCGTTATCGCGGCAACGGCACCGGCGGCAAGCCCATCGCGCTGATGGCGCATATGGACGTGGTGACCGCCAAGCCGGAAGACTGGCAGCGCGACCCGTTCAAGCTGATCGAAGAAAACGGTTATTTCTACGGGCGCGGCACCGAAGACATCAAGAGCGGCGTCACCGTGCTCGCGGCGAACTTCATCCAGCTCAAGAAGGCCGGCTTCGTGCCCACGCGCGACCTCATCATCGTCTACACGGGCGATGAGGAAACCTCGCAGGACACCATGGACGACCTGGTGAAGAATCATCGCGACCTGGTCGATGCGGAGTTCGCGCTCAATACCGATGCCGGCGGCGGCGAGCTCGGCGAAGACGGCAAGCCGCTCGTGTTCGGCCTGCAAACGGCTGAGAAAGCCTATGCGGATTTCGAACTCACCACGCGCAACGCGGGCGGTCACAGTTCGCTGCCGCGTGCCGACAACGCCATCTATGAACTGGCGGACGCGCTGAAGAAAGTGCAGGGTTATCAGTTTCCGGTGATGTGGAACGACACCACCATCGCCTCGTTCAAGGCACTTGGCGCAACCACGCAAGGCAAAGTGGGGCAGGCCATGCGCGACTTCGCCAAGGACCCGCATGACGCCAACGCAGCGAGCGTGCTGGCGGCCGATCCTACTGAAGTGGGCAAGACGCGGACCACCTGCGTCGCCACCATGCTGCGCGGTGGTCACGCCGATAACGCCTTGCCGCAATCGGCCACCGCCAATATCAACTGCCGCATCTTCCCTGGCGTGTCCATCGAGACGGTGCGCAAGACGTTGGCCGATCAGGTGGGTCCCAAGGTAGAGGTCAACCTGATCGGCAAGGCGGTTTCCAGCGATGCCTCGCCGCTGCGTCCGGATGTGGTTGCGGCCGTGACCAAGGCGGTGCATGCCATTCGTCCGGGCGTGGCGATCACGCCGGTGCAGGAATCGGGCGCCACCGATGGCATCTACTTCCGCGCAGCAGGCATCCCGACCTATGGCGTGAACGGCATGTTCATGAAGAACAGCGACGCGTTCGCGCATGGCCTCAACGAGCGCGTGCCGGTGAAGTCGTTCTATGACGACGTGACCTATTGGCACGTGCTGCTCACCACGTTGGCGGGTCCGGCGGTCGGCAAATAACGCGACCTGGGACCGTGCCGAAACTCCTGCAGCGGTTTATGCTGAGGGGGCGCAAACTAGCGCCCCCAATACCCAACTGAAAACGGAGTTCGTCATGCGTCCGACCGTCCTTGCAGTGCTGGTAGCTCTTGCTTTCCCTGTCACCGCGGCGCTGGCGACCCCGCCGGCGCCAGCCGAGGTCCCCTCGTACGTCACCGCCGCGGTCAACGATCCCGCGCGCAAGGACGACACCGTCAACGATGATCGCCGCAAGATCGCCGATCTGATGGCCTTCGCCGAGGTCAAGCCGGGCCAGTCGGTCGTCGACCTGATTCCCGGCAGCGGTTACTTCACGCGCGTGTTCAGCGGCGTGGTCGGCCCCCAGGGCAAGGTCTTCGCCGTGTGGCCCAACGAATACGGCAAGGAAGCGCAGTCGGATGTGCAGGCTTCCAAGGCGCTGGTAGCCAACCCGCATTACGCCAATGTCGGTGTACTGATGGTGCCGGCCAAGGAGTTCAAGACGCCGGTCAAGGTTGACCTCGTCTTCACGTCGCAGAACTACCACGACTACCCGGACAAGTTCATGGGCAACGTCGATCCGGTGACCTTCGACAAGCAGGTGTTCGATTCGCTCAAGCCCGGCGGCCTGTTCGTGGTGGTCGATCATGTCGCCGAAGCCGGTTCGGGGATGCGCGACACCGACACCTTGCATCGCATCGATCCGGCCATCGTCAAGAAGCAGGTCGAGTCCGTGGGCTTTGTGTTCGACGGCGAAAGCGACGTGCTGCGCAATCCCAAAGACCCGCACAACATCAAGGTATTCGACAAGTCGATCCGTGGTCATACCGACCAGTTCGTCTATCGTTTCCGCAAGCCCGGCTGACTCTGAGCGGTACTTACGATTTGACTGATTTACAGCAAACCACCGTAACGGAGGGCGCGAACGCGCCCTCCGACGATCCACCACCCACTCCGCCGCAACGCCCCGACGACGAAGACTGCTGCGGCCAGGGCTGCGTGCCCTGCATCTTCGATTTCTACGATGAAGCCATGGGCAAATACCGCGAAGCGCTGGCGGCGTGGAAAGAGCGGCATCCGCTGCATTCGCCCGATTGATTGTCGCGGTACCGCGAGGCCGTACTGTTGTGGGAGCGCACCCTGTGCGCGACTGCCTCAGTGTTGATCATTCGCCTGGCGATGATCGACGGGCGGGGGGCGCTGATAAATTGCTGTCGCGCACAGGGTGCGCTCCCACAGGGGGGCGTTCTACACTTGGCGCCTGCTTTTCAGGACCATCCGATGCCTTTCCCGTCGTTGCGAACCCTTGCCTGCGGGCTGCTGTTGCTGAGCGCCCACGCCGCCTTCGCCCAGACACCGCACACCGTGCAGCTGCAGGACCTCACCTGGACCGAAATTCGCGATCAGGTCCAGGCCGGCAAGACCACCATCATCATTCCCATCGGCGGCACCGAGCAGAGTGGCCCGTACATCGCCGTGGGCAAGCACAACGCACGTGCAGCTTTCCTCTCGCAGAAGATCGCCGAACGTCTGGGCAATGCGCTGGTGGCGCCCGTGGTGACCTACGTGCCCGAAGGTGGCACCGCGCCACCCAGTTCGCATATGCGTTTCCCCGGCACCATCACCATCCCCGATGCCGTGTTCGAGCAGATGCTGGAATCGGCCGCGCAAAGCTTTGCCGTGCATGGCTTCCGCAACATCGTCCTGCTGGGCGACCACGGCGGCTATCTGAAGGATCTGGACCGCGTCGCCGCCAGGTTGAACAAAGCCTGGGGCGGCAAGGCGCGCGTCATCGTGCCGCCGGAGTACTACGCCACCTCATCGGAGGGTTTCAACCAGATCCTTCGCCAGCACGGCATCAAGGATGACGAGATCGGCACGCACGCCGGTTTGGCCGATACGTCCCTGCAGCTTGCCGTGGCCCCGCAGATGGTGCGCCTTGGCCAGTTGCAGGATGGCCCCAAGCTGGGCGCCGCCGATGGCGTGTATGGCGGCGACCCGCGCCGCTCCGCGGCTGACCTCGGTCAGCTGGGCGTGAATGCTATTGTGGTAAATACAGTGAATGCCTTGCGTCGCGACACGCAGGCGCACTGACCTCCCCGAATCACCCGACCTAAGTTGTGAGCCATGGCCATCGCTAAATCCCTGCGTTCCTCCCGTCTGTTCCGCCTCGCACCGTTGGCGCTTGCCGCTGCGTGCCTGGCCGGCACTGCCCTGGCGGCTTCGTCCGTCACCACCGTCCCTGGCATGCCGCCGGTGGTGAACGCCGCCAACATGTACAGCGAAGCGGGGCTCAATCACCTCAGCGCCGCCGTGAAGAACGACCCGGCGCGCATCTACGTGCCCAACCTGCGTTCGAACGATGTCTACGTGATCGATCCGGCCACCTACAAGGTGGTGGACAAGTTCAAAGTGGGCGAGGGCCCGCAGCACGTCGTGCCGTCGTGGGATCTGCGCACGCTGTGGGTCACCAACAATGCCGAGCGCAAGAAGACCGGCAGCCTCACGCCGATCGACGCAGCCACCGGCAAGCCGGGCACGGCGGTGCCGGTGGACGATCCGTACAACATGTACTTCACGCCGGACGGCAAGGAAGCGATCGTCGTTGCCGAAGCGTTCGCGCGCCTGGATTTCCGCGATGCTCACAGCATGAAAGAGCATTCCAGCCTCAGCGCGCCGGACTGCAAGGGCATCAACCACGCCGACTTCGCCATCGACGGCAGCTATGCCATCTTCACCTGCGAGTTCACCGGCAAGCTGGTGAAGATCGACATGGTCAACCGCAAGGTGCTCGGTTACCTGGACCTGTCCAAGAAGGGCATGCCGCAGGACATCCGCTCGTCCCCGGACGGCAAGACCTTCTACGTCGCCGACATGATGGCCGATGGCGTGTACCTGATCGACGGCGCCAGCTTCAAGCAGGTGGGCTTCGTCAAGACCGGCGTGGGCACGCATGGCCTGTACCCGAGCCGCGACGGCACCAAGCTGTATGTCGCCAACCGCGGCTCCAACAAGGTGCACGGTCCGCGCGGCGGCAAGGGCAGCGTGTCGGTGATCGACTTCGCCTCGCAGAAGGTGGTGGCCAACTGGCCGATCCCCGGTGGCGGCAGCCCGGACATGGGCAATGTGAGCGCCGATGGCAAGACGCTCTGGCTGTCGGGTCGCTTCGACGACGAGGTCTATGCGATCGACACCGCCACGGGCCAGATCCGCAAGATCAAGGTGGGCCAGGAGCCGCACGGTCTCGCCGTATGGCCGCAGCCGGGCCGTTACTCGCTGGGCCACACGGGCATCATGCGCTGAGCATGAGCGCGCTGGCATAGGCGCGCGATCCCGCTGCTGTCCTTCAACCGCAGCGGGAGTCGATTGACCGCGCGGACGCTGATGCTGCGTTCCACGCCTGTCTCCCGTCGTTGTTGACCGCACCGGCCTGAAAAAAGTCAGGCCGGTGCAAGCACTTGCGTCAAACACGGCGAGTTTCCAACTGTCATGCGGCTGTTATCGCCTTTTCTGAATGCCACTGTTAAATTGTGACGTAGAGCACGTTTTGGCATGCGATTCAGGGAGTGGGCATGAAGGGGAAGCAGTGGCTCGAACGGCTTTTATGCCGTGTTTTCAAGCATCAATGGGCTCGGCCGGAACCCGGTCGCCGCGAATGCAGCCGCTGCGGTCGCGTCGAGGAGCGCAACTGGCGAATGGGCTGAGACGTCGGTCGGCCTCACTGGCAATTGGGGACAGCGTCCCCAATATCGGGGCTTCCCGCATGAGGAAGCCCCATGATTCCGTTCTCCGTCCTCGATCTGGCACCGGTCACCGAAGGCAGCGATACCACCCAGGCCTTCGCCAACACGCTGGATCTGGCCCGTCGCGCCGAGGCGCTTGGCTACCATCGCTATTGGCTGGCCGAGCACCACAACATGCCAGGCATCGCCAGCGCGGCCACCGCCGTGCTGATCGGTCACGTGGCGGGTGGGACCTCGACCATACGTGTCGGCGCGGGCGGCATCATGTTGCCGAACCATGCGCCGCTGCAGGTGGCCGAACAGTTCGGCACGCTGGCGTCGCTGTATCCGGGGCGCATCGATCTGGGACTGGGGCGCGCGCCCGGTACCGATCACGCCACGGCACGGGCGCTACGCCGCTATTTCGACAGCGCGGAGCAGTTCCCGCAGGACGTGGCTGAATTGCTGGCGTATTTCGAGCCGGCGACACCCCATCAACCCGTGCGCGCCGTGCCCGGTGCCGGCATCAATGTGCCGGTGTGGCTGCTGGGCTCGAGCTTGTTCAGCGCCCGCCTGTCGGCTGCGATGGGTTTGCCGTTCGCCTTCGCCTCGCACTTTGCGCCGGACGCGATGGACGATGCGCTGGCCCTGTATCGCCGCGATTTCCGTCCCTCGGCGCGCCTGGCCGCGCCGTACGCGATGCTCGGCGTGAATATCGTCGCGGCGGAAAGCGACCAGGAAGCGAAGCGCCTGTTCACTACCCAGCAGCAGAGTTTCGTCAACCTGCGTCGTGGCCGCCCGGGCCTGATCCCGCCGCCGATCGACAATATCGAAGACTTCTGGACGCCCACCGAAAAATTCGGCGTGGAGCATGCGCTCGCTTGCGCGGTGATCGGCAGCGCCGAGACGGTGAAGCAGGGCATCGAATCGTTTGTCGAACGCCATCGCCCGGACGAGCTGATGATCACCGCGAACGTGTTCGATCACGAGGCGCGTTGTCGCTCGTACGCCATCGTGGCCGATGTAAAGCAGCGTCTGTCGAGCTGACGCCGCCGATCAGGCCGGCGCAAAACTCCTGCGCAAGTCCTGCTGGCAACGCGCCAGCAGCTGCGCGGGAAACGCGGCCACCGGGTCCTCGCTGTAACCAGCCTCGCTGTCGAGCAGGCCTTGTTCGGCGAGGAGCTGGTTCATGGCGAGGCGCTGGGAGACGTAGAGCACGCGACTCATCGGCAGCGTGAGCGCGGCATGGCCGTGCTCGCAATGTTCCACCAGCGCTTCCTGCACGGGTGGCGGCAGATCCCAATGCTGGCCTGCCTGCACGGTGAGTTCGGCGGCGAGCTGCACGCAGCCATCGATGAAGGCCGTTGAGCTGGCGGGCAGTTCGCTGTTCTGCAATTCCTTGTCCAGCAAACGCGCCACGGCGCCCAGGCCGCTATAGCCGACCAGGGCCACCAGATAGGCTTCGAAAGCGTCGCACTGGCCCTTGCTGAGATACACCGCCGCGTGCGCGCAGCGTTCGGCGTGATCCCATAGACGCTGGCCCACGATCTGCCCGTTGGCACCGGCGCTGGCCATCAGGATGGGCTTCATCACGTAAGACGTCACCACGTGGCGCAGGCCGATCTGGCCGAGCAGTACGACCGCGTGCTGCAGACTGCCCACCGGATGGGCGGTGCGATAGGTGACGCTGCCGGTGACGCGCATGACTTCGCCCACCAGCACCGGATCGCGTTTGATCAGGTCGGCCAGCTGGGCGCCGCTGAGTTTGTCGTTCTTCATGGCGCGCATCAGCTGCGGCAGCACCGTTGGCATGCGCGGCAGACTGCGTACGTCGAAGCGGCCGTTCTCGCACTGGTCCTTCAGGCGCTGGAGAACGGCCTGTTCGCGCGGCTTGTTGGCGCTGTCGCCGGCGTTGACCGGCTGGTTGAGGATGAAGCGGAAAAAACGCTCCGCGAGCTCGTCACCCGAGACCATCCCGTGGGGCAGGCTGGTTTCCACCGGGAGTTCCGGCTCGGGCGCAGCCGGCCGCGTCGCTGCTGGTTCTGCCGCGCGCTCACGCCCGAATACCCGCCACCAGTTTCCCATCATCGTGCTGCCAGCTCCCCTGTGTGGCCCCCGCTACGCTGGGGGTATCGGCAGCTGGCGGAAAAAATGTAGTGCGACTGTGCCGCGCTGCGACGCTCTGCTCAGTTATCGGCAGCAGGGGGCAAATGCTTGATCCATGCCGCCGCCCCGAGTCCGGCGCGGCGGCCGCTGGCAAAGCAGGCGGTGAGCAGGTAGCCGCCGGTGGGCGCCTCCCAGTCGAGCATTTCGCCGGCGCAGAACACGCCGGGCAGGGCGGCGAGCATCAGTTGCGGGTCCAGCGCTTCCAGCCGCACGCCGCCGCCGCTGCTGATGGTTTCTTCGATGGGACGGGCGCGGGTGAGTCGCAGCGGCAGGCGCTTGATGCTGCGGGCCAGCGTGTCGACATCGTGGAATTGCTGCCGGTCGAGCACCTCGTGCAGCAGCGCGGCCTTCACCCCGGTGAGCCCGGTCTGGCGACGCAGGTGGTCGCTCATGGAGTGTTTGCCGCGCGGCTTGGCCAGATCGGCGCGCAGGCGATCGAGCGTGCGATCGGGTGCAAGATCGAGTTCGATGGTGATGGGGCCGTGCGCGGCGATGGCGTCGCGGATCAAGGCGGAAAAAGCATAGATCAGGCTGCCTTCGATGCCGTGGGCGGTGATCACGCATTCGCCCTGGCGCGCGTGCTCGCGGCCATGCTCATCGCGCAGATGGATCACTACCGGCTTGAGCGGTGCGCCGGCATGACGACCGGCGATATGTTCGCTCCAGGCGATATCGAAGCCGCAGTTGGAAGGCACCAAGGGCGATACATCGACACCGCGGGCAAGCAACGGCGACTGCCATGCACCCTCCGAACCCAGTTCCGGCCAGCTGCCGCCGCCCATGGCAAGCACCGCTGCATCGGCGCGCACCGCATGTTCGCCATCGGGCGTGGCGAAGCGCAGCAAGCCGTCGTCCGTCCAGCCTAGCCATCGGCGGTGCACATGAAAGCGCACGCCATCCTCGCGCAGGCGGCGTACCCAGCCGCGCAGCAGAGGTGCGGCTTTCAGATCGCTGGGAAACACGCGACCGGACGTGCCAACAAAGGTCTCCACGCCCAGCTGGCGTGCCCAGGCGCGCAAGTCGTCCGCATCGAAATCCTCAAGCCATGCCCCCACTTCTCGCGCACGCTTGCCGTAACGCTGCACGAAATCCGGCTTGGCTTCGCCGTGCGTGAGGTTCATGCCGCCCTTGCCGGCGATGAGGAACTTGCGTCCCACCGAGCCCTTGGCGTCGAACACATCCACCGCCACGCCCGCCGCGTGCGCCGCTTCCGCCGCCATCAGGCCGGCAGGGCCTCCGCCGATGACGGCGAGGCGAACGTGGGTGGGCGTGCTGGACATGGCGGGGCGGATGGCGGGTGGTCGGGCATTGTACAGCCAGGCCAACCGCACCCTTGTAGGAGCGCACTTGTGCGCGACCGGGCGGGCGGAAAGGTGGCGTCGCTCACGCGACGCGGTCGCGCACAAGTGCGCTCCTACAAGGTCAGTCGCCCTTGCCGAGCAGCGGCCTCAACAAATCCAGCGGCAGCGGAAACACAATAGTCGAGGCCTTGCCGCTATTGGACATGTCCGACATGGTCTGCATGTAGCGCAGCTGCAGCGCCTGCGGTTGCTGCGAAAGCATCGCCGCGGCATCGCGCAGTTTTTCGGCCGCCTGCAATTCGCCCTCTGCGTGGATCACCTTGGCGCGGCGCTCGCGTTCCGCTTCCGCCTGGCGGGCAATCGCGCGAACCATGGTCTCGTTGAGATCCACATCCTTGATCTCGACATTGCTGACCTTGATGCCCCAGGGATCGGTGGCTTCGTCCAGGATCTGCTGCAGGCTGTGGTTGATCGAATCACGCTGCGAGAGGATGTCGTCCAGCTCGTGCTGGCCCAGCACCGAGCGCAGACGCGTCTGCGCCAGCTGGCTGGTGGCCTGGAAGAAATCCGCCACCTGCAGCATCGCCTTGTCCGGTTCCACCACGCGGAAGTACACCACTGCATTGACACGCACCGAGACGTTGTCGCGGGAGATCACGTCCTGCGGCGGCACGTCCATCACGGTGACGCGCAAATCCACCCGCATCATGCGCTGGACGATGGGAATCAGGATCACCAGTCCCGGCCCCTTGGTGCCGGTGTAGCGGCCCAGCGTGAGCACTACGCCGCGTTGGTATTCGGGCAGCACCTTGATCGAAAGGAACAGCATCGCCACAGCCCAGATCACGATCACGCCGACGAAACCAAACATGAGCCTCTCCTTTGTTGCCGATGTCAGGCGCGGGTGATGCGCAACAGCAAGCCGTCGCGCCCCACCACGCGGATACGTGAGCCGGCCGGCAGCGGGGCGTCGCCATGCACGCGCCATTGCTCGCCGCCGATGCGCGCCCAGCCATCGCCTGCCGCGTCGAGCGGCTCGGTCAATTCGCCGGTGCTGAGCAGCATGCGTTCGTCGCCATTGAACTTGCGTGTGTGGCGGGCGCGCGCGACGAGGCGCAACAAGAGCGCCAGCACCACCACGCCAGCCAGCGCCATGCCGGCGATCACGCCCAGGTTCACGGCGTAACCGGGCACACCGGCATCGAACAGCATGATCGAGCCGATGACGAAGGAGAGCACGCCGCCGATGCCGATGGCGCCCACCGATGGCATCAAGGCTTCCGCCAGCACTAGGCACACGCCGAGCATCATCAGGGCGAGTCCGGCGTAGTTCACCGGCAATAGCTGCAAGGCATATAACCCGACCAGCAGGCAGATGGCCCCGGCCACGCCCGGCAGCAGTACGCCCGGATGGAAGGCCTCGAGCACCAGGCCATAGATGCCGGCGAGCAGCAGCAGATAGGCGATGGTGGGATGGGTGACCAGCCCCAACAGATGCGTGCGCCAGTTCGGCGCATAGTCGCGCAAGGGCAGCCCCGCCAGATGCAGCGTGACATCCTGGCCATCGACGTGCACGCGACGCCCTTCGAGGCGCGCGAGCAGCGATGAAGCATCGGGCGCCACCAGATCCACCACATGCTTCTGCAGGGCTTCGTCGGCGGTCAGCGTGGCCGCGCCTTGCACGGCCTTGCTGGCCCAGTCGGCATTACGGCCGTTGAGCTGCGCCAGCGATCGGATGAAGGCATTGGCGTCGTTGATCACCTTGTTGGATTCCGCATCGGCGCCCGTCAGTGGCGCTGCGTCCGGTGCGGATGTCGCCGGCGACGGCAGCGGAAGCTTGCCGCTGCCGTCCAGCGATACCGGCGTGGCCGCACCCAGATGCGTGCCGGGCGCCATCGCGGCGATGGGGCAGGCATAGAGGATATAGGTTCCTGCCGATGCGGCGCGGGCACCGCCCGGTGCCACGTAACCAATTACCGGAAGAGGGGAGGCAAGAATGCTGGCAACGATCTGCCGCATCGAATCGGACAGGCCACCCGGGGTGTCCAGTTGCATCAGCACTGCCGTTGCGCCGTCGCGCCTGGCGTGTTGAAGAGAGGTGTCTACGTATTCCGCGGCGGCGGGGCCGATCGGGCCGTTGAGTTCGATGCGCGCCACGAAACCGTCGGAACGCGCCGAGCCACCGGCGGCATCGCCGGCAAGCGTGGTTGAGGCCAGCATCGCGGCACATAGCACACTGGCCGCTGTCTTCAGCCATGGTGTCACGCACGGTCTCCCGTTTGGCGATATCACACTGCGCCAGCGGGTGTTGTCTGGGTGTGAGATAAGCGGGAGGTTTTGCTTGGCCCGCTTGGGTCAGCTAAACGCGGGCTGCCCGTCCGGGTTCAGCAGGCCGTGTTCCACCAGCCACTGCCGGGCATTGGCGGCATCCTCGCCGAACCAGGCCTGGGCCGAGCCGAGCCGGAACGTATAGCCCCAGGCATTCATATCGTCCATCAGGCGCTCGCGGCCCACGCCGGGCAGTTCATCCGCCAGCACGATCTGCAGGTAGCAGGTGGCGTCTTCCTCGGCTACGGAATCGGTGGCGTCGGTATGCACCTCGCTGCGGCGCTCAGGCGGCAGCACGATCAGGTGACCGGCTTCATGCAGCAACGAATGCACGGGGGTGTCATCGCGTGCGTAGACCGTCGTGCCGATGATGCCAGCTTCCTCATCGCCCCAGAAACTGCCGGGGATGGGCGTGCCGATATCGACGCGCTGCAGGGCAAGCCCGTAACGCGCAAGCAAGCGCGCAGGCGCATCGAAGCCGATCTCGGCTAGGCGCATCACGCTGGCTTCGTCAGGAGGAGAGGTGGGAACTGGCATGAGGAAAGAGTCGCCGTGGTTCAGCGGCGACGCACATCGCGAAGTGCGTGGCGCGGCAGTGCCGCGCCACGATCTCAGATGGACTTGGCTGGCGTGTTCTCGGGCAGCGCCACGGAGAGCTCGAGGATCTCGTGTCCGCTGTCGCGCTCGACATTGATGTTGATGGCGTCGAGGTCGACGTGGACGTATTTCTTGATCACTTCGAGCAGCTCGTTGCGCAGCAACGGCAGGTAGTCGGGAGCGCCACGGGTGGAGCGCTCCTGAGCCACGATGATGCGAAGACGCTCCTTGGCGAGTCCAGCGGTGGGTTCCGGCTTGCGCTTCAGGAAATCAAGAATACCCATGCCGATCAGCCTCCGAATACGCGCTGGAAGAAGCCCTTCTTCGGCACCTCGAGGAAGCGCAGGGCACGTTCTTCACCAAGGATGCGGGCAACCGTGTCGCTGTATGCCTGGCCGGCAAACGAGTTGTCGTCCAGGATCACCGGCACGCCGGCGTTGGAGGCGGCCAGCACGTTTTCCGATTCGGGAATCACGCCCACCACGTTGATGCCGAGGATTTCCTCGACGTCCTTCACGCTGAGCATTTCGCCCACGGCCACGCGGGCCGGGTTGTAGCGCGTCAGCAGCAGGTGCTGCTTGATCGCGCCGTCGCCGCGTTCGGCGCGGCGCGTCTTGCTGGCGAGCAGGCCCAGGATGCGATCGGAATCGCGTACCGAGGACACTTCCGGGTTCACCACCACGACGGCGTGATCGGCGAAATACATCGCCAGGTGCGCACCCTTTTCGATGCCGGCCGGCGAATCGCACACGACGTAATCGAAGCCTTCCTTGCCCAGGTCTTCGAGCACTTTCTCGACGCCTTCCTGGGTCAGCGCGTCCTTGTCGCGCGTCTGGCTGGCGGCAAGCACGTAGAGGGTCTCGTAGCGCTTGTCCTTGATCAGCGCCTGCTTGAGCGTGGCTTCGCCGTGCACGACGTTGACGAAGTCGTACACCACGCGCCGCTCGCAGCCCATGATGAGGTCGAGGTTGCGCAGGCCGACGTCGAAATCGATCACCGCGACTTTCTTGCCGGCCATGGCGAGGCCCGTGGCAAGCGAGGCACTGGTCGTGGTTTTGCCCACGCCACCCTTGCCCGAGGTGACAACGATAATCTCAGCAGTCAAGGCTCATCTCCGCATGGTTCTTTGTAGTTGTAATGACTGATCGTCAAAGCTTAGCGATCAGCAATTTTTCCCCTTCGAGCCAGCATCGCACAGACTGGCCTTCGAGGTCTTTTGGAATTTGTTCAAACACGCGGTAGTGACCGGCGATGGCCACCAGCTCCGCGCGGAAGTCTGAAATGTATATGCGCGCTTTCTCATCGCCCTGTGCGCCGGCCATCGCACGACCGCGCAAACTGCCGTAGATATGGATGCTGCCGTCGGCAATCACCTCGGCAGCATTGGCGATGGCGCCGGTGACGACCAGATCGCGATCGCGCGCATACACCTGCTGGCCAGAGCGCACGGTGCCTTCGTAGTGCTGCGCACCGGCGTTGGTGACCGGCGCAGCAGGCTCGGCTTCCTGTCGCACAGGCTCCGTGCGACGCACGGGTTCGGCAGCGGCGGCAGGCGGTGCCGGCGGTGCGATGCTGCCGCCGTCGGCGGGCTCATAGGCGGCGCGGAACTTGGCGATCAGCGGCAAGCCCATGCGCTGGGAGAGCGCATCGACTTCGCTGGTGCCATAGGCCAGGCCCACGGGCAGCATGCCGGCGCTGCGCACGGCTTCGAGCAGCGCGTCGACCGTGCCGTCGTCGGGCAGGTTCATCAGGTGACTGAGGTCCAGCACCACGGCGGCGCGGGCAAACAGCTGGGGTGCGGCGCGAACGCGGCGTTCCAGCTCTTCGCACAGCGCCGCTGCGTCCACGCGCTTGATGCGCACGTTGGCGATGCCGACCTGGCCGAAGCGCAGGTCACAGGCGTCTTGTTGATCCATCTTTGCATTCACTGGCGGCGCTCTCCCGCGAGGCGGCGCCGGGTGGTATCGGGGGAGGAGGACGGGTGCTGGCGTTCGGCCAGCCACGGCACATCGGGAAGGCCGTCGTGGTCCAGATAGGTTTCTCGCACGAAGGCGTAGCTGGGCAGGTCCTTGGCGAGCAGGCTCACCTGGGGACCGTCGCTGCCCATGCGCTGCTGGCCCACTTCCTGGAAGCCGTAGGTGCCGTGGAACAGCACCACCACGTCGTCGCGGGGCTCCAGGAACACTTCGCAGGTCAGCAGCGGCACGCGCACTTCCGCATAGCTGGTGACGTCGCAATAGAAAATGCGACCCAGGCCGTGGCGGCGGTAGGCGTTGGCGATGACGATGCGGTCGATATAGGCAAATTGCGGGTAGTGCTCACAGAACCAGCGATAGTTGGGGCTGTCATAGTCCCGACCTTCGCGGAAGGCGACCAGGAAACCGGCAAGATGGCCATCGATTTCGGCCACCCGGAAATAGTCCGCGTGGTCGTAGAAATAGCGCAGCTGTGCGGTGTCCAGGGCGAGGATGGTGCGGCCGGCGGCGTTGTTGAGCGCCAGTACGGCATCCAGGTCGTGCTCTCGCACGTCGCGGATGGCAAGGGCCATTCGTTGCTCCGCTGTGTGTGGTTCGAAGAGTAAGACCGTTGGATCGGCCCCGCGTGACGGCGGCATTATGACATGCGCCACGCGGCCGCACATAACACGGCGCACCATGTAAAACCTTTGTAAAGCGCCAACCTTTGTGCCTTCTGGCAGGGGTGGAGCAATGACTTCTCACGCATTGCACCAAGTCTGCGGGTAGCGAATGATGCGCATATGGCCTGGTCAAACATTAATCACATCCGGCTGCTCCGGTACGCTGGTCTGTTCACGTACCTCTGCGTCGCGCTGCCGCTGCTCTCCGGTCCTGGCGGGCTGGCGGAGGTCAGTGCGTGGTGGAGCAACCCGAATATCACGGGCTGGATTCTTTCCTACCTGATCTTCGGCGTGACCTATCTGCTGCTGACCCGGCGCTCGGGCATGACGCGCCAGACCGGCTACCCCTCCATCGTCCAGCTGCTCGGGCTGGTGGTGCTGACCGGTTCGGCGGTGGCCATGGGCTGGTTCAGCCAGAGCGGCCTGTCGGCCATGCTGATGCTGGTGATCGCCGTGGTGCTGCCCTGGCAGCTGCCGGTGGGCGCGGGACTGGCCTGGATGCTGCTGCAGAACCTGATGCTGATCCCGATCATCGCCAGTTACATGGGCTGGACCATCGTCACGGCGTTCCTGCAGGTGTGCATGTACCTGGGCATCTCGGCCCTGGTGTTCTTCACCTCGATGATCGCCAGCCTGCAGGCCGAAGAGCGCGAAGTGCAGCGGCGCCTCAATTCCGAGCTGCGCGCCACCCGCGCCTTGCTGGCCGAGTCCACCCGCATCGCCGAGCGCATGCGCATTGCGCGCGACCTCCACGACCTGGTCGGCCATCACCTGACGGCGCTCAGCCTCAATCTGGAAGTGGCCAGCCACCTGGTCAACGCGCAGGCCGCCGAACATGTGCAGAAAGCGCAGGTGACCGCCAAGCATCTGCTGTCGGACGTGCGCGAAGTGGTTAGCGAGCTGCGCCAGGACGACGCGATCGACCTCACCGTCGCCTTGCGCAGCCTGACCGAGGGCGTGCCAGGCCTGAACGTCCACATGGAAACGCCGCCGCGCTTCAGCGTGGAGGATCCCCGTCGCGCCCAGGTGCTGCTGCGTTGTGCCCAGGAAATCATCACCAATACCGCGCGCCATGCCGGCGCGCGCAACCTGTGGCTACGCTTTGATTACGTCAACGCCAACCTGCTGGAGCTCTACGCGCGCGACGATGGCCGCGGCGCGACCAACTTCCGCCCGGGCAATGGCTTGTCGGGCATGCGCGAGCGACTGGTCGAATTCGAGGGCAGTGTGATGGTCGATCCGGCGCTGCTGCAGGGTTTTGCGCTTACCGTGCGCCTGCCGCTGGGCGAGCTGCCGGAACTCGCGCACACCCCGTCACGGTTCGAGCCACCCGCGCTGGGCATGCTGTAGCCTTGCTGGGTTGTCGTGTAAAAATGTGCTGCTTGGATAGCCGCATCGTTTTCTCCGTTGGCCGCGGGCATCGCACGCCGGCCACCTACGTTTCGAGGATCCGCGATGATTTCCGTCTGTCTCGTTGACGACCAGAACCTGGTACGCCAGGGTGTCCGATCACTGCTGGACCTGGCCGAGGACATCCGCGTGGTGGCCGAATGCGCCGATGGCGCCCAGGCCGTGCAGGACATCCCGCGGATCCGGCCCGACGTGGTGCTGCTGGACCTGCGCATGCCCAACATGAGCGGGCTCGAAGTGCTGCAGGCGCTGTCCGCCCGCAATGAATTGCCGCCCACCATCATCCTCACCACCTTTGATGACGATCAGCTCGTGCTGCAAGGCCTCAAGGCCGGCGCCCGCGGCTATCTGCTCAAGGACGTCTCGCTGGAACAACTGGTGGAGGCCGTGCGCACCGTGGCTGCCGGCGGTTCGCTGGTGGCGCCCATGGTCACCCAGCGCCTGCTGGCCGGCGTCGGCCGCATGCAGAACCAGTTCACCAGCCTGGAACAGCCCGACCCGCTGACCGAGCGCGAGACGGAAATCCTGCGCCTGCTGTCGGGCGGCTACAGCAACAAGGAGATCGCCAACTCCTTGAAAGTGGCGGAGGGAACGGTGAAAAACCACGTTTCCAACATTCTTTCCAAGCTGGGCGTGCGCGACCGCACGCGTGCGGTGCTCAAGGCGCTGGAGCTCGGCATCGTCTGAGAGCCTGTTTGCGATCTTCACCTAGCGGAGGTCGCAAACCGGCTCTGAATCCTTGCGGAGCCTTGCCGGACGCCATTCGCAGGCGTCTGGAAGCCCCGTGTCAGGCAGTCTTTACGGCTGGACGCCGGAGCAAGTAGTATCGGAAACTTCGGCGCTGGCCGACCCCCGTTCAGGCAGTGATTCTTCGGGAATCTCCCGTGGCGGGCCGGTCTCCGGCGGCTGCCCTTGTGCCGTGTACCAGAAGAGACGTGCGGAGAATCCTGGAATGATGCGTGTTCTTGAGTTTATTGTTGCCCTAATCATCGTCATCGTCGTGGCGGTGGTCGTGGGCGTGGTGATGCCTGGCAGCGGCCATGTCGAACGGTCGTTGGTCGTTGGCAAGGACATGCGTCAGGTCTACGACGTGCTCAACAATTTCCGCCGCTTCCCGGAGTATTCCGTGCAGCGCGAGTACGACCGCAATATCAAGTTTGATTTCTCGGGCAAGGCTTATGGCCCGGGCGCCGAAATCAGCTGGGCCAGCGATGACGGCAAGGTCGGCAACGGCAAGTTCACCATCGCCTCCGCTGATCCGAGCTTCGACAAGGTCGACTCGACCGCCAAGAAGTCCACCATCGTGTGGAACGTCGACAACGACTGGCGCGGCAACGACAAGCACTTCACGCTTGATCTGGAGCGCAACGGCAGCCGCGGTCAGCTGACCAAGGTGACCTGGTCGTATGACGTCGACTACGGCTTCAACCTGATCAACCGCTATTCCAATCTGTACATTCATGGCGACCCGGATGCCTTCATCCAGTTCAGCCTGAACAACCTGCAGAACGTGCTGGCTGCGGTCCAGAACGTGGACTACACCAAGCTGATCCCGTACATCGAGCAGACCCAGCCCACGCCGGTGCTGATGGTGTCCTCCTCGATCGAGCGCAAGGGTGGCCTCGAGGCCCTCAATGACGCGACGGACAAGGCGATTGGCCAGATCCAGGCCGCCGCCAAGAAGCTGGGCGTGACCACCACCGGTCCGCGCATCATCTACACCACCAACTACGGCGACCAGAACTACTCGTTCGACGTGGCCATGCCGATCAGCGCGACGAGCCTGAACGTTGCCGGCCAGACCGTCGAGCTGGTGGCCGCCAAGGCGCCGGACCTCAACGCCGCCGCGGCCAGCACCAGCGCCGATGCGAGCAGCACCGCCGGCGACACGACTCCGGGTGGTCATGACCGCTTCGGCCGCCTGATCGTCGACAACGATGTGCGTGCTTATCTGGCCTTCGGTGGCCCGGCCCTCAAGGCCGTGTGGAACGGTACCGCCGCTGGCGTGCCGCAGACCCGCGACCTGATGAAGGCCTATGCCCAGACCCACGGCTACAAGTTCGACGAAGTGACCAATCGCTTCTACGACATCGAAGCCAAGCCGGAAGTGAAGCAGGGCGACCAGGTCACGCAGTACGCCGAGTTCGACGTGTACCTGCCGCTGAGCTGGGCTCCGGACCAGACCCCGGAACAGGCTGCGGGCATCAAGCCGCCGTCGCTCGACGACACCGGCAGCGACCAGGCTCCGGCCTCGTCCAGCACCGCCGCTCCGGCCAGCGCCGCCAGCGCCGGCAAGTAAGTCGCTCCGGCGGCAAGCTTCGAAAGGGCCCTTCTTCGGAAGGGCCTTTTCATTTTCAGGCCCTGCGCGGGCCGGGCCGGGCGAACTTTCGGTTACAGTGCGGGTCGATCCCGCAGCCATGCGCGCAGCACTTGCACGCGACTGACTCCACAGGACATGATCGAAACCGAACTGCTCACTCGACGCTATGGTGCCCTCACGGCGGTGGACTCGCTGAGTTTCCGCGCCGAACCGGGCCAGGTGCTCGGGCTGCTGGGCCCCAACGGCGCCGGCAAGACCACCGCCATGCGCATGATCGCGGGCTTCCTCGAGCCCAGCTCGGGCACGGCGCGCGTGTGCGGCTACGACGTGCGCAAGGAGCCGCTGAAGGCCAAGCGCGCGCTGGGCTATCTGCCGGAGGGCGCGCCTAGCTATGGCGAGCTGACCGTGCGCGAATTTCTGTCCTTCATCATCCGCATGCGTGGCTTGCAGCGCGACGAGGGCTCGCGGCGCTTCGATCGCGTGGTTGGCGGGCTGCAACTGGAGAGCGTGCTCGACCAGTGCATCGATACCTTGTCCAAGGGTCTCAAGCGCCGCGTGGGCCTGGCCCAGGCGATCGTGCACAACCCGCAGGTGCTGATGCTCGACGAGCCCACCGATGGTCTGGATCCCAACCAGAAGCACACGGTGCGCCAGCTGATCGACCAGATGGCGCGCGATCGCACCATCCTGATCTCCACGCATTTGCTGGAGGAAGTGCACGCCTTGTGCAATCGCGTGGTGATCATCGCCAACGGCCGCCTGATGGTGGATGCCACGCCGGCCGAGCTCGAATCGCGCTCGCGCTATCACGGCGCTGTGTCCTTCAGCGCGCCGGGCAGCGGCGTATCGCAGGAAATGCTTGGGCGGCTGCCGCAGGTGTCCTCGATCGAGGTCGATCCGATGGACGGTCGCATCACCGTGTTTCCGCGTCCGGGTGAACGCATCCTTGAACCGGTGGAGACGCTGCTGCGTCAGCAAGGGCTCGAAGTGTCGGAGATCCAGCTCGAACGCGGCCGACTCGACGAAGTGTTCCGCCAGATCACCACCGGCGCGGAGAACCGCGAATGAGTCCGATCGCAGCGGTGACACGCCGTGAGCTGCGCAGCTATTTCGTGACGCCGGTGGCGTATGTGTTCCTGGTGATCTTCCTGGTGCTGTCGGGCATCCTCACGTTTTACGCGGGCGATTTCTACGAACGCAATCAGGCGGACCTGCAGCCCTTCTTCGTGATGCATCCGTGGCTTTATCTGGTGCTGGTGCCTGCCGTGTCGATGCGCATGTGGGCCGAAGAAGCCAAGGGCGGCACGCTGGAATTGCTGATGAGCCTGCCGTTGACGCTGGCGCAGGCGATGCTGGGCAAGTTCCTCGCCGCGTGGCTGTTCATAGGATTGGCGCTGGTGTTGACCTTGCCGATCTGGATCACCGTCAATTATCTCGGCTCGCCTGACAACGGCGTGATCCTCGCCGGCTATATCGGCAGCTGGCTGATGGCCGGGGCGTTCCTCGCCATCGGCGCGTCTTTGTCCGCCGTGACGCAGAGCCAGGTGGTGGCCTTTGTGCTGACCCTGGTGGTGTGTTTCCTGCTGATCCTGGTGGGGCAGCCGCAGGTGATGGAGTTTTTCCAGGGCGCGTTGCCGCGCAAGCTGGTGAACGGCCTCGCGCACTTGAGCATGGTGCGTCACTTCGAAGCGATCTCGCGTGGCGTGCTCGACCTGCGTGACTTGTTGTACTTCGTGGCGAGCATGGCTGCCTGGCTCATCGCCGGCGTACTCACGCTCGACCTGAAAAGGACGCCATGAGCATGCGGCGCATCCATTTCAGTCGTCGCGCCGTGTTGTCGGCGGCCCTGGTGCTGCTGGCGATCGTGTTCGTGACTTTCGTGCTTGCCAGCAGCCGCTGGCGCATGGGGCGCATCGACCTTACCTCGGACAAGCTCTACACGCTGACGCCGGGCACCGTGCATATCGTGGATGGGCTGCATGCGCCGCTGCGCCTGACGCTTTATTTCTCCAGCCATGCCACGCGCGACCTGCCGCAGCTGCGCAGCTATGAGCAGCGCGTGGCCGAGATGTTGCAGGAGATGGTGGCGCGCGCGCATGGCCGCCTGCGCCTGCAGATTGTCGACCCCGTGCCGTATTCCGATGACGAGGCCAGCGCGGAAGGCTATGGCTTGTCGCCCATCAGCGGCGGCACCAACGGCGAGCGCGTGTTTTTCGGCCTGGTGGGCAGCACGCTGCCTTCGAACGCGGACGGCGATGGCGACGGCGAGACGCACTTGCCCACCAAGGTGCAGTCGATTGCGCTGTTCGATCCATCGCGCGAAACCTTCCTCGAATACGACATTGCCAAGCTGCTGTACGAGCTGGACCAGCCGTCCAAGCCGCATATCGGCGTGATCAGCAGCCTGCCGGTGCAGGGCAATCCGGTGATCGGCGAGGAGCCGTGGGCCGTGATGCGTCAGCTGGGCCAGCAGTTCGACGTGAAGTCGTTCGACCCGAGCAAGCTGACCCACATCGACGCCGACATCAAGGCGTTGCTGGTGATCCATCCCAAGCACATGCCGGCCGATGCGCTGTACGCGATCGATCAATACGTGCTCAACGGCGGTCATCTGGTGGTGTTCGTGGACCCGGTGGCCGAGATGGACAACACGCCGTTCATCGACAGCAGCGGCGTCACCGACGACCACAACTCGAATCTGTCGCGCCTGTTCGATGCCTGGGGCGTGCAATACGATCCGCAAAAAGTGGTGCTCGACCGTTCGCGCGCGCTGCGCATCGAACTGGCCGACAATAGCTCCATGAGCCATCCGGCAATGCTCGGCCTGGGCCAGCAGGAGCTCAACCACGATGACGTGACCACAGCGAGCCTGCAGCGCATCAATGTGTCCAGCGTGGGTTATTTCGACCTCGCGCCGGGCACCACCTCGCGCCTGCAGCCACTGATGCAGTCGACGACGGATGCCGAGGTGGTGTCGAGCGAGCGCGTGCGCGAGTCGCTCAACAACCCGGCCGGGCTGCTGGACAACTACAAGCCCGACAACCTGCACTATGTGATCGCCGCACGCGTGCGCGGACAGTTTCCCAGCGCCTTCCCGGAACGCGCCGGCCAGAAGGGGCACGTGCCGGGCGTCGGCAATGCGGAAGTGATCCTGGTGGCTGATACCGACCTGCTGAGCGATCGCCTGTGGGTGTCGTACGCGCAAAGCCTGCTGGGCCAGCCGCAGTTGAGCGCGATCGCCAACAACGGCGACCTGATCACCAATATCGCCGATAACCTCAGTGGTTCCTCGGCGCTGCTCTCCATCCATGGCCGGGTGAGTTCGCAGCGGCCCTTCACGCGCGTGCTCGCCTTGCAAAGCGCGGCCGACCAGAAATACCTGGCCAAGAAGCAGGAGCTGCAACGCGAACTTGCCGTCACGCGTACCCGCCTGAGCGAACTGCAGCCGGCCAAGGCGGCAGGGCGGGGCGACACCGCCAGTCCCGAGCAGCGCGCCGAGATCGAACAGTTCCTGCAGCGCCAGCTGGCGATCAACAAGGAATTGCGCGATGTGCAGCACCAGTTCAACGCCGAGATCGACGCGCTCGGCCTGCGCCTGAAGTTCATCAATATCGTGCTGATCCCGGCGCTGGTGACGGTGATCGGCCTGCTCTATGGCTGGCGTCGCTCGCGGCGCAGCAGGCGGCGCGCGTGAAGGTGACAGGCAGTGCTGAAGTGTCGCAGCCGCTTGCCGTGGATGCGTCCGGGACGGCGCGTATGATGGCTGGTCGCCACTGATACGGTCCGGTACGTTCGATGATCGATAGCGTGCTCAAGTGGATCGTGCCCTGGGAGTTTTCCTGGGTGTTCCTGCTCGGCTTTATCGCCTGCTGCGTGCTGTATGTGCGCGGCTGCCGTCGCCTGCCGGTGAGCTTTGGCCGCCGCCTGTCGTTCTGGACGGGCATGGCGCTGATCTATGTGTCGCTGCACACCTATCTGGATTACTTCTTCGAGCATGAGTTCTTCATGCATCGCATCCAGCAGATCCTGCTGCACCATCTGGCGCCCCTGCTGATCATTGCCTCGTATCCCGGCACGGTGCTGCACAAAGGCCTGCCGTTCGCATGGCGCCTGCGCCTGCTGCATCCCATCCGGCGTTCGGCGCCGTGGCGTATGGCGAGTGCGGTGTGGTGCAACCCGGCGGTGGCCACGGTGCTGTTCGTCGCGTTCATCCTGGTCTGGCTGATCCCGTCGATGCAGACGCTCGCCATGCTCGATTGGCGCATCTATCGCTTCATGAACTGGTCGATGCTGGCCAGCGGATTCACCTACTGGTGGCTGGTTCTCGACCATCGGCCGCGTCCACCGGGCCGCATGACGCCGGGCATCCGCGTGCTGTCGCCTGGCATCACCATGACGCCGCAGATCCTGGCCGGCGCCATCGTCACCTTCTCCAAGACCGACCTTTATCCGATCTTCGAAATCTGCGGCCGCGCCTTCACTTTCAACGTGCTCACCGCGCAGCTGGTGGGCGGCGTGATCATGTGGGTGCCGGCGGCCTTGATCGAATCCATCGGTGGGCTGCTGGCGATGCGCCAATGGTTGCGGCTCTCACGCAGCGGGCGAATTCGGCGCAAGCCGTGGCCGTCTCGGCGATCTGCCGCAACAGCACAGCAATAACCCTCACTGTGGGAGCGCACCCTGTGCGCGACTCGGGGCTTGCGAAGCCTCCAAGCGCTCGGCTGCCGAACCTGTCGCGCACAGGGTGCGCTCCCACAGGTGGTGGGGCGAGTTTTATCCGCCGGTGGCGTTGGCCGGTCGCGCCACGAAATCGGCATCCAGCGTGCTGCCGTCACCGAAGGTAAGCGTCACTTTGACCTTTTCGCCAATCGTTACCGGCGCAGCAGCCTTCATCAGCATCAAGTGGTAACCGCCAGGCGATAGCTCAGCCTTCCCATGAGCCGGGATGGCAAGCTCATCGACCATCGCCATGCGATTGACGCCACCCGCGCCGCTGCTCTGGTGCAGCATGGCCTCGCCATAACGCGAACTATGTGCCCCGCGCAGGCTGGCCGCCTGGTCGCCGGTATTTTCCAACACCACGTAAGCGCCGGCGGGAAGATCGCCGGGCAGCACGCGAATCCATGCACCGCTGGCGCGGATGTGTTCCGCTTCGGTGGCGCCGACGCCGGTGGTCAGCAGCAGGCTGGCAACCAGCAAGGGCAGGGTGATGCGACGACTCATGACGATGATCCCGGACTCAGCAGCAGATGCAGGTCGTGAACCATTTCGTCCTGCGTGTTGTTGGGCGTGGACAGCAGGCGTGCCTTGCCCTGGTCATCGAACAGATAGATGGCCGAACTGTGGCTCACTTCATACTGGCCGTCGGCACGATCAGGCTCGCGGGTGAAGGCGGATCGATAGCGCTTGCTCAGCGCTTCGATCTCGCGCGGCGTGCCGGACAAGCCGACCGCGCGCGGATCGAACGCATTGACGTAGGCATGCATGATCTCGGGCGTATCACGTGCGGGGTCGACGCTCACGAACAGGATGCGCGCGCCATCGGCCAAGGGGCCAAGACGCTGCATCACTACGTGCAGTTGCGCGAGCGTCAGCGGACAGACATCGGGGCAGTGCGTGTAGCCGAAATACAACAGCACCACCTTGCCGCGGAAGTCCTGGCCAGAGACTTTCTTGCCGTGGTCGTCGACCAGCTGAAAGTCGAGGTCCGGCATGTGGCCGGTGACATTGGTGAGTCGCCATTCGATGTTGTCGTCGCGATGACAGCCGGCCAGCAAGCAGGTGCCGACGGCAAGCATCAGCAGCATCAGCCACCGGCGGGTGCGACAACGCTTCGTGCGAGAATCGATAGGAATCATCCGGGCAGCATACGACACTGGCCGCCCGCCCGGATGGCGGCGAACCGAGGAGCTATGCGCATGCGACAACCTGCCTATGCGACAGGCGTGCTGGTCGGCCTGGCCGGCGCCAGCGCCGTGATCCTGGGGGCGTTCGGTGCGCACGCGCTGCGTGACGTGCTGGATGCCCGCGGCAGCGAGTTGTGGCATACGGCGGTGAGCTACCACTTCTGGCATGCGCTCGCGCTCGCCTTCGCCGTGATGACGGCGAAGGGGCGCGCACGCCGGGTCGCCGTCTCCGCTTTCGCCAGCGGCATCGTGGTGTTCAGCGGCAGCCTCTACGCGCTGGCGCTGGGTGCGCCGCGGTGGTTCGGGGCGATCACGCCGCTGGGCGGCGTGGCCTTTATCGTGGGCTGGATCGCGCTTGGCGTCGCGCTGTCTACCCGGGCCGGCCGCGACGCTGCCTGAAAAAAGTCAGGCCCGATCCACGCGCGCCGCGTAGCAACCGGGGCGCGCCATGTGGATATGCAGGTAGGCGACGATCGGATCGGCAAACAAGCGCTCGATCAGCGGTTCCAGCGCCGTGCCCTGGGCCACGTCGGCGTCCCGCAACATGCCTTGCTCGTCGAACCCGCGCACCGAGAGCAGCCGGCGACGCAATTGATCGGGCACTTCATCGATGCGGTCGTATTGTTGTTCGCCTTCGCGGATGTAGATCGCATGGGTCGAACGAAACGGCGAGTTGGCCGGTTGGTGTTCATAGTTGAGCAGGACCAGCGGCTGCCCGGGTTCGGCATCGGTAAGGCTGATGCGGCACGGATAGCCGTGGGGCTGATCGGCCACCACGCGCATGGCCTGGCGCTGGGCTAGAGCTTCGTCGGACAGCGAAAACAGTTCGGCAAACGGTTCGGCGGGCAGGCCGGAAAGACGGAAATGCATGACGGAGCTCCTGGGATTGGACGGCTCCCAGCGTCGCGCGATCAAGCCTTTCCGGCCATCCGATTCTTGCGCCTGCTGGCTCAGTCGACGCGAAACACCTGCACGCCTTCGCACTCCGGGCAACGGTAGCTTTGCAGTTCCGTGCGCTGTTCCTGCGACCACCGCTGCGCTTCGGCGGGCAGCGGATCGTAGCGTTCCATTTCCACGCTCTCGCCTGTGCTGGAGCAGGTTTCGCACAGCACCGGGCCGTCAGGCAGCAGGCGATAGGTTTGGCTCTCGGCCATGGCGGTTCTCCGGACGTCACTGAAGCGACGAAAGTAGCGCCGGTGTCGTGCAGGCTGCGTCGAAGCGGGATAAACGCCGCTGGCCGCCAACTTCAATCGGTGTCGTCATCCTGTACAGGTTCGGACGCCTCGCGCTTGAGGCGGCCCTGCTTGCGCAAGGCCTCGCGCAGTACGAATTCGATCTGCGCGTTGACGCTGCGCAGATCATCGTCGGCCCAGCGCTGCATGGCTTCAAGCACGGCAGCGCTGATACGCAGTGGATAAGCCTTTTTCTCAACCGCCATAGAGTGTGCCGGCATTCACCACCGGTTGCGTGGAACGATCGCCGCACAACACTACCAGCAGGTTGCTGACCATGGCGGCTTTGCGCTCTTCGTCCAGCTCCACCACGCCCTGCGATTTGAGCTTGTCCAGCGCCATCGCCACCATGCCTACAGCGCCTTCCACGATGCGTTCGCGCGCGGCCACGATGGCGTTGGCCTGCTGGCGCTGCAGCATGGCCTGGGCGATTTCCTGGGCATAGGCGAGGTGGCTGATGCGCGCTTCGATCACGTGCACGCCGGCTTTTTCCAGGCGCGCCTGGATTTCATCGCGCAGGTGATTGTTGATGACCTCGCCGTGGCTGCGCAGCGAAGGCTTGCCGTCGTCGTGCGCATCGTACGGGTAGTTCTGGGCCATCTGGCGCAAAGCCGATTCGCTCTGGATGTTCACGAAGTTCTCGTAGTCGTCCACGCAGAACACCGCTTCGGCCGTATCGATCACTTCCCACACCACCACGGCAGCGATCTCGATGGGATTGCCGTCGCTATCGTTGACCTTGAGCTTGCTGCTTTCGAAGTTGCGCACGCGCAGCGAGACGCGGCGGCGGCTGCAGAACGGGTTGGTCCAGCGCAGGCCTTCCTCGCGCACGGTGCCGTGGTATTTGCCGAACAACTGCAGCACCTGGCCTTCGTTCGGGGCCACCTGGAAGAAGCCCTTGGCCATGAAGCCGGCGAGCAGGTGGATGGCGATGCCCAGGCCGATCGCGACGACGACCGGTGCCTCGTGCACCAGACCGTAGCCTTCCAGCGCCAGGCCGAGGGCGCCGAGGAGTAGCACGAAGAAGACCGTGGGGATGCCGGCGGTCGAAAAGCCTTGCTGTTCGTTCATGGGGGTTCCTCCCTGGGAGCGGCAATTAGATATCAAAATGATATCTAATTCAAGGAGGGGTCAATCTCGTGTGGCGACTGTGCCGCTCATGGTGGCCGCGGTCTGCTCCGGCGCGGTGCCGATCTGGGCAATGCGCATCTGTCCGAACAAGTTGGCGAGGTTGAAGAAGTGCCAGGGATCGCCGTCGCCGCTGTCCAGCGCGATATGGGTGCTGTCGAAGTGCCCAAGGGCAGCGTCGAAGCTCTGCCAGCGCCCGTGCACCCAGGCCTGCACCCAGGCGTGCGGCACGAACACGCGCGAGCTGTCGGCGTAGCGGTCGGCATAGACCATGCCGGTCACCACGCGGGCGGGGATATGTTCGGCGCGGGCCAGCGCCGCCAGCAGCACGGCGTGTTCCTTGCAGTCGCCCGCACGCTCCCGTACCACCTCCATGGCGGACGCGTAGCCGATGTCGCGGCTATGGGGCGGGATATAGGCGCTGACGAAATCGCGCAGCTGGATCATTTTCTGCAGATCGTCTTCGGCCCCGATTACCGCCTGCGCCGCCAGCTTGCGGATCGGCGGTGCGTCAGACTGGACCCAGGCATTGGGCTGCGTGTCTTCCGGCACCGGCGCCGGCTGGCCGCCCGCGACGGGGTTGCCCACATCCACCAGCCAGTTGCCATGCCCCAGCGAGGTGACGCGTTGTTCGTCCGTGCTGATCAGGGGCTGCGCATCGCCGTCGGTGACGTGGATGACGTAGCGCAGGAAGCCCGCGCGCATGGACGATGAGAGTCCCTGCGGCGAATCCACCATGGAGGCGCGCAGCATGTCGATGTCCTGCACCGGGGCCAGCGCACAGGCCTGGCTGCAGGCGAGCATGTCCAGGGGATGGCCGAGCATTTGCAGCGAACCCTTGCGGGTCTCGCCTCGTGCATTGACCCACAGGTCCATGCGTTGAACGCCGCGGGGCGTCTGCAGTACTTCGCGCTGGTGGTTCAGGACCTCAGCGCCATCGGGCAGCGACACGCGCTCGTTGCCCAGCACCTCGATGTCCACCGTGGCCACGTCCTGGCTCGCCGGATCAAACAAGTTCAACGCGTAGTGCCCCGGGCGACTGGCCGCCCCAGCCATGGCTTGTCGCTGTCCATCACTCAGCAGGGCACCCGTGGGCCAGGCCAGCGTCGATTGCTTGGCTAGTCCGGCCACGGTGGTGGTGATGGCGTAGCGGCCATCGGCCTGGCGCTGGCCGTCGACGATGCTGTCCGAGCTGGAAAGCGTGCTGCGCGAATAAAAGCCCAGCGGCTGGCTGTCGAGGGTCTCCACGCTGCGGGTCAGCACCGCCATCGGCACGGTGCGGCCGGAACGGTTGATCTCGATCTGCAGGTCCTGCGTGGTGGTAATGATCTTGCCGTCGCTGACGCGATCGATCCGCAGATGGCCGATGCGACGGCCGGCCAGCATGACTGTCATCCAGGTCGTGTTGCTGGTGGGCCCGCTCTCCATCGCCCCGGCGGCGGCGACAGGGGGAGAGCTCAGCGCGAATGCCATCCATAGCGCGGCAAGCCAGTAGCGCATAGGTCGCTCCGTGGGGACGGTGCACCTACAGTCAATGCCGGTCCGTGTGTTTCGTCAATGGAATTTGCGTGATGACGAAGCAGTCGCGCGCGATCGCGCGAGCTGCCGTCTACAATGGTTCTTTGCCACCTCCGCGGAGACATCGATGAAGCCCTTTGGCACGCCTTATTCCGATCATGCGCTGCGGGTGTTGCTGCTGGGATCGGGCGAACTGGGCAAGGAAGTGGCGATCGAGTTGCAGCGCTACGCGGTCGAGGTGATCGCCGTGGATCGTTATGCCAACGCGCCGGCGATGCAGGTGGCCCATCGCAGCCACGTCATCGACATGCTGGACGGTGCCGCACTGCGCGCGCTGATCGAAAAGGAAAAGCCCGATCTCGTGGTACCGGAGATCGAAGCCATCCACACCCCCACCCTGATCGAGCTGGAGAAAGAAGGCCTGCGCGTCATTCCCACCGCGCGCGCCGCCTGGCTCACCATGGACCGCGAAGGCATCCGCCGCCTCGCCGCCGAGGAACTGAAGCTGCCGACGTCGCGCTACCGGTTTTGCGACACCGAAGCGGAGTACCAGGACGCCGCAACCAGCATCGGCCTGCCGTTCGTGATCAAGCCGGTGATGAGCTCCTCCGGCAAGGGCCAGAGCGTGGTGCGCCAGGCTGGCGAGTTGCAGCACGCCTGGGAGTACGCGCAATCGGGCGGTCGCGCCGGCAAGGGACGCGTGATCGTCGAGGGCTTCGTCGATTTCGACTACGAAATCACCTTGCTCACCGTGCGACACAAGGATGGGGTGAGTTTCTGCGCACCTATCGGCCATCGCCAGGAAGACGGCGACTATCGCGAATCCTGGCAGCCGCAGGCGATGAGCGCGGCCGCGCTGGAGGAGGCGCAGCGACAGGCGGCGGCGATCACCGGCGCGCTGGGCGGCTGGGGCGTGTTTGGCGTGGAGTTTTTCGTGAAGGGCGACAGCGTCATCTTCTCGGAGGTGAGCCCGCGTCCGCACGACACCGGACTGGTGACGCTGATATCGCAAGACCTTTCGGAGTTTGCGCTGCACGCGCGCGCCATCCTTGGGCTGCCGATTCCGGTGATCCGCCAGCTGGGTCCGTCGGCATCGTGCGCCGTGCTGGTGGAAGGCGAGGGCGAGGCGCCCCAGTACCACGGGCTGGCCGACGCCTTGCAGGAGCCAGACACCCAGCTGCGCATCTTCGGCAAGCCGGCCGTGAAGGGCCGTCGTCGCATGGCGGTGACGCTGGCACGCGACGAAGATGTGGAGGCCGCGAAGGCAAAAGCGATCCGCGCTGCCAAGTTCATCCGCGTTACGTTTTGACGCCCTCGCGCATGGCGTGAAAGGAATACGCTTGTATCGTTGAACGAGTCGCGGGTGCCGGAGATCGTGCCAGCCCCGCATGGATGACCTGCAAGACGCCGAACATACGGAGACATTGATGCAACCGACAGGCTTCGCCCATTGGCTGGTGGTGATGGTGGAAACTTTCGCCGCCCTGTTCCTCGTGCTGCTGGCGCTGCTGGTCGTGGTCATCGCAGTGGTCTGGCTGGTCGACCGCAACCAGACCAGCAACTCCGTGCTGCGCAACTTCCCGGTGATCGGCCACTTCCGTTACTGGTTTCTGCACCTGGGTGAATTTTTCCGCCAGTACCTGTATTCCAGCGATCGCGAAGAACTGCCGTTCAACCGTGCTCAGCGCACCTGGGTGTATCGCGCGGCCAAGAACGTGGACAACACCAACAGCTTCGGTTCCACGCGCGACCTGCGTGGCGAGGGCGTGCCGTTTTTCGTCAATGCGCCATTTCCCGCGCTGGGCGAAAAACACGTCGATCCGCTGCCGGTGACGCTGGGCCCTTATTCTCGCGAACCGTATTCGCATGCCGCGTTCTTCAACATCTCGGCGATGAGTTTCGGCGCTTTGTCGGCGCCGGCCGTGCGTGCGTTGTCTCGCGGCGCGAAAAAAGCCGGCATCTGGATGGACACGGGCGAGGGCGGTCTCGCGCCGTACCACCTGGAAGGCGGCTGCGACATCATCTTCGAGATCGGCACGGCCAAGTACGGCGTGCGCACGCCCGACGGCAAACTCGACGACAACAAGCTGTTGGATATCTGTGCGCACCCGCAGGTGAAGATGGTCAGCATCAAGCTCGGCCAGGGCGCCAAACCGGGCATGGGCGGATTATTGCCGGCCGCGAAAGTAACGCCGGAAATCGCTGCGATTCGCGGCATCCCGGTGGGACAGGATTCGCAGAGTCCCAACCGTCATCTCGACATCGGCAACGTGCAGGAGCTGATGGATGCGATCCATCACATCCGCGAGCTCACCGGCAAACCGGTCGGCTTCAAGGCGGTGTTTGGCGGCGTGGAATGGATTGCGGATCTATGCGACGAGATCGGCAAGCGCGGCATCGAACACGCACCAGACTTCATCATCGTCGACGGTTCGGAAGGCGGCACCGGCGCCGCGCCGCAAACCTTGATGGAAGGCGTGGGCCTGCCCTTGCACGAGGCCTTGCCCGCACTGGTCGACTTGCTGGTGGTGCGAGGCGTACGCGAACGCATCAAGGTGATCTGTTCGGGCAAGTGCATCACCGCGTACGACGTGGCGTGGGCGTTGTCGATGGGCGCGGACTTCGTCAATTCGGCGCGTGGTTTCATGCTGTCGCTGGGGTGCATCCAGTCGCTGCAGTGCAACCGCAATACGTGCCCCACGGGTGTGACCACGCAGAATCCAAAGCTGCAGCGTGGCTTGGTGGTCGCCGACAAGAGCGAGCGCGTGGCCAACTACGCCACCAACCTGATGCACGAGGTCGGCATCATCGCGCACAGTTGCGGTGTCGATGAGCCGCGGCAGCTCAATCGCACGCATTGTCGCGTGGTGGGGGATGACGGCATCTCGGTACCGTTGGTGAAGCTGTATCCGTATCCGGTGGTGCCGAGGGCGACGCAGGCGTAATCGCGACAAAGTCGCCACACCTGTGGGAGCGCACCCTGTGCGCGACTGTCACGCTGCGGCGCATCGCTCCGTCAGCTTGTCGCGCACAGGGTGCGCTCCCACAGGGTTTGAGAGAGGCAACGCCAGCCTCAGCCTTCCGCCATCTCCGTCCAGCCTTCGCTGGTACGTATCTGCATCGGGCGGAACTTGCGCTTGTAGTCCATCTTCGGATGGCCGGCGATCCAGAAGCCGAGATAAATCCACGGCAGGCCGCGGCGCTTGGCCAGCGCGACCTGCTGCAGGATCGCGAAGGTGCCCAGGCCTCGCGACGTTTCCTCCGGCTCGTAGAACGTGTAGACGGCYGAAAGCCCTTGCTGGCAAACGTCCGTCACCGCCACGCCGAGCAGGCGCGAGCCCTGGCGGAATTCCAGGAACATGGTCGGGCTCCACGGCGCGGTGAGGAAGCGGCGGAAATCGCTGGCGTCCGCCTCGTCCATGCCGCCGCCGGGATGGCGCTGGCGCAGGTAGCGTTCGTAGAGCGCGTGGCGTTCGGCGTTGTAGCCGGCCATCGATTCGACCACCTGCACATCCTCGTTGCGCTTGAGGCAGCGGCGCTGGCTGCGATCCGGCGTGAACCGCTCCACGTCGATGCGGCAGGGCGTGCAGGCGCGGCAACTGGTGCAGTAGGGGTAGTAGAGGTGTCCGCCCGCGCGGCGGAAGCCACGCTCCAGCGCCGGACCATAGAGCTGGTCCAGCTGCGGCGCGGCCGGATCGATCACGAGGTTCTGTGCCGTGCGCTCGGCAAAGTAGCCGCAGGCGTGCGGCAGGGTTTGGAAGAGGCGGACACGGTCAGAGCGCATGGCCTGATTCTATGTCCGGTCCACGTCACTGTGTCAGTAGGGGAAATCTGATATGGCGATTGGCTGAGCCGAATCGGTGTCAGATGACGCCCATATACCGGAGCATCAGGACCACAAAGGCACCCGCTACCGCCAACATGACAATGCGGCGCACCCGGTTGGCCATGCCCTGGCGCTTCATGTCCGGCGTGGCGTTGCGGGCCAGGGCCAGCTCCTCCGCGTGCCGGACCACCGGCTCGATGCCCAGCTCTTTGAGCAGGGCGCGGGCCCGGGTGTAGTCGTCCGCCCGGGTCACCCAGACCTGGGCCCAGTTATCCCGGTTCTCCTGACGCTGGGTATAGCTGAAGCGCTGGTAGGTCCCGCGGTTGTAGTTCGAGCGGTTTTCGATGGTGCACTCGATGCCTTGCTCCTTGAGGAGCTTGGCAACCCGGTCGATGTTTTCCTGGCGGGGCGAGGTATAGAGCTGACGCATAAGGAAACCTTGGTTCGCCGGGCGGGCAGGTACGGGAATGGCTGGCCGCGGGGAAGGGCCAGCCCGATATTACTACGGTGATGCGGCCCTTCAGCCGCGCAGGCGGATCAGGCCTTCCTGGGCGGTCGATGCGACCAGCTCGCCGTCGCGGGTGAATATCTGGCCGCGGGCCAGACCGCGGGCACCCTGGGCGGTCGGGCTGTCGAACGAGTAGAGCAGCCACTCGTCCACCCGGAACGGGCGATGGAACCACAGCGCATGGTCCAGGCTCGCCATCTGCACGTTGTGCGTGTAGTAGGAGATGCCGTGCGGCAGGGTGGCCGTGCCGATCAGGTTGAAATCCGAGGCATAGGCCAGCAGCGAGCGCTGCAGCATCGGCGAATCGCTGACCGGCGCGGTAAGACGGAACCAGATGTGCTGGATCGGCGGCCGCTTGGTCGGATGCAGCTTGTCCTGCGGCCAGACATGGCGAAATTCGAACGGCGCATCCACGCCCAGCCAGCGCTGCAGCTTCTCCGGCAGCTTGGTCAGCTGCTCCGGCGGCACGGCCTGCATCGGCTCGATGTCCTCGGGCATGGGCACTTCGGGCATCGAGGACTGATGCTCGAAGCCGGTCTCCGGCACCTGGAAGGAAATCGATCCGTTGAGGATGGGCTGGCCGTGCTGGATCGCCACCACCCGGCGGGAGGAGAACGTGCCGCCGTCGCGCGTGCGCTCCACGTTGTAGACGATGGGCGCCTTGATGTCGCCCGCGCGCAGGAAATAGGCGTGCAGCGAATGGGCTTCGCGATCGGCATCCACGGTGCGCTGGGCGGCAGACAAGGCCTGGCCCAGCACCTGGCCGCCGAACACGAAATGCGTACCGATGTCCCGGCTCTGGCCGCGGAACAGGTTGTCCTCCAGACGCTCCAGTTCGAGCAGGTCGACGAGTTCGCGGACGTGGTTTTCCGTCATGGAGAGCAGGCTCGGTATAGGTGGCCGGGAATTATAGCGACGCGCCGACCGTCGCGATCGGGAAGGGCTGGCAGACGGGCGGATAGCGCCGACGGTATTCATCGCTCCACGACCAAGGGGGCGGTGATGGAACACTTTTCAGACTGGGAACGCCAATGCCTGCTGGATGTGCCAGGCGTTGGCCTGGCGGTGGTATCCCGCCTGGAGCAGATCGGCATCAGCACGCTGGACCAACTCGCCGGCGTTGAGGTCGACGACGTGCTCCTGCAGATCAGCACCCTGCTGGGCGCCACCTGTTGGCGCAGCAGCCCGCAGGCGCGCGTCGCCGTGATGCTGGCCGTGGCGCTGGCTCGCCATTCGCCCCCGCTGACGTCTAGCCGTTAGGCGGGGTCCATCGGGTCAGCCCACTGCCTTCCAGCACCTCGGCCCAGGGGAACAGCGGGCCTGGATCGAGCTTGCGCGGCACATCCAGGGCCGGATCGTCGGTGGCCGGCAGACGGTCCGTGTCCAGCTGCTCGTGGCCGGCGATCAGCTGCAGGCGAGGGAAGTCCTGCCTCAGCTGGGCCAGCAGGGCACGCAGCGCGGCGAGCTGGGCAGGCGGGTAGGGCTCGGTCATGGTCTGGCGGCGGGAATCCCACCACTCCGGGTAGCGACCCAGGTTCACCAGTTCGATGCCGATGGAATACGGGTTGTGGCCGCGCACGTGGTGGGCCACGCGGGTGCCTGGCACATAGCGGTAAATGCTGCCGTCGCGGTCGATGTAGTAATGCCCGCTGGCGCCCGCGCCGCTGTCATAGAGCACACGCTCGCCGTACTCGCGGGCCGTGGCCAGATCGGGTAGTTCGGTGCAGTGGATGACCACCATCTCCACCGCGTCAGCGGGACGCTCTGGCAGCAGGGAGACGTAGGGGAGGGGCTGATCTGTGATGGTCAGAGGCATGGGCTGGCAGTCTAGCGACGGTGGGCCGGGACGTCGCCTGTTACCATGCGCGGCCAGATGGACGCAGTAGTGGAGACCGCGATGCGCGGCCAGATCATTCTTTCGCACGGTTCGGATTCCGGTCCGGACGCCACCAAGGTCAGCGTGCTGGCCGGCTTCGCCGAGTCCCTGGGCTGGAAAACCCAGCGTCCGGACTATCGCAGCGACGACCTGCCGGGCTACGCGGGTTCGGTGGCTCCGCGCGTGGAGCGTCTGCTGGCGGCCATCGATACGCTCGACGCGCCGCCGATCCTGGTCGGTTCCAGCATGGGTTCCTTCGTGTCCGGCCTGGCCTCGTTGCAGCGCCCGGTGGCCGGCCTGTTCCTGTTGGCGACGCCCAGCGAGATCCCCGGCTACCGCCAGGCATTCGATCTGGCCGAGGGCGTGCCCACCTTGCTCTACCACGGCTGGCGCGATGACGTCTGCCCGCCCGAAGGGGTGATCAGCTTCTCCGCCCGCCGTCGACTGCCTCTGATCGTGGTCGATGACGACCACCGCCTGAGCGACAGCGTCGATCGCATCGTCGACCAGTTCGGCTTGTTCCTTACTTCTTTGGCGGCCGCATGAGCGCTTTCTTTGCCACGTGCCCCAAGGGCCTCGAATACCTGCTGCGCGACGAACTGGTGGCGCTGGGCGCCGAAGACGTGCGCGAGGCATTGGCCGGCGTGCATTTCGCCGGCACGCTGGAGACCGCTTACCGGGCCTGCCTGTGGTCGCGCCTGGCCAGCCGTGTGCTATTGCCGCTGGCCGACTTCGACGCCGCCACGGACGACGCGCTTTACGCGGGCGTGCAGGCGATCGACTGGTCAAAGCACCTCGCCTCGCACGCCACCCTGGCGGTCGACGCCAATTCGGCGCAGAGCAAGCTCACCCATAGCCAGTTCATCGCCCAGCGCGTGAAAGACGCAGTGGTCGATCAGTTCCGCCAGCGCGATGGTTCGCGCCCCGCTGTGGATACCGACGAGCCGGACGTGCGCATCAATCTTCGCCTGCGCCGTGACCGCGCGACGCTGTCGCTCGACCTGGCCGGCTCGCCGCTGCATCGCCGTGGCTGGCGCGAAGTGCAGGGCGAAGCACCGCTGAAGGAAAACCTGGCCGCTGCGATGTTGTTGCGCGCGCGTTGGCCGGAGATCTATGCCGAAGGCGGCGCGCTGCTCGATCCCATGTGTGGCTCGGGCACGCTGCTGGTCGAAGGCGCCTGGATGGCCGCGGATGTGGCACCTGGCCTGCACCGCGAGTACTACGGTTTCCTGGGCTGGGCGCAGCACGACATCGCCGTCTGGCGCAGCCTGCTCGATGACGCGCGCCAGCGTGCCGAAGCGGGCCTGCGTTCCCTGCGTAGCTGCTTCTTCGGCAGCGATGCGGATTCGCGCATGGTGCAGACGGCCAAGCGCAATGCGCAGGAAGCGGGCGTCGCCGGCTTCCTCACGCTAGACAAGCACGACGCCACCCATGTGTCGCCGCCGCCGGGCTATACGCGCGGACTGGTGATCACCAACCCGCCGTACGGCGAGCGTCTGGGCGACCGCGTGGAAATGCCGCGCCTTTACCGCGCCCTGGGCGAAACCCTGCGCGAGCGCTTTGCCGGCTGGCGCGCCGCCGTGCTGGCAGGCGATGCGGAACTGGGGCAGGCGATCCCGCTGCGCGCCGAAAAGAAATACGCGCTCTACAACGGCGCCCTGGAAACGCAGCTGCTGGTGTTTGAACTGCACGCGCGCAGCGAGACCCCGCGCGAAGTGAAGCCGCTTTCCGAAGGCGCGCAGATGCTGCGCAATCGCCTCGAAAAGAACCTGCGCAACCTGCGCAAGCGCCTTGACCGCGAAGACATCCATTGCTGGCGCGCTTACGACCAGGACCTGCCCGAATACGCGGCCGCCATCGACGTCTACGGCAGGGAAGGCGCGGAGCCCTGGCTGCACATCCAGGAGTACCGGGCACCGGCCGAGATCCCCGTCGAAACGGCACGCCACCGCCTGCGCGAGATCGTGCGCGTGGCCGGCGAAGTGCTGGGCGTCCCGCGCGACCGCATTGCGCTGAAGACGCGTGAGCGCGGCAAGGGCGGCTCCAAGTACGGCCAGTTCGACCAGCGTGGCGAGTTCATCGAGGTGGCCGAAGGCGGCCTGCGCTTCCTTGCCAACCTTACCGATTACCTGGACACCGGCCTGTTCATCGACCACCGGCTGGTGCGCGGCAAGCTCCGCGAGCTGGCCTCGGGCCGCCGCTTCCTCAACCTGTTTGCCTATACGGCGACGGCCAGCGTCTATGCGGCGGCGGGCGAGGCGCGCGATACCACTAGCGTGGACCTGTCGGCCACCTACCTGGACTGGGCGTCGCGCAATCTTGCGCTCAATGGCTTCACCGGCGGCAAGCATCGCCTGATGCAGGCAGACGCGATGAGCTTCCTCAAGCAGGACAAGGAACGCTACGGGCTGATCTATGTCGACCCGCCGACCTTCTCCAACTCCAAGCGGGCGGAAGACTTCGATGTCCAGCGCGATCACGCCCAGCTCCTGCTGGCTTGCGCGGAACGTCTTTCCAGCGATGGCGTGATCGTGTTTTCGAACAACTTCCGCCGCTTCAAGCTGAACCATGAGGCGCTGGCTGAACGGTTCATCATCGAGGACTGGAGTGCCCCCAGCATCCCGTTTGATTTCACCCGCCGGTCCGATATCCACGGCTGCTGGCTGCTGCGCCTGCATCCCCAGGAATCGCCTTGGGGCGAGAGTGTGAACCACGTCAGGAACAAGGCCAGGCGTTAAGCATTTTCACGCTTTCTACTCAGTCCGGATTCAGCGCAAAAGTCACAGCATTGATCCCGGCAAAGAGCGATAGAAGGCAACGTCCAATCCTTCTGTCGGAATCAAGCCTCCCTTGGGAGACAAACTCATGAATAAGACGAAGATTTCCACCATCAAGCGCGTTGCAGTGGCCGCGGCCATGATCGTTGGCTGTGTCGCCGTTGCCCCGGCGTTCGCGGGCCACGTCAGCTTGAACGTGGGCATCGGTCTGCCGGCCGTTGGCGTGGGTTATTACGCTCCGGCCCCGGTGGTGTACGCACCGCCTCCGCCGGTGTATTACGCGCCGGCTCCGGTCGTCTACGGCGGTCCCGTCTACGGTGGCCCGGTGGTTTACCCGGCCGTAGGCGTCGTGGTGGGTGGCCATGGCGGCTACTACCATCACGGTGGTTACCACGACCGCGGCTACTACAATCGCGGCGGCTACCGCTACTACGGTCACTGATCGCGCAGGCGTTCGTTGATACGGAAGAAACCCGGCCTGGCGCCGGGTTTCTTTTTTGTGGCAGTGGCGATACCAAAGGAGCATCGCGGGTGCGCACTTTTCAACGTTTCGCCATCTTCACATCACACCGTTTGAACGTTCTGTCCGGCATCGTTTACGTATGTCACGGCGCAATGATCGCGGTATGAGTCTTCATAAAATCTCTGGCATGTCCGACGGCCCCGTGACCGCCTCCCGGAGGCCCCGATGACCTTGGCGCATTCGGCCGCGCAAGCCGAGGCGCTGACGCTGCGATTCCGGAGAATCCGCTCCCGCAGCATGGCCTTGTGTGCGTCGCTCACCCCCGAAGACATGATGGTGCAGTCGATGCCGGACGCCAGCCCCGCGAAGTGGCATCTTGCGCACACCACCTGGTTCTTCGAACGCTTCGTGCTCGAGCGCGATCCGGCTTACCGGTCGCCGCATCCGGAGTGGAACTACCTGTTCAACTCCTACTACCAGAGTGTGGGTCCGATGCACGCCCGCCCGCGCCGCGGCCTGCTCTCGCGCCCGGGCGTCGCGCAGATACGCGACTACCGCGCGAAGGTGGACGAGGCGGTCAGCGACTGGCTGTCGCGGGATGTGGACGCCACCACGATGGGCATCATTGAACTGGGGCTGGAGCACGAACAGCAGCACCAGGAGCTATTGCTCACCGACATCAAGCATGCGTTTTTCATCAACCCGCTGCTGCCTGCCTACACCGCTCCGCTGAGCTCGTCGTCGGCGACGACCTCGGTGCCCATGAGCTTCATCGCGGGCCAGGAGGGCATCGTGGAGATCGGCCACCGCGGCGGCGGTTTCGCGTTCGACAACGAATCGCCACGGCACCGCAGCCTGTTGCAGCCGCATGCGCTGGCGAACCGGCCGGTGACCAATGCCGAGTACGCGGCCTTCGTGCACGACGGCGGTTATGAGGAGCCCTCGCTTTGGTTGTCCGAAGGGTGGGACACCATAAGCCGCGAACAATGGCAGCGGCCGTTCTACTGGCAGGAAGATCTCGCCAGCGAATTCACCCTGGCCGGCGTGCAGGCGATCGACCCGAATGCGCCGGTGAGCCATATCAGCTACTTCGAAGCCGACGCGTTTGCGCGCTGGGCCGGCATGCGCCTGCCCACCGAAGCGGAGTGGGAAAGTGCGGCTGCCACCTTGCCGGTGCAGGGCAACCTACTTGATACCACGTCGTTCCATCCCCAAGCAGCGAAGGGCGGGGACGGCCTGCTCCAGATTTTTGGCGATGTCTGGGAATGGACGGCCTCACCCTATGTGAGCTATCCCGGCTTCCGGCCGCTGGCTGGCGCGCTGGGCGAATACAACGGCAAATTCATGAACGGACAGTGGGTATTGCGCGGTGGCTCTTGCGCGACGCCCCGCGAACACCTACGTGCGACGTACCGGAATTTCTTTCCTCCCCATGCCCGCTGGCAGTTCATGGGGATACGCCTGGGACAGGACCGATGAGTGTGCAAGCTTTCGATATCCGCGACGATGACCGCCGCCCACCGGTCGACGACCTGCTCGGCATCGTGCAGCGCGGGCTGCGCGCGCAGCCCAAGCGATTGCCCTCCTGGTTGTTCTATGACGAGCGTGGCTCGCAGTTGTTCGAAGAGATCTGCGAGCAACCCGAGTACTACCTGACGCGCGCCGAGATCGCGCTGATGGATGCGCATGCGGGCGATATCGCCGATGTATTGGGCGAGGACGTGCGCCTGGTCGAATACGGCAGCGGCAACGCGATCAAGACGCGCATGCTGCTCGAACATCTGCACGCGCCGGTGTCCTACGTGCCGGTGGAGATTTCCGCCGAGCCGCTGCGCAACAGCACCCAGGCCTTGAACGAGCGCTTCCCGGGCGTGCCGGTGCAAGCCTTGCATGCGGACTTTACCCGTCCGCTGCGCTTGCCGATCCCGCCGCGTGCGCCGCGCCGCACGGTGATCTATTTCCCCGGCTCCACCATCGGCAATTTCGAGGCGCGCGACGCCGCCGAACTGCTGCGCAAGATGCGCGGCGAGATGGGCGACAACGGCGGCATCCTGATCGGCGCCGACCTGAAGAAGGACACCGCCACCATCGAGGCGGCGTACAACGACAAGGCGGGCGTCACCGCGGAGTTCACCCTCAACCTGCTGATGCGTCTGAACCGCGAACTGGGCAGCGACTTCGACCTGTCGGCGTTCCGTCATCGCGCGCACTACAACGCGATGGCTGGCCGCATCGAAACCTTCATCGTGAGCAGCAAGGACCAGAAGGTGCGCGTGGGCAAGCAGCAGGTGGGTTTCACTGCGGAGGAGGCGATGCAGGTGGAATACAGCTGCAAGTACTCGCCCGAGGATTTCGCCGCGCTGGCCGGCAAGGCGGGTCTCGCCATTGCCCATGAGTGGACCGACCCGCAGGGCATGTTCGCCGTCTACTATCTCGTACGCGCCGGCGCCCGCGTCGCCTGAGCGATGGAGCGCGCTTGCGCACAAGCGCGCTCACACTCTCAAGGGCTGAACACCAGCACCAGGAACACCACAAACATCGACAGGTGCACCGCGCCTTCGAGCATGGTGGTGCGCCAGCCAGAGAAGGTCAGCGTGCTCAGCACCAGGGTGGAAGCGAGCACCACCATGCTGGCCGGCGGCAGGCCGAGCACTACGGGTTTGCCCGTGAACAGCCCGATGGCGAGTACGGCCGGCACGGTGAGGCCAACCGTCGATGCAGCGCCGCCCAGGCACAGGTTGATCGCGCGCGTGAGTTGGTCGCGGCGTATTGCGATGAGCGCCGAAATGCCTTCGGGCGTGAACACCAGCATGGCGATGATGACGCCGCCCAGCGCATGCGGCGCGCCCGTCGCCGCGATCCCGTAATCGAGCACCTTGGCCAGGCTCTTGGAGAGAATCACGATGGGCAGGATGTTGACCAGCAGCATGATCAGATGCAGCGCCATCTCGCCCTTGCGCGCGCGGCGCGGAGGCGCGGGAGGCTCTTCGGGCACGATCGCGTCGGTGTCCGAGCGTGGCGCCACGAAGTAGCCCTGGTGGCGTCCCGTCTGCAGCCACAGGAATAAGCCATAGAGGCCGATGGTGAGGATGGAGAAGCTCACCGCCTGCACTGGCGTCAGCGAGCCGTCCGGGGTCGAGGCGGTGAAGCTGGGCAGCACCAGCGCGATCATCGCCAGCGGAATGATCACCGCGAGGAAGGCGGAGGCGCCATGCAGGTTGTACGCCTGCTCGTGATGGCGCATGCCGCCGATCAGCAAGCCTATTCCCACCACGCCGTTCAATACGATCATCAGTACCGCGTACATGGTGTCGCGGGCGAGCGTCGCCGTATCGCCCGCGCCGAGCATCACTGCGGAGATCAGTACCACCTCGATCAACACGATGGACAGCGTGAGCACCAGCGTGCCTACCGGCTCGCCGAGCAGGCCCGCCAGTTCCTCCGCCTCGTGCACCACGCCGAACGAGCCCCATACGATCACCACGAACAGCCACGCGAACAGCGAGATGCCGATGGCGTGGTTGCTGAGGTGCTGCATCCAGTCCGAGCCAAAGATCAGGAACATCGCCACGGTGGCCCACGCAATGGCGGGGCGCAGGAACATCTTCGGCTGCAACAGTGGCTGCTCTTCGGTGAGAGTCGAGTCGAGTGTCATGATGGCTCCGGCTCAGTGGGTATCGCTCAGTATGCCGCCATAGCTGGCAGGGTCGACATCGGCGATCGATTGCGAGAACGTCCAGCGATGGCCGCCGATGTCTTCAAGCGAATACTGGCGTTCGCCATAGGGGTAGTCTGCAGGCGGGCGAAGCACACGCGCACCGTTGGCTGTGGCCTGCGCATGATGCTCGTCGACATTTGCCACATGAACCATCACACCGTGCGAATGATCGACCACGTGGCCGCCATCGGCGCGTTCCGTGACCACGATGCAGGTGCCCTCATAGATCAACTGCACGCGGTGATCGCCGATGCGCAAGCGCTCGCGAAAGCCGAGCGCCCGGCATAACCAGGCCGAGGCCGCCAGGACATCGGGATAGGCCAGCTCGGGAATGATGACGCCCGGCGGCATGGAGCGGTTGCTGATCATGGAAACCTTCCTGGTCGCGATGCACGAACAAGCTTGCCACGATGCGTCACGCGGCGTGCTCAGCCGGTGATTTCGATGCCGCGCACCAGTCGCTTGGCCAGGCGCGGCTGGCGCAGTTGTTCCAGCCACCACGACAGGGCGCGTCCTTCCTGGTCGCCACGCCAGGCCACGTAAAGCACATTGGGTTCGCGTGGATCGGCCATGCGTTTTTCCACCAGTTCGCCGCTCTTGAGCAAGCCGGCGACGCGCTGGCGAGGCAGCCAGCCCACGCCGAGGCCTTCTTTCTGTGCATGGATCTTTGCCGCCATGCTCGGCACCGCCAGCGTGGCTTGCCCACCGATCATGCCATAGGCGCGACCGCCGGAGCTGCGCGATGAATCGGCCACCACCACGCTGCGGTGGCGCGTGACCACTTCGCGTTCCAGCGGCTCGCCAGCCTTGGCCAGCGGATGCCTCGGCGATATGGCGAACACCCAATCCATCACGCCCAATTCGAACCAGCGCAATTTCGGAATGACCGGCGGCTCGTTGGTGGCGCCCACGATGAGGTCGGCACGGCCATCGCGCAGCGCCTCCCAGGTGCCACCGAGCACCTCGTGCGTCATGCGCAGGGCTACACCCGATTGCAGAGCATCGAAGCTGCGGATCACGGGTGAGAAGAGTTCGAACTCGATGATTTCATCGGTGACGATCCACAGCCGGTCTTCCCAGCCGCTGGCGATCTGCTTCACGCGGCGGCTTAGGCGCGACACGTCCTGCATCAGCCGCGCAGCTTCCAGTGCGAGCAATTGGCCGGCGGGAGTCAGTTGCAGGCGGTAGCGGCGGCGGTCGAACAACAGGGCGTCGAAGCGGGTTTCGAGTTGGCGGGCGGCGTGCGAGATGGTGGAGGGGGCTTTGCCGAGGCGTGCGGCGGCGCGGGAGAGGCTGCCGCTTTCGCGAATGGCTTCCAGCAGGGCCAGTTCGTCTTCGGACAACATGTTCGGGCCTTTCGAACGAGTGTGGGGGGATGGTACGACAAGGGGTTGGGTTTGGTTGTGGGCTTTCTTTCGGCTGGCTTGGGTGCCCGTCAGACTGCGACTTTCTCCCTCTCGCCGCAGGGGAGAGGGTTGGGGTGAGGGGCGGGTGCTCGCGGGAACGTTTCTATTTGTAGTTCTTGCGCGGCAGGAACCAAGAGCCTCGGTATTTAGTTGTCGCGTTATCGCGATCTGGCTCGCCTGCCGCGGGCTTCCGTCCTCCTGCCGGAGGCCGGGTTACTTTCTCTTGCTTGCCCAAGAGAAAGTAACCAAAGAGAAGGGCCCCCCGGATGACGCGCCTTCCGGGCCTTTGGCCCTCCAGGTGCGCGTGCGGGTTACGGGGTTTTTCGACAGGACATCCCTGTCCTGTCGAAAAACTGGCCGCATCCATGCGGCCACCCTGCGGGCTTTCCTCCACCCGCCCGCCGCGTCATACGGGGACCCCGGGGGTAGAGCCAAAAGCCGGATCAAGAGAAAAACAACGCTTGTCTTGCCGGGTGTCTTTTTGTAGGAGCGCACTTGTGCGCGACCAGCCTACGGAGCGATACACCCACGCTCCGCGGTCGCGCACAAGTCCGCTCCTACAAGGGAGCGCGCACGCCGTGGGGCGTGGACCTGGAGTTGCGGTCGGCTCTTTGTGGGAGCGCACCCTGTGCGCGACAAACCTACGGAGCGGTACACCGCAGCATGGCTGTCGCGCACAGGGTGCGCTCCCACAGACCAGCGCGAGTTGTCCGCGCTGCGCTCATCGAAGGTCGCGAGAAAAGCGCGCGGGCTTTCAGTTCGGCCTGCGCGCTCCCAGCTGCACCAATACCTCATGCGCCGAGCGAATGCGCTCTGTCGCCCCCGGCAGCTCCAGGTTTACCTTCAGCTTGTCCTGGCCATCGAGCTTGTAAACGCGCGGCAGCCCCTGGATCAGGCGAATGATGGCCATGGGGTCGACTTCCGGCTTGTCGCGGAAAACGATGCGTCCGCCATTGGCGCCGAAGTCGAGTTTGCGGATGCCTAGCGGGGTTGCCATCAGCTTGAGTTGGGCGATGGCGAACAGTTGCTTGGCGGGGTCGGGCAGCAGGCCGAAGCGGTCGATCATTTCCACTTGCAGGTCGCGCAGGTGGTCGTCGTTGCGGGCGCTGGCGATGCGCTTGTAGAGCGTCAGGCGGGTGTGTACATCGGGCAGGTAGTCATCGGGAATCAGCGCCGGCAGGTGCAGTTCAACTTCCGTTTCGTGTTCGCTGCTGAGATCGAAGTCGGGCACCTTGCCGGACTTCAGTGCGCGCACGGCGCGTTCCAGCAGCTCGGTGTATAGACCAAAACCGATTTCCTGGATCTGGCCGGACTGCTCGTCGCCCAGCAACTCACCGGCACCGCGGATTTCCAGGTCGTGCGTGGCAAGCGTGAAGCCCGCGCCCAGTTCTTCCAGCGAAGCGATCGCTTCAAGGCGCTTCTCGGCATCGGCCGTCATCGCCTTGCGATCGGGGACCACGAGGTAGGCATACGCGCGGTGATGCGAGCGGCCCACGCGTCCGCGCAGCTGATGCAGCTGCGCGAGGCCGAAGCGGTCGGCGCGGTTGATGATGATGGTGTTGGCGGTGGGGATGTCGATGCCGGTTTCGATGATGGTGGTGCACACCAGCACGTTGAAGCGCTGGCGGTGGAAATCCGCCATCACCCGTTCGAGTTCGCGTTCGGGAAGCTGGCCGTGGGCTACGCCGATGCGTGCCTCGGGGATCAGCTCCTGCACTTCGCGCGCGGCGCGCTCGATGGTGTCGACCTCGTTGTGCAGGAAGTACACCTGGCCGCCGCGCTGCAGTTCGCGCTGGAATGCTTCGCGCGCGAGTGCCGGTTCCCATTGCGCAACAAAGGTGCGCACGGCCGTGCGATGGGCCGGCGGCGTGGCGATCAGCGACAGGTCGCGCAAGCCGGCCATCGCCATATTGAGCGTGCGCGGGATCGGCGTGGCCGTCATGGTGAGCAGGTCGACTTCGGCACGCAGCTTCTTCAGCTGTTCTTTCTGGCGCACACCAAAGCGCTGCTCTTCGTCGACGATGACCAGGCCGAGATTCTTGAACTTGATCTCCGGCGCGAGCAGCTTGTGCGTACCCACGATCACGTCGATCTGTCCGTCGGCGAGGCGCTTGAGTGCGTCGTTGACTTCCTTGCCCGACTTGAAGCGCGACAGCACGTCGACCTTGACCGGCCAGTCGGCAAAACGGTCGGCGAAGTTGCGGTAGTGCTGCTGGGCGAGCAGGGTGGTGGGCACCAGCACCGCGACCTGGCGGCCGGCCGTGGCGGCGGCAAAGGCGGCACGCAGTGCGACCTCGGTCTTGCCGAAACCCACGTCGCCGCAGATCACGCGATCCATCGCGCGTGGCGCGGCCAGATCGTGCAGCACGGAGTCGATCGCCTGCTGTTGGTCGGGTGTCTCTTCGAACGGGAAGGTGGCGCCGAACTCTTCCACCATCTGTCGATCGATCGGCATCGATTCGCCGCCGCGTGCTTCGCGTTGCGCATAGATGCCGAGCAGTTCGGCGGCCACGTCGCGTACTTTCTCTGCAGCTTTCCTGCGCGCACGTTCCCACGCATCGCCGCCCAGCGAATGCAGCGGCGCCAGTTCCGGCGCGGTACCGGTATAGCGGCTGACCAGACCCAGCTGCGCCACCGGCACGTAGAGCTTGTCGCCCTTGGCGTATTCGATGATGAGGAACTCGCCGTCCATGCCTCCCAGTTCCATCGAGACCAGGCCCTGGTAGCGACCCACGCCGTGATCGACGTGGACAATGGGCGCGCCGATGGTCAGCTCGGTGAGATCGCGGATGATGCTTTCCGGATCGCGCGCCGCGCCGCGGCGTCGCTTGCGCTCCGTGCGCACGCGCTCGCCGAACAGTTCGCGTTCGGTGAGTACGGTGAGCGCCGGATCGTTCAGCGCGAAGCCTTGTTCCAGTCCTGCCGTGGTGATGGCAAGACGCAGCTTGTCGTTGCCCAGAAACGCCGGCCAGCCATCGAGTGTCTCGGGCTTGAGACCTGCGCCGGCCAGTTGTTCGATCAGCGCTTCGCGGCGGCCCGCCGAATCGGCGGTGATCAGCACGCGTCCCGGATAATTGGACAGGAAGTGGCGCAGCGACGTGCCCGGCTCCTCACCCTTGCGGTTGAGCGGCAGCTCAGGCGCGGGCTGCGTGCCGGTGGGCAGGGCATGCTCGTGGCCGCTTTCCACCACTTCGATGCGCAGGCGCTTGTTGAGCTGTTCGCGCAGCAGTTCGGGCGGCAGGTACAACTCAGCCGGCGGCAGCACCGGACGTTCGATATCGTGTGCGCGCTGGTCGTAGCGCTCGCCGGTCTGCGTCCAGAACTGTTCGGCCGATTCGAGCGCGCCTTCGCCAAGCAGGAACACGGCGTTGTCGGCGAGATAGTCGAACAAGGTCGCGGTCTGCTCGAAGAACATGGGCAGGTAGTATTCGATGCCGCCCGGCGTCACGCCTTCCTTCATGTCCTGATAGAGCGGGCAGCGGCGCACGTCGATCGGGAAGCGTTCGCGCAGGCGCGTGCGGAAATCCTTGGCGGCGTTTTCGGTGAGCGGGAATTCGCGCGCCGGCAGCAGTTCGATGTGGTCGACCTGCTGTTGCGAGCGCTGGGTTTCCGGATCGAAGCTGCGGATCGATTCCACTTCGTCGTCGAACAGCTCGATGCGGTAGGGCTGGGCCGAACCCATCGGGAAGATGTCGATCAGCGCACCGCGTACGGCAAAATCACCTGGCTCGGCCACTTGCGGCACGTTGCGGTAGCCGGCTGCTTCCAGTCGGCGCTGTTCGGCGGCCAGATCCAGTTTCTGGCTCTTCTTCATCACCAGGCCTGCGCCGGTGATGTGACTGCGCGGCGCGATGCGCTGCATCAGCGTGGCGATCGGCACCACCAGCACGCCGCGCTGCACGGTAGGCAGCTGGTAAAGCGTGGCGATGCGTTGGGAGACGATGTCCGGGTGCGGGCTGAAGACGTCGTAGGGCAGTGTTTCCCAGTCCGGGAAATGCAGCACCGGCAGGTTGCCCGCAAACACGCGCAGCTCGTCCTCCAGCGCGCTCGCCCGCTGGGTGTCGCGCGTAACGGCGACCAGCAGGCCCTGGTGCGTGCGCGCGGCTTCGGCGACCAGCAGGGCGCGCGAGGAGCCGTGCGGCGACGTCCAGAAACGGCGCTGCTTGGGGCTGGTGGGCAGGGAAGGGTGGGGAATCGACTTGGTCATGCGAACCCGACAATCAGAGGCGTGGCGGCCAGGGATGCCGATCAAATGCGCATGGAGTCATGCCGCCCATGCGCATTTGATCAGAGCATCCCCAGCCACACCGGAAAGCGCGCAAGTGTAACGCGACCGCCCCGGACGAGCCGGGGCGGATGGACTTCTCTATATGGGCACGCGCCGGGTGCGCGACAAGCCCGGGCGGCTGGCGCCTCAGAGCTGCAGCGAGATCTGCGCGGTGCCGGGTTCGTCCGGCGTCAGGCGGCGCACGAAGCCCAGTTCCTTGCACAGCTGCAGCATGGGGCGATTTTCCAGCAGCACATAGCCCCAGATCTCGCTCAGGCCGCGCTTGCGGCAATCGTCGACCAGGCGCTGCATCAGCAGGGCGCCCAGGCCCTGGCGGGCCCAGTCATGCTCGACCAGCACCGAGAACTCGGCACTGTTGGCGGACTCGTCCACAAAGATGCGGCCGACGCCGCGCAGCTCGGCCGGCTGCACCGTTTCGTCCATCAGCACGAAGGCCGTTTCCAGCTCGGGATCGATATTCGTCAGGCGCAGGGCCATCGAATCGGGCAGCTCGCCCATCGAGTGCAGGAAGCGGCGGCGGATGTCTTCCGGCGACAGGCGCGAGAACTGGCGCTTGAGGGCGGCCATATCGCCCGGCTCAATACCGCGCAGGAACAGCTCGCGACCATCATGGGTCTGCACCCGCTCGCCTTTCGCCTTGGGCGGCTCCACCAGGCGCGGGCGTGCAAAACGCTCGGGGCTGCGCAGGGGCACCAGGGCGCGGCTGTTGGAGTAGTAGTCGATGGCGGGAGTCATGCCCATACTTTACCGTACTGTGTGCAGTGCAACATGAACAAAAGGCCTTCAAGGCAGCGCTTCTTGGTGACTCTATGTCGCACCGCATGGCTGAGCGCACGCGAAATTCTGCGAGAGCGGGCCGGACCCGGGCAGAATGCGCCAGCACGCCTGTGACGGCGTTGAGAGAGAGTGAAATCCATGGCGACTGCGTCCAAAGGCATCACCCCGGCACAACTGGAGAAGCTCTGCGGGGGCTGGCCCGGCGTGACCCGGGACATCAAATGGGGCGCGGACCTGGTGTTCAGCGTGGGCGGCAAGATGTTTGCGGTCATGCCCACCGACGGCGGACGGATCTCCTTCAAGGTGGAGGACGAGCGCTTCCTGGAACTCAGCGACCAGCCGGGTATGATCGCCGCCCCTTATCTGGCCCGCGCCCGCTGGATTTCGGTGGTGGAGCCCAAGCGTTTCAGCACCGCGGAACTGTCGGAGCTGATCGGCACGGCTTACGGGCTGATCCGCGCCAAGCTGACCAAAAAACTGCAGGCCGAGTTGGGCGAGTGGCCGCCATCAAAGGAACACAAGAAGTGAAGCAATACATCGGCAGCATCGCCCTCGTCGTGGCGGACTACGACGAAGCGATCCACTGGTACACGCGCGTACTCGGCTTCACGCTGATTGACGACACCGATATGGGCGGCGGCAAGCGCTGGGTCGTGGTGGCGCCGCCGGGTGCCACGGAAACGCGTGTGTTGTTGGCGAAGGCGACGTCACCGGAGCAATCCGCACGCGTGGGTGATCAGGCCGGCGGTCGCGTGTTTCTGTTGCTGCATACCGACGACTTCTGGCGCGACTATCGGCGCATGGAAGCGGCGGGGGCTGTGTTCTGCGAAACGCCGCGCGAAGAGGCCTATGGCACCGTGGTGGTGTTCCAGGATCTGTATGGCAACAAGTGGGATTTGTTGCAGCTCAAATAGCCAAGCCATTGTAGGAGCGCACTTGTGCGCGACAGCCTCACGGAGCGAAGGCCCTGGAGGTGGCGGTCGCGCACAAGTGCGCTCCTACAAGGTATGCCGCATTCAATCGGCGACGTCGGGCTCGAAGAAGCTCCAGCGGATATCAGGGAACTGCTCTTTCATCGCACGCTCGACGTTGTTGATCGCTTCGATCAACGCCGACTGATCCGGCGCCGGCGACATGCGCGCCTTCACGGCGACCATCACGTCCGGGCCCATCTGCAGGGTGAGCAGGTTGAGCACGACGTCCACTTCAGGGCGCGCATTGATGAAGGCCACCAGCTCCTCGCGTCGCCTGGGCTCCACGCCCTGGCCGATCAGCAGATCCTTCACTTTGTTGGCGATCACCACGGCCACCAGCATCAGTAGCGCGCCAATGGCGACGGTGCCGGCGGCGTCGTAGAGCAGGTTGCCGGTGATCATGGTGGCCAGCACGGCGACCAGCGCGATGGTCAGGCCGAGCAAGGCGGCGAGATCCTCGCCGAAGATCACCAGCAGCTCGCTCGAGCGGGTTTCACGGAACCAGCGCCACAGGCTGCGGCCTTCGCGTGCCTTGTTCACTTCCACGAGGCAGCCGTGCATCGAAATGGATTCGGCGACCACGCCGAACGTCAGCACGCCGATCGCCAGCCACGCCCATTTCAGCGGCTCCGGATGGTTGAGCTTGTGGATGCCTTCGTAGATGGAAAACATGCCGCCCACGCTGAATAGCAGGATGGCGACCAGGAACGACCAGAAATACAGGGCGCGGCCCCAGCCCAGCGGGTATTCATCCGAAGGCGGTCGGTCGGCCTGGCGCATGCCCAGCAGCAACAGGCCCTGGTTGCCGCAGTCGGCCAGCGAATGCACCGCTTCGGCCAGCATGGCGCCCGAGCCGGTGATGAACGCGGCCACGAGCTTGCTGATGAAGATGGCGAAATTGGCGCCGAGGGCGAGCAGGATCGCCCTGAGTGAGTTTGCCTGACCGGACATCGTGCCTTCCTTTGGACGAAGGCGCTGAGTTTAGCCGGCTATGCGTCGCGTCAGTGTATGACGCCGCCCACACCGATGCCGAAGCTCACGTTCGACTTGCCGGCTTCCATTTCGGAGGCGGTCCAGACGTGCGACTGCGCCACGCTGACCGTCGGGAACACGTAGCTGGCCTGGCCCACATTGCCTGGGCGCGTGCCGGTGATACGGCCGGCCAGTGTGATCAGCGAGCCGGTCGGATAGTTGAATGGCTCCACGAAGCCCGGCATCACCGCGACGAAACGACCCCAGCCGCCGTTGTTGTCCAGCTTGGGACGCTGCGAGCTGTCCAGCGGATAACCCACCACTTCCACTTCGCTGCGGTCGGGGAAGTTGCGCACTTCGACCACGGTGCCGCCCCAGATCACGTCGGCATTGGCATAGCGGTCCGGTGACTGCGCCACGTTGTTCGGCGTCGTGACCACGGTGTTGGCCGACGGCTTGTAGATGGGCGCCGGCGCGCAAGCCGCGAGCGTCAGCATGGCGAGGGCGGCGGCACTGCGCAGGAGGGTGCTGGAGGCGTGGGTCATGGCCGTATTCCGCGTGAGTTGGTTTGAGCTTAACGGGCTCGTCGCGCGGAAGGTATACGGCAAGTGGAAACCGGATCAGGCATTCAGCTGGCGCTGTCCTGCGCCAGCCAGTCGAGCCGCCATTGGGCAGGCCGTTCCTGCGACAACATGGGCGCCATGGCGCGCAGCGAATCGCGCAGGGCGTCGTCCAGCTTCCACGGGGCGTTGAGGATCACCATGCCCGAGCCGTTGAGTCGCAGCGGCGAATCGTCCGGATGCACCATCAGCTCCGCGCGCAGCACGCGCCGCGCGCCGCAGTGCTGCAACCAGCGATGGAAGGGCTGCACCTGGCTGCGCAGCTTGATCGGATACCACACCGCATACACGCCGGTGGGCCAGCGTTCCAGCGCTGCCTTGAGCGCCTTCTCGATCACGCGATACTCGCTGTCCTGCGCTTCATAAGGCGGGTCGATCAGCACCAGGCCGCGTTTTTCCTTGGGCGGCAGCAGGGCCTTGAGTGCTTCATAGCCGTTGCGCTGATGCACGTGCACGCGGTGGTCGCGATGGAAAAGGTCGCGCAGGCGCGTGGCTTCCTCCGGATGCAGTTCGCATAGCTGGGCGCTGTCGATGTCGCGCATCGCGTTGGCGACTTGCAGCGGCGAGCCTGGGTAGAGCTTCAGGCCGTGATCGTTGCCCGGCAGGCGCAGGATGGCATCGAGCCAGCGGCGCAGCAGCGGCGGCAGCGCCTGGGCCTTGCCGTTGTTTGGAGACAGGTCCGGAAACAGCAGGCGCGAGATGCCGTCTTTGTATTCGCCCGTTTTGCCCGCCTCGGTGCTGTCCAGCGCATAGCAGCCGCTGCCGGCGTGCGTATCGATGAAGGCGAACGGGGTCGGCTTCGCCTGCATGGCTTCGATCAGCGCGAAAAGGACGCTGTGTTTGAGGACATCGGCGAAGTTGCCGGCGTGGTAGGCGTGGCGGTAGTTCATGGGGAGGAGGGGGCGCCGGGCGGAGGGACAGTATAGGGGGTGGTGGGGCGCGCCTTTACTCCCTCCCCGCCGGGGAGAGGGTTGGGGTGAGGGGCCAATCTAGACTCATCGTGAAACAGAGACGGTGCGTAGTTCTTGCTCGTCATCCCGGCGCACCCCACAAGAGGGGGCGAGGGCCGGAAGCGCTCTTCAACAGCCGGATGGCTGGTCATCCAGTAGCGGCGGTCTTTGATTGTCGCGATGCCGCGATCTGGTTCGCCTGCCGCGGGCTTCCGTGCCGCTGCCGCGGCCCGAGTTACTTTTCTTTGCTTGCCCAAAGAAAAGTAACCAAAAGAAACGGCACCCCGGATGACGCGCCTTCCGGGCCTTCGGCCCTCCAGGTGCGCGTGCGGGTTACGGGGTTTTTCGACAGGACATCCCTGTCCTGTCGAAAAACTGGCCGCATCCATGCGGCCACCCTTCGGGCTTTCCTCCACCCGCCCGCCGCGTCATACGGGGACTCCGGGAGCGAAGAGCCGGATCAAGAGCCGAACAACGCCAGGCGCTACTGGGCCGGGCAGGTCTTTTGTAGGAGCGCACTTGTGCGCGACCAACCGACGGAGCGGTACATCCGAGCGCCGCGGTCGCGCACAAGTGCGCTCCTACAAGGGATCGCGCTGGCCTGTGGATGGTGGATCAATCTTGCCGGTCGGCTCTTCTGTGGGAGCGCACCCTGTGCGCGACAAACCTACAGAGCGGTACACCCCTGCGTGGCTGTCGCGCACAGGGTGCGCTCCCACAGACAGGCGGGCGCGACAGGGAGCGGCGGCTAAAGTCGATGCGAGGCAGAAATCGGGAACCCGCTATTCGGTGCCATGGAGGACCCCAATCGCCCCCCAAACCCAACAAGACCCACCTCCAGAGTTGAGCCGCCACCCATCGCATCGCTATCCTCCACCCCATGCCTCGCCTTTTGCTCCGCCACCTCCGCCGCTGCCGCACCTTGCTGGTGCTGGTGATGTGCGCGTGGCTGGCGCTGTCCAGCGTGGCCTGGGCGATGCCGCGGCATGACGATTGCTGTCCGTCGACGGCGGCCATGGGCATGATGACCATGCAGCACGCGTCGCCGGATCACGCGCCGGCGCATCCCTCGAACGTGATGTCCGATAGCTGCTGCAGCCACGCTCCCGCGAGTGTGCCGCTGTCGATGGTGCCGCACGTACTGCATGTGCGGGCCGATGGTTCGCCGCGGCAGTCGCATCGCGAGGCTGCGCCGCAACCCGTCTACGAACCACCGCTGCGGCCACCGGTCGCCTGATTCTCCGTTGAAGGCAACGGGCCGGCACGCGTCGGCCGATTCGATGCGCCTGCATGCGGGCGCGCGGCACGGAGCAATGCAATGAACAAGCAGGAACCGCGCGGTTTTCAACTGCCGCGCCGGCGGTTTGTACAAGGTCTGGCGCTGGGCGGCGTCGCTGCCGGGCTGGGCCTTTGGCGCGGCAATGCGATGGCGCAGGTGGCAGCGCCGCGGGCGGAGTTGCGTGGCAACCATTTCGAACTGGATATCGATGAGCTGCCGGTGGACTTCACCGGCCGCAAGCGCATTGCCACGGTGGTGAACGGTCAGCTGCCGGCGCCACTGTTGCGCTGGCGGCAGGGCGAGACGGTGACGCTGCGCGTGCGCAATCGCCTGAAGGTCAGCAGTTCCATCCACTGGCATGGCATCGTGTTGCCGGCGGATATGGACGGCGTGCCGGGGCTGAGTTTCGACGGGATTCCCGCCGGGGGCGAGTACACCTATCGGTTCACGGTGAACCAGTCGGGTACGTACTGGTACCACAGCCATTCGCGCTTTCAGGAGCAGACGGGTCTGTACGGTCCGATCGTGGTCGAGCCACGCGAGGGCGAGCGCCATCGTGCAGACCGCGACTACGTGGTGATGCTCAACGACTGGACCGATCTCGATCCGGAAACGATTTACGCGAACCTCAAGAAGCAAAGCGACTACTACAACATCGGCAAGCGCACTCTGGGCGACTTCATCCACGACGCCAATGGCGCAGGCATCGCCAAGGCCCTGGACGAACGCCGCATGTGGAACCAGATGAGGATGGATCCCAGCGATCTGGCTGACGTTTCTTCCGTCGCCTATACGTATCTGACGAACGGTTGCACGCCGGCAGGCAACTGGACCGGTCTGTTCGATGCAGGCGAGAAAGTGCGGTTGCGTTTCATCAACGGTTCGTCGATGACGTTTTTCGACGTGCGCATACCCGGCTTGAGCATGACCGTGGTCGCTGCGGACGGTCAGGCCATCGAGCCGGTGAGCGTGGACGAATTTCGCGTCGGCACTGCCGAGACCTATGACGTGATCGTGCAGCCGTCGGCCGATCGTGCGTGGACGATTTTTGCGCAGAGCATGGACCGTACCGGCTATGCACGCGCCACGCTGGCACCGCGTGCAGGGATGACGACTGAAGTGCCTTCGCTCGACGCCCGTCCCTTGCTCGCCATGGGCGACATGATGGGCACGATGGATCACGGCGCGATGGGACACGACATGCCCGGCATGGACATGGGCGGCATGCCGGGGATGGCGATGTCGCATGGTCACGAGGGAGCCGCGCCGTTGAAGACGGGACCCGAGGTGGATGCGCGCGTGACCACACCACGCAGCAATCTCGACGACCCGGGCGTGGGCCTGCGCGACAACGGGCGCCGAGTGCTCACGTACGCTGATCTGCACGCCGTCGATGCGCCCATTGCTCCGCGGGTCGATCGCGAGATGACGCTGCGTCTGACCGGCAATATGGAGCGTTACCTGTGGTCGTTCGACGGCAAGCGCTATTCCGGTGCCGAGCCGTTGCGGTTGCACTACGGCGAGCAGGTGCGCATCGTGCTGGTGAACGACACGATGATGACGCACCCCATCCACCTGCATGGCATGTGGAGCGAAATCGAATCGCCGGACGGCAATTTCCAGGTGCGCAAGCACACGGTGATGGTGCAGCCGGCGCAGCGCATCGCCTATCGCGTGAATGCGGATGCCCTGGGCCGCTGGGCCTATCACTGCCATCTGCTGTACCACATGGAAGCGGGCATGTTCCGCGAAGTGGTGGTGGCATGAGCCGCGCATCCAGGCGATGGATCATGGCGTGCCTTGGCGCACTGCCGATGAGCCTGCAGGCGCAGAGCATGGACATGCAGGACATGCCGGGCATGGCCATGCCGATGCCTCAAGGCGGCGCGGCGCCATCACACGCGAACCAGCAAACACCGTCGCAGCATGACGACAGGCAGCACGGCAGCCATGACATGGCGAATATGGATGAGGCCAAGGTGTTGCCGGCCAACGGCCACATGGCGCCGCCGCCACCGCAATACGTGCTGCATGACATGTCGCCCTCGCAGATGAACGCGATGATGCAGATGGACGACAACGAATCGATCGGCATGCTGCTGGTCGACCGGCTCGAGCGCAGTCGCAGCACCTCCGGTGACTACGCGACCAACTGGGAAGCCGAAGGCTGGTATGGCAACCCCATCAACCGCCTGTGGCTGAAGACCGAAGGCGAGCGTGGCAGCGACGGCACGCAGGATGCTCGCATCGAAGCGCTCTGGAGTCATGCTTGGACCAGCTTCTGGGACGGGCAGCTGGGCGTGCGCCAGGATTTCGGCCAGGGTCCGAATCGCACATGGCTGGCGATGGGCGTGGAAGGCCTGGCGCCGTATTGGTTCGAAACGCAGGCCACGTTCTACGTGGGCGAACAGGGGCGTACCGCGCTGCGCGTGGAGACCAGCTACGACCTGCGCTTCACGCAGAAGCTGATCCTGACGCCAAAGCTGGAGGTCAATCTCTACGGCAAGGACGATCCGCAGCGCGGCATCTCATCCGGCCTTTCCGAAGTCGAGGCGGGTCTGCGTCTGCGCTATGAAGTCAGTCGCAAGTTTGCGCCGTATATCGGCGTGGATTGGGCGCGACGGTTCGGCGATATTCAAAGCGAGCCCGGCTTGCCACCCGTGCAAGCGCGCGAGACAACGTGGGTGGCAGGTGTGCGCTTGTGGTTTTGAAGGTGAGCAGCGGGATGCCGGCATTCGTCGGCATCCCGCGCCTCCCGTAATGATCGCAGGCCCGCAGCTTCAGTAGCCCACCGTGATCCGCTGCCGGCGCGCATCGTTCTTCTCGACGCGGTCCAACAACGCCACCGCATAGTCCGGCACGCTGATATGGCTCTTGCCGTTGGCGTCCACCAGCAACTGGTCGCTGCCGACGCGATACTTGCCGGTGCGCGGGCCGTCTTCAAGCAGCGCAGAGGGACTGATATACGTCCATTCCACCGCATTCTTGTCGTGACGAAAGACTTCCAGCGCCTTGATCTGGCCTTGGGCTTCGTCCTTCCATGCCGCGGGAAAGTGCGGGTCATCGATCACGCGCACGCCAGGCGAGGTTTCCAGCGACGCAGCGCCGCCCACCCATACCAGGCGCTTCACGCCCGCCTTGGGCAGGTAGTCGAGCACTGTCGCGGCGATGGCAGGCACCGCGTCGTTGGAGCCATCGCGACGGGCCGAGATGCTCACGACGAGAACGTCGGAACCACGTACCGCGTCCAGCCAGCTTTCCGGATCGGCGATATCACCGGTGACGACGTCGACGCGGTCGTCCCTGGCAGTCAGGCGCGACGGATCACGCACGATGGCGGTGACATCGGCACCGCGTGCAAGCGCTTCGTCGAGGATGGCGTGGCCGACATGGCCGGTAGCGCCGAACAAGGCGATCTTCATGGGTAGTGCTCTCCAGCGGGGATAGGGGAGTGCGGGGGACGATGACGGGGCTGCCGTGAAAAAACTGCCAGCGCCACCAACAAGGCCCAGCATGCGCCCGCGACAGATCCAGATAAACGCATCAAAGGAGAATTCACTGTAAAGTTTAAGTTGACAGTACGGAGGATGGCATGGCCGAGGTCAATCTCAATCGCTTGTCCGTGTTCACCGCGCTGGTGCGCGCGGGCTCATTCACCGCGGCAGCCGACGTGCTCGGCATGACCAAGGCCATGGTGAGCCAGCACATTGCGCGTCTGGAGAGCGAGCTGGGCGTAACGCTGTTGTCGCGCAGCACGCGGCGCATGACCTTGACCGAGGCCGGCAGCACGTTTCACGCCGCCTGTTTGAGCATTCTTGCCGAGGCCCAGGCCGCGATCGCCCAGGTCGGGCGCAGTCAGGAGCAACCCAGCGGCACGCTGAGGCTCACTGCCACCGGCGATTACGGCACGGCCGTGGTCGCGCCGGCGCTGGCGCAATTCCTGCGCGAGCATCCGTCGTTGCAGGCGGATCTGGTGCTCAACGATCACATGAGCGACCTGATCGCCGAGCGTTTCGACCTGGCCATCCGCATGGGCTGGTTGCGCGATTCCAATCTGCGTTCCACCCGCCTGAGCACGTTTCGCCAGTTGATGGTCGCTGCGCCTGAGTATCTCGCGCGCTGCGGGCAGCCGCGTGTGATCACCGATCTCGCATCGCACGACTGGGTCGCGCTCACCCTGCTGGCCACGCCGCTGCGATGGACGTTCACCGCGCCCGACGGCACACGACGCACCGTGCGCATGCGCCAGCGCGTGCAAGCGAACAATGTGACGACCGCACATGCGCTGGTATGCCATGGTGCGGGCGTCAGCGTGCTGCCGGATTATCTGGTCACGGAAGATATCCGCCAGGGCCGGCTGGTCGTGCTGATGGCGCAATACAGCTTGCCGGTGTGTGGCATCTACGCGGTGTATCCCGGACGCCAGCCGCCGGCTAAGGTGCGCGCCTTCATCGACCACCTGCGCGCGACGCTCGCTGCTTCGGGCTGATGGGCTCAGACCTGGAACATGTAGAACAGATAGGCCACGAACAGGATCAGGTGCACGGCGCCTTGCAGCACGTTGGTGTGACCGCTGGAAAACGTCACCAGGCTCACCGTCAGCGTGAGCAGGAACAACACCAGGTCGGTGTGCTGCAGGCCAAGCTCGATGGGATGCGCGGTGAGCTGGCTGATGACGAGGATGGCCGGAATGGTGAGGCCGATGGTCGACAGTACCGAGCCCAGGAAGATGTTTACCGAGCGCTGCATATGGTTGCCGCGCGCGGCACGCACGGCGCCGATGCCTTCCGGCGTGGCGACCAGCACGGCCATTACCAGTCCGGCCAGCGCCGCCGGTTTGCCCAGCGTTTCCACGACGTAATCGATCGGGTGGGCGAGCTTTTCCGCCAGATACACCACGGGAACCATATAGGCCAGCAAGAGCAGCGCGTGAAAGGTGGTGCGTGTCGCGCCTCCTTGCATCTCAGAAGGGCTTTCGTCGTCGTCCTCCACGGCCGCGAAATAGGCACGGTGGCGACGGGTCTGCAGGCCGATGAACGCGATGTACAACCCGGCGCAGATCACCGCGAGGAAGACCTCTTGTGCCAAGGTGAGCGTCTTGTGCGGGTCGATGGTGTAGTTGGGCATCACGAGCGCCAGGATGCCCAATGGAATGACGACGGCCAGGTAGGCGTTCGCGCCCTGCAGGTTGTACTGCTGCTCGCGATGCCGCCAGCCACCGACCAGCAGCGACAGGCCGACCATGCCGTTGAGCACGATCATGGTGACGGCGAACAAGGTGTCGCGCGCGAGCGTGGGGTTGTTCGCCCCGTGCAGCATGATGGCGGTGATGCTGATCACTTCGATGGTGGTGATCGACAGCGTCAGCACCAAGGTGCCATAGGGTTCGCCCAGCTGTTCGCCCAGGTGTTCCGCGTGTCGCACCACGGCCAGGGCGGAACCCAGGATCACGGTGAACAGCCATCCAAAAATGACGGCGAGCCACAGCGGATGATCGAGCCCGTCCAGCAGTCGCGGACCAAAGAGCAGGAAGGCGAGGGCGGTGGCCGCACTGATGGCCAGGAACCACTCGCGCCGTACGATTCTAGGGAATCTGACCCGCGTCATCGCAAGCACCTCCCCGCAGCCGTGATCGACGCTGGGCGTCGTGCACGTTCACCCGGTGGCGTAAGTCACCGTAGCGACGGCGGCCTATTCAACCACATTGTGGCTTTCGGCCGTGCCCAGCAGTTCCGGCTGGGTGGTCGCCGTCTGTTTGCGCGTCAACAGCGGGTGAACGAATACGGCAGCCAGGATCACCGCGACGCCGACATAGAACCAGCCATCCAGTTGGCGTTGTTCACCCAGCAGAAGGATCGCCAATACGATGGCGTAGACCGGCTCCAGGTTGGTCACCATCTGCGTGCCGAAAGCGCTCATATGGCGCAAGGCCACCAGTGCCAGGGCGAACGGCAGCAACGTGCAGCCGAACGAGAGCACGGTGAGCAGGGTGGCGTCGTGCAGGCTGGGCCATACAAACGCAGGCCCGGAGTGCGGTAGCAGCGGAGCCAGCAACGTAAGGAATAACGTGCCGGTGCCCAGCTCGATGCAGGTAACGGTGAGCGGGTCGCCGTGTTCCACCATGCGTTTGTTGAAGGCGCTGAACAGCGCCACCAGCAGTGCGGAGAGTGCGCCCACGACGATGCCCATGCGCATGCCCATCGGCACGCCGCCCACGACCATCGCCACGCCGGGGACCACGGCGACGCCGATCAACAGCTCACGCGGGTCGAACTTGCGGCGGGCGATCCAGGGTTCCACCAGCGAAAGAAAGACCGGCCCCAGCGCGATGCAGGTGGCGCCGACCGAGGCATTGGCAAGCTTGATGGCGGCGTAGAAGGTCAGCCAGTGCAGAGACACCAGCACGCCGATACCGGCATAAGCCCAGCGCAGTCTCGCCGGCATGGCCATCAAGCCACGCCATACCCGTGGCACCAGCAACAGTGCGCCCGACACCAGCAGCATGCGCCACCACACCAGTTGCATGGCCGGCAGGGTGATCAGCTTGCCCAGGATGGCGGTGAAGCCCCAGAGCAGCACGCAGAAATGGATCTGCCAGCGGGCCTTGTTGACCGGTTGCATGCACGAATGTCGACGAAGAGGGAGTCCGGCATTCTAGCCTTGCGGCGCGATCATTGGTGCGTGGCGGCGGCCTTGGCCTTGTCCGGCAGCGGTGCGGTGCGCGCCTTGGATGCGCCGCGCATCTGCTCGAGCACGGTGGCGCAGGTATTGTCCTGCTCGCCCTTGCTGGTGGCGACCAGCGGCAGCAGCGCGGCGACCGGTGCGGCGAACACGGCCAGCGCCACGGCGCCGCCGCCACGCAGGATCAGCGGCCCCGGCTGCACGCCGACATCGGGATCCTTGAGCGTGCCCTTCACGTAAAGGGGCGAGCGCAGGGAGAGGATGCGCACGCCCTTCGATTCGGGCCGCACGTCGAGGTCGAGCTTTTCGTTGGCGAAGTTGACCGTGCCATTCACGCGGATGGTGGCGTCTTCCGTGTCGAACACGAACAGCTGGGTCTGGTACAAGCCGTTGGTGGCCGACAGATCCGATGCCGCGCAATTGATCTTCACCGTCTTGTCGCCGAACAGCTTGACGATCACGATGTTCGCCACATTGAGGCCGGCCGTTTCCAGCAACGCCTTGCTGATGGCGCCGTCGTTCATCAGCAGCTTCAGCTCGCCGGTGGAGGTGCCCATCAGTTCGCTCACCGAGTTGCCGCGCGCATTGAGCGCCGCGTCGCCATTGATCTCGCCAAAGCTGGTCTGCATCGGCGCGAACTTGGGGAACAGTTCCTTGAGCTTGAGGTGCCGCGCCTTGAGCTTGATGTCGCCCTTCATCGGGCTGGTGCTGCCGTCGAGGCGCAGGTTGCTGTCGATCTTGCCGCTGGCGAAATCGAAGCTCAGTGGACTGAGCGTCAGCACGCCGTTAGTCATCACGATGTGGGTCTGCAGCGCATCGATCGGCAGCGCCGTATCGCGCACGATCTTGGCCGCGCTGAACGTGACATCCGCATCCATCGCGCGCCAACGATCGGTGCGGAACGGCTCGACGGGCAACACCTTGTCGCTAGGTTGCGGTGTGGCGTCGCCGCGTTGATCTTTCTCTGCGTTGGAGTCCGCGCCGATCAAAGGAGCAAGGTCAGAGAAGCGCAGCAGCTGCGACTTCACCGTGCCGGTCAATGTCGGACGTGCACTGCCGGTGTCGAAGGCGAGATCGCCGGCCAGATCGCTGCCGCCCACCCGCCCGCGGAAATGATCGTAGGAGAAATGACTGGCGCCCTTTTTCAGGGTCGCGCGCAGATGGCCTTCGGTCGCATACGGCGGCGTGTCGGGCAGGGTGACGCCAATCAGCGGATACAGCTTGGCCATGCTGCTGCCGGAGAACCACAGGCGGATATTGAGCGCGGCCAGGTGCAGCGGGTCGGTGAGCGTGCCCACCATGGCGATATGCGTATCTCCCACATGCATGTCGGCCTGCAGCGGGAACGGCTGGTCGGTCTCCTGCAGCGCGAGCACGCCGCCGGTCTTGCCGTTGCCGTCGACCGCGGCGCCCTGGTATTTGCCCTGGGCCTGGAACGCAAACTGGTAGGTGGCGCTGGTGTGGCCCGGTTGGTTTTCCTGTGTGCCCGCATCCTTCTCAAGCGTGGTCTTCGCATTGGCGCCGACGGTCTTGCTGGCCTGCTCGCGTGCATCGGCCGATTGCTGCGAGACGATGTCGCCATAGGGGATGGCGCGCTGCAAGGCCTCCATGGTGATCTGCAGATCGGCCTTGTTGATCGCATCGTTCAGCATGATATGACCGCGGTCAAAACCGATCGCATGCAGATCGAGTTTCCATGCCGAGGGCGTGGTGTTGTTGGTGAACGCAAACTCCCAGTTCGCCTGCCCTTGCGCATTGCGCTCCAGGTCGATGGCGGGCTGGGTGAGATAGAGCACCGGGATTTCCACCCGATGCACGATCAGCGGCAGCGGCGAAATGCGGAAGCGCAAGGCATCGAGCTGTGCAAAATGCGGTTGCTCGGTCCAGTCGGGATTGCCGATGCTGATGTTCTGCGCGATGAACTCCGGCCACGGCACCCAGCCTTCGATGCCGCTGGCGCGCTCTTCGCGTCGCCAGCGCACGCTCAGATCGCCATTGATGGCGAACGGCCGCCCCAAGGTTTCGCTGGCACGCGCATTGATGGTGGGCTTGAGACGATTCCAGTCGAACGTGGCGATCACGATCAACAACACCACGATCAGCGCCAGGCAGACGCCGATGATCCATGCCACTATTTTCCAACCCCGCCGCATGCCTTGCTCCCGTGAGGGTCTGCGGCCATCCTGCCGGTGCGAGGGGTGAAGAGCGCGTCGTCTTTGGGTATAGGGCCGCGGCAATGTTCACGCAGCATGGCGCTGAACGCTGCCGACGCGCGGGATCAGAAACGTCGACTAACAGGGGAAAGGCATGCGCATGTTGGAACGAGCAGTGCTGTTGGCAGCGCTTGTGGTGGTAGCAGCCGGATGTTCGAAGAAGCAGGAAGTGGCACCGTTACCTGTGCCAGGCGAAACGGCCAGCGGTGGGGCCAAGCTTGCGTATGAGCACCACCTGCGCATCACCTTGCCTGAAGCAGAGATTCCAGCGCGCATGGCCGCCGTGCGAAAGGCGTGTGAGTCGGCACAGTTTGGCGCATGCAATGTGTTGCGCATCGAGCAGGGCGAAAACAGCGCGATGTTGACGCTGCGCGTGGTGCCGTCCGGCGTGGAGCCGCTGACCGGCATGGCCAGCAAGGATGGGACGGTGGCGTGGCGGCAAACCCGCGCTGAAGACCTGGCGGACGCGGTGAATGACAACGAGCAGAAGCTGCAGCAGCTGGAAGCTTATTCAGCGCAGATGGAACAGCTGGCGCAACGCAAGGACCTGGCCACCAGCGACCTCATTGCGCTGGGCCATGAACGCGCTCAGATCCAGGTGCAGCGCGAAAGCCTTCAGAACACGGCCGCGCAACAACAGCGGCGTCTCGACACCAATCTGCTACAGCTGGATTTCGCCGATAAGAGTCGCGGCCACCGGCTTGGTGTGTCGCTCGGCGAATGGATGGACCAACTATACGACGGCATTCGCGACGCCTTGTCGATGCTTGCCTATGGCATCCCGTTCCTGTTGCTGGCGTTCCCGCTGGCGTTGGGATGGCGCTGGATCTGGCGCCGCGTAACGCGCAAGTCCCGCCTGCGCGAAGCGCCCCCGTAGTAGCTGAAACCAGGACGTTGCCGCCAGGGAGCGGCAACGTCTGACTTGATCAGTGCGCCGGCTTGGCGTCGCGCACGGGAATGCTCACGCTGCACAGGTCCACCTTGTGCACCGGCAATCGATAGAAGTCGTCCAGGCGATTGCGCTTGGCATCCACCAAAGCCGCGAAGGTGGCGCTGTCGGTGCGCAGCACTTCCACGTGGGGGCGCTGGTCAGCGGGAAGATCGGCGGCGAGGCGCACGGAGGGGATCGCCACGCGTTGTTCGGCCTTTTCATAGAAGCCCAGCGGGCCGGTACCGCGCGGCAGGCCCGAGAGGTATTCCACGCCTTGCAGCACGCGGCCGACTACGGCGATGTTGCGATCGAGTGCGCGCGGCGACTGGCCGATCACGGCATAAAGCTCGCTGCCGCTGCCGGTTTCAGGATCGATGTCGCGGCCCACGCCCACCATGCCGTAGCAATGGGTCAGCCACTCTTGCTGGCTGGCCTTGTCGCGCGCTACCGGGAACCCTTCGGAGAAGCCGACTTCCGCTGCGTAGAAATCGCCGTCCTTCAACGCGGTAAACGGGAGCTTGGCGTCGTAAGGGCGGGTGTATTCCGGCGGCAGCCGGTCCTTGGCCGAGCCCAGGGATTTGAGCTTGCTCTTGTCGCCCTCATCGTCACTGGCCGGGTCGCCCCACTGGGTGACGAAGTTGTCGTGCACCCGCACGATGGCGAGGCCGTCGTAATAGTGCTCGTGCGCCATGGTGCGGATATTGGCCACATGCAGCGGCGCAAAATCGGGAGCCAGCTCGATCAGCACGCGCCCCTGCGGCAGTTGCATGACCAGCAGGTTCTGCGGGTCGGGCGTGCGCCACTCCTGCGCCTGCGACTTGGCCAGCAGTTCCTTCGGCGAGGGCGTATGGGCAGGCTTCGCTTCGTCGGCCGCCACGGTGGCGGACAGCGAGACAGCGAGCGCAAGGGCAAGGCATTGGCGCAGCAGCATGGAATCCCCCTCGTCGGAAAGCCAGCAAGGTAGCAGAGCTGTCCTGGCGCCTCCATGCCCATCCCTGTGGGAGCGCACCCTGTGCGCGACGGCCTTACCAGTGCCTGCGCACGTTCCGCCGCCCCGCGCAAGCCGCGAAACCAGCGCGCAGGTTCTCTACAATGCCGCCCCTTTGCCCGCCGCAGCACGCTCCCATGGACATCGTCGTCAACGAAGAACTCAAGGCCTATATCGACCCGCTCACCCCGGACGAATACGAGGCGCTGGAACGCAGCCTGCTCGCGGAGGGTTGCCGCGACTCGCTGGTGCTATGGGGCGATGTCCTGGTCGACGGCCACAACCGCTACGGCATCTGCCGCAAGCACGACCTGCCGTTCAACACGGTGCAGAACACGCGCTTCCAGTCGATGGAAGACGTGCACCTGTGGATGATCGAGCAGCACCTTGGACGTCGCAGCGTGTCCGATTTCCAGCGCGGCGTGCTGGCACTGCGCAAGCGCGAGATCCTGCAGGAGCGTCGCACGCGCACCAAGCCGGCGGAGCAGGAAACCGCACCGGCTGCCGACGAGGTGCCGCCGTCCCCGGCGGCCGACGTGGCCGAAGCGCCCGCCAAGTCCGAGCCGCTGCCCAGCCGCCAGGCCATCGCGCGCGAGGCGAGGCTGAGCAACAACCAGGTGGTGATGATCGAAAAGATCCAGAAGCAGGCTGCACCGGAAGTGGTGGCGGCGGTGAAATCCGGCGTGTTGTCGATCAATGCGGCCGCGGCCGTGGCGACCTTGCCGGAGGACGAGCAGCGCGCCGCTGCCAGCGCCGGCGACGACGAACTCAAGCAGGCGGCCAAGCGCGTGCGCGAGGCCAAGCGCAAGCCCAAGCCGGTGGTGGAAGCAGGCGAGGGCGAGGATTTGCCGACCCTGCAGCGTCGCGTTGCCGAGCTCAAGGCCGAAGTGGCGGAGCTCAAGGCCGACAACGAAGCGCTGCGCGAACAGCTCGCCCGATGGGAACGTTCCGCCAGCGAGTGACGTTTTTGCGGACCCCGTTCGCAATGAATACGTATGCAGCCGCTGGTTGCTGCACTGCGATGCTTTCTAGGATGCGACGCACTGCCGCCCGAAAGGCGGTTGCGCGAGGGGAGTGCGCGCGACCGCGCTGAAGTTGCGAACGACAGTGGTGTTCGCTAGGCCGCCAGCCGTGGCAGGGAGTGCCCCATGGCGTTGCTGCTGTTCGACCTGATCGTCAACGAAGCAGGATGGAGGCTCACCCATGAAGTGCTCGAAAATCCTCGCCGCGCTGCTGGCCTGCGCGGCGCTCGCCGGCGTGCCCGCTGCAACGACCCACGCGGCTATCAACAGCATGAGTCTTGGCGCCAGTTACAACGCGCAAAAGACCAGCATCACCTTTCGCGTCTACTCGTCCAGCGCCACGCGCATCGTGTTGTACCTGTATGCGAGCGGCTATGGCGCGCAGGAATCGGCTACTTACACACTAAGCTCCGTCGGCAGCGGCGTATGGGCGGTGACGGTGCCGGTGTCGTCGATCCAGGCGGCGGGCATCACCGGTTCGGTGTACTACGGATACCGCGCCTGGGGACCGAACTGGCCGTATAGCAGCAGTTGGGGCAAGGGCTCGCAGGTGGGCTTCGTTTCCGATGTCGACGCCAGTGGCAATCGTTTCAATCCCAACAAGCTGCTGCTCGATCCCTATGCACAGGAAGTGAGCCAGGATCCGCTCAACCCGTCGAACCAGAACGGCAACGTGTTCGCCTCTGGCGCCAGCTATCGCACGACGGACAGCGGCATCTACGCGCCCAAGGGCGTTGTATTGGCGCCGAGCACGCAAGGCACCGGCACCAAGCCCACGCGTGCGCAGAAGGACGACGTGATCTACGAAGTGCACGTGCGCGGCTTCACCGAACAGGACACGTCGATTCCCGCGCAGTATCGCGGCACCTATTACGGGGCGGGGCTGAAGGCGAGTTATCTGGCCAGCCTCGGCGTCACCGCGGTGGAATTCCTGCCCGTGCAGGAAACGCAGAACGACGCCAACGATGTGGTGCCCAACTCGGATGCCAACCAGAACTACTGGGGCTACATGACCGAGAACTATTTTTCGCCGGACCGACGCTACGCCTATAACAAGGCGCCCGGCGGCCCCACGGCGGAATTTCAGGCGATGGTGCAGGCCTTCCACAATGCCGGCATCAAGGTGTACATGGACGTGGTCTACAACCATACGGCCGAGGGCGGCACGTGGACCAGCAACGACCCGACCACGGCAACGATCGAATCGTGGCGTGGCCTGGATAACGCCACTTATTACGAGCTGACCTCCGGCAACCAATATTTCTACGACAACACCGGCATTGGCGCCAACTACAACACGTACAACACGGTGGCGCAGAACCTGATCGTGGATTCGCTGGCTTATTGGGCGAACACCATGGGCGTGGACGGCTTCCGCTTCGATCTTGCTTCCGTGCTGGGCAATAGTTGCCTCAACGGTGCGTACACCTCGGCGGCGCCCAATTGCCCGAGCGGCGGATACAACTTCGATGCAGCCGATTCCAATGTGGCGATCAACCGTATCCTGCGCGAATTCAGCGTGCGCCCGGCCACGGGTGGCAGCGGCCTGGACCTGTTTGCCGAGCCTTGGGCGATCGGTGGCAATTCGTATCAGCTAGGCGGCTTTCCGCAAGGATGGTCCGAGTGGAACGGCGTGTTCCGCGACAGCCTGCGCCAGGCGCAGAACGAACTGGGCAGCATGACCATCCATATCACGCAGGATGCGAACGACTTCTCCGGTTCGTCCAACCTGTTCCAGGCCAATGGACGTTCGCCGTGGAACTCGGTGAACTTTATCGACGTGCATGACGGCATGACGCTGAAGGACGTCTATTCGTGCAACGGCGCGAGCAACAGCCAGGCATGGCCTTACGGCCCATCCGACGGTGGCACCAGCACGAACTACAGCTGGGACCAGGGCATGTCGGCCGGCACCGGTACGGCGCTGGACCAGCGTCGTGCCGCGCGCACCGGTATGGCGTTCGAAATGCTCTCGGCGGGCACGCCGCTGATGCAGGGTGGCGATGAATACCTGCGCACGCTCCAGTGCAACAACAACGCCTACAACCTGGACTCCAGCGCGAACTGGCTCACCAACAGCTGGACCACGGATCAGAGCAATTTCTACACGTTTGCACAGCGCCTGATCGCGTTCCGCAAGGCGCATCCGGCCCTGCGCCCGGCCAGCTGGTATTCCGCCAGCCAGGTGGTCTGGTACCAGTCCAGCGGTGCGACGGCAGACACCAACTATTGGAACAACACCAGCAACTACGCGCTTGCATACACCATCAATGGTCCGGCGCTGGGCGACAGCAACTCCATGTATATCGCCTACAACGGCTGGTCGGGCAGCGTCACCTTCACGCTGCCAGCGCCGCCCTCGGGCACGCAGTGGTATCGCGTCACCGACACCTGCAACTGGAACGATGGCGCCAATACCTTCGTATCACCCGGCAACGAAGCCTTGATTGGTGGCGCCGGAACAACCTACGGGCAGTGCGGGCAGTCCTTGCTGTTGTTGATCTCCAAGTAGTTCGCAAGCTTGCCTCCGCACGACCCACGCAGGTCGTGCGGAGGCGCGCGAGGCTGACATGGTTGTCACGCCGCCGACGCGATACTCGCTGGACCCGTCATGCCGTCTCTGGCGCGGGCCTTCCATCGAAGAGGTCGAGTTATGGCGCGTACGAAAGTGGCTGATGTCATCACCGAAACCCTGCACGTCGCCGGCGTGCGACGCATCTACGGCGTGGTGGGCGACAGTCTCAACGGCATCACGGAATCCTTGCGACAGCGCGGCGACATCGACTGGATCCATATGCGCCACGAGGAGGCCGCGGCTTTCGCCGCCGGCGCCGAGGCGCATCTGACGGGAGATCTTGCGGTTTGCGCAGGTAGCTGCGGCCCCGGCAATCTGCATTTGATCAATGGCCTGTTCGACTGCCATCGCTCGCGCGTGCCGGTGCTGGCGATTGCGGCGCAGATTCCCAGCGCGGAAATCGGCCGCGGCTATTTCCAGGAGACTCATCCGGAATCGCTGTTTCGCGAGTGCAGCCACTACTGCGAATTGGTATCCACGCCCGAGCAATTGCCCGCCGTGCTGGAAAGCGCGATGCGCGCGGCCATCGGCAAGCGCGGCGTGGCGGTGGTTGTCATTCCCGGCGACGTGGCCTTGCTTGAACTGGATGCCAAACCGTCGGCCGGTTCATCCATCGCGCTGCGTCCGCCCGTGGTGCGTCCGGCGCAACAAGATATCGATGCACTGGCGCAACTGCTCAACAGCGGCAAGGACATCACCTTGCTGTGCGGTCGCGGCTGCGCAGGCGCGCATGACGCCGTGGTAAAGCTGGCAGAGACCCTGCAGGCACCCATCGTGCACGCGTTTGGCGGCAAGGAATACCTGGAATACGACAACCCGTACGACGTGGGCATGACCGGCCTGATCGGATTCAGTTCCGGCTATTACGCCATGTTGAACTGCGACACCTTGCTGATGCTGGGCACGGGATTCCCGTATCGGCAGTTCTATCCCACCGACGCGAAGATTGCACAGGTGGATCTTCGCCCGGACAGTCTTGGTCAGCACGCGCGCCTGGACCTGGGCATGGTGGGCGATGTGGCGGCCACCATCGAGGCCTTGCTGCCGCAACTGAAGGCGAAGCAGGACAAGGCCCATCTCAACGCTAGCGTGTCGCACTATCGCAAGGCGCGCGAGGGGTTGGACGAACTGGCCACGGGCAAGCCCGGCCGCAAGCCGATCCATCCCCAATACCTCGCCAAGCTGCTGAGCGAGGCGGCGACGGACGATGCGGTATTCACCTTCGACGTAGGCACGCCATCGATCTGGGCGGCGCGCTATTTGAAGATGAATGGGCGACGTCGCCTGATTGGTTCGCTGGTGCACGGGTCGATGGCCAACGCGATGCCGCAGGCCATTGGCGCGCAGGCGGCCTATCCGGGCAGGCAGGTGATCAGCCTTTCCGGCGACGGTGGCTTCTCCATGCTGATGGGCGACTTTCTCACTCTCGTGCAGCAGAAGCTGCCGGTGAAAATCGTGGTGTTCAACAACCACACGCTGGGCTTCGTGGCGCTGGAGATGAAGGCAGGCGGTTATCTGGAAACCGGCACGTCGCTGGTCAATCCCGACTTTGCCGCGATGGCTCGTGCCGTCGGCGTGCATGGCATACGCGTGGAAGATCCCGGCGATCTGCCCGCCGCGATCAAGGATATCCTCGCGCACGACGGCCCCGCCTTGCTCGATGTGGTGACCAATACGCAGGAGCTAGCCATGCCGCCCAGCATCAAGCTGGAACAGGCCAAGGGCTTTGGCTTGTGGGCGCTGCGCACGGTCATCAACGGACGGGGCGACGAATTGATTGAACTGGCCAAGACCAATCTGTTCCGCTGAGCGGACTCAGCGCCCCTGGTAGCCGCGGTCGCGCCGCACGCGATACAACTGGCTGTCTGCGCTGGCCAGCGCGGCATCCAGCGGCATGCCGCCGATGCGTATGGCGTAGCCCATGGTGAAGCGGTTGGGCGCGCTGGCGCGCGCCGCTTCCAGTCGCCGCACGATGGCCAGCGTTTCCTGCTCGCCGGCGTGCGGCAGCAACACCAGGAATTCATCGCCGCCGGAGCGGATCACGATATCGTCGGGACGCACGTGCATGGTGAGGAAGTGGCCCATGGCCACCAGCACTTCGTCGCCGCGCTGGTGGCCATGCGTATCGTTGACCGACTTGAACCCTTCCAGATCGATCACGATGCAGCCCCAGCGATCGTTGTGTCCAAGCTGCTCGGAAACCTGGCCAAGGTAGCGTCGGTTGAACAAGCCAGTGAGTGAATCGCGCACGCTCCATTCGCGCAGCTGGCTTTCATGGCGCATGCGTTCGGTCACGTCCAGCGCGTGGCCGAGCACATAGGGTTCCTCGTCCTCGGTATCCAGCGAATTGTGGAACTGCCAGACCAGGTTGCGACCGTCCTTGGCCTTGATCTGCAACAGGCCGTGCGCAACGCCTTCGCCGGTGACGCGGCGCAGGTACGCATCGAAACTGCCGTGCAGCGAAGGATCGATCAGCTCCTTGAACGGACGTCCCAACAGTTCGCCGATCGAATAGCCCAGCGACTGCGCCGCCGCCGGATTCACCGAAAGAATGGTGCCGTGGAGGTCATGCGTGCAGATCAGGCCCAGGCTTTCCTCGAACAGTTTGCGGAAGCGGCGTTCGCTGCGCTGAACCGATTCCACCGCCTGCTTGCGCGCCGTGATGTCCTGGATCGCGCCAATGAGCAGGCACGGCCTGCCATGCTCGAACTCGACCGCGCCGGCGGCGCGAACCCAGATGTGGCGTCCCTTCGCGGTGATCATCGGCAGTTCGAGATCCCAGCCCTTGCCGTCTTCGGCGCCCCTGGCCACGGCCTGCTGAATTTGCTCGCGCGCTTCGGGAGCGTAGTAGTGGATCGCTTCGCCAAGCGTGGGGATATGGCCTGCCGGCAGATCATGGATGGCGCAGGTCTGATCCGACCAGGTGAGTTGATGGGTCGCCAGATCCAGCTGCCAGCCGCCCACGCCGGCGACGCGTCCCGATCGATCGAGGAAGGCCTCGCTTTCATGCAGGCGACGCTCCATGCGCTTGCGCTCGGAAACATCGACCAGCGTCCCGTAGATCCATAGCGCTTTGCCCTCGTCGGTGCGGCTGATCACACGGCCGCGCAGCAGGCCCCACAACCAGTGGCCATCCTTATGGCGCAGACGTGCTTCGCTCTCGAACAGCGAGCGCTCGCCCCGCAGATGTTCCTGCAGGCACTGGTCCATTTGCGGCAAGTCGTCGGGATGGGTGAGGCGGCGTTGCGCGCCCTGGATGATGCCGCCTTCGTCCGCCCGCACATCGCGCCATACGCTGGAGGAGAGCAGGTCCAGATCTTCCAGCGCATAACCGAGAATGCTGGCCCACTGTTCGTTGAAGCGCATCTCGCCGGTCTGCACGTTCCATTCCCAGGTGCCCGCCTGCGAGGCATCGAGGATGGCTGCCAGGCGCGTGCGGTCTTCCATCAACAGGCGATGCAGCAAGGCCTCGCGGTGCAGGGACTCGCTGTGTTCGAGCGCGGCCTTGCGTTGTTCCAGGGCCTCGGCAGCGGCGATCGCCAGCTCCTGCAGGATGGCCGCGTGCTCGCTGGACAAACGTCGCGGCTGGCGATCGATCACGCACAGCGCACCCATGCGCAGGCCATCATTGAGCGTGATCGGCGCGCCGGCATAGAAACGGATATGCGGGTCGCCAGTGACCAGGGGATTGTCGGCGAAGCGCGGATCTTCGGTCGCATCGGGCACGACGAATGGCTGATCGCCAAGTATGGTGTACGAACAGAAGGCCACGGCACGCGAGGTTTCGCGGGTGCCCTCCAGGCCCACGTTGGACTTGAACCACTGCCGCTGATCGTCCACCAGGGTCATCAGCGCGATAGGGGCGCCGGTGAGCAGGGAGGCGGCCTTGGTCAGGGCATCGAACAGGGGCTCCGCTTCCGTGTCGAGTACGCCCAGCGAAAGCAGGCGCTCGAGCCGTCGTCCTTCGTCGGTGGATAGCGGAGCCGACACGGCCATAAAACCCCCGGGCATTCGTGTGCGCCAGACTATCCGCCGGTATTTGTGAGCACGCTGTGGTTGCGGTCACAGGGCGTGCCGCGGGCGGTGCTTCAGCTGCGATGAAAGCAGCCCCCGCGCCGGGCGCAGGGGCTGCGGGGTGCATCAGCTCTTGAAGAACTCGAGCAGGTCCTTGTTGATCACGTCATGATGGATGGTGAATGCGCCATGCGGGTAGCCCGGATAAATCTTCAGCGTGGCGTTCTTGAGCAGCTTGGCCGACAGCAGGGCCGCGTCCTTGTACGGCACGACTTGATCGTCGTCGCCGTGCAAGACCAGGGCGGGCTTGTCGATTTTCTTGAGGTCTTCGGTGAAATCGGTTTCGGAGAAGGCCTTGATGCAGTCGTAGTGGGCCTTGGTGCCGCCCATCATGCCCTGGCGCCACCAGTTGTCGATGGTGCCCTGCACGGGCTTGGCGCCCGGACGGTTGAAACCGTAGAACGGCCCTGAGGCGACATCCACGTAGAACTGCGCGCGGTTGGCCGCGAGTGCCTCGCGAAAACCGTCGAACACTTCCAGCGGCAAGCCATCGGGGTTGTCCTTGGTCTTGAGCATGAGCGGCGGCACGGCGCTGATCAGCACGATCTTGGCCGTGCGCTTGAGGCCGTGATTGGCCACGTAATGAACGACTTCGCCACCGCCAGTGGAGTGACCCACGTGGATGGCGTCGTGCAGATCGAGTTTCTCGGTGAGCGCGGCCAGGTCGGCCGCGTAGTGGTCCATGTCGTTGCCGTCTTCGGTCTGCGTGGATCGACCATGGCCGCGACGGTCATGCGCGATGACGCGATAGCCATGACTGAGGAAGAACAACATCTGTGCATCCCAGTCGTCTGCCGACAGCGGCCAGCCATGGCTGAAAACGATGGGCTGGCCCTTGCCCCAATCCTTGTAATAAATCTCGACGCCGTCTTTGGTGGTGATCGTACTGCTGCCCATGTGCTTGCACCTGTTGGTTGAGTTGCGCGTGACTTAAGACCTGGCGTCGACGACGCCAGTTGAGGAGTGGAGCGATAAGCGGTGATGGCGAATGCAGCCGCGCACGACGACGTGGAAACGTGACCGTTTCCCGTACTCGTTGACCCCTGTGGCTGGCGTGGCATCCGAACCGGGCGCGGGGAGCCGCCAATGCCGGGCAGGTGATTGGCTGGGGATCCCAGCGTTGCGTCACAGCGCCGGTCGCACGACACGCCGAAAAAGAGTCCACTTTTGCGAGTGAAGTGGACGTCAAGCGGGTGGCTCGTCGTTGCCAGTCGCAAGGCTCGCCGCGAGCGCTGCGAAATGGACGAGAAAGGGACCGGTGCAACCGTAGCCACTTTCGACCGAGGGCCCAAGATCGTGCGTTACTCCAAAGAGCAATGGGCAACGATGTTTGCCGCGCTGGATGAGGAACTCAACGGATTGGCAAGGCGCGATGCGCCGGAAGAGGACTTGTGGGCAGCATTCGAGCAGCTGGTCCAGGTGCCGTCATCATCGATCGATCGCGGGGATAGCCGATGGTGGTGGGAGCAGGTCTACGCCGCGATGGAACGTCACGGACTGACCGAACTCAGCCGGCAGGCCTCCGCCGCGGGCTGAAGCCCTCGACGATGCAGCGACGGATGGGCGATGCCGCGCGTGCAGGCATCGGGTGCGGCCTTCAGGTGCGGGTGCTGGCGCTGGTCTAGCCCCGGGATATCCCCGGGGCTAGCTGTCGGTGCGGATCTCGCTGATGGGATCGTTCGAGCGTGCGACGGCAAGCGACGCGGTGCGCAAGCGAGTGACTCAACCGGCCGGCTGTGCCGTGGTGGCCACCGGAGCCGCGCTGGCGACAGCGGCGTTGGTATAGGTCGGGGCGGCGATCATCGCACCCAGGGTCAACACGCAGACCAGCATGCAGGCGGCGAACAGGCTGTGCAGCATCAGGTTTTCGAATTTCATGGTCGTTCTCCTTCACGGGGGTTGTCGGGTGGCTCTTACTGGGCCTTTCACTGGATATATGGCAAGCCCCGTGCCAACCTCGCACATCGCTGGCATCCCGCATTCCCAAGCCATTTGTGCGCATCGCTACGTTGGATCGTCAGTGTCCGCGGACGGTGTCCGGACAAGCACGGCGGACTGCGGACACGTACAGCGGACGCGCAAGACGTGCAGACCGTGTGAACGTCGGTGCTTTCGATTGGCGCAGCGACAGGCCGGGCGCGCAAATCCTTGTGCTAGCGTGCGCCATCTGTTTGCCGCGGCCGCGCACATCGTTTATGAGCGGCCATAGGCGTTACCGCATCAAGGAATACGCGTTGTGCCGCCGATAGCGCCCCTGATTTCCCGCGACCTGTTCGATATGCCGCCGACCGTGCGGTGGTTTTCGCACTGCAAGGATGGCCCCTTGCCCCGCGCGTCGGCCGACGCAGTGCGCGCGCTGATGGCGTCGGAGTTGCGGCCCTGGGACGTGCGCTGGAACGAAGACTTCCTCGACGTGCAGCGTTCGCTGCGCGAGATCGGCGCCACCTTGCTCGGTGTCGACGCGCAGGACATCAGCCTGGTCACCTGCACATCCACCGGGCTGGAAGTGGTAGCGCTGGGTTATGCGTGGCAGGCGGGCGACGAGGTCGTGATTCCCGCCGGCGAATTCCCGAGCAATCGACTGCCGTGGCTGGCGCTGGCCGGCAAGGGCGTGACGTGTACGGAAGTGGAGCTGTGGGCCGGCCAGCTTGCCCAGCCGTCTGTCGCGCCCGATGCGCAGATCGAACCGGAGCAGCGTTTGCTGGATGCGATCACGCCGCGCACGCGCGTGATGGCGGTTTCGTGGGTGCGTTACCAGGATGGCATCCGCCTCGACCTGGAAAAACTCGGTCGCGGTTGTCGCGCACGCGGCGTGCATCTGGTGGTCGATGGCATCCAGGGCGCGGGCACCGTCGCGACCTCGTTCGAGGGCATCAGTGCGTTTGCCAGTGGCGGGCACAAGGGTTTGCTCGGCATGCAGGGGCAGGGGTTGCTGTGGACCGAGCGGAGCTTCCGTCAACAGCTCGTACCGCTGGGCACCTGGCTTTCGGCACCGGATGATTTTTCGCAGAGCGGCGCGCAGGCGCAGAACGATGCGCTGTGGGCCACCGACGGTCGGCGCCTGGAAGCAGGCAGCCCGTCGATCGTGTCATGTGCGGCGCTGGCGTCGTCCATTCGCCTGCTGGTGGAAAGCGGCGGCGCGGTCAGGCTGCAGGCGCACATCGCTGGCTTGCAGCGCGCCTTGCTGGCCGCTCTGGCGGCAAACGCAGCGTGGGTTGCTGAAGCACAGCGACTGGATGAACTCCTCAACGCAGGCAGGTTGGGATCCATCTTGTCGTTCGCTGTTCCGGCGGAACGTTGCGAACGCTTGCTGCGTGCCGCCGACGCGCAAGGCATCAGCACCAGCACACGCGAGGGCTATCTGCGCATTGCCCTGCATGGGTGGCATGACACGAGAGACATCGAACGCTGCGCACAATGGTTGACTGCGCATTAGGCTGCGGCGCAACCGAGCCGTTTTACGGAGCCGAAGCTATGAATGAATGGCAATCGGCTTACTCGACCATGGCGGAAGTTGCCGCCACGTTGAGCGGGCTGCTGTTTGTTTCGCTATCCATGAAGCTGCATGCCGTCACCGGCGAGCACCGCGGGTGGATGTTGCTGGTCGCCAAGCGCAGTTTTTTCGACTTTCTGGCGGTGCTTGGGATCGCGCTCCTTCTGTTGATTCCCGCAGGTTCGCTGGTTTTCGTCGGCTGAACCGCTTTGTTGATCGCGACGGCCCGCATCGCCTGGCATGTCAAGCATTTGCGCGGTTATCGCAGCGCCGACGCGTTCAGGACCTCACTCACCGACTACTTCGTGCCGATGCTGGCCACGCTCATGCTTGCCTCGGCAGGCGTGGCGTTGCTGCGTTCCTCCACCATTTCGCCCAAGCTCATCTACGCCGCTGCCATTGCGTTGCTTTACGGGGCGTGCCAGAACGCGTGGCGTTTCTTGTTCAATAGCCGTGCCGGTTCTCGCCGCAATGTTCGATCGGGGAGTGAACCTTGGGGGAGCAGTGCCGACGCTGCTCCCGGTGACTGGCCGGCGTTGTCAGCCGTCCGTTGAACGGGTGATGGACTCCCATCGATCGATGTCCTCGCCGAGCAACGACAACTTCTGTCGCACCAGCTCGAGTGCATCGCTTCCCAGCAACAGGTGTGCTGGAGGCGAGTCATGGGCAATCAGCTCGAGCATGGCTCGTGCTGCTTTGACGGGATCACCAAGCTGCCGCCCGCTTTTTTGCTGGCGGGCTTCGCGGATGGGGTCGAACAGCCCGTCGTAGTCGGCAATGGAGCGGGGCGTGCGGACCATCGAGCGTCCTGCCCAGTCTGTGCGAAACGAGCCGGGGGCCACGGCTGTTACGGCAATGCCCAGGGGCTTCACTTCTTTGCCGACGGCTTCGGAAATGCCTTCGAGGGCAAACTTGCTGCCGCAGTAATAGGAGATGCCGGGCAGCGTGATATGGCCGCCCATCGAGGTGATGTTGAGGATGTGTCCCCGGCGGCGACTGCGCATGTAGGGCAGCACGGCCTTCATCATGGCCACGGCGCCAAAGACGTTCACATCGAACTGCCGTCGCATATCGGCCAGCGGCGACTCTTCCAGAATGCCTTCATGGCCATAGCCGGCGTTGTTGACCAGCACGTCCACCGGTCCCACGGTCTTCTCGATGTCGGCAACGACGCCATCGATGGCGTCGAAGTCAGTGACATCGAGCAGGCGCCCTGTGGCATCGCCGCCGGCAAGCGCTTTGAACTCCTCGCGCGCTTGCTCGTTTCGTACGGTCCCCACCACGCGATGCCCCATGGCCAGGGCCTCCTGGGCCAGGGCCCTGCCGAAGCCACTGCTGACTCCGGTAATCAACAACGTTTTGCTTGCCGACATGGCGACTGCACCTCGGGTTTGAATTTGGTGCTTGCACAATAGTGAATGACGGGAGGATATTTTACGTCTGATGTTCTTGAAGTATTGCCCATTCCTATGAGCCGACGCGTCTCATCCAAGCCCCAGGAGGTGCCGGTCGAAAGCCCATCGATGGGCAGCCTTGCTCGACAGCTTGCGCCGCAGGAGGGCTACAACCTCACTGCTTTGCCGGGGGTGCGAATCCTGCGTTCCGACCGCGCCCTGCACCGAACTCCGGTCTTGTACGACCCCGGCATCGTGATCGTGTGCCAGGGATGCAAGCGTGGCTATTTTGGCGACCAGGTCTATGTCTACGACGAGCAGCATTATCTGGCGGTTGGCGTGCCTGTCCCGTTTACGATGGAGTCGGACGGGACGCCGGAGCGTCCGCTTTTAGCCATCTATATGCATCTGGATTTCCAGGTCGCCGCCGATCTGATGCTGCAGATCGCCCAGCATCCCTCGCACGCCGTCCAGGATGCGCCCAGCAGCATGATGTCCAGCCCGATGGATCGGGCGTTGCAGACATCGGTAGTGCGCTTTCTTGAGGCATTGAATGAACCCCTGGACGCAGCGGTTCTTGGGCCCGGTCTCGTGCGGGAAATCTATTACCGCGTGCTCAGCGGGGCACAGGGTGCGGCGCTGCGCTCGACCCTGGAAATGCAGGGTGCTTTCGGCCGGATAGGAAAGGCGCTGCGCCACATCCATCTTGCCTACGCCCAGCCGATTCGTCTGGCGCAATTGGCCCGCGAAGCCGGCATGAGCGTGCCCACGTTCCACAGCCATTTCAGGTCGGTCACCCGGACATCGCCGATGCAATACCTGAAGTCCACGAGACTGCATCAGGCGCGACTGCTCATGGCTCGGCGGGACATGACGGCGGAAGCAGCCGCCTATGCCGTGGGATATGCCAGCGCGTCGCAGTTCAACCGGGAGTTCAAGCGCCTGTTCGGGCGCACGCCGGTGGCCGAAGTGCGGCGCATGCGCAACGACTTTGCGGTGCCCCCGATGCCAGCGGCATCGGACTTCGTTTCATCGCATTGAGGCTGCTGCGCCGACGGACGCCCGCATGATCGGGCGTCCGTCGAGCTTGCCGGTCAGGCGATCGAGCGCACCACGCCGCCGTCCACGCGCACCGATGCGCCGTTGGTGGCCGAGGCCTGTTCCGAGGCGAGATAGACCGAGAGATTGGCGACTTCCTCCACCGTGGCCAGGCGCTTGATCAGCGACGAGGGGCGATGGGTCTGGATGAAATCGCGCTCCACCTGATCCTGCGTGATGCCTTGGTCGCTGGCGATCTTGGCGAAGAAGTCGCCCACGCCTTCGGAGCGCGTCGGACCAGGGAGGATCGCATTGACGGTTACGCCGGTGCCGGCGAGCGACTCGGCCAGACCGCGCGACACCGCGAGCTGCGCCGTCTTGGTGGTGCCGTAGTGGACCATCTCGGCGGGAATCTGCAGGCCCGATTCGCTGGAGATGAACTGGATGCGGCCCCAGCCACGCTTGGCCATGCCCTGCGCATAGTGGCGCGAGAGGCGCACGCCGCTGAGCACATTCACTTCGAAGAAGCGCGTCCAGTCTTCATCGGGAATATCGAAGAACGCCTTGGGCTCGAAGATACCGAGGTTGTTGACCAGGATGTCCGCCTCAGGCACCTGTGCGATCAGCTGGCGCGCGCCCTCCGCGCTGCCCAGGTCGCCCGCCACGCCGGTGAGCCTGGCGTTCGGCACGGCGCTCTTGATGGTGGCGATGGCCTCGTCCACGCGGGCCTGCGTGCGGCCCGTGACGACGACGTGAGCGCCGGTGCCGGCAAGGCCGCTGGCGATGGCCAGGCCAATGCCGGCGGTGGAACCCGTGACAATGGCCGTGCGGCCGGTGAGGTCGATATGCATGCTTTTGACTCCGGAAGTAGGGGCGGAAAGGTGTGGTCGAACTGACCTGTCCGGGTCAGGTTGAGGCTGGCCACGTCAAGCGCAAGTCCACGCCGCGTCCCGTTCGATGAAATCGCATATGTTCATCGAAGGCCCCGGACGTGTTGGCATCGGGCGCGTCCGATCATGCATCACCCCTTCAACGCGTCCGAGTGTGATCCCCATGAACGAGACGATTGCCTTCATCGTGCGACTGCCGGCCAAGCATGCCCATGTGCGCGAACTCGAGCAGGGTCTGCTCGGCGTGCTTGATGCGATGGCAAGCGAACCGGATTTCGTCACCACTTATATGCATCAACAGCCCGACGATCCGGACACGTTCGTGTTGTATGAAGTGTGGGCGTGCAGCCGGGAGCATTTCATGCAGCATCACCTGGGCAAGCCGTATCGGCAGGCGTATGAGGCGCAGTTGGCGCAGTGGCTGCGGGCAGAACGGACCATCGACTTCCTGGATCTCAAGCGCAGCTATCACGCGGCGCCAGCGATGGCCGCGTGATCAACGCTGCGGTGGCAGGGCGCCTGTCGCCAATGCAGACAGGAAGCGCCCGCTATTCGATCGTGAAGCCGACCTTCAGCGTCACCTGCCAATAGGCCACCTGACCCTCGTCCACGTGCCCGCGTGTTTCGATCACGTGGAACCAGCGGATATTGCGGATCGTCTTGGAGGCATGCGCGATGGCGGTGCGGATGGCGTCATCACAGCTGGTCTTGGAGGAGCCGGTCAGTTCGATGGACTTGTAGACGTGGTCGGACATGCGCATGGTCTCCGTTGGGGTCCCATCCAGTGCATACCCACGCTCGCCAACGAGATGTGAAGGGCGGCACTGCCGCCCCGACATGCATGGCCCTGCTTATCGACGCTTGCTCGCGTACGCGACGGCGTCGTGCGCGTGCAGGCTCTCCTGGTGCTCCAGTCGCACATGGAAATCGGCGAGACGATCGTCGGCGTCCAGTACGCGCTGGATGCGGCGCGCGGCATCCTCGCAAAACATCAAATTGCCGCCGTTGGCGAGTGCGAAGGCCTGCTCGTCTTCGCGCTTGACCGCGGTCTGCACGGGCGTGCCGAGCGCCGCTTCCACCTGGTCGATCAGGCCGATCACATCCAGCGGAGCGCCGTGGGCGAGCCGTGCCGACACGTGCGCCACGCTGCGCTGGGCATGGGGCGTGGCCACGATGCCTTGCTCGCTGCCCAGCCAGGCGAACACATCGGCGTGCTGCACGGGCTCATGGGCAGGGAAGTCCTGCGCAAAACGCTGCTGGATCAGCTGGCGCGACAGCGCTGCCGAAGCAGGGCACGTCGATGAGTAGGTGATGTCGGTGGCCAGCGTCAGCTCGAAGCCCTCGTGACCAAGGGTGGCTTCGAGCGTGACCGGGTAGCTGCGCCAGCCGTAGTAATCGCTGCGCAGCGCCTTGCGCGGCGCCAACTGGTCGAAGCGCAAACGGATGCGCGCGCGATCGGCCAGCTCATGATGCGATTGCAGGAAGGCCCGCAGCAGCCGTTCCAGCGCAAACGGACTGAGCGCGGCAGCGCCCAGGTGTTCGTCGATCAACAGGTACAGGCGCGACATGTGGATGCCGCGGCGGTCGGTGCGCACCAGGTTGACGAAGGCATCCAGTCGCGCATGCACGCTTTGGATGTCTCCGTCGCCCGCGCCGATGCGCACGGGGGCGTCGATACCTGCCATGCCAACCCAGTCGAGTGGGCCGCCAAGATAGGGCTGGGCGGCGACATCGGGCATGCAGGAGGGGGATTCGGCAATCTGCTTCACGGTTGGGGATCCGCGATAAGGGAAGGAAACGGGGGCGTCAACGCCGCGAGGAACTGAGGTTCTTGTTGAGCGCGGTGACGGCGGCGGCAGCATCCACCTGACGCATGCCGCCCACCAGCTTGCTGCTGCTCAGCAGCAGCTCGCGGATGCTGCCTGGATCCAGGTTCGGCGATATCGACAGCAATAACGCAACAATGCCGCTCACATGAGCGGCAGCCATCGACGAGCCGGAGGTGAAATCGTAGCCCCCGCCGGGTTGAGTGGTCAGGATGTCGCTGCCTGGCGCGCTCAACACCTCGGGAGGCGCGGGCGTGGGCCCGCTCACGCGCACCACCAGCACACCGGGAGCGCTATCGGGAAACCCCCGGGTGCTGCCATTGGGCGGCATCGCGGCCACCACGATGCGCCGCTCCTCGAGCAGTTGCATCAACAGCTTGTTGAGCAGGGGATCGGACGGACCGCCCAGGCTGAGATTGATCACGCGCGCATCGGTATCGAGGATCGCGGCGAGCGCCTTGGCCAGGGTGAACGAGTTGCAGCGTGCGCCGGCTTCCACCGTGGTGGGGTACCAGCAAGCCTTGTAGCTGCTGATGATGGCTTTGGGCGCCATGCCCACGATGCCCACATGGTTGTCGCCGATGGCGCCGATGATGCCGGCGACTTCGGTGCCGTGCGCGTCGCGCTTGAACGCGGCATCGTCGCCATCCACTTCGTTGCTGGCGTCGTGGATGCGTCCTTGCAGGTCGGGGTGCGAGGTGTCGATGCCGGTGTCGACGATGGCGATCTCCACGTGATCGCCCTGGCTGCTGTTGTGCGCGAGCGCAGCGTCGGTCTCGACGAAGCCGCGTTGCAGGTCCGCATACGGATCGTTGTACTTGTGTGCGTCGTCGGTGTTCTGCGCGGAATACACGGTGTAATCCTGCAGCGGCTGGGCCAGCGCCACGCGTTCGTCCTTGGCCAGGGCGGCGAGCAGGTCATCCCGGCTCATGCCTGCGGGCGGTTCGAGCACGATGCAGTAGAGGCTCAGCGCCTTGATCGGCCAGCCTGCGACTTCATGCCAGCCGTAGTGCTCGCGCATGCTGTCGAGCATTGAAATGGCGCGCTGGCCCTTGCCGTAATTGGACGGCGGCGCATAGCCGAGCATGCTGGAGCCCGCGTGGGTCGGCGGCGGCTCCTGCGGGTTGGCCACCGCCAGCACGATGTCGCGCGAGCTGTTCATGCTGGCCACGTGGTCGCCGCCGGATGCGCCGGGGCCGACCGTCGCGCCAGGCAACGAGGAGGGGCGCGCCGCCGTGCACGCGCCCAACACCGTCATGGCCAGCAGTAGCAGCAGGGCGCGGATCTTCATGGGCACGTGTTCACGGACTCGTGGTGGCCGGTTCGGCAAGCCGGATGCCACGCATCGCGCGCAACTGCTGCAGCGTGTCCTGCGTGGCCGTCGCATGCTCCGGCACCACTGTGTACGCCCCCACATCGTTGGGGCCGCCCACCACCTGCAGCTGCAGCGAATGCAGCAGGTGGTCCCAGTCGGCCAGCTTCATGTTGGCGTCCGGCACCACGTGGATGGCGCCCGGCATGGCCACCGGCGATGGCTGGCTGAGGGTGCGATACGGTTGCGCAGCATCTTCGGACCACAGCTTCACGCCCAGCACGCCGATGCCCAGCGCCTGTACCAGCACGGCGGCCACCAGCGCACGCTGGAACCAGGTGCCGCTGCGCGCGTGCGCCGTGGTTTCCTGGACCTGGTCGTCGATGCGGGTCATCAGGCGCTTGAGGCCGACCTCCGGATCGAGCTGTACGTCCGTGGGTAGCGCAAGTGCAAGCCGCAACTGGCTCTGCTGCGCGAATTCCTCGCGGCAGGCCTCACATTGCGCAAGGTGCTCGGTGAGCCAGGCGCTCTGCTCCTGCGGGGCGCTGTCCTGCAGCACCCACGGCATCGCTTCCCAGGCTCGGGAACAGTCCCTGTCAGTATCCTTCGTCAACTTCATGGCACGCTCTCTTTCTGCGTGAGCTGGTCACCAGCCAAGGCTGGCAGTACGTTTCGTAATTTCACTCGGGCGTGGAACAGGCGCGCCTTCACCGTGCCCACCGGGCATTGCATGATGGTGGCCACGTCATCCAGCGTGTGGCCCACGCCATAAACCAGTTCCACCACCACGCGCTGGTCGGCCGACAGCCGCTCCATGCCCTTGCCCAGCCAGTCGCGCAGTTCGCGGTCCTCGCCGGGGTCGTGGGAGGGCATGCGGTCTTCGGGCATGCCTTCGTCGTCCACCGGTTCGTCGCCGCGCTGGCGCAGCGCCTTCAGGCCGCAGCGGTAGGCGATGCCGATGATCCAGGTGGACACCCGCGACTCGCCCTTGAAGCTGCCGGCCTTCTGCCAGACGATCCAGAAGCAGTCGTTGATGACCTCTTCGATCAGGTCGGCCCGCCGCGTCAGCCGCGACAGGAACCGGCACAAGCGTCCGTGATAGCTGCGGTAAAGCGTCGCCAGCGCGGCGCGGTCGCCCGCGACCATGCGTTGAAGCAGCAGGCGGTCTGTCTCGTCAGCGTCGATATCGGCGTCTTTCATGGCTAGAACTACCCATGGGGGTTACCACGTAAGTGCCCGCCCAGGCCGAAATGGTTGCGTGATCAAAAAGTGAACGAAATCGTGGCAACCCAAGGCGAGGCGGCCAAGTTTTCCGCCCGCATGGCATGGTCGACCACCATGCGATCGACCTCCACGCGCCACGGGCCCTGGCTCCAGATCAGGCCAAGATGCCCGTAGCCATAAGAGTTTACGCGGTCGCCGCCGTGATAGCCGTAACTGCTGTGGCCGTTGGGGTAGGTCACGTAATAGGGCACCTGGGCCTGGGCATAGCCGGCCCCCGCGGAAAACGAGAATTGCCAGGGCAAGGGCCAGTGGAAGCCCACGTCGGCGGCGCCGCGCAGCTTGTGGCTGCTGCTGCCGACGGGCTGGATGGCGGAGACGCCCAAGGTGAGCACGTCGCGGTAGATCCAGTTGGTGCTGGCTTCCACACGGTTGAAGGTGCCGCCGCCGCGGCTGGGATAGTCGTAGTAGATGAGCCCGGCCTGGAATTGCCAGTCCGGTGTCAGTCGCCAGTAATGGGATGCCTGCACGAAGGCTTCGGCCAGCGGCGAAAGATCGCGTACTTCCCCGCTGGCCGAGGCGCCGAAGACCCAGCCCGAGGGCAGGCTCACCGAGCCGGCCGCCTGCAGGATGGCGGTGTCGGGCGTAATCGCGAGGCCGCGATCCACCAGTTGGGAACTGAGCGCCACGGTGCCGCTCCAGGTCGCGGTCTGCGCCTGCGCCACTGGCCACGGCAGCCCGGCGCCCGTGGCCAGAGCCGCGAGCGCAAGGCGACGATGAAGCCGTCGCGGTATCACCTTCAGGCACCCACACCCGCACGCCGCGGAAGCTGGCCCGCCGCGGGAAGAGGTACCTGGCAATCACTGGCTAAAAAATCGACCTGCAACATCGGTCCTTTGAGCGAGCCGCGTCGGCGCCGTCCAAGGTTAGTAGGAGGAAGGCGTTTGTGCACACACCAGGCGCGGTGTTCTCAATGGTTCGATTGCAGATACGAGATCAGGTCGTCGAGCTGCTTGGCATCGTTGAGGCCCGAATACTTCATCTTGGTGCCGGGATTGGCCTGTTTTGCAGGCTGTGACAGGTACCAGTGCAGCTTGTCCTCGGTCCACACCCATTTCGCATTCTTCAGCGCATCGGAGTAGTTGTAGTCGGAAATGCTGCCGGCGTTGCGGCCCACGATGCCGAACAGGCTGGGTCCTTTCTTGTTCTTGCCTTCCCTGGGGCTGTGGCATTCGGAGCATTCCTGCTTGAACACATCTTTGCCGGCATCGGCGTCGCCGGCCAGCGCGGGCAGGGCGCCCGCGCCGTAGCACAACATACCGGTCATCAAGGCGCAGCGCGCCGCTCTTGCAAGCCTTGCTTTGGTCACGTCCAGGCTCCTAGGGGGGTGTCAGAACGCAACACTTGCGCTCAAGGTGAAGGCGTTGAGATCTTTCGCATCGGTGATCAGCGCGCCGGGCGGTGCACCGAAAATGTTTGCGCTGGCGCCGTTGAAGCGCGTGAAGCGGTACCACGTGGCGGCGAGTTTCAGATTGGCAAGCGAGGTGAACGAGTCGTCCTTGCCAAACGGCGTCCAGTACAAGGTGATCATGTTGGCGGTGCTGTCGGGCTTGCCATAAGGCGGGTAACGCGCCGGGTCCTGGCTGCCCGTGCTGATCAGATGCGCCACCTGCAGCGCGTAGCTCTGCTTGAAGGTGTAGGTCACGCTCAGTGTCTGATCGCGTGCGTTGCCGTTGGGCTTGGCCATGATGCCGTTGATGGTCGGCGTGCTGCCATAGTCGCGTTGTTCCAGGATGTTCACGTAGCTCGCCTGGATGATGTTCTCGCGATTGCCCAGGAACTGGTAGGTGAGGTCGTAGCCCAGATCGGTGATGTCGTCGCTGGGTCCATTGCGAGGCAACTGGCGCTTGGTGGTGAGCGCCACCACGCCGGCGGAGAAGAACTGCCGCTTCATGTCCTTCATATAAGCGAAGCGGAAATAACCGGTATCGCTGATATGGCCCGGATCGCTGGCCGGGTTGAAACCCAGGTGATCCTGCACCGAGGTCGGCATGGTGTTGTAGGTGCCGACTTCGCCGTACCAGTCATTGTTGTAAAGGGCATACACGCTGCCGCCGATCACGCGGTTGTAAAGCGTGTTCGCGCTGGACAGGTTGAGCAGGGTGCCGGACACGGCCGGCGGGCCCAGGCCCGACGCATACGGCAGTGCGGAAATCGGATCGTCGAATCCGGGGCTGTTGTTGACGCTCACGCCGACGATGGTGTCCTTGCCGGCGACCTTCAGATCCTTCGCCACGAAGCGCAGGTCCAGGTTGCTCAGCTTGGTGTTGTAGTGATCGTCGCCGGTGTTTTCCGTCACCACCTTGACGAAGCCGCCCAAGTGATCGCTGATGCGGCCGGCGAGATAGACGTCCACCTCGGTGAGCTCGGTGGTGTTGTCGCCGCGCGCGGGCACGTTGTGCGCGCCGGTGAGCTGCGCCGCCACCGGAATCTTGGTGCCCTGGCCGTCGGTGTCGGTGTAACCGTTGAGTTTGAAGCGCATGCCGTAGGGCGTGAGTGCCGGGCCGTAGGCGCCGGCGTGGCAGTCGGCGCAGGCGTTGCCGGTCTGGCGGGCATAGGCAGGCACGGCATGGGCGCGGTTGCTGGCCAGCATCAGGCATGCAATCAGCAGGATCCACGGCGCATACGCGGCCCGGTGCAGGATTCGGGTCAGAGAGGGCGACATGAAAGCTCCTTGTCTCGGGTGGTGCGGCGGTAGGGGCGGGCTCCGACGCTCATCAGGGACGACGCTTCGGCAACATCATGCGTAGCGTTCGGTCACGCAGTACAAAGTGGTGCCACAACGCGGCGCCCGCGTGCAGCGTGATGAAGGCAAGCAGCACCCAGGCCACATCCTGGTGCCAGGTGGTCAGCGTGTCGGCGAGGTCTTCGTCGCTGGCCACCAGCGTCGGCAGGGTGAGGCCGAGAAAATGCACCGGCTTGTCCTCGGCATTGCTGAGCGCCCAGCCCAACAGCGGCTGGACCAGCAGCAAGACGTACAACGCCACATGCGTCGACCCCGCGGCGAGGCGGAGCAGGGCGGAGGTATTGCCCTCGCTGGGCAGCTTGCCCACGCGGAAGCGGTACGCGACGCGGGCCACAAAGAGCAACAGAATGAACAGGCCGAAATGACGGTGGCCTTCCAGCAGCCACAGCCGCAGGCTGCGACCGTCCACCTGGTCGCGCCACAGGATGAGGGTGGCGGCAACGATGAGAAACAGCACCGTCAGCCAGTGCATGACGACCAGGGCGCGTGGCCGCGTCGGCGCGTCCTCCTGCAGGCGAGGATCAACGCTGGGCGTCTCGTCGGCATGCGTTGCTGGCGGCGCGTCTTTCTGCCATTCCATGTCCAGACCTCTGCATCTCAATCGGGGGCATCCACCTCGCACGCGTCCCTCCGGGAACGACCTGGGGACAGGGGGCGCGTGGAATGAAACTCACTTTGTGCGGGTATGTGCCAGGAAGGCGCGGAAAGGTTGTCGGGAATCTGACGGCCCGCGCGTGAGGCAACCTTTCGCGATGGGGCTGGCACTCAGTTGCGTGGGTCGTCGTCGACGGCCCCTGAGCCCCGGCCGAGAACATGGAAATCGAACGCGTCCAGTTGCAGAAACATGGCGATCACGGCGGCATGCTCATTGCCCTTGAGCAAGACCGCAACGTGCCCTTCGAAATTCGTCGCGTGTATTACATCTTCGCGACCCAGCACGATGTGCACCGCGGCAAGCATGCGCACCGCCATCTGCACCAGCTTGCCGTGGCCGTGCGCGGCTCGGTCACCTTCATGCTCGATGACGGCACCGGGCCGGTCGAGGTAGTGCTCAACGACCCGTCGCAGGGCCTGCTGCTTGGCCGCATGGTGTGGCGCGAGCTATACGACTTCAGCGACGACTGCGTGCTGATGGTGCTGGCCGACCATCTTTATGACCCCGCCGACTACATCACCGACTACGACGAGTTCCTGCGCGAAGTGCGCGGTGTCGTCTTTGCCACGGAACTGGTCGCATGCCAAAGCGCCTAGTCCTGATCGGGGCGGGCGAGATGGCGCAGATCGCCTGCGAATACTTCGAGCACGACAGTGACTACGAAGTCGCCGGCTTCAGTGTCGAAAGGCAATACCTGACCCAATCCACGCTGGCTGACCGGCCGGTGGTTCCCTATGAAGAACTGGAGACGCATTACCCGCCGGGGGAGTTCGATGCGTTCGTGGCCATTCCCGCCAGCCAGCTCAACCGCCTGCGTACGCGCTTCTACCTAGACGCCAAGCGACGCGGCTACAACTTCGCCACCTATGTGAGTTCGCGCGCCTTCGTGTGGCGCAATGCAGAGATCGGCGAGAACAGTTTCATCTTCGAGAACAATGTGATCCAGCCATTCGTTCGCATCGGCAACAACTGCATCTTGTGGAGCGGCAACCACGTGGGTCACCGCACGGTGGTGCGCGATCACGTATTCGTCGCTTCGCATGCCGTGATTTCCGGCTTTTGCGAAATCGGCGAGAGCAGCTTCATCGGGGTCAACACCACTTTCAACGACCACATCAAGGTGGCCGCGGACAACGTGATCGGTTCCGGTGCGCTGGTGCATCGGGACACCGAGCAAGGGCGCATCTACGTCGGCTCGCCTGCCAAGGCGGTGCCGGACCGATCCAGCTTTGACGTGAGGCTCTGACGCCCATGGCGGCGTGGCGCAAGCAGGGGCTGGTATTTGATACCGCGCGGCAGGGCGTGGGCGGGTGGATGCGTCATTCCGCCCTGACGCCTACGCCGTGGCGACTGGATGACGAAACCATCCGCGTCTACGCGGGGTTTCGCGACGAGGACGGGGTCAGCCGCATCGGCTATGTCGACGTGCGAGCGAGCGATCCTTCAAAAGTATTGCGGGTCAGTGCGGAGCCCGTGCTCGACATCGGGCGCGGCGGCTGTTTCGACGACAACGGCATGATCCTGGGTGACATCGTGCAGGCGCCCGGTGGCCTGCATATGTTCTACGTGGGTTTCCAGCGCGTGGCACGCGCGAAGTTCCTGGCCTTCACCGGCCTGGCCGTGTCCACCGACGGCGGCGAGCATTTCGAGCGCGTGCAGGAAACCCCCATCCTCGACCGCGCGCCGGGACGCAGCACCATAGCGGCCGTGCACTCGGCCATGTTTGAGGGCGGGCAATGGCGCCTGTGGTATGCCGTGGGTGATGACTGGGAAGTCATCGACGGGCGTCCATTTCCCCGCTACCACATTCGTTGCGTGAGCACCGACGACCTCTCGCGTATCCCACGCGAGGACCACGTCTGCCTGCAGCCGCGAGGCAGCGAGTACCGCATAGGGAGACCGCGCGTGTATCGCATGAATGGCCGGTACGCGATGTATTTCACCCGCGGCAACGTCGGCGGCGATTATTTCCCTGGCGTGGCCTTCAGCGACGACGGCATCCACTGGGAACGCCGCGACGAGGCCCTGGGCATGGCCTTGTCCGAGAGCGGCTGGGACTCGCGGACCATCTGCTACCCGGCCTTGATCGAGCGCGGCGACGACGTACTGATGTTCTACAACGGCAACGACATGGGCCTGGATGGCTTCGGCGTGGCCGTGGCCCGCGAGCCGCTGGCGGGGATGGCGCATGTTTAGGCTGCGCCCGTATCGCGCCGAAGACGCCGCCGCGTGGGACGCCGTGGTGGGCCGTTCGCGCAACGGCAACTTTCTGCATCGACGCGGCTACATGGACTATCACGCCGATCGTTTCCTCGACAGTTCGCTGGTGGTGGAACGCGGCACCGAGATCGTCGCCGTATTTCCCGCCAGCCGTCGCGACAACGTGGTCACCAGCCATGGCGGCCTGACCTATGCCGGCCTGATTACTACCCACGACCTGCGCGCCGACTCCACCTTGTCGGTGTTCGAGATGATGGGCGAGCACTACCAGCAGGCGGCCGTGGATCGCCTGATCTACAAGGCGGTGCCGCATATCTTCCATGCCTATCCGTCGGAAGAGGATCTCTACGCCCTGCAGCGGGTGGGCGCCAACCTGAAGCGGCGCGACATCTCCTCGGTGGTGCCGCTGCAGCACGCCGTCGGGTTTTCCGAGGCGCGCCGGCGGGCGATCCGGCGTGCGCGTGCGATGGGCGTGGAAGTTCGTCGCAGCGACGATCTGGCCGGCTATCACGCGCTGCTTGGCGACGTGCTGCGCCGGCACGACGCCGTGCCGACGCACACCCTGGCCGAGCTGCAACTCCTGCGCTCGCGCTTTCCGGGACAGATCACCTTGCACGAAGCGCGGCAGGGCGATCTGCTGCTTGCCGGTGCGCTGGTCTACGACTTTGGCCGCACGGTGCATACGCAATACCTCGCCGCGTCGGAGGAGGGCAGGCGCGTCGATGCGCTGAGCCTGCTGCTGGGCAGCCTGGTCACCGAGGCCTATGCGGACCGCAGTTATCTGAGTTTCGGCATCTCGACCGAGCAGGAGGGCACGGTGCTCAACAGCGGCCTGATCGCGCAGAAGGAATCGTTCGGCGCCCGCGGCATCGTGCACGATATCTACGAGTGGGTGCTGTGATGGACGTGCCCTTTCTCTCCCTGCGCGACGTCAATGCCCGTTACGCCGACGAGCTGAAGGCGGCTGCGTCGCGCGTGATCGACTCGGGCTGGTACGTGATGGGTGATGAACTGGCCGCGTTCGAGCGCGAGTTCGCGGGGTACTGCGGCGTTGCCCATGCCGTGGGCGTGGGCAACGGTCTGGATGCCTTGTCGCTGATCCTGCGTGGCTACAAGGAACTCGGTGCGCTGCGCGACGGCGACGAAGTCATCGTTCCCGCCAACACCTTCATCGCCACCTTGCTGGCGATCACCGCCAATCAACTGGTGCCGGTGCTGGTGGAGCCGGATCCGGCGACCTTCAACCTTGATCCGCAGCGCGTGGAGGCGGCCATTGGCCCACGCACGCGCGCCATCATGCCGGTGCACCTGTACGGCCAGCTGGCGGATATGGCCGCGCTATCGGGCATCGCCGGCCAGCACAAGCTGCTGCTGATCGAAGATGCCGCCCAGGCGCACGGCGCCAGCAGCAAAGGGCAGCGCGCGGGCGCTTTCGGCGACGCGGCCGGATTCAGTTTTTTCCCGGCCAAGAACCTGGGCGCGCTGGGCGATGGCGGCGCCATCGTCACCAACGACGACGAACTGGCGGCGCGCGTGAAAGCCTTGCGCAACTACGGCTCGGAAGTGAAGTACCAGCATCTGTACCAAGGCGCCAATTCGCGACTGGATGAAATCCAGGCCGCCATGTTGCGGGTGAAGCTGGCGCATCTGGATGAGGAGGTGGCGATCCGCCGCGAAGTGGCCAGCCGCTATCGCGCAGGCATCGATCACCCCCGCATCGTGTTGCCGCGCGTCGAGAGCAATGAGCGCCACGCATGGCATCTGTTCGTGATTCGCTGTGGCCAGCGCGACGCGCTGCGCCGACATCTGGAAGCCCAGGGCGTGCATAGCCAGGTGCATTACCCGGTGCCGCCGCATCGCCAGGCGGCGTATCCGTCCTTGCACACGTTGAGCCTGCCCATCACCGAGCAGTTGCACGATGAAGTGCTGAGCTTGCCGATGGGGCCGACCATGAATGACCAGGCGATCGACCGCGTGGTCGCCGCCTGCAATGCATTCGAGCGTGCGCCATGAACATCCTGCGCGCCGGTTTCTATGCCTCCTTCGCCACCGCGGCAAAACTGCTCGCGGGCCTGGTGATACTCAAGCTGGTGGCGTGGATGGCGGGGCCGGAGGGCGTGGGCCGGCTGGGCCAGTTCATGAGCCTGATGTCCATGCTGGCGGTGCTGGCCGGCGGCGGCATCAGTGCGGGCGTGGTCAAGTACGTCGCCGAATATCGGGATCATCCCGAGCGCCTGTCGCGTCTGCTGTCAGCCGCGCTGTGGTATGCGCTGTGTGCGTCCTGCCTGATCGGCTGTCTCGGCCTGCTGCTCAGCCGGCAACTGGCCGGCTGGCTGCTGGGCGATATCCGCTATCAGGGCTTGATTGCCGTGCTGGCGGCTGCGCAATTGGGCATTGCGCTGATCAACTACATCCTTGCCGTGATCAATGGCTTCATGGATGTGAAGCGCCTGGCCTTCGTGCAGGCGCTGGGTTCGTTGCTAAGCATCGTGGTGGCCTTGCTGCTGGCGCGCTGGCTGCAGCTCTACGGCGCGCTGCTGGCGCTCGTGATCGGGCAACTGCTGGTGCTCGCCGTGGGCCTGCCGGCGTGGTGGCGCAGCCCGTATTTCCACCGCGGCATGTTGCGCATTCGTTTTGACCGCGACATGACGCTGCGGCTGGCGACCTTCTCGGTGATGACGCTGACCTCCGCGCTGGTGCCGCCGCTGGTCAATATCGCCGTGCGCGATCATCTGGCCGCGCAGTTCGGCTGGGGGCAGGTGGGTTACTGGCAGGCGGTGAGCAAGGTGTCGGACGCCTATCTGTTGTTCCTCACTACCGCCATCAATGTCTACTACCTGCCGAAACTGGCCTCGACCCACGAGCGCGCGCCGCTGCTGGCGGAACTGCGCCTCGCCTATCGCTACATCATGCCGGCCGTGCTGCTGCTGGCGGTGGGCATCTATGTCTGCCGCGGCTGGGTGACGGCGCTGCTGTTCAGCGCGGATTTCTCCGCCGCCAACAGCCTGTACGCGCCGCAGCTGGTCGGCGACGTGGTGAAGATCGCCTCGTTCGTACTCTCCTACGTGATGCTCGCCAAGGCCATGACGCGGCTGTTTGTGGCTTCGGAATTCGCCTTCGCGATCAGCTATGTGGTGCTGGTGTACCTGTTCACCGCGCGCTTCGGGCTGGTCGGGGCGATGTACGCATTTACGGTGAACTACGCGCTGTACCTGGTCTTCAACGTGATCGTGGTTCGCCGCTACCTGAGGGAGCTATGACGATGAACGACGCCAACTCGACGGGGGCGCGCATGCCGCTGGTCTCCATCCTGGTGCCCGCGTTCAATCACGAGCGGTTCGTGGAACGCTGCCTGGACAGCGTGCTGGAGGATCCGTACCCGTGCAAGGAAATCGTGATCATCGATGACGGTTCCACGGACGATACGGGTCTGCGCATTGCCGCGTGGATCGCCAGGCACGGCAACGACGTGCCGGTGGAGTACGTGCGTCGCGCCAACAAGGGCGTGGCGGCCACGCTCAACGAGCTGGCGGCGCGGGCGCGTGGCGAATTTCTGCGGCTGGGCGCGAGCGACGATTACCTGCTGCCGGGCGGCCTCGACGCGCAGGTCGACTATCTGCTGGCGCATCCCGACAAATGGGCGGTGATCGGCGATTCGGAAGTGGTGGATCAGGACGGACATCGCCTGTACGACAGCGGCATGCGCGACCTGCACCACGCGGACAAGGGGCTGTATGGCAGTGCCGAGGGCATCCGCCGCGCGGTGATCACCCAGTGGGCCATCGGTGGGCCGGTGACGCTGGTGCGCCGCCGCGCGCTGGAAACCGTGGCCGGCTGGAGCGAGACCCTGCGTATCGACGACTGGGATTTCTTCCTGCGCCTGGCCGCGCATGATGCGATCGGCTTCATCGATCGCAATGTGTGCGCCTACCGCATCCATGGCAACAACTTGAGCCGCACGCGCGACACGCGTACGCGCATCCATAACCTGATGGAGGCGCGCGACGTGGCCATCCGGCGCTCGGCCATGTTCGAAGAGCCGTATCGCACCCTGCTGCTGGCGCAGTCGCATCACATGGGCGCCAAGATCGCCTTCCTCGAGCGACGGGTGTGGGCGGTGGGCGTGCACATGGCGGGCTACGCCTTGCTGAGGTTGATGTCGCGCACGCGCAGCCGCTGGCCGCACCACCAACTGGAGCGGGCATGAAACAATTGCTGCGCCTGCCGTCGTTCTATATCAGCTTTCCGCTGCTGCTGACCTGCGGGCTGACCCTGCTCAGCTACGACCTGCCGCCGGATTACCTGCAGGGCATCCTGTTGCTGGCGGTGATGGCGGTCGCCATCTTTGTGTTCGATGCGGTGGCTGGCATACGGCTGCCGCGCAGCACGGTGTTCCGTCATCGCGATTACGTGGGCACGCGCGACGGCCTGGTCGCGCTGCTGTTTGCCGGCTTGATCGTGGTGTTCTGCGCGCTCGATCTCACCCTGTTTCCCATCCCGTTGTTCGCGACGCCGTCGGCCTACGCGAACATGGAGGGCGGTCGCGATCATATCCGGCACGTATCGGACATGTGCTGGGTGCTGCCACCCATCGGCCTGCTCTGCGCGCGCAACAAGTGGCTGCGTGCGGCGCTGGTGGTGGCGGGTTTGCTCTTCCCGGTGCTGGTGATCGATCGCAACCGCATCTTCGCCGCCTTGTTCTCGATGGCGCTGATCTTCCTGTTCCGTCGCGACGACGCGCGCCCCTTGCCGTGGAAGACCGTCACCGTGCTGGCGGTGGGCGGGGCGGTGATGTTCTCGGTGTTGGGCATCCTGCGTTCGGGCACGCTCGACTACGTGACGCTTCCCTTCAGCGACATGTACAAGGCCTCGCCGCAAGGCGTGAAGTGGTTGCTGCTCTACGCCAGCGCGGGGCCGTACAACTTCGGCTCCATTCTCGCCAAGCACTACACGGACAGTCATTTCCTGATCAATCAGCTGGTGCCGATGTCCGGTTCGATTGCCACGGCCGGCACGGGCATCCCGCTGGATGCAGCGAACATCAACGTGGGCACGGAGTTCTTTCCGTTCCTGATGGCGTTCGGCCCCGTCGGCGCCGTGGGATCGATGGTGGCGCTTTACGCGTTGCTACTGTGGAGCGTGCGGCGGTTGCAGCCCACCGTGCCGCTGTTTGGCTGGCTGATCTTTCTGCGCGTGTCCTATACCTGCCTGATGGCGCCGTTCGCGCCGCAAGCCTTCACCTGGACCAATGCCGGTTTCATCCTGCTGTGCCTGCTGATGCAGCTGATTGCGGCGCTGCTGCCGAACCGCCGGCACGCCCGTCCCCAACACTCCCATGCCCACGCGCTGCCGAGCGGCGTGGTCCCACCTTCTCTTCCATGAGTCACGCCATCATGCAAAACGACGAAGTCTACGTAATGGATCTATGGCACATCCTGGCGCGCGAATGGGCGTGGTTCCTGGCCGGCCTGCTGGTGGTGCTGCTGGCGGTGTTTGCGTATGCGCACACGGCGCGACGACAGTGGGAAGCCACGGCGTTCATCCAGATCGGGCAGGTGCCGGCGCTTCAGGGTACCGATCCCAAGGTGGAGCCCCTGGCGCGCGTCCTTGAACGTCTTCAACTGGTGCCGTTCCAGAACCACGTACTGGCCAATCTGGGCATCAAGGAAGACGCGCCGGAAGCGAAGCTGTATCGCAAGAGCGTGAAACTGGATCCCTTGCCCTATGCCGGCCCCCTGATCAAATTCAGCGTGCGCGGCTGGTCGCCCGAGCAGGCGCGCAAGTTCGCCGAGGCCACCGTGGCGGAGTTGCAGGTCGTGCATCAGGCCTTGATGGCCAAGCCGCTGGCATTGACCCAGGCGCGCCTGGATGAAGTGAGTGCGGACCTGAAGGCGGCCGAGGCCGAACGCAGCCAGTTGTTGCAGGCGGCCACGCCGGCAGGTGCCCATGACAAGGATGCGCAGGGCGCGGGCGTCGCCTCGATGCTGTTGACGGCCACGGATGCGCAGATCCGCGAGCTGCGCCAGACGCAGGGCGAGCTCAGCGTGCGCCTGGCCCATAACTTCACCTACCAGACCTCGCTGATGTGGCCGGTTTACGTGCCTCAAGGGCCGGCATCCCCGAATCTTGCGCTGATCTGGGGCATGGGCGTGCTGTTTGGCCTGTCGTTGGGCGTGTTGGCTGCGATCGTGCGCAATGCGCTGCGCCGCGCGCATGTCGCCACGGTCTCATTCAACCAAACACACGCCTGACGGCACCTACAACGGACCGCATGCGCGGTCGCATCGATCAACCTGCAAACACTGTTGGAATCAGCCATGGAACAAGCGAGCCGGCGCCCCCTGGAAGCCACCTTGAACGAGGCGCAACTGCTCGACACGCAGCGCGCCTTCGACAGCGTGGCCGCCGACTACGACGGTCCGCGCGGCAACAATGAGCTGATCCAGCGCATGCGCGTCACCCTGTGGAATACCGTCTGCCGCGAGGTGCCGGCCAACGGCCAGCTGCTGGACATCGGCTGCGGCACGGGGATCGATGCGCTGGAATTCGCCGGCCGCGGTTACCAGGTGGTGGCCACCGACTGGTCGCCGGCGATGGTGGGACGCACGCGCTCGCGCGCCGCCGTGGCGGGTCTGGAATCGCATGTGGAGGCCAGGCATCTTGGCGTGCAGCAACTGGATCAGCTGCAGGAACAGTTCGACGGCATCTATTCCAATTTCGGTCCGCTCAATTGCGCACCCGACCTGCACGCGGTGGCCGAGCAGTGCGCACGGCTGCTCAAGCCCGGCGGCAAACTGATCTTCTCGGTGATCGGACGCATCTGTCCGTGGGAAATGGGGCACTACGCGATGCGTGGACGCTTCCGCCGCGCCAGCGTGCGCGGCACCCGCGGTCCCGCTGCGGTGGGCATGAACAAGCACACGATCTGGACTTATTACTACCTGCCGCGCGAGTTCTACCGGGCGTTCGCCGATCTGTTCACACTGGACGACTATCGCGCGCTCAGCCTGTTCATGCCGCCGCCCTACCTGGTGGACTACTACCGTCGCCGCAAGCCCTGGTACGAGAAGTTGGGCCGACTCGACGACCGCCTCGGCGCGCTGCCCTTGCTGCGCGACATGGGCGATCACTTTCTGATCGTGATGCGCAAGCGCTGACGCCATGGACGCCTGGTTCGCTCGAACCCATGCCAGTCTCTGCGGAGCGGCATGCGTCGTGCCTGAGGGCATCACGCGCGGGCCATTGCGGATACGCGGCAGCCGCATCGACGCCTCGGTGCCGGCCTGGGCGCATCGCATCGACCTGCGCGATCACCTGATTTTTCCAGGCCTGATCAACTCGCACGAACACCTGCAGGTGAATGCCGTGCCGCCGTTGCCGGGCGCGCAGGTATTTCCCAACAGCTACGCGTGGATCGAGGCGTTCCAGTCGCACTTCGGCGATGCGGCCGTGTTGGCGGCCCTGCGCGTGCCCAAGGCGCTGCGCCTGCGCCACGGCGCACTGAAAAACCTGTTGGCCGGCACCACCTGCGTGGCGCACCACGATCCCTGGCACGAGGCGCTGGACGCGGAGGATTTCCCGGTGGCGCTGCTGCGCGACTACGGCTGGAGCTATGCGCTGGGCTGGAGCTCGTACGGGCCGCCGGTGCAACAGAGCTTTGCGCAGACGCCGATCGACCAACCCTGGATGATCCATCTGGCCGAAGGCAGCGATGCCACGGCGCAGGGCGAACTGGCGGAGCTGGACGAGCTGGGCGGTCTGGCGGGCCACAGCGTGCTGGTACATGGCGTGGGCATGCGCGAGCAGGATATCGATCGGGTGATCGAACGCGGCGCGGGCGTGGTGTGGTGTCCCACCAGCAATCAACGTCTGTTGGGCCGCACGCTGGATCCTCGTCGCCTGGCCGAGGCGGGACGTCTCGCGCTGGGTACGGATTCCCGGCTCAGCGGTTCGCGCGACCTGCTGGAGGAATTGCGGGCTGCATCGATGCACGCAGACCTCACCCCACAACAGTTGCTTGGCCTGGTCTCCACCGATGCATCGCGACTGCTGCGCCTGCCATGGCACGGCAGCCTGCAGGCTGGCGCGAACGCCGATCTGCTGATCGTGGAAGACCGCGGCGGCGACCCGCAGGCGAGCCTGCTCGGACTGGAGCGCAGCGACATCCGCGCGGTGGTGCGCGACGGTCTGCCGCGCATTGCCGATACCGACTTTGCCGACTGGTTTGCCGTGGCGGGCGTGGAGACCGTGTCAGTGCTGCTGGATGGTCGTCCCAAATTGCTGGCCAAGGCGCTGGCCGATCCCGAGTTGCTGGCGCTGGAACCGGGGCTCGAACTTGCCACGGTGCGCCACGCGCCGGTCAACGCTGTATCCGTCGAGGCGCGCTGCTGATGCTGCACCACACTCCCATCCTCGATCCCTCCGACGCGTATGCGCTGTGGGCTCCCAGCTACCCGGCGCGGGCGCACAACCCGGTGATGCTGGCTGAAGAACGCGCCATGCTCAGCCTGCTGCCGCAGGATTTCAGCGGACGCAACGTGCTCGACGCCGGCTGCGGCACCGGCCGCTATATGCGGCATGCAGTGCAGCGCGGCGCCGCGCGCGTGGTGGGCGTGGACCTGTCGCCCGACATGTTGATGCGCGCTCACGATGAACTGGGCAACGTTCGTCGACGCGCCTCGATCGAATTGATGCAGGGCAGCCTGGACCAGCTGCCGGTCACCGACGCCTGGGCAGACCTGACCATCTGCGGACTGGCCGTGGGCCATGTCGAACAATTGGAGCCCGTGCTCGCCGAGCTGTGCCGCGTCACCCAGCCGGGCGGCATGGTGTTGTGCAGCGACGTCCATCCGATCGGCCATGCGCTGGGCTGGTTGCGCGACTTCAAGGCCGAGGGCCGTCGCTACGCCGTGCGCCACACGGCCCATCTCTACAGCCACTGGCACGCTGCCTGCGGCAGGCTGGGCCTGGATATCGGCTGCGTGCTCGAACCCATGCTCGACCCCACCGATATTCCGCCCGGCGCGCATTTCGACCGCGCCGCGCTGGAGGTGCCGGTCGCCCTTATTTTCCAGCTGTGGCGCAAGCCATGATCACCGCCACGACACGTCCGCCCATGAACCACGCGCCGCACACGATTCTGATCAACCCGACCATCACGTCGCGTTCCAGCGCGCGCTTTCCGCTGTCGTTGCTGCACCTGTCGACCTCGCTCGATCGTGCGGGCAGTAGTCGCATCATCGACGGCAATATGGAGCGCGACTTCGTCCAGCGCACGCTGCACGCGCTGGATGAAGGCCACTGCACGGCGGTCGGCATCAGCGTGATGGGCGGCCCGCAGATCGAGCCGGCCATCGCGGTGTCACGCGCGATTCGCGCGCATCGGCCCGACGTGCCCATTGTGTGGGGCGGCTATTTTCCCACGCTCTATACCGAGACGGCGCTCCGTGCGCCGTACGTGGATTACGCGATACGCGGGCAGGGCGAAGACAGCCTGCCGGAACTGGTCGCCGCCCTGCATGCGGGCGATCCGGACAAGCTTTCCACCATCAACGGCCTGTCTTGGCTCAAGGATGGCGAGCTGGTCAACAACACGAGCCGGCCGTTCTCCCGCAATGGGCCGCCGACGGTATTGCCGTACGAGAAGCTCGGCGATCCCAGCCGCTATCTGGCGCGTACGTTCCTCGGTCGTCGCACGGCTGCGCATCAGGCGTCGGTGGGTTGCCGATTCCGTTGCACGTTCTGTGGCGTGGCCGCGATGTTTGGCGGCGCCACCGCGCTGCCGCCGCTAGAGCGTCTGGAACGCGATCTCAAATACCTGAAGTACGAGCTGGGCGCCGATTCCATCCAGTACTTCGACCACAATTTCTTCGACCGCGAGCAGGACATGATTCCGCTGCTGGAAATCATGGCGCGCTATGAGCTGCCCTGGTGGTGCTATGCGCGCGCGGATGCCTTGCTCAATCTCTCCGAGAGTACCTGGAAGCTGGTGCGCAAGAGTCGCCTGCGCATGGCCTACATCGGCGCGGAATCGGCGAGCCCGACCATGCTGAAGGAAATCCGCAAAGGCACGCGTCCGGACCAGACGCTGGCGGTGGCCGAGCTGTGCCGGCGGCATGGGGTGATCCCCGAGCTGTCCTTCATGGTCGCGCCGCCGGAGAACTCCGAAGAGGAGACCGAGCATACGTTCGAGTTCATCCGCGAACTCAAGCGCGTCAATCCGCAATCGGAAATCATCGTCTACGTCTATACGCCGCTGCCGGAAAGCAGCAAGCATGAGAAGGATCGCGGCAAGCGTGCTTCCACGCCGCTGCTCGACCTCAACGGCGAGCCCCTGGTGTTTCCCTCGACACCGGAGGAATGGACGCAGAAGCGGTGGGTGGACTACGCCTGCCATGCGGATGCGCCATGGGTGACCGACAAGCTGCGTCAACGCATCCACGATTTTGTCACCGTGCTTCGCTGCCGTTATCCGACTGTGCAGGACCTGCGTTCGCCGACCTGGGCCAAGCGCACGCTGTCCGCGGCGGCCTCGTGGCGCTACCGGATGCGTCGCTACGACCGGCCGTGGGAGTTGAATCTCGCCAACCGCCTGGTGCGCCTGCGCATGCCTCAGGTTTCGGGACTCTGACCCGTGCCATTGCATGTTGCGCAGATCAATTTTATTCCTGCACCGGTGGACCTCATGCCGGCTGACATCCTCCAAACATGGCCTTCGCTGGTGGACATTGCCGAGATCGCCGCGAGCGCAGGCACGCGGGTCAGCGTGGTGCAACTGGCGGCGCATGCGCAGAGCCTGCAGCGCAACGGCGTCGACTATCACTTTGTCGCGGGCCATGACGGCAACGCCACCGATCGCGTTCGACGGATCGCCCGGTTGCTCGGCGAGTTGAACGTCGAGGTGGCACATGTCCACAGTCTTGGCGCAGCCGGCGATGCCTATGCGCTGTCGCGCGCGCTGCCGCAACTGCCGATCCTGTTGCAGGATCACGCCGACCGCATGCCGCCGCGTTGGCGCCGGCTGCGCTGGCGGCGCTGGTACGCGGCGGCGGCAGGCGTTGCCTTCACCGCGCCGGAACTTGCGCGCCCATACGTGACGGCTGGCCTGCTGGGCTTGTCGACGCGACTGTTCGTGATACCCGAATCCACCAGCCGCTTCACCCCGGGCAGTCGCGAGCAGGCGCGGGCCGAGACCGGTCTGCACGGTGACCCCTGCGTGGTCTGGGTGGGGCATCTGCAGTCCGGCAAGGATCCCTTGACGGTGCTGGATGGTGTCGCCGAGGCATCAACGCATCTGCCTGGCCTGCAACTGTGGTGCGCCTTTGGCAGCGCGCCGTTGCTGGCGCAGGTGCAGCAGCGCATCGATGGCGATGCGCGCCTGCACGGGCGCGTGCATCTGCTGGGCAAGGTGCCTCACGAGCAGGTGCAGTCGCTGATGCGCGCCGCCGATATCTTCGTGTCAGGCAGCCATGCGGAAAGCTGCGGCTACGCCCTGCTGGAGGCGATGGCCTGCGGCGTGACGCCGGTGGTGACCAATATTCCTTCGTTTCGCGCCTTGGTAGGCGACATGGGCGAGCTATGGCCGCGCGGCGACGCCAAGGCGCTGACCAGCGCCTTGTTGCGCAGTGCGACGCGCCGCCCGTCGGCTGCCGACGTGCGCCGTCATTTCGACCGCTGTCTGTCGCTGCAGGCGGTGGGTCACCGCTGGGCCGACGCGTATGCACAGCTGCACGCCGGTCGGCGGGGAGGCGCCGCATGAAACTGGCGCTGGTAGTCCCCGGCGGCGTCGATCGCAGCGGCGAATTCCGCGTGATCCCCGTGTTGCTGGCCTTGATTCGCCGTCTTGCCTGCGAGCACGAAGTGCACGTGTTTGCCCTGCGCCAGGAAGCGTCGGCCGACTGCTGGCATCTGGCCGGCGCGCACATCCACAACATCGGCGATGGCTGGTCGCGCCTGCGCGCCATCCAGGCGATACGCAACGAGCATCGCCGTGCGCCGTTTGACCTGGTGCAGGCGATTTTTTCCGGCTCATGCAGTTTCGTAGCGGTGGCGGCAGCGATGCTGCTGCGCCTGCCCAGCTTCGTGCATATCGCCGGCGGCGAGCTGGTCGCATTGCACGATATCGGCTATGGCGGCCGCCAGCGCCTGAAAGGGCGGATTCGCGAAGCGCTGGTGCTGCGCAGTGCGGACGCCGTGACCGCGGCGAGCGTGCCCATCATCGACTCGCTGCAGGCGCTGGGACTGCGCGCCCGTCGCGTGCCGCTGGGCGTGGATCTGCGCGCGTGGCCGCCGTTGCCGCCGCGCTGTCGTCGCACCGGTCGCGCGCGCTTGATCCATGTGGCAAGCCTCAATCGCGTCAAGGATCAATCGACCTTGCTGCGGGCGCTGACCGTGCTGGCCGAATCGGGTGTGGACTTCCAGATGGATATCGTGGGCGTGGACACGCTCGATGGCGAGATCCAGCGACTTGCGCGCGAGCTGCGGCTCAACGGCCACGTGCACTTTCATGGTTTCAAGACGCAGCGCGAGTTGCGGCCGATGATGGAAGCGGCCGACGTGCTGGTGATGTCATCGCGCCATGAGGCCGGACCGCTGGTATTGCTGGAAGCGGCAGTGATGGGGCTGCCCACGGTCGGCACCGCCGTGGGCCATCTGGCGGAATGGTCGCCGAGTGCGGCGTTGGCAGTACCGGTGGGTGATTGGGCAGCGCTGGCGGAGTCGATCAGGCAGGTATTGGCCGATGACGAGCTGCGCCTGCGCCTGGCGGTGGCTGCGCAGCGTCGCGCGGTCACCGAAGATGCGGACTACACCGCCCGCGCCTTCGAAGCACTTTATCTGCAGGTGCTGACGGCCGGTTCCGGGCGCTGAGCCCGGCTCGTGGTGGTTTGCGTCAGCGCGGCGCGCACCACGTACATGGTGTCCATGCGTGGCACCGAACGGGTCAGCAGGGTGACGATGCGGCTCAGCTGGCGCGACTTCGCCCATGGCGAGCCTTGCAGCCAGAGCTGGGTGCGGATCATGTCGTCGCGTTCCTGCTTGGCCTCCTCGGAGGGGCGCAGGCGGTTGAGCAGGTAGTGGCCTGCTTCGCGTACCGAGCGCACCCATTCCAGGCCCGGCCACGCATGCAGCCACAGCTCCGAGCAGGACACCTGGGTGAGCGTGTGATGGCGCGAGACGCTGCGCAGCAGCGCATGACAGTCCAATTCCAGCTCGTACAGCAAGGCAGCCGGCACGGCGCCCTGGTAGTAGCGCGACACCAGCTGCAGCGGCGGCAGTGCCCACCACGGTGCCTCGTCGGTGTCGTGATCCCACAGGACATGCCAGTCGTTGCGCTGCATGCGCGAGGCCAGCAGCGAAATGTCGTTGAGATGGATCAGGCGCAGCGTGCGGCTGCAGATATTGCCCGCGGCATGCAGCAGCAGATGGCACATCAACGCACCGAGCGAGGGGTAGGGCTGGATGCCCGGCAATGGATGGCGCGGATAGATGCGCTCAGTGATATCGACGGTCGCCACCGGCAGCCGTTCCTGGATACGCGTATGCAGCTCGATATTGACCGGCGTGTCGCGATGGTCGCCCAGGCCCACCGTCGGCGTGCCATGGAGCGGTTTGTAGACGCGGTGTTTCCAGCACGCGTAGGACTGCGCGTAACCCAGCGCTTCCAGCAAGGCGCCGGCGCGTTCGGCGTCGGCTTCGCTGACCAGCAGGTCGATGTCGGCCATCGGCCGTTCGCCCGGCGAGTAGACGCCGAGCGCATGCAACGCCGAACCCTTCAGCGCGACCAGCGCAATACCCGCATGGCGCGCATCGGCATCGATGCGTTTCAGCAGGGAGGCGATGCGTTGATGGCGCAGTGCCACGTGTTCGTACTGGCTGTCGATGAAACGGGACCATCCCGGGTTCTGCCAGCGCGGCTGCAGGGCGAACAACGACGCGACGCCGTGCGCGGCAGCTACCGCGGTGGCCAGCCGCCATTCCAGTTCGGTCCAGCCCGGCGTCTCGCCGCTGGGGTGGGCCAGTTCGGCAGCCAGCATCTCGGTGGTGTGTTTCAGACCGGATTTGATGGCGTCCAGCGGTGGCATGGAGGTGGACATGGCGAAGGCATCACACATGGCACGAGGTTCGCGGTCGCAGCGTGATCTCTGCGGCGCCGGTGCGGTGCACCGCCTCGGTGGCGATCAGGGCGTCCCAGCGCGCGTCCAGCGCATGCGCCGCCGTGCGATGGCGATCGGTCTGGCCCACCACTTTCCACTGCTGCACGATCGCCTGTTCGTGCAGCAGGTCGCGCACGTGGCGATAGAACTCCGAATCGTAAGCGCCCTGGAACATCATGGCGAGGTCATCGCTGTCCTGCCAATGCGTCTTCTCGCCGAGCTGCGCCTTCACCTGTTCGTAGAAGCGCGTGCCGGGCAGGGGATAGGACACGCTCACGCCGATGTCATCAGGCGCGGCGCGGGTAATCAGATCGCGCGTGGCCATCAGGTCCTCGAGCTGCTCGCCCAGATAGCCCAGCTGGATGAAATAGCCCACCCGAATGCCTGCCGCGCCGAGCCGCTCGCGCGCCGTGATCAGTTCTTCGACCTTGGTGCCCTTGTTCATGTGATCGAGCACGCGCTGGCTGCCGCTCTCCGCCCCGATCCATGCCTCCTTGCAACCGGCGTGGCTCAGTGCTGCAGCCATGCGCTCGCTCATCAGGTCCGCGCGGGTCTGGATGGTGAAGGGAATGGAACCGTTCGATGCATTCACATGCGCAGCGAATGCCTCCACCCAATCCACGTGGAAGCCAAAGATGTCGTCGGCCAACCAGATGTGGTCGGCCTGGAAGGTGTGCTTGAGGTAACTCATCTCCGCCGCCACGTCTTCAGCGGTGCGGCGGTTGTAGTGATTGCCCCAGATCGGCTTGGCGCACCAGTTGCAGCGGAACGGGCAGCCGCGCGAAGCCGCCATGTTGAGGCTGAAATAGCCGTGGCGTTCTTTCCACAGCGTGCGGTAGCGCTCGATGTCGACCAGGTCCCACGCAGGCTGGCCGACGATGCGCGGATCGGGCGGCACGGCGCCGATTCGCGTCAGCTGCAACTGTCCGGCGCTGCGCGAGGCAACCCCGGGAAGGTTGGCCACCCAATCCTGGGTGCTGATCGTCGGATTCTTGTCGAGCCGTCCCATCAGTTCGATCAACGGCGCGACGCCTTCGCCGATCAACACCGCATCGGCGCCGGCTGCGAGAAAAGCCTCCGGCTGATCGGAAGCATCGGAACCGGCAACGATCACGCGTGCACCGTTGGCGCGCGCCATGGCGATCATCTCGCATGCGGCGTCGCGCATGCGGCCAAGACACATCTTGGTCAGGTAGTTGAAGTTGTCTTCATAGATGACAACGACCTTGGGCGACGCGGCGCGCAAGGACGTGTCGAATTCGTCCACGCCTTCGGCGAGCATGGAGTCGAACAGCGAAACCTCGTGGCCCATGCGCCGCAACAAGGCAGCAACATGCAGGGTCGCGAGCGGCGGATACGGCTTGCCGCGCTCCCATTGCTTGCGGTCGAACCGCAGGAAGTAGGAGTGGCCGACCTGAATCGTTAGCATCTTCGAAGAGCCTCAATGGGTGAGCCCGTTCCACGGCAGACCGACGGCCCGGTCTCCTGCGTTCAAAGCTCGTCGCACGTGAGTGCCGGGCAGGGACGCAGGGGTTGCGGGCTGTTTCGAAAATATTTCGATGTCGCCGCGTGAAGGCTTGTGCTATCACAGCGCCGCAACCCTGCGAATGAAGCTCATGGCCGCGACCTTGGACCTCCTGACGGGCGATCTCAGCCCCGATCCCTTCCTCGAACGGATGCCTGAACGGTATTCGATGGACGTCCATGTGCTGGGCGGCCATTTCCATTTCACCAGCGACAGCGCCGCGCTGATCGACGTGGTGGCGACGGCCTATGCGGGCCTGCCAGCCCACGCGCTGCCGGTGGCGTCACCGGGCTTTCACGTCGAGCTGCGACTCGCACCTGCCGGTGCCGGGCCATCGACGGAGGATCTCCCGCCGGCGCGCATGCAGTCGGGGGCTGGTTTCCTGTGCGGCGTGATGGACGCAAACAACTATGCGGTGCTGTTTCCCGAACAGCGCCGGGCGCTGGTGGTGGCCTCCGCCGATCAGCTGGTGCGTCCGTATCACCTGCGTTATGAGCTGATCGAATTCGCCGTGTTCACGCTGGCCACGCGTGCGCTTTCACTGGCGCCGCTGCACGGCGCCTGCGTGGGCTGGCACGGGCGGGCTGCGCTGGTGATGGGCAGCAGCGGTGCGGGCAAGTCCACGCTGGCCTTGCACAGCCTGCTGCGGGGCATGGACTTTCTTTCCGAGGATGCGGTGTTCGTGCATCCGCCAAGCGGAAAGGTCACCGGCGTGGCGAACTATCTGCACGTGCAGGCGGACGCCCTGCGTTTCGTCGACGAGCAGCGCCTGCGTGACTGGATCGGGCAATCGCCCGTGATCCGCCGCCGCAGCGGCGTGGAGAAGTACGAAGTGGACCTGCGCCATGGCCACGGTCGGCTGGCGCCGGAGCCGCTGGAGCTGGCCTGCGTGGTGTTCGCTTCGGCCCGGTCGGCCGATGATCCGCAGGCCTTGGTGCAGGCCATTCCCGATCACCAGATCGAAGAGCGCCTGCGCGCGGAACAGCCCTACGCGGCGTCGCAGCCAGGGTGGGACGCGTTCGTCGGCGCGATCCGGCGGCGTGGCGCGTACGAGCTGCGGCGTGGCCGTCATCCCGCTGACTCGGTCGACGCCTTGATGCAGCTGTTGGGCTGACGCGACCGCCGCGGCATGCAACCTTCCATGCCCCGCCGCGCACCCATGGGCATGGGAGCTGAAGCGGATCGAGAGGTTTTTCTGCACTGTCATCAGGTGCCACCTGTGCCGCGACGGGCGCGTGTAAGAAGTCGTGTGGTTGGTTAGTCATGCAGAACGCAACCGCACGATCGCATCAGCAGTTACGTGGCCTGTCGCGGCCTTTTTTTGCCACGCTCGCCAGCCTCGGGGCTGGCGGCATCGCGTGGTATGTCGCGTTGTCGCTGGCCAGCGCGCTGATCGGCAATCTCGCTGCGATCTGCCTGGTGCCGCTGGTCGAGCCGGGCCAGCCCTTGCCGTCGGGTTTTGGCTGGCTGGTGCGCGGCCAGGCCGATACGCAAGCGGTGGCCTTCCTGGTGGCGTCAGCACTGTTCGCCTTGCTGCGTTGGCAGGCTGCGCGCGTCGGTGCGCGCCTGAGCGGGCGTTATGCGATGACGCTCAGGCAGACGGTGCATGCCCGTCTGATCGATGCACGACTGTCGTCGTTGTCGGATGCCACCTCGGCCGAGGTGGCCAATGTGCTCACCTACAATATCGAAGTCGTCACCCAGGGCTTCAACGCGCTATTGCAGTTGCTGGTAGCCGGCATGACCGCGGCCGTGACGCTGGCCATGGCGTTGTGGTTGTCGCCACCGCTGTTGCTGGCGGTTCCGTTCGTGCTGGCTTTCGGCTTGATCGCTGCTCGCATCAGCAGTCGCGAGCAGGTGGTGGTGAGCCGGCAATACGTGGCCGATCTCACGCGCCTGTTCTGGTTGAGCGAGGATTTCCCGCGGCGCTGGCGGCATATCCGCTCCTTTGGGCGCGAAGACGCCGAGAAGGCCCATTACGCCGATATCGCGCAGCGGCTTGGCCGCGGCTATCGACGTCAGCAGGAGTTGATCGCGTCCGGTCGGCTCGCGCTGGAGATGCTGGCAGCGCTCGGTATTGCGTCGATCTTCCTGATCGCCAATCGATGGCACGGCGTGGACCGTGCCGCCCTGATCGCGGTATGCCTGTTGCTGGGGCGTCTGCTGCCTTATCTCGTCTCCACCCGGCAAGGGTTCCAGCAGGTTCGCTCTTCCATACCGGCGTTCGAACTGTGGCTTCGCCATGTGGGCATGGCTGCGGCCAAGGCACCGCAGGCGGCCTCTTCGGCACGCTTGAACGAGGCCCTGCATATCCATCAGCTTCGGCTTGAGGCGCCCACGGCGCTGGACTTGCGCGAACTCACCCTGGTGCCCGGTGAACTGACCCTGGTCTGCGGCGATTCGGGCATCGGCAAGAGCAGCCTGGTCGATGTGCTCGCAGGCATGGTGACGCCCGCCATGTTCCGTGCGAGGGTCGGCGGCAAATCCATCGACTTCGCCAGCTACGCCGCACTCGTGCGCAAGTCGGCCTATGTGAGCCAGAGCGTGCGACCGTGGCAAATCACCGTGCGCGAATGCCTGTTGTGGGCCGCGCCGGATGCCACGGAGGCGATGATGCTGCAGGCGCTGGTCGACGTTGGCCTGGGCAAGCGCCTCGCCGATGCATCCACCGCGCTGGATACGACCTTGAACAGTTCGTCCAGCCGCCTGTCTGGCGGCGAGCTGCAGCGCTTGCTGCTGGCCCAGGTGCTGCTGCACGGGCCGGCGATCGCGCTGCTGGACGAGGCCACCAGCGCGCTGGATGCGGAGTCGGAACTGTCCGTGCTTTCCGTGCTCAAGCGCCGCTTGTCGCAAACGGTGCTGATTGTGGTATCCCATCGCGCCGGCGTCGCCGCGGTAGCCGATCAATGCCTGGCGATAGCCGAGGGCAGCGCCACGGTGACGGTGGTGGAAGCCCGGGACGCGGCTGCTTCCTAAGAACCACCCAGCGCATTCGGGTTGGGCGGCAGCGGGCCGAGAAACATCGCGCGCAGCCGCTCCACGCCGATCACGCGCGCCAGTTCGGCAAACACGCAGTAGTTGAAGATCAACACCAGCAGCAGGATCTGGATCGCCCAGAAGTGTGCCCAGTTCATGCTGGCGACGAGCTGGTGATTGGCGGCGGAAAGATCGTGCGTGTCCTTCCAGAACTCGTGCAGACGCTCCAGGTAGTGGATGAAGGTGGCGACCACGGTGTAGATCACGGTTTTCCATGCCGCGTTCCAGATCAGCGGTTTTTCCGGAAAGCGGTTGATGAAGGGCAGCATATTGGCAAGCAGCACCGCCTTGCCCAGGATCAGCGCGGAAATGAGCACCGTGGCGAAGGTGGGCAGCGACAGGCCGGTTCCCCGTGTCAGCAGCGCGCGCACCAGCAGGACGATATTGAGCATGACGAAGAAGAAGATGGTGGGCGGCAGCATCTTCAACATTTCGTGTTTGATTTTCGCCATGGCTCCCATGCTGTTCTCCGCCGATGCGCCAGGCCGGGTGGGGTCGGGGATCACCTGCGCCGGAGGCGTCCCGCGAAGCGTAGACCCGGGCTATTTCATACGCTTGGATACACAGGGTGCTAGCGAACATCTACGTGCATATGACTAAGTAATTTCCCCTAAGTAGATGCAGATCTGGCGAGGCTCACGCAGAGGACACGGACCTACGCGCGATCTTCACGTCGGTTGCGCGCTTATTCCGGCTGGGAAACCAGCGCGCACGTCGCGTCTTTGCGGCATCGGCAGGGTTCCCCGCGGGGGATTGGACATGCCTTATGGCCTGCAACCACGACGACTCATCACACCGCATGCGGAAGGAGCGTTGCCATGGGTGCGACTGGCGTGACCGGCATCCCCACCGTATTGGTGGTGGACGATGCCCCCGACAACCGGATGATCCTGTGCGAACTGCTGACGCCGCTTTATCGCGTCATCGAGGCGCCGGACGGTGAGACCGCCATGCACATGGCCGCCGCCGAACAACCGGACATCATCCTGCTGGATGTGGTGATGCCGGGCATGTCGGGCTTCGATGTCTGTCGCCAGCTGAAGTCCCATGGCGAGACGCGCGGCATCCCCGTGATCTTCCTGACGTCGTTGAACGCGCCCGAGGATGAAACGCGCGGGCTGGTGCTGGGCGGCGTCGACTACATCACCAAGCCGGTGAATCCGCCGGTGGTGATGGCGCGCGTGGCCAACCATCTGCGCCTGCGGGCGGCGGCGGATTTCCTGCGCGACCAGAATGCCTTTCTCGAACAGGAGATCTCGCGCCGCACGCGCGAAGTGACGGCCATCCAGGAGGCCACCGTGGTCGCGCTCACCTCGTTGGCGGAGACACGCGACAACGAAACGGGCAATCACATCCGGCGCACGCAGCATTACGTGAAAGCGCTGGCGGACAAGTTGCAGGATCACCCGCGTTTCGCCGCGACGCTGGATGAAGTCACGCGCCAGATGCTGTTCCAGTCGGCGCCGCTGCACGACATCGGCAAGATCGGCATACCCGATCGCATCCTGCTCAAACAGGGACGCCTGACGCCTGAAGAATACGAGATCATGAAGACGCACACGACGCTGGGGCGCGACGCCTTGCAGCGCGCCGAAGAGCGGCTCACCACGCCCGTGTCGTTTCTGCGCATCGCCAAGGAGATGGCCTATGGCCACCAGGAGCGCTGGGACGGCAGCGGCTATCCGCAGGGGCTCAAAGGAAATGCGATTCCCATCTCGGCACGCCTGATGGCGGTCGCCGATGTCTATGATGCCTTGATCAGCAAGCGCGTCTACAAGCAGGGCATGACGCACGATGCGGCGGCAGCGGCGATTGCCGCCAAGCGCGGTATCGATTTCGATCCCGACATCGTGGATGCCTTTCTTTCCATCCAGGACACGTTTCGCGGTATAGCCCATCGTTTTGCCGATGACGAGGCCGCCCACAGTGGCTCGGCGCATCACCTGGCGACCTGACGCTACGCCATGAACGCGCTGCTCGAACGCCTGCAACGCCTGTCGCTACGTCGACGACTGCAGCTGGGGTTTGGCGGCATCCTTCTGCTGATGACCTTGCTGAGTGTGTACAGCCTTGGCGTACAGCATCTGCAGAAAGAACAGATGCGCCGGCTCTACGAGCAGGACATGCAAGGCCTGCTGCATATCGAGGCGGCACGTGCCGCGCTGGCCGACATGGGGCAGGATCTGCGCGAAGCCGTCTTCATGCGCCAGGGTCCGGCGCGCGCGGAGGCGCTGTACCAGCTGGCCGGAGCGCATACGCTGGTGCGACGCGAAATCGAGCTGGCCAGGACCAGGATCTACCGCGACGCCATTGTGCGCAGCCTGGCCGAGTTCGAGCTCGCATTCTCCGACTATGAGCGGCGGGTGGATACCATCGCCGAACTGCTGGAAACCAAGGCGGACAGTGGGCGCTCCGCCGCCGATCTGATCGTGTCGCCGGAATTTCAGCGCGCCGACGAAGCGGCCAAGCATGCGCTTGAGCGCGTTGAACGCCTCAAGCGGGAAGGGGCCGACGACGAGGTCAAGAACGCCAATGCCCGCTACCTGTTCGGCGTGCAGCTCACGGTCTGGTTGCTGATCCTGGGACTGGTGGCCGGCGTGCTGTTCGGCAGCCTGATCAGCCGCACCATCCGGCGACCCGCCGCCGCCTTTCGGCGCGCACTGGATTCGTTGAGCGCCGGGCAACTGGATATCGCGGTGCCTTATACGGAGTATCCAAACGAAGCCGGCGAACTGGCGCGCGCCATCGTCACCTTGCGGGACGAGGCGCGGCAGATGGCGGCGCGGCGCTGGGTGAAGACACACGTGGCAGCGATCGCCGGCGAGCTGCAATCGCTGACCGGGATGGATGCGCTGGCCGATCGCTTCCTCTGCGCACTCGCGCCCCTGCTGGCGATCAACCATGGCGCGCTCTATATCTTCGAACCGGGCATGCAGCGACTGCGTTTGACAGGCAGCTATGCCGCCGCCGATGCGCGCGAGTTCGTCATGCTGGGCGAGGGGCTGGTGGGACAATGCGCGCTGGATGGCAAGACGCTCAGCCTGCGCGAGGTGCCGGCGGACTACCTCAAGATTGCCTCCGGCCTGGGCGGCACCAGGCCCGCCCAGCTCGTGGTGATGGCTATCCTGCGCAACGATCGACCGCTGGGCGTGGTGGAACTGGCCAGCCTGTCGCCATTCGATGAGGCGCAGCTGGAACTGCTGGACGAATTGATGCCGCTGCTGGCGATGAACGTGGATCTGCTCGAGCGCGCCGCGGATCTGCGCAGTCTGCTCGCCAAGAGCCAGGAGCACGCCGAACTGGCCGCGCGGCAGGCCACCACGCTTTCGGAGAAAACCAGGGAGCTGGAGGCCACCCAGCGCGCCATCGAAGCCGCCCGTGCGTGGTATCGCGGAATCATTGAATCGGCACCCGACGGCATGATGATCGTCGACCAGGAGGGGCGCATCCTGCTGGCCAATCCGCGTCTGGAGACCATTTTCGGCTATGCCAAGGGCGAACTGGACGGCGTGCCGGTGGAACAGCTCGTGCCTGCCGGCATCCATGGGAAACACCGGGGGCTGCGCGGAGCGTTCTTCGCCGAGGGCGTCAGCCGCAAGATGGGTCGAGGCAATGTCGATCTGCGCGGCAGGCGCAGGGACGGCAGCGAGCTGTCGGTGGAGATCGGCGTGTCGTTCCTGCCCGAACTGGACGGGCAGGGCCGTTGCGTCTGCGCCGCCGTGCGTGACGTGAGCGAGCGTCGGATGATGGAGATGGCGCTGGTGCAGAGCCAGGAGCGCCTGCAGACCATCCTCGACAACTCGCCCATCAGCATTGCGGTCTCCACGCAGGGACGCATCTGCTTTGCCAATCCGAAATTCGTGGAGACCTTCGGCACCGGCCTGGGCGACAGTACCGCGCCGATCTACGTGGAAACCGCGGCGCGCGCGCATATCTGGGCGACGCTGGCGCGGGAAGGCTCGGTGACCAATGAAGAGATCCGCATGCACGATGCGCAGCGTCGCGAACGCGACATGGTGGCGACGTTCCTGCCGATCGATTTCGACGGCGAAGCGGGCGTGCTTGCCTGGTTGCTCGATGTCACCGAAGCAAGGGCGGCCGAAGCGGCCATCCGCCACGCCAAAGAAGTGGCCGAGGAGGCCACACGGGCAAAGAGCGCCTTCCTCGCCAATATGAGCCACGAGATCCGCACGCCGATGAACGCCATCATCGGCATGAGTCATCTCGCGCTGGAGTCGTCGCAGGATGCCAGGCAGCGCGGCTACCTGGAGAACATCCATCGATCCGCGGAAAACCTGCTGCGCATCATCAACGACATTCTCGATTTTTCCCGTATCGAAGCCGGTGGCATGAGCCTGGAGCGGGTGGCGTTCAATCTGGACGACGTGATTGGCCAGGTCGCCGGCATCATCGGCCTCAAGGCGCAGGAGAAGGGCCTGGACTTGCTGTTCGAATACGGCGCGGGTCTGCGCCGTTACTGGATCGGCGATCCGCTGCGGCTGGGACAGATCCTGATCAACCTGGGCAACAACGCGGTGAAATTCACAGAGCACGGCGCCATCGTGGTGGGCATCGAGCAGTCCGGCGCGGAGGGCGATGAGGTGATCCTGCACGCCCGCATTCGCGACACCGGCATCGGCATGACGGAGGAACAGTGCCAACGCATTTTCCATCCCTTCGTGCAGGCCGATTCGTCCACCACGCGAAAATACGGCGGCTCCGGACTGGGCCTGGCGATCTCCAAAACACTGGCGGAAATGATGGGCGGCACGATCTGGGTCGACAGCGCGCCGGGACAAGGATCCACCTTTCACGTCGAAGTGCGCGTGGGCGCGGCGCCAGAGGGGGCAGGTGAGAGGCCGTGGCTGGCGCCGGCAGGTACACGGCTGCTCGTCGTCGAAGGTGGCGCGGTGACGCGTGCCGTCGTCGCCGGCATGGCACGCAGGCTGGGCTTTGAGGTGGATGCGGTGGCGAGCGACGAGCAGACGCAGCAGCAGCTGGCGGACGCCAGGGACGCGGCACGCCCGTACAGCGTCGTGCTGATCGATGCGCGCTTGCCCGGCTTCCAAACCGTCATCGACAAACTGAAGCAACCCGCGCACGCGACGGGCGCGGAGCAACTGGTGGTGATCGCCTTTGTCCAGGGCGACGACGCTGCCATCGCCCATGCCATGGAGGTGGATGCACGCCTTGATGTGCTGACCAAGCCAATCACGCCGAAGGGCTTGCGCGAGTCGTTGCGGAACGCGCTTGCGCCGGCCTTGGCAGGCTCAACCCAGATGACGGCTCATCCGTCGCAACCTGAGGCCGTGTCGCTCGCCGGTAGCCGCGTGCTCCTGGTGGAGGACAACGATCTCAACCGCGAGCTGGCCACCGAATTGCTGCGGCGCGCGGGCATCGAAGTCGTCACGGCCGGCAACGGGCGCGAAGCGCTGGAGCGCCTGAGGCAGGATGCCGATGTCGACGGCGTGCTGATGGATTGCCAGATGCCGGTGATGGATGGCTACGCCGCGACGCGCGCCATCCGTGAGCAATTGCACCTCACCGCCCTGCCCATTATCGCGATGACGGCCGACGCGCTCGCTGCCGATCGCGAGAGGGCGATCGCGGCGGGCATGAACGACCACATCGCCAAGCCGCTCGACATCCGCCGCATGTTCGCCACCATGGCGCGATGGATCAAACCGCGTCACGCGGAGTCTGCATCGCCTGGGCCTGGCGGGGAAACCGTGGTGGCCTCGGCTGTGCTTCCCGGCATCGATCAAGCGGCGGGTCTGCGCACCTGTGGCGACAACGCCTCGCTGTATCGGCGGCTGCTGCACCTGTTCCTCGAGAGCAACGCGCACTTCGAGCAGTCATTCCATCAGGCGAGGCAGGGGGACGACGCGTCTGTGGCCTATCGCATGGCCCACACCCTGCGTGGATCGGCCGCCAACATCGGCGCGATCGATGTCGCCGCGGCCGCCGGCGAGTTGCAGCATGCTTGCAAGGAAGGTGCGCCACCAGAGGAGGTCGAGCGCCTGCTGAACAAGCTGATGAAGGCCCTGGGTCCCGTGCTCGATGGCCTGTCCCGATACGACGCGCCACCGGCGAGCTGATGACTCAATGCAGGCGCGGCTTGCCTTGCTGCGAGGCAAAAATCGCGCGATCCACGTCTGTCTGGCTGCCCATGGCCTGTTCCGGCCACAGCGACGCATCGTCTTCCCGCAGCGATTCACCGGGAAGCACGTGCACGTCGACAGCGTGCAGACCACGCAGGATGTCCGAGACTTCCTCGATCTGAGCATCGTCATCGATTTCCACGCTGAGCACCGCGAAGCCGATCTCGACCGCCGGCGGCAAGCTGGCGGGTTCACGCAGATGATGTTGCTTGCCTTCGCGTTCGCCGCGGTGGCTGACGCGCGACACCACGCTGGTCGGCGCACTGGCGCTTGCCGCGCACCCACCCACGCTTTCATCGCACTGGACCACACCTTTGCGACGAGGAAGACCGCGCGACATCAGTTTGTCGAACGCGGACGCCGCGCCGAACTGATTGCTGAACTTGGCAACGATAAGGGCGCTCATGGCTCTCTCCCGCGGGGATGGCTCGGCTCGCAAAGCCTTGCATGACAGGTGTTAACCGGGCGATGGCGCGGCGTGACCGGCAGGGCATCAGCATGAGTGTCCACTGAATGTTTTCCCTTGATGTGCAAAAGGATGACGCCAGCTGCACATCTCGTGGCTTAGACGTTTAGACACACTCGAACAGGAGTCCGCCCCATGCCCGAGGCAAAAACGCGCAAGGCCGTTGCGCGCGATAAACGGCAAGGAAAATCGGCCGGCACGCAGGCTGGCGAGTTCGTGCGTGAAGAGATGGAGCATGTGCGCAAAGGCAAACACGGCGCACGCTCGGCCAAACAGGCCATCGCCATTGGCTTGTCCAAGGCCCGCCGCGCCGGCGTGAAAGCGCCGGTCAGCAAGACCGCCAGCAAGGCCACGCGCAAGAAAGCCGCGCAGGACGAAACCGCATCCAAGCATCGCCGCAAGACCTCTACCACCCGTTCGCGCGCCACCAGTGGCGCGTTGAAGAAGGAAGGTCATGCGGCGGCATCCCACACTGCCTTGTCCAGGCAGGCCAAGAGCAGTGCGCGCAAACGGACCAGCGCATCGCGATCGGCGGCAGCCAGGAAGGCCGCGCGTACCAAAGGTGCAGCAGGCCGTTCCGCCGCCGCCAAGAAAGCTGCCCGTACCCGCAAGGCGCGTGCGTGAATCACTGCGCATCGCGTCAAACTCAGTTGAACCAACGCCCATGGAGGTAAGACATGGTTTTCCCGACCCGCAAGGTCTGTGCGCCGCTGTTGCTCGCTTTGCTAGCCGTTGCCGGCTGCAGTCACCAGGGTGACGACAGCGCCTCGCCGCCGCCGGCACCCGCCAGCTCCGCAGCGCCATCGCCGGCGATGCCCGCCACGACGACGTCGCCCAGCAGCACCGCGATGACGCCCAGCCCGGCGTATCCGCAGAGCTCACCGGCTCCGGCTGCGTCTACGCACTGACGGCGCCCAAGCCATGACCACGCGATCCCGTGGCGCGGGATCGCGTGGTTTGCTGCTGCCGTGCGACAGCTCAGGGCGTGCTCAAGGGCTGGCCGGGCGACAAGGCCTGGGCCATTTCCAGGTGATGCTTGAGCGTGGGCAGTGTCTTGCCGGCGAAAGCGGCGACATCCGGATCGCTGCTGTGCGAGGCGGCATCGAACAGTTCGATGGCCTTCTGGTGTCCGCCCACCATGGCCGAGGCATAGGCTTTGTCGAAATCACTGCCGCTCAAGCTCTGCAACTTGTCCATGACGTCAGAGGGCTGCGGCTGCAGCACCACGTTGGCGTGCTTGCGATTGGCCAGTGCCGCCAGTTGCTTGTTGGCGGCGGTGTGATCCTTCATCAGCTGCTGTGCCAGGGCCTTGGTCTGGGGCGAGGACGCTTTCTGCTGCGCCAGTTGCGCCATCTGCACTTCGCCCGCGCCATCGCTCGATGCCTTGGTGAAGAACTCCTGGTCCGACACCGGGCTCTTGGCCGACGGCGACGCGCCCGATGTGGCGGCCTGTGCCCACAGGTCGTTGCATACCGGCACGGAGATCAACAATGCCGCGGCGATGATGAGAGAGGTTTGTTTCATGGCTGCCACCTTGATCCGCAGGGGAGTGGCGTCGACCGTAGTGCCAGCGCACTCCCGGACGTGTGACATCGGTGTGTGCATCTTCTTGTCGCGCATATACCGTTGTCCAAACGCTGGATTCACATGCGATGGACACACCAGACGTCGCAGTGAACCTATCGAAACGGCAACGCCTTGCTGACGCGGCCGTGACCTATGCAGGGGCGGGGAAGCCTACGCTAGCGTTTTCCAACACGGGAGCTTGGCTATGCCGACCGGTTTCCAATGCGCGTATCCACCCTGCCAATGCTATGTGGAGAAGCCGGGTGAGTTCTGCAGCTCCCATTGCCGCAAGGCGCAGGCTTCGGGTCACATCGAGGGCCAGTGCCATTGCGGTCATCCCGCCTGCATGGGCCGATCCGAAGAGGACCAGGACGGCTCGGCCATCTGAACCGGCACGGCCGCGATCAGGGTCGCGGCCGTGCCCGTGCGTTACGCCGCTTTCGGGAAGTCGAGCACCGTGTCGTTGACGCGATTGACCATGTTGGTGAACAGGATCGCGCTGATGGCGAGGATGGCTTCCACGATCTGGCGATCGCTGTAACCGGCGTTCTTGACGCGATCCACGGCGTCGGCGGACAGCGTGTTGCTGGTGGTGACCAGGGTCAGCGCAAACTTCACCAGCGCATCGATCCTGGCGTTGCCTTCCAGCCCACCCTTGCGCAGCTGCATGATTTGCTCGGCGGTGTAGCCGGCCATCTTGCCGGTCGTGGTGTGCGCGGCCAGACAGTAGTCACACTGCGATGCTTCGCTCACGGCGAGGTTGATCGCTTCCAGTTCCAGCGCGGACAGCTCGCCTTGCTTCAGCACGGCATTGGTCTGCAGCACGTTGGCCAGCACGTTTGGTGCGCTGCTGCCGACCGTGGCATAGGCGTTGGGGACTTTGCCCATGGCCTTCTTGATGCCGGCGAACAGTGCGGCAGAGGCTTCAGGGGCGTCGGCGATATTGTTGATCGTGGTGAGACGGTTCATGACATGTACTCCGAGATTGAGTTGATGAAACCGGTGTGGGAGAAGCTTGACCGTGTGAAAATGATAGGAACGACGGCCGCGCTGGTCCGCACACGCGCGTCTCAACCTCTTGCTCCGGAGTCTCACCTCGATGGATGGCCTCGATCGCCTGGTCCATGCCATTGCACCCACCGGTTCGGTGGAGTTGCAATGCCGCTTTGCCGGGGAGTGGACGCTCGATCACCCGCCGTTGCCGCCGAACCATTTGCCCTACCACGTGATCCTGCAGGGCAGCGCCGAGCTGGAGATCGACGGCAAGACCACCGCACTGGCGCCGGGCGACGTGTTGCTGTTTCCCTATGGCGACGCGCACATCCTGCGCAGCGCCGTGGCAGGCGCCGACGGTCGTCGGCCTGAGCTGGAAAACCGCCGCCGCTCGCAGGGACGCGTCACCCTGATTGAACATGGCGGCGAGGGCCCGGCACTGGACATGTTGTGCGGCCAGTTCGAGCTGTCGGGTGCGACGGACGCGTTATGGACGGGCTTGCCCAAGGTGCTGCATGTGCGCACTGATCGTCGCGATGCGCTGCTGGGCCTGATCCAGGTATTGCGCGATGAAGCGGCGCGCGTGCTGCCGGGCGGCGGCGCGGTGGTCGAGATGGTCACTGGCGCGATGTTCACGCTGATCCTGCGCAGCATGACGGCGAGCGGACATCTGCAGCTGGGCATACTCGGCCTGCTGGCCAATCCAAGGCTGGCCAACGTGGTGGATGCCGTGCTGAAGGACCCGGCGCAGGCGTGGACGCTGCAGAGCCTGGCTGACCTTGCGCATATCTCGCGCGCCAGCTTTGCGCGGCACTTCAGCGAGATCAGCGGCATGACGCCGATGGAGTGGGTCAATGGCGTGCGGCTCGCCGTGGCCGCGCAATCGCTGCGCGCTGGCACCTTGTCGGCGGGCAGGGCGGCCGAGCTCGCCGGCTATGCCTCGGAAGCGGCTTTCACGCGCGCCTTCAAGACGCGCTACGGCGCGCCGCCCGGCGCTTACGGCCGCATGCACGCCCGCGCTGATCGACCCGCATCCTAGGCCGTCGCCAGCTCGTCCGCTTCAGGCAGCGATGACTGTCGCCGGATCGCCTGCGGCGGCTGCCCGAACGCGCGCAGGAATGCGCGGCGCATGCGTTCGCGATCGGCGAAACCCACTTCACGCGCCACCACTTCGACCGGATGGCGCGTCTGCTCCATCATCAGTCGCGCCGCCTCGATGCGCAGATGCTCCACCGCTTTCGCCGGCGATTGCCCGGTTTCCGCGCGAAACGCGCGGCTGAACTGGCGAGCGCTGAGGTTGGCGGCTGCCGCGAGCTCTTCCACGGACAGTGCCGATTGCAGATGGCTCTTGGCGTAGGTCAGCGCGCTCTGGATGCGGTCCGATTTGGGTTCCAGTTCCAGCAGCGTGGAAAACTGCGATTGTCCGCCTGCGCGCCGGTGATACAGCACCAGCTTGCGCGCCACCTGGCGCGCCACTTCGGCGCCCAGGTCCTTCTCCACCATGGCCAGCGCCAGGTCGATGCCGGCGCTCATGCCGGCCGAGGTCCAGATCGGCCCGTCGATGATGAAGATGCGGTCTTCTTCCACCTGCACCTTGGGAAAGCGCTCGGCCAGGTCGCGCGCGAGCAGCCAATGCGTGGTGGCGCGGCGTCCATCGAGCAGGCCGGTTTCGGCCAGCAGAAACGCGCCTGTACAGATGGCAGCGATGCGTCTTGTGCGGGCGGGCGCCTCACGGATGAAGTCGAGCAGCGCAGGCGTCGATTCGGGCACGCCCACGCCGCCGCAGATCAGCAAGGTATCGATCGGCTGCGCTGAAAACGGTTCGCTCTGGGTGGCCATGCCGAACGAACTGCGGATGGTGGCGCCGGTTTCGGACAGGAAACGCACGTCGTAAACCGTCTCGCCCAGCTCGATATTGGCGAATTCGAAGGCCGAAGCCGCCGCCAGGCTCATCGCCTGGAACTGAGGAAACATTACAAAACCAATGACTTGCATGGCTCGGCCTCGCTATGGCCTAAAAGGTGGCATATGCGACATTTAAGTCTTCAAGCGCAGAGCTTACAACGTTCTCCAGACGCCGGCATCCCGCCGGACGCTGTGGAGTATCGATATGACGACGCAAACCAAGGGCACCGCCCTGATCACTGGCGCTTCCTCGGGCATTGGTGCCATTTACGCCGAGCGCCTGGCTCGCCGCGGCCATGACCTGATCCTGGTGGCGCGCAACCGCGAACGCCTGACCGAGCTGGCGCGCCGCCTGACCGACGCGACCGGCCGCAGCGTGCAGGTCTTTCCCGCCGACCTCAGCGAGCCCGCCGATCTGGCCAAGGTGGAAGACTTGCTGCGCACCGATCGCAGCATCACCGTGCTGGTGAACAACGCCGGTTTCGGCGCCGCCACGCCGCTGCTGCAGTCGGATGTGGCGCGCATGTCGGAGATGATTTCGCTCAACGTCAACGCACTCACGCGCCTCACTTATGCAGCGGTGCCGGGCCTCGTGGAGCGGGGCAATGGCACGGTGATCAACATCGCCTCGATCGTGGCGGTGGCGCCGGAACTGCTCAACGGCGTGTACGGCGGCAGCAAGGCCTATGTGCTCGCCTTCACCCGCTCCCTGCAGCACGAGCTGGCGGACAAGGGCGTGCGTGTGCAGGCCGTACTGCCGGGTGCGACCGCGACGGAGTTCTGGGACGTGCTCGGCCATCCGGTCAGCAACCTGCCGCCGGCATGGGTGATGTCGGCTGCCGACATGGTGGACGCGGCGCTGGCAGGCCTGGACCAGGGCGAAGTGTTCACCGTGCCGGCCTTGCCCGATGCGGGTGACTGGAGCGCCTATGAAGACGCGCGCCAGAAGTTGATGCCCAACCTGTCCCATTCGCAGCCCGCGTCGCGCTACGGCGTGGCCAAGGCCTGAAGCGGCGTGCGGGGATTGTTCCGCACGATGGAAGACTGACTGCCGGCTCTGATGGTTTCGAGGTGACGGGCGGGGCGCGTAAAGTCGCATGCATCCCCCCAGAGCCTGGAGTGGCCCGTCATGGCGAATGCCGCGTCTTCATCATTGCTCCGCGCGATCGGCATCAGCGTGCCCATCATCCAGGCCCCCATGGCCGGCATATCGTCTCCGGCCATGGCGGCAGCGGCGAGCGATAGCGGCGGCCTGGGTTCGCTGGGCGTGGGCGCCATGACGGCAGGCAAGGCGCGTGAAGCCATCCACGCGTTTCGCCAGCTGAGCAAGGGCCCTCTCAATGTGAACCTGTTCGTGCACCGGCCGGCGCATGCGGATGCCGCCAGGCAGGCGGCTTGGATCGCGCGACTCGCGCCGGAGTTCCAACGCTTCGGGGCGACCCCGCCATCGTCGCTGGGCGAGATCTACACGTCTTTCCTGGTCGACAACGACATGCTCGCCATGCTGGTCGAGGAACGACCGGCCGTGGTGAGCTTTCATTTTGGTCTGCCCACGGCCGAACAGATCAAGGCGCTCCATGGCGCCGGCATTTACCTGATGGCATCGGCCACGAATGTGCGCGAAGCCAAGGCGGTGGAAGCCGCCGGCATCGATGCGGTGATTGCGCAGGGCTATGAGGCGGGCGGTCATCGGGGGATGTTCGATCCCGATGATGAGGACAGCCAGCTGGGCACCTTGGCCTTGACCCGGTTGCTGGTGGAAAACGTGCGCATTCCCGTGATCGCCGCGGGCGGCATCATGGACGGTGCCGGCATCGCCGCCGTGCTCAAGCTGGGCGCAGCCGCGGCGCAACTGGGCACGGCCTTTGTCTCCACCGACGAATCCCTCGCCGATGCCGGCTATCGCAAGGCGCTGGCCAGCGATGCTGCCTACGCCACCGTGATGACGCGTGCCGTCTCCGGTCGACCGGCGCGCAGCCTGGCGAGCCTGTTCACGCGGCTGGGCGCCAGCGTGCCCAACGCCGACGTACCCGACTATCCGATCGCCTACGACGCAGGCAAGGCACTGAATGCAGCGGGCCGCGCGGCCGGTGAAGCAGGTTATGGCGCACACTGGGCCGGGCAGGGCGCGCCGCTGGCGCGCGCCATGTCCACGCGCTCATTGATGCAGGTCTTGATCGGCGAATGGCGGCAAGCCACGGGCTGAGTTGAAGGGTTCGATGCGCGATTGGACCAGTTGTAGGACACTTCCCCGACCCACGTTTTCGCGCTGACAGGCAAGGCTCGTCCTATGGATCGCATCGATGCCATGAAGGTTTTCGTCGCCGCGCTCGACGAGGGCAGCCTCGCCGGCGCGAGCCGCAAGACCGGGCGTTCGGCGGCGGCCGTGAGTCGCGCCATCGCGTTTCTCGAAGACCACGTGGGCGTGCCCTTGCTGCACCGGACCACACGCTCGATCAAATTGAGCGAAGCAGGCGAGCGCTACGCCATCGCCTGCCGCAAGCTGCTGGCGGATCTTGAGGAAGCCGATCGCAATGCGGCTGGCGAACGTTCGGTGCCACGCGGCACGCTGACGATTTCCGCCACGGTATTTTCCGGCGTGGAAATCCTGCGCCCCATCGTCGATGCCTTCATGGATGAATTTCCCACCGTGAATGTGCGGCTCCATCTGCTCGAGCGGCCGGTCAACCTGGTCGAGGAGGGCATGGACCTGGCCCTGCGCATCACCCATCTGTCCGACTCCACCCTGGTGGCGCATCCCATCGGCGAGGTGCGCCGCGTGATTGTGGCGTCGCCGCGGTACCTGGCCACGCACCCGCGCATTGCCGGCATCGCCGACCTGGGCAAGCAGCAGATCATCGCGATGGAGAACATGGGCATGGATTCCTGGAGTTTTCCGCCACTGGAAGGCTCGTCCGTGTCGCGTTCGGTGTCGTTCACGGCGCGACTGGTGGTCAACAACATTCGCGCAGCGGTTGAATCGGCGGTGGATGGATACGGCGTGACACGCCTGCTGTCCTACCACGTGGCGCCGGAAATCAAACAGGGCAAGTTGCAGGTGCTGCTGGCCGATGAGGAGCCGGCGCCGTTTCCCGTCAACATCGTGTCGCCGTACGGACGACTTGCCGTGCCCAAGGTGAGGGCCTTCGTCGACTTCGCCTTGCCGCGCCTGCGCGCACGCTTCGCCTCCCTGGCCAAGGACGCGGCCTCCCCGCCGGAAACGCTGATTCAACCGCCACGCGGAAGAGTGTCTGCCGAGTAGCAGGAATTCTCGAACGCCTGTTGCGCTCCTAAATTGTGGGTGTCGGCAAACGAAGCCGATCAGTCTTCAACTGAATCCCCCAACCCCATCTGGAGCAAACACTCATGAGCAATCAGCAGAAAGTCGCCGTCATCACTGGTGCGTCGCAAGGCATTGGCGCGGGCCTGGTCAAGGCATTCCGCGACCGCAACTATCGCGTGGTCGCCAACTCGCGTTCGATCAAGCCGTCCAGCGATCCGGACGTGATCACGGTGGCCGGTGATATCGGCGACCGTGCCGTGGCCAAGCGCGTGGTGGAAGAGGCGATCAAGCATTTCGGTCGCATCGACACGCTGGTGAACAACGCCGGCATCTTCACCGCCAAGCCGTTCACCGCATTCACCGAGCAAGACTACGCCGACAATATCTCGGTCAATCTCAACGGCTTCTTCCACATCACGCAGTTCGCCATTGCGGAGATGGAGAAGCAGCGCAGCGGCCACATCGTCAGCATCACCACCAGCCTGGTCGATCACGCGATCGACGGCGTGCCCTCGGTGCTCGCTTCGCTCACCAAGGGTGGCCTGAACGCCGCCACGCGTTCGCTCGCCATCGAGTACGCCAAGCGCGGCATCCGCGTGAACGCCGTGGCGCCGGGCGTGATCAAGACGCCGATGCACGGCGTGGAAACGCACGGTGCGCTGGCGGGCCTGCACCCGGTGGGTCGCATGGGCGATATCGCCGACATCACCGACGCGGTGATCTACCTCGACAACGCGGGCTTTGTCACCGGCGAGATCCTGCACGTCGACGGTGGCCAGAGCGCCGGTCACTAAGTCCTCACGAGGGGTGGGCAAACGTCCACCCCTTGCCGCCGTAACGAGGTGGCATTTCGTCCACCGTGCATTACTTCAAGGAGAAGACCATGCCTATCGTGAACATCAAGGTCACCCGTGAGGGTTCCGCGCCGGGCCGCAGCGCAGTGACCGCCGAAGAGAAGGCGCTGCTGATCAAGGGCGTGAGCCAGCTGCTGCTCGACGTGCTGCACAAGCCGCTGGATTCGACCTTCGTCGTCATCGATGAAGTGGAGATGGAAAACTGGGGCTGGGGTGGACTGCCAGCCGCCGAATTCCGAGCGCAACGCGCCGCGGAAAAGAAATAACGCCTGCGGTGGCGCGAGCGATCGCGCCATCGAACGCTTGCGCCGAGTCAACGTTGCCACGAAAGTCGAACCGAACGCATGTCCGCCCAGATCATTGCATCCCAGCCGTCCGTCCCATTGAATCGCGCTACCGCCAGCTACGCCGAACGCAACGAGGCCTACTGGAAGCGCAATCTTGCCATCGCGGTGTTTGGTTCGTTCACCACGCTGGTGAGTCTGAGCATGTTGCTGCCGTTCCTGCCGCTTTATGTGGAGCAGCTGGGCGCTCATACACCATCGGCGATTGTGCAGTGGTCGGGTATCGCCTTCGGCGCGACGTTTCTTGGCACCGCGCTGACCGCGCCCCTGTGGGGCCACCTGGCGGATCGCTACGGCCGCAAACCCATGCTGGTGCGCGCGGCGATCGGCATGGCGATTGTCATGTCGCTGATCGGCACCGCGCATACCGTCACGCAACTGGTGACGCTGCGCCTGGTGGCTGGCCTGGTGGGTGGCTATGCGTCGGCGGCTACCGTGATGGTCGGCACGCAGGCGCCACGCGAGCGGTCGGGTTGGGCGCTCGGCGTGCTGTCGATCGGTGCGCTGTCCGGCAGTCTGATCGGACCGCTGGTCGGCGGCTTTCTGCCGGATCTCGTCGGTATTCGCGGCACGTTCTTCGTAGGCGGCGGCGTGATCGGCGTGGCGGCCCTGGTCACGATTTTTTTCGTGCGGGAGGATTTCAACCACGAGTTGGACACTCGCGCGCCGCTGGGCAGCAGCGACGACACCACCGGCATGGCGCACAAGGGCTTGATCGTCACCCTGCTGGTTACAGCCATGATGGTGTTGCTTGCCAATATGTCGATCGAGCCCATCATCACGGTCTATATCGCCCAGCTTGGCGTGCCGCACGACCACCTCGCGCGCATGGCCGGCATCGTGATGGCAGCGTCCGCCTTCGGCAGCATGCTCACTTCAGCGCGGCTTGGCTCCCTGGCCGATCGCGTCGGGAGCAACAAGGTGATCATCGGATGTCTGCTGGTCACGGCGCTGCTGATGGTGCCGCAGGCGTTCGTGACGCAGTGGTGGCAACTGGCCGTGCTGCGCGGGCTGATGGGCATGTCGATGGCCGGCATGCTGCCCGCGGTGGCCAAGGGCGTGCGCGCCCTGGTCGAGGACCGCAAGACCGGCAAGACGCTGGGTTATCTGCAATCCGCGCAATTTGCCGGTCAAGTGATAGGGCCGCTGATCGGCGGCCAGATCGGCGCGTGGGTGGGATTGCGCGATGTGTTCTTCGTCACTGCCGTACTGCTGGTGTTGTGTGCCTGGTTGAACCGGTGGGCGAATCGCCAGGATACGAGCCTGGTCGCACCGCATCGGGCAGGGTAACAACCGGAGCTTTTATGGACTGCGTGGCCTGGTCGTGATGCCGGCAAGCCAGCGTGTCGCGGCGTCGCGGTCGCTGTTGGGGCCTGCTTGCAGCTCGGCCAGCAGCGACGTGGCCTCAGCGCGCCGTTGATCGCCCTCGGCATGTTGGTCCAGCGCATCATCGACACGGGCCAGATGCGCATCGATCAAGGCCATCAGTGCGGTTGCTCGTGGCGTGATCGCCTTGGCCGCATCCAAAGCCTTGCCCAGTTGGGCGGCAGCCTCGTCGTTGCGACCCAGCGCATGCAGCGTGTCGGCGAACAGCAGGTCCGCGCGTATGGCCTTTTCCGAATGACGGTCGTCCAGGCCGGCATACATGGCAACCGCTTCTCCCGCGACTGCGGCAGCGCGCTCTTTCGCCGCTTGCGCGGCCATCAATTGGGCTTCGACGGTAAGCGCAAACGCGATGTCGGGGTGGGCGTCGCGGTGTCGCTGCCGCGCTTCCAGCAGCGCGCTGTCGATGATGAGCCGCGCCTCGTCCAGATGCGTGCGTGCAATCAGCACCTGCGCGAGGCAGGCTCGATCATAGCTGCGCCCGTTGTCGGCATAGTCGGCGCCCAGCAAGCTTTGCTTGCGGTTGATCGACTCCCTGAGCCCGGTTTCGGCGGCGGCATATGCGCCTTGCGTAAATTGCAGCCGCGCCAGATTGCCGATGCTGATGGCTTCATTGAGCGCGCCGGCCGGCGCCAGCGCCTGGTCGATGGCCACGGATTTGGCGTAGAACACGCTGGCCTCGTCGAACTTGCCTTCGTAGGCGAGCACATTGGCCAGGTCGTTGAGGTGCCACGCCGTGTGCGCATTGGGGTGCGTGTAGGCGTTGGCATCGATATCGAGCGCGTCGCGCATCGTCTGTTCGCTCTCGGCATAGCGGCCCTGCTTGACCAGGTCCGAGGTCAGGATGGTCATCGCATCGGCTACCTCGGCATGGCCGGCGCCCAGATGGCTGCGCTTGCGGGCCAGCGCTTCGCGCAGCAACGGCGCGGCGCTGTCGGCGTGGCCGGCATCCATCTGGATCCAGCCCAGATTCATCACCGCCTCGGTCAGTGCATCGCTGTCCACCGGTAGCGAGCGCCGTGCAAGGGCGAGCGCTTTGTCGCCCACCTCGATGGCCTTGGCGGATTCGCCGATACGCTCGTCCAGCCCGGCCAGCCAGGCCAGCGCGAGGACCTCTTCGGTGGAATCCCGATGCGGGCCTCGCTCGAACGCCTCGATGGCGTGCTGCAATCTTGCGGTGGCGTCGCGAACGCGGCCCAGCTCGTCGGCTTCCTTGGCCAGCAGGTATTCGACGTGCAGGGTGCGCGGGTCGGTGGGACCAAACTGCATGTTGGCAAGTGCAGCCGCTTCCTGCAGCGGCAGCCAGGCGCGTTCCGGATGACCGCTGCGGCGTTCGAGATCGCCGACCAGGGCGATGATTTCCGCGCGCAGGGCAGGCTGCATGGCAAAGTCACGGTCGGCGCGTTCGCGTCCTCGCGCAAGCAGTTCCTGTGCCGTCTCATTTGCTTCCGTGCCGTGCGATGAGCTATCGAACAGACCTTCCAGAAATGATTTGAGCGCGCCCGCACGCTGCGCTTCGCTCTCGGCGGCGATCGCTTGTGCGTGCGCTGTGTTCGCAGCGCGACTGGCCTCGCGCGCTTCGTACACACCGACAGCCGTCGCGGTAGCGAGCAGCACGGCAATCACTGCGCCCAGCGACACGGCGAGTGCATGCCGGCGGGTGAACATGAGAACGCGATAGCTCAGCGTATCGGCGCGCGCCTGCAGCGGCTTGCCATCCATATAGCGTTGGACATCGTCGCTCAAGGCCGCGACGCCTGCGTAGCGGCGAGCGGGTTCTGCACGTGTGGCCTGCTGCACGATGGCGTGCAGATCGACGCCCAGCGTTCGCCGCCATGCCTCTTCGTCGATGCCGTGCTCGCCGTCCCTGCGCGGCGCCTTTTCCTCCAACAACTCGGCAAGCAGGATGCCCAGGGCATAGACGTCGATCGCCGTCGTCGCCACGTCGCCCGCAAACTGCTCCGGTGCCGCATAGGAACGCGTGAGACGTCGTGCCTCGGTGCGCGTGCGCTCCCCATCGCCGGTGAGCAGTTTGGCGATGCCGAAATCCACCAGCTTCACGCCACCATCCGCCCCCACCAGCACGTTGCTGGGTTTCAGGTCGCGGTGCACGATCAGGGCGCGATGCGCGTGCTCCACCGCGGCGCAGACATCGATAAACAGTGCCAGCCGTTCGCGCCGCGACAGGTGCATGCGTTGGGCATGGGCGACCAGGTTGTCGCCCGCCACATATTCGAGGGCGAGAAACGGCGTGCCCGTGGGCGAAAAGCCTGCATCGAGCAGTTGGGCAATATGCGGATGCTGCAGCCGCGCCAGAATGCGCTGTTCTTGCAGGAATCGACGACGCTCGTCCGCATCGTGCACATCGATGCGCAACAGCTTGAGCGCCACCCGCTGCGGACCGCCTGGCAGCTCGCGCTCGGCCTCGAACACACTGGCCATGCCGCCGGCGCCCACAAAGCGAAGCACGCGATAGCCGGCGATGGTCGGCAGCGCCTGCGCGGCCTCGTCGGCGAGCGCAGGCAGCCACTGCGCCATGCCGCGTTCCAGCGCTTCGATGCCCGATGCGTTGTCCAGCGCCTGCACGACCAGGGTCCGCAAGGTGGCGTCTGCGCAGTGTTGGCGCAGCCACTCGGTGCGTTTGGCGACGGGCACGTCGAACAGCCGGTCGATCAGCGGTTCGATCTCGTGCCAGCGTTGGGAGAAGGCGGAAATCATCGGCGGCGCATTTCCGGTTCGGTGACCTACCTCTATAGCGTATTTACCGCGCGACTACCGACATCAACTCGGCTCGGGCATCAGGCAGGCGCTGAGAAAGGTACGCGCCTTCAACCAGTCCCGTTCGACAGTGCGTGCATTGACGCCCAGCACCTCGGCGATATCCGGGCTGGACAAGTCGGCGAACAGGCGCAGTTCCGCCACGCGAGCCAGTCGCTCGTCGGTCGCTGCCAGCCGGGTCAGTGCTTCGTCGATGGCCAGCACGTCGATGATGTCCGACGAATCCTGGCCCGCGGTCATCTCGGGCGCCTGGCGCTTCTGCGCCTTCCTGCGCCTTGCGTGGTCGATCAGGATGTGGCGCATCACCTGGCTCATATACGCATACAGATGCCCGCGGTCGGTGAACGAGACGGCGTCCTGGCTGACCAGCTTCAGATAGGCCTCGTGGACCAGGGCCGTGGTTTCCAGCGTGTGCGCCGCTTCGCGCGCGCGCTGGTGGCGGGCGAGGCGATGCAGCGTGGCATAGATCTTGGGGATCAGCGTGTCGAGCGCGGCGGCGTCACCGTGGGCGGCGCGCGCGAGCACTTCGGTGATGGGCGAGTCGGCGGTCATGCGCCCTGGATATCCGCTGGCTGACTTTGCGCAGAGCGTGTCGGTAAATGCTCCCGCTTTGCGCTGTAGGGAGAGATGGCGTGATTCGGAACGGCTGCACACCCTGGGAAGGCCATCGCCCGTCGCACCCTACAGAGGAATGAAATCATGTGGAATCATCGCTCTACGCACGGCGTTCTCACAAGGGCCGCTGGACTGCTGGCGATTGCGCTGGCCGGCTTTTCCACCGCCGCGATGGCGGACACCAGCGTTGCCGCAGCGTCGTCCAACAACCAGGCCGTGACCTATAGCTATCAAACGCTGGATGTACCGGGCTCGTCGTTGACGATCTTCTGGGGCATCAACGATTTCGGCGAAGTGGCGGGGCAATACGCCGTCAATGGAGGCACCTCGCACGCCATGGCCTATCGACACGGCCATTTCGAGCCACTGGATCCCGCGCTGATGGGCACCTACTTCAGTGCAGCCGGCGGCCCCACCGACCTGGGTCAGACCTTCGGCGGTTACACGGACGCAGCAGGGCGGCAGCACGGCTTTGTGATCATCGGCAAGCGCACCGTCACGGTGGACTTCCCCGGCCATCTCAACTCGAACGTGGACGGTCTCAATGAATTTGGCGCCATCGCCGGCGTGTATTGGGACGCCGACGGCATCTATCACGGCGTCCTGCGCCGCGGCTTTGGCTGGGACACGCCGATCGACGTGCCCGGCGCGCGCGATACCTATCCGCTGGGCATCAATGGCAGCGGCGAGATCGTCGGCTACTGGGACAACGATCCGGCAGTGACGCACGGCTACTATCGCAGCGCCAACGGCAAGATCACCAACGTCGATGTGCCCGGCGCCGCGAGCAGCGTCGCCTTCGGCATCACCGACAACGGTGTGATCGCGGGCTACTACACCGAGCCGAGCGGGGCGATCCACGGCTTCGTCGAAACCAAGGGCAAGTTCCAGACACTCGACCTGCCGGGCGCCGCAGCAACGATCGTCACGGCGATCAATAATTTCGGCGTGGTCGCGGGCGAGTACTTCGATACGACCGGCAAGCGTCACGGCTTCATCGCGACGCCCAAGTTGTCCGATCACCGGCACTGAGCATGACCTGGCTCCGCAGCGATGCGGAGCCATCCGCTTGATGCGGTGGCTGCCCTGTGCATGCTTCACTCGCGCCGTGACGACCGCCGGATGGACTTATTGCGTGCGAATGGCGCCATCGCCGATACCCAGGCAGAGCCGCAAGGCGGCCAGGCTGCATCGACCGAAGCCTGGGGACGCTGGTTGCTCCGTCTCGCCAGACTTGGCCGAGCTTTCATCCGCCTCGGCAGCGGGCGTGGGCAACGGTTGAACGATATGGCCATGCAGGAACAGCAGGTCAAGCCACGGCCAGCGCATGCGAGCCTCCCGTGTTGGCATCGGCGACTGGCGCAGCATCGACGGTGTCGCCTGCGAAGCCGGTGGCCCTCATCGATGGACGTTCGCCGATGCGCTCGTACCATGAGGCCAGCCGCGGGCGGCCGTTCCGGAAGGCGAGGATCTGGCGAAATTCGATCCAGCTGAGCGCCGTCGCCAGTGCGATATCGCCGATGTCGATGTCTGGCTCATGGCCGATATGCGCTTCGAGGAAATCGCAGGCAGCCTCGATCTTTTGCAGATGCCCATCCCGCAGCGGTGTCCAACGGAACGCCTCGGGCCGGCGCGTGGTTTCCCAACGCACGGCGATGCCGGCATCGGCGATACCCACGGCGATGGCCTGATTTCGCAACGCGACGAAGCGTTGTTTTGGCTCGGCAGGAATGAGCGGGCGGCCCTGATGCAGGCCATCCAGGTATTCGCAGATCACGCTGGAATCGAACAAGACCGTGCCGTCATCGCAGATCAGCACGGGGACCTTGCCCAGCGGATTGAGTGCAAACACCTCGCTGTTGCGCACGGTCGGGCTGGTTTCGTGATGGATCACGTCGAGCCGGTTGGCGAGACCGATTTCGTGCGCGGCGACTAGCACTTTTCGCGCATATGGCGAATGGGACTGATACAGGAGCCTCATGAGACGAATGCACGCTTCGGTGGTGGACGGTGCGAGCTATGCTAGGGTGCGCTCGCGCGGCCAGGCCGCGATTGTGCAAGGCAAGACAGGATTTTTCCCCGCCTTACGGAGGTTTCGCGCCCATGGCCCCGCCGCTGGACAAGATCGATCGACGCATCCTGGCCATCGTGCAAAAGGACGCACGCCGTCCGGCCGAGCTGATCGGCGCGGATGTCGGACTATCGGCTTCGGCCGTGCAGCGCCGCATGGCGCGGATGCGCGACGAGGGCGTCATCACGGCGGAAGTGGCGGTAGTCGACCCGATGAGCGTCGGTCACCCGTTGACGATGATTGTCGATGTGGAAGTGGAGCGCGAACGACCGGAGCTGCTGGCGAGCCTCAAGCAGTGGATTGCCGCCCAGTCCTTCATCCAGGAGGCCTGGTACGTCACGGGCGCAGGTGATTACGTGCTGATCGTGATCGCGCGCGACGTGGATGACTTCGAAGCGTCGATGCAACGCATGATTGCCGAGAACGCGAATGTGCGCCGGTTCCACACGCGCGTCGCGCTGAGCACGCTCAAGCGCGGCCTGCTGGTGCCGATGGCCGCCATGGACGAATAAGCCGGTGGCGAGCAGGAAGGCTGGCGCGAGGTGCCGCGCTTCTTGTGGGAGCGCATCCTGTGCGCGACAGCGGCGCTTCGGTGTACCACGGTCCCGGGCGTCCTCGCCAAAGGCTGTCGCGCACAGGGTGCGCTCCCACAAAATCGCCGCCGCCGTGTCGAGACGCGATGCCAGGCAGACGCCTTGGTGCACGCCATGGCACCAAGGTGTCGCCCAATGAGTGTTGCGCGATCGCAGCCAGCGTGACGGGTTCGTAGCGATACCAAAGTGTGGTGGCCTGGCGCCATGGCTGGCGGGACACTGGCAGCTGCCTTCACCCATGCCAGCGACAGGAGCCGCCATGAATGACAGCCAGCCTTCCGCGCAACTTCGCATCACGCGTCGCACTCCCGCGTATTGGCGCGTCACCATCGACAACCCGCCCATCAACGTCATGGGCCCGCCCATGGTGCGAGACTTCCAGGACGTCATCAACGCGATCGAAGCGGATGAGCAGGTTCGGGTCGTGGTATTTGACAGTGCCGTAGACGGCTATTTCCTCAACCACTCCGATTTCAACGCACGGTTCGAGGACTTGACCAGCATGCCGAACGGGCCTACCGGCTTGCCGCCATGGCCGGACGTGCTGGTGCGCCTCACGCATGCACCCGTGGCGTCGATTGCGCTCATACGCGGTCGCGCGACGGGCAATGGCAGCGAACTCACGCTCGCCTGCGATATGAGTTTTGCCAGTCGCGAAAAGACCATCATCTCGCAGTGGGAGGCGGGCGTCGGCCTGGTGGCGGGTGGTGGGCCGATGGCGCGCTTGCCGCAACTGATCGGCCGCAATCGTGCACTGGAAGTGCTGCTGAGCTCGGAAGATCTTGGCGGCGATCAGGCGGCCGCCTATGGCTACGTCAATCGCGCCTTGCCCGATGCCGAACTCGACGACTTCGTGGAGGCGCTTGCGCTGCGCATCTCGCGCTTCGACAAATGGGCGCTGGCCAATACCAAGCGCCTGGTCAATACCCAGCTGCCGCCGGACGTGGAGATCGGCGCCGGGTGGGATACCTGCATGGCCTCGATTGGCCGCGAGCACGCGCAGCAGAGCATCAAGGCGCTGATGGCCAAGGGCTTCCACAAGCCGGGCGATGTGGAAGAACGTCTTGCCTACTACATCGGCCAACTGGGCCAGTGACTGTCTTCGAAAGGAGTGACGTATGGACCTGCTTGCGACAGCGAAGGCCCTGGCGGAACGCGTGGAAGCCGAGGCAGCGCGAGTCAAGGTGCCGGTCGCGGTGTCCGTGATGGATGTGCATGGCAACCTTGTCCTGCAACATCGCATGAATGATGCGCCGCTGTTCTCGGTCGAGATCTCCGAGCGCAAGGCGTATACCTCGGCGCCCATCATCGCTGCAGACCGCTCGGCCTCCAGCGCAGGCCGTTGGTCACCCAAGCGAAGCCGGTCGACACAGATGCGTGGACCGTCCGGCGAGATCGCCCCTAGCCTTGGCGAATCTCCCGACGGACCCACACCATGCGCCCTACGATCTTGCTGGCTGCTCTCCTCGTCGCTGGTACAGCCCATGCCACCGACCCTTGGCAACAGGTCGAAGATGCTTCGCCCGCATTCGCTCCTGATGGACGATCGGTGGTGTTCTCCCGTGGCGAGGGCGCCGAGCGGCATCTCTATGTCGCCGAGCGTGGCACGGCGGATTGGATGCCGGCGACGCTGGCGCCGTTCTCCGCCTCGTGGATGGACCTGGAGCCGGCGATGGCGCCGGATGGCTCGTACATGGTGTTTGCATCCAACCGGCCGGCGCACAACGATGGCGCGGCGTTGGACGGCTATTTCATGGGCAAGCCCAGGCCCGGACGTGGTGGCAACCTGTGGCGGGTCGATCGCACGGCGCAAGGGTGGGGCGTGCCGCAGCGATTGCCGGACACCATCAATGACGGCAACGCGATCTTCTCGCCGGCCATCGCGGCCGATGGCAGCCTGTATTTCATGAAGCCCGATCCCGGCACCGGCAAGTTCCGGCTGTATCTCAGTCGCTGGCAGCACGGTGAGTACCAGGCGCCGAGTCCCTTGAGTTTCAGCGACGGGACGGCGGGCGACTATGACCCGGCGGTCGCGCCCGATCAGTCCTTCTTGGTGTTCAGCTCGTCGCGGCCACCGGCGACGGCGTCCAGTGGCAGCGCGCTACTTATCAGCGTCGCCACGCCGCAGGGCTGGAGTGCGCCGCAGCCGCTGGGCCCGATGGGCATCGAGGCGCGGCTTACGCCCGATCTTTCCACGCTCTATTACAGCGGCAAGGATCAACATATCCACGCCTTTTCGCTGGCGCAGTGGCGGGCGACGCATCGGGACATTGCGGCTTCCATGACGAGTGCCATGCCTGGGAAGTGATCTCACTTTCGCGCCGCGCATAAAAGAGGGGCAGTGGGTCCCATGAAACGCATTGGGACACTGCCCCGTTGCGCTTACCGAAGCATCTGCCAAGACATGCGGTGCCTGGAGAGCCTATGGTTGAAGCGCAGATTGATACTACGCGGCCTTGTGTTAGTTCCGATGCAATCCATGTGCAATCGCCGTTAACGCGCGTGATCTGTCAGCCGCGCTGTGCCGACGAGCCGGAGACGTAAGGGCTGCCGCGCACGCTCCAGCGCCATGGATGTTCCTTGCCCACGCTGATGCCTATGCGCAGACTTACCAGCGGATCTTTGGGCGGCGCCACGCCATCGTCGACGATGGCGAAACCCTCGAGCCCCACCACCAGGTCGATGCCGTTTTGTGCGCTGTCGATACCCATCGCCTGCGTCAGCCGGGCGGGCCCGCGGCACAAGTCGCGATCGAGCAAGGTGTGGGGCCGCGCTGCACGCATTTGTGCGAGGCCGTGGATGGGTTCGAGGGCGCGGATAAGTACGCCGCAACCGCTACCCACCGGACCGCTGACGCAGTTGCTGCACCAATGCATGCCATAGGTGAAGTAGACATACATATGCCCCGGCGGTCCGAACATGACGGCATTGCGCGGCGTTTTTCCGCGGTACGTGTGCGCTGCCGGATCGAGCGCGCCGAGATAAGCTTCCACTTCCACGATCCGTCCCGCCCGGCCATCCGCGGACGCCAGCACTTTATTGAGCAGTCGCGGCGCCAACGTGGTGGCCGGGCGCTGGAAGAAGGCACGCGACAAGGGCTTGCCCGGCCAGCTGATCGGCGCAGCTTTCCTTTGACCCACCCTAGTTCTCCGTCCGCACGTTGTGCGCTGCGGGCGCCATCATTTCCAGATAAAGCTCGCGATACGCAGCCACCAGACCGTCGAGGGTGAAAGCGCGATTCCTGCCGCTGGGGTTGGGCAGTATCCACACGATCGCGCCTTCGAAGCCCATCGCTTGTCTTCCCCAGTTGAGTTCACGCTGGCCGGAAAGTCCCGCATAAGCCGCCTTGCCGAGAAAGGCCACGAAACGCGGCGCGTGGCTCGCGATCTTCCGCTTGAATGCTGCAGCGGCCGCGGTGAATTCGCGGGGCGACAACTCATCGGCAGCTGCCGTCGCCCGGGACACCACCGTCGTCAGTCCATAGCCATAGCGCAGGATGCTGCGATCCCGCGCGGGTGCGATCTGCTCGGGCGTAAATCCCGCGAGATGAAGCACCCGCCAGAAGCGATTGCTCCCGCTCACGAAATGATGGCCGGCCGTGGCCGCCGTCATGCCCGGATTGATGCCGCAGAAGACGACCTCGAGCCGGTCGGCCAGGAGGTCGGGGAGCTCGTTGCTCACGATCGGCCCGTCACTCGCACATCACGCTGACCGCCTTCTGCGCCAGCTTGCGCAGCTCCGCCTTTGAACTGCCGGAGCGGGCGCGCACGGCCAGCGAGTGCATGGTGGCGGAGGCGAGCAGGGCGAGCGCCTTGGGATCGGCATCGGGCTTCAACTCGCCTGCGCTGCGTGCCAATTTGAAGCGCGCTTCGAAATCGGCATCCAGCTTGCGAAAACCATCCGCGGCCAGCTTCTGGATCTGCGGATCGCCCGGCGCCTCGGTAATCGCCGTGCCCACCACGAAGCATCCCAGCACCTGGTCGTCGCCGGAGAAATAAATCGACAGCGCGGCGTCGTAAACCTTCATCAAGGTCTCGGCCAGGCTGCCGCCGCTGGCGAAGGCCTTGTGCATCAGGTTGAACTTGCGTTCCCAATAGTCGTTCAGCGCCTTGACGTAGATGTCGTGCTTGTCGCCAAACGCGGCCCGAAGGCTGGGGCGGTTCATGCCGGTCGCGGCGGAGATGTCGTCCAGCGAGGTGCCCGAGTAGCCAGTCTTCCAGAACGCCTCGGCGGCCTGCCGCAACGCCGTTTCCGGTTCGTAGGCACGGGGCCGGCCGCGGGGCCTTTTTTCGGTCTTCTCTATTTTTGTTCCTGATCGCATAAAAAACTTGACCTCTCGTATGTGCCGGGATTATTATCCTGATCAGTACAAAATTCAACAGGCACTGCGCGGAGGTTCGCAGCGGTGGCCAGTCAACGGGATCGAAGTCATGCGTAAGCAATTTGATGAAACGAGCGACGGCCTGGGCTCAGGCAGTGCCGAGACGGCGGGCCGAAGCTTGAAGGAGCGGCTGCGCTGGCCCCTGATGGCGGCCTTGCCACTGCTGTTGCTCGTCGGCGGTGGCGCCAGATATCTGCATGGAGAGCGCGATGTCGCGACGGACGATGCGTTCGTGCGAGCCGCCAAGGTCTCCATCAATGCCCGCATTCCCGGCCAGGTGGTGAAAGTGGCGGTGATCGACAACCAGCCGGTCAAGGCCGGCCAATTGCTGTTCGAGATCGATCCCGAGCCTTACCGCATTGCGGTGGAACAGGCCGAGGCGCGCCTGAACAGCGCACGCCTGCAGGTGGAAGCGCTCAAGGCGACTTATCGCCGCCAGTTGTCCGATCTCCAATCGGCCAAGGCATCGGCGGATTTCGACGGCCGCGAATACGCGCGCAAGAAGGAATTGCTCGCCTCGGATTTCGCCTCGCGCGCTTCCTACGAGCGTGCCGAAACCGACATGCAGGTATCGCGTCAGCACATTGCATCGGCGCAGCAGGATGTCGCCAACACCGTCGCGGGCTTGAATGGCGATCCCAATATCGACGTCGATCGCCATCCGACCGTGCGCGAAGCGCGTGCACAGCTCGACCGCGCGCGACTCGATCTTTCCTATACCCGCGTCTTGGCGCCGGACGATGGCGTGGTGACCAAGGTGGACGATCTGCAGGTCGGCGATTTCGTCAGCAGCGGCGCCACCGTGTTCTCGATGATGTCGAGCCGGCATGTGTGGATTGAAGCGAATTTCCGCGAAACCGGCCTGACCCATATGCGGCCGGGCCAGTCAGCCATCATCGATGTCGATACCTATCCCGGTCACGGCTTCAAGGCCCACGTAGTGAGCATGAGTCCCGGCACCGGCTCGGAATTCGCGCTGCTGCCGCCGGAAAACGCCACCGGCAATTGGGTGAAGGTGGTGCAGCGCCTGCCGGTGCGCCTGGAGTTGGACGCGATCGATCCCAACTGGCCGCTGTACTCGGGCATGAGCGTCACCGCGCAAGTCGATACGCGTCGGCAAGCCGGGGGAGCAAGGCAGTGAATGCCGCCCATGCCCACAACAGCGAGGTGCGGGCGCATTGGAGCCTTGTCGCCGCCGCGTTGATGGCGACGTATATGCAAGCCGTGAACATCTCGATCCCGAACGCAGCGGTACTGCACGTGCAGGGCGGCCTGTCGATGACGGACGACGAGATTGGCTGGGTGTTTTCTTCGTATATCGCTGCAAGCGCCATCGTGATGCCGTTGACGCATTGGCTGGCTGGCCGGTTTGGCAGGAAGAAAGTGTTTCTGGTCTCGCTGGCGCTGTTCACCGTGGCACTGATCCTCGACACGCTGGCGACGACGCCGCTGCAATTCGTCTCCGCGCGCATCCTGCAAGGTGCCGCGAGCGGCAGGCTGGCGCCGCTGTCGATGGCGATCCTGCTGCATGAACTGCCGCCCCTGCGTCATGGCCGCATCGGCATGGCCTGGAGCGTGATTGCCTTGCTGGGCATCTTAAGTGGACCGGCGATCGGCGGATGGCTGGGCGAATATGTCGGCTGGCACGCGATCTTCTACTTCAGCCTGCCGATGGCTGCGTTTATCGCGCTGGCGATGAGTGCGTACCTTAAGGAAAAGAAGCTGCACAAGCTTGAGCACTTCGACTTCTTCGGGCTGGTGACGTTTTCCATGGGCATCGCCGGTCTGCAGATGATGCTCGACCGCGGCGAACGACTGGAATGGTTTGCGTCGCCGGAGATCTGGGTGGAAGCCATCGCTTCGGCGCTGGGCTTCTATCTCTACATCGTGCACGTGCTGACCAGGGACCATCACTTCCTGCACAAGGCCTTGTTCAAGGACCGCAACTTCCGCGTGGCGACGGTGATGTTCTTTGCGTTTGGCTTTGTGCTGCTGCCGACCCTGGCGCTGACCTCACCGATGCTCGAGGAACTGCTCGGCTATCCAGCCGACACGGCGGGTTACCTCAGCATTCCACGCGGTGCTGCCTTGGTGACAGCCTTGCTGCTGACCTGGCGCGCACCGTCGCGCTTGGACAATCGCTGGCTGATCCTCGGCGGTTTGGCGCTGGTGGTCTACGGCAACTGGCGGATGCTGGGCTATTCGCCCTTGATGGACTGGTGGCCGGTCGCCGTCGCGGGCGCCATTCAAGGCGCAGGGCTCGGCGTGCTGATGCCGGCGCTTACCCGTGCTGCCTTCAGTACGCTCGATCCCCAATTCCGCGCGGAAGGCACCGTGCTTTTCAACCTCTCGCGCTTGTACGGCAGCACGATCGGCATCGCCATCGTGCAGATCTACTTCTACTGCAACACACAGAGCATGCACCTGGCGCTCGCCAACCACCTCACGCCGCATCGTACCGGTCCTCTGACGGGCCAGGCGCTCGCCATGATGAATGAACTGGTGACCGGCCAGGCGGCGGTGGTCGCGGTGATCGGCCAGTTCAAGCTTTTGATGATAGCCATGCTGATCGTCAGTCCGCTGGCTCTGTTCCTGCGCAAGCCGCGTGCCGGCAACTGATCTTCTGGAGTCACGCCATGAAATCGATGAACTCACTCGCGTTGGGGCCTTTTGTCCGAACGCTCCTGCTGGCCGCTGCTGCGCCCGCGCTTTTGTCCGCGTGCATGGTGGGGCCCAACTTTGAACGTCCGGCAGCGCCGACCACCGAGCACTACGACGCCCAGGCCGAGCAGGCGCTCGACGGCAGCCATGCGTCGGCGGGCACGGCGCACGTCGAGCTTGGCAAAACCATGCAGGGCGACTGGTGGTCGACGCTCGGCTCGGCCAAGCTCGATCAAGTGATGCGCAAAGCCATCGCTGGCAATTTTGATCTACAGGCCGCGGATGCCACGATCGCGCAAGCGAATGAAGCGGTGGCTGCCACTGCCGGCGCCTTGAGTCCGCAAGTGGGATTTGGCGCCACGGGCGGTCGCCAGAAGGGCAGCAACGGTGCGGGAGTTGGCACGTCCAACTTTTATGCCGTCGGGCCGCAGGTGAGTTTTGACTTCGACCTTTTCGGCGGCACCAAGCGCAAGGTCGAAGAGCGCACCGCGCTCGCCGAGCTGGAGAAGCATCGCTTCGATGCGGCCTACCTCACGGTGACCGGCGATGTGGCCAGCGAAGCGATTGCACTGGCTTCGGCCCGTGCACAGATCAAGGCAGTGCAAGTGCTGATTGCCGACGACCAGAAAAACCTGGACCTGGTGCGCAAGGCGCACGAATACGGCACGGCCACGCAAGTGGATATCGCGCTGGCCACCACGCAGCTGGCGCAGGACGAAACCCTGCTGCCGCCGCTGGCGCAGCAGCGTGATGTTGCGCGGCATGCCTTGGCTATCCTGGTCGGCAAGAGCCCAGGCGACTGGACCGCACCGGATTTCGATCTCAGCGATTTTGCGCTGCCGGAAAGCCTGCCCGTGACGCTGCCCTCTGAGCTGGCGCGCGAACGCCCCGACATCCTCGAGGCTGAGGCGCAACTGCATGCGGCCAGCGCCGAGATTGGTGTGGCTACGGCGGATATGTATCCGCATCTGACCCTGTCCGCGTCGCTCACCCAGGCGGGTCCTGGCATCGGAACACTGTTTGGACTCGCCGGCGCGCTGGCCGGGCCGATTTTCGACGGCGGCACCCTGAAGGCCAACCGGCGCGGCGCCGTCGACGGCTATAAGGCATCGCTCGCGGGTTACCAGCAAACCGTCATCACCTCGTTGGGCCAGGTGGCGGACGTGCTGCAGGCGATCAACCACGACACCGAGGAATACGCAGCGCAGGAGCGCGCCTTGAACGCGGCCGAGGCCAGCTTGAAATTGAACCAGCAGGGCTATCGGGTCGGCGAGATCGGCGTGCTGCAAGTGCTGGATGCCGAGCGTGCTTACCAGCGTGCCTTGATTGGCCATATCCAGGCACAGACGGCACGCCACCTCGACAGCGTGCAGCTTTCGATCGCCCTGGGTGGCAACGCCAACGGCGTCTCCGAGCAGCGCGTGGCGTCGCGCGATCAACCCTGAGCAGCGGCGCCGATAGAAATCTTCAACTCACGCGGCGGCTGCCCTGTGCAAGCCGCCCATACGACCAGAGAGCACGACATGCGTTCGTCCGACCATCTTCGTCACACCACCATTCCCCTGGCCCACGGCACCGGTGACATGCCGGCGGTGGGATTCGGCACCCTGATCGCCAACCGCGATGCCGCCAGGCTGGCCATCAAGGCGGCACTGGAAACCGGCTTCCGTCATCTCGATGCGGCAGAACGCTATCTCAACGAAGACGTCGTCGGCGCGGCGATGCAAGCGGCGTTTGCGGCCGGCACCGTGAAGCGCGAGGAGCTCTTCGTCACTACCAAGCTGTGGAACACCAATCACCGCCCGGAACGCGTCAGGCCTGCGTTTGAAGCGAGCCTCCGCCGGCTCCGGCTCCACTACATCGATCTCTACCTGATCCACACGCCGTTTGCGTTCAAGCCGGGCGACGAGATGGATCCCCGTGACGAGCACGACCAGCCCATCTACGACACCGGCGTGGCCCTGGTGGAAACCTGGCGCGCGATGGAACGCCTGGTGGACGAAGGGAAGTGCCGCGCCATCGGGCTATCGGACGTCACGCTGCCCAAGCTCAAGGAGATTGTCGACGTGGCGCGCATCAAGCCCGCGGCGGTGCAGGTGGAGTGCCACCCGTATCTGCCCGAATGGGAGCTGTTGGAGTACTGCCAGCAACATGGCATCGTGCTGCTCGCGTTTGCGCCGCTGGGTCATGGCATGGAGCCGCGCATCACCGACGACGCGGTGATCACCGGCATCGCCCAGCGCGTTGGCAAGACGCCGGCGCAAGTGGCGCTGGCCTGGGCGGCGCAACGCGGCACGGCCTTTCTGACCACCTCGACCAACCCCGCGCATATCGAGGAGAACTTCGCCATCGATTCACTGCCCGACGAAGCGATGCGCCAGATGAAAGAGGACATCACCACCTCGGTGCGCTTGAATGCCGTGGTCGAGACTGGTGTTCCTGGGTTCGTGCCGCGGCGTAAGTAAGTGGGCGGACTGCCTTAGAGATCAAGCTCAATGTCGGTCGTGGGGCGTGCACAGCAGATCAGCACGCTGCCACTGGCGGGCGCGCCCACCGGTTCGGTGTCGTAGCGAATCTGGCCGGCGATAAGCGCGGTCTCGCAGGTGTGGCACACGCCCGCACGGCACGACCAGCGCACGGGCACATCGCAGGCCTCGGCAAATTCCAGCAGGCTTTGATAGCGATCGGACCAGGGCAGCGCCAGGCCGCTACGACTGAAAGACACCGTGGGGCCTTGCCCCGCCGGACCTTGCGGCAGATGCGGAGACCTGGCGGGCCCTGCAGCGATGCCCGGCGTGATCGACCCTACGCTGCCGAAGATCTCCGTATGCAGATGCGTGGACGCGTAACCCGCCGCTGCCAGTCCGTCCATCAGGTCGGACATGAAGGCAGTTGGGCCGCAGAGGTAAAACTGGGCGTTGCCGGGTACGCCCAGTCGCTGGATCGTCGCGGCGCTGATGCGTTCGGCGACATCGAAATCGTGGCCCAACTGATCTTCAGCGCGAGGCTGGCTAAAGGCGACGAGCGCATGTACATGCGGTAGTGCGCCAAGCAGGTGGCGGACTTCCGATGCAAACGGACGTTCGGCGCCGTTGCGTGCGCCATAGATCCAGTAGACCTCGCGCCTGGCCGCCGCTCCTTCCGCCACCAATTGATGCAGCATGCCGAGCACCGGCGTAACGCCGATGCCCGCGCTCACCAACACTACCGGATCATCACCCGCCTGCAGCGTAAACGTCCCGCGTGGCGCGCTGACCTCAAGCAGGTCCCCCGCATGAATTTGGCTGTGGATATATTGGCTGCCCTCGCCGGAACCGCGCTTGATGCTCACGCGATAGCAGCCGTCTTCACCGATATTGGAGATCGAGTAGCTGCGCGTGACCGCGCTGCCGCCATCGGCCGCAGGCAGGCGCAACACCACGAACGATCCTGCGGCCGGCGGCGCGAGAAAGGGTGGCTCCGTCGCGGTCAGCAGCAGGGACTTCACCTCGCTGCTTTCCTCCACCACGCTCACTACTTTCAAGGTGCGAAAGCCCGGCCACGCAGCCGGTGGCAGCACTGGTGCGAGCCCGGCGTTGCCCGGCAGGCCCTCGGTATTCGCCAGTAAGGCATCGAAGGACTGCTTCCAGCCAGGACTGAGCGAAGGCTCGCTGGCTGCGCGTTGCAGCCGGTCTTTGGGATGATCAGGTAGGTAGAGCAAGCCATCTACTTCGGCCACGGTCATGCCTTCACGTCCCCGCTCGACGCGCACGATCTCGTCGCCAGAGCCGATCTCGCCTTCCTCGATCACCCGAAAATAAAAGCCTGGCCGACGATGCGAGACGAGCAGGGCGGGCATGCGCGGTTCATCCATGCGTATACCGACGCGATAGCAGGTGACTCGCGGTTGCGATACTTCGAACAGGGCTCCGCCGATGCGATAACGGTCGCCGACGCATACGTCGTCGTCGGGCAGTCCATCCACCGTCAGGTTTTCACCGAACATGCCGTATTCGCCCAGCGTTCGCTGCAGCACCTGTTCCCAGTATCGGTACGAGGCAACCTGGTAAACCATCACCGCACGATGCACGCCGCCGTGGCCTTGCAGGTCGCCCTGGCCGTCACCATCGAGATTGAGCCGGCGCGCCATCACGCGTCCGCTCACGGGGCGTTTCCATACGGCCGTCCGAACGACTTTGCCGCGCCACGACACTTCTGCGGGAAGGCCGACATTGACGGATACGACGTGGCTCATGGCTGACAACTCCGCGCACATCAGGGGCAGCCTCGGCGCCCATGGAGTCGACTCACTGCGGAGACGAACGTTTCCCCGGCACGAGCAGACGAATAGTCGCCACCGTCATGATCAGGATGACCAGGTTGCCGCCGATGAACAGATACGGCGCCATCAGGGCGAACGGACCTTGTTCGCCATGCTGGATGAGGCGCAGTGGTGCCGCCGTGAGGGACGTCACGCCAAAGGTGAAGCCCCAGTAGCTCACTGCAAAAGGCTGGGCGCGTATCCACGGCAGCAGGCGCAGCAACACCACCGCGATCATCAGGCCATAGGCCAGCATGGCGTGGATGAACAGGTCCGGCGGACCGCTGCTCAGATTGATGTATGCGATCGCGCCGACCGTCGGCGGCGCCAGCTGGATGCCCAGGGTGGGGCGCATCATCGGCGGCATGGCGTCGGCGGTATAGAGCCGATGCAACAGCACCGCGTCGATCGCCAGCCAGGTGAACGCGCCGGCGCCAAATGCCAGCTGGCCCCAGTCGGCGTAGCCCAGGTTCGCTGCCACGGCTGCCGCCACGAACGAACCACCCACCACCGGCAGATAGAGCGCGGCGGTGGTGCACGCTTTGTCCCGTCCACCCACCCAAAGCGTACCCGTCAGCCACACGGCGAAACTCACCGTGTGAAGAAAGCCGAGCACGAACAGCACCAGCGCGGTGGCGCGCGAATAGGGCAATACGGCGCCAGCCATCACCATGGTGGTGAGGCCGGCAAGTCCCACGAAGCAACTTTGCACGGGATGGCTTAGTTCAGCGAGCGCGGCCGGTCGCGCATAGATCCATTTGGCCGAGGTCAGCACGATCAAACCGATCCATACCAGGGCCGCCAGGGCGAGCAGGGTCTCGCCGACCCACGAAGGCAGTTGCCAAACCTGATGCGCCGCCCGCCAGGCGTTGCCCAGGCCGCCAATGCCAAGCACGATGCCGAAGAAGCTCGCAGGAACAACGGGCAACTTGCTCACTGCCATGGTGTAAGGCCTCGATGGAGCGCTGCGGTTTGACGAACGGCTTGCGCCGGATGTTTCCCGAAGAACGCGCTATCCGAGACGCCACGCCTGAGCTTGCCCCCGAAAGACGCTGTCACCCAAGGGGGCACCATAGGCAGGCCATCTGGCCGGCACCATTGCACCAAAGTGTCACCGATACTTTGGTATCGACGCGGTGGGCAGGAGCGGCTTGTCGCATGGCCGGCACCTCATCGCGCAAGCAGGTAACATCGGCCGGTAACGGCCTGATGTAGTTGCACGAGGAGTGACCCATGATTTTCGCCGTGTTCCTTGTTGCCCCCCACGACGTGAAAACCGAGCGCGTCGACGATGCCCCCGAGCTGCTTGAGCGCGATGGCGTGCTGTTCTCGTTGCGTGGCGGACCGCGCCAGCCCCAGACGACCGATCGCGTGTGGGATCCGGTGGCTGTGTATGCGCCCGACGAACTCAGCGAGGAGGAGTTCCAGGATCTGTTCGAGCGCAACCGGCCGCATGTGCCGGAGTTGAACTTGAGGTATTGAAACAACACGAAGGCGGGATATGGGCGCCGCGATGTTGCGCCTTTGAGGTTGTTCCGCCGCAGCGCTGCTCGTAGCCGCCATGGTTGCCCGTGGCGGTGGTGAAGCCTGCGATCACCGCCGCCCGGCCCGACAAGTGATCTTCATCCGCGATGGCGCGTCACCGCACAGGGCGACGAATCACACTCGCGCCATCGCTTCAGACCCGTCGTGTCGTTGCTGGTTGCGCCGCGGTCAGTCGCGGCTTCAGATGGTTCAGCGCACTGTGACCTGTGTAGACGCGGCCGTGGTGGCAAACACCGCGACGTCTTGAGCATGCCTGGCGGACTGCACCGGTTGCGGCGCGAGCTGGGAAGGGTAGTCCACATCCCAGTCAATACGGCCGTTGATGCGGCTGCTCGACACTTCAAGAGCCTCGCTGTTGTGGGCGGCGGCCAGGGATTGCGCTTGCACGGCGGCTTGCGCCACGGCCTCGGCTTGGGCGTTTTGTTCCGCAAGCAGCGGGGTGGCGACCAAGGCAGCCCCCAACATCATGGAGGTTGCAACCAGGCGCCTGGCTGAAAATCTGCGGTAGTTAGATGAATAAGTGACGTTCATGATTAGGGTTCCGATAGATGGTGGCGACGACCGCCCCGAGCTGGCTCCCTGCATTGAATCCGCATCCCTGCTGGGCGCGTCTTATTTTGTACAAGTACGCATAATAATCAGTGGCGGCGGGAAGTCAAGAGTTTTTGTGCGCAATGGTATAAAAATATGATTGCGCGTAAGACGGGCCCCGCTGCTTGTCTGTGGGAGCGCACCCTGTGCGCGACGGCCACGCTCGGGTGCACCGCTCCGTCGGGTTGTCGCGCACAGGGTGCGCTCCCACAAATGGGCTAACGGCAACGTTGACCACCATTCGTCGGCCTGCTCCCCCTTTGTAGGAGCGCACTTGTGCGCGACCGCAGCGCTGTGGCGTACCGCTCCGTTGGTTTGTCGCGCACAAGTGCGCTCCTACAAGGGAGCGGCTGCGTCCTTTCATTCGCAACCCAACACCGTAGGGTCACCTCTGTGGGAGCGCACCCTGTGCGCGACTGCCACGCCTGGGTGTATCGCTTCGTCGGTTTGTCGCGCACAAGGTGCGCTCCCACAAATGGCCGAACCGCAACGTTGACCCACCATTCGTCGGCCTGCGCCCCCTTTGTAGGAGCGCACTTGTGCGCGACCGCAGCGCTGTGGTGTTCCGCTCCGTCGGTTTGTCGCGCACAAGTGCGCTCCTACAAGGGAGCGGCTGCGTCCTTTCATTCGAAAGCCAACACCGTAGGGTCACCCCTGTGGGAGCGCACCCTGTGCGCGACTGCCACGCCTGGGTGTATCGCTTCGTAGGCTTGTCGCGCACAGGGTGCGCTCCCACAAATGGCCGAACGGCAACGTTGACCCACCATTCGCCGGCCTGCGCCCCCTTTGTAGGAGCGCACTTGTGCGCGACCGCAGCGCTGTGGTGTTCCGCTCCGTCGGTTTGTCGCGCACAAGTGCGCTCCTACAAGGGAGCCGCCCAGGTCATTTCATCCGCCATGCAGCGGCGTGCGAAAAGCCCCTTTGGGAGCGCACCCTGTGCGCGACTGCCACGCCTGGGTGTATCGCTTCGTCGGCTTGTCGCGCACAGGGTGCGCTCCCACAGGTTGGCACTACGCGCGTCGGTTCTCAGCCTTGGCGCTTGGCCATGTCCTCATGCAACGAGCGAACGCAGCCTTGCGCCGAACACATAATCACGCGATCCCAACACGCGGCTCACCGCGCGAAGATTATCCACGCCCCGCTCGTAGACCTGCGCAGGCTCATACCGCCCCATACCCTTCAATGAGTGGCGGAAGGGTGTTTCGCGAGCGGCCGACTCATCGCGCGATGCCAGGCCAGGGTCATCATGCCCACCGCAAAAGCACCGGCGAGGGCGAACTGGATGACGCGAGTCAGCCACAGCCAAAGCGTGCCTGTGTCAGAGGAAATCGACGTACTGAGGATGATCAACATCGCGTTGCACGCCAGCACGGCCACGGCGGCGGCCGGCCCGCCGGCGCAGACGCGCTGTCCAAAGCCGATCAGCACCACCAGCAACAATCCGGCGAGGAAGGGCAGGCTGGGCGATGTCAGCAACAACGTATGCATCAACAAGCCCAGCAAACCACCGGCAAAGTTGCCGATGATCATGCCCATCGCGTGGGCGCGGCCACGCTGCAGGTCGAAATTGGCCACCAGCATCACGGTGGCAATCATCACCGGCAAGACATCGGTCAGGCCAAAGAGCAGATAGACCAGCATCAAGGGCATTACGATGGCAACGCCGGCCACGGCCATGGCTACGGGCGCCTCCCGGCCCGGTGCGGCGTTGGCCGGCGGCTTGGGCGCCGCCGTGAGCGGCCACGCGGCGTATACCAGCCAGATCGCCAGCAGCGCGACCGCCATGCTGCGAATGAAGGCGAGTGGCAGGATGCCCGCATGGGCGGGCGCCACCATCACGACCACGGGGATAGTGGCCAGGCTGATCAACAGCAGCAGCGGCGGCAGCGGTGGCGAGCCCCTGAGTATGCGAAGAAAGGCCAGGAACACGCCCAGGCCAATTAAGCCGAACAGCACCACCGGCGTGTCGCGAAACAGCGAGGCGATGGCAAAGGCGAACAGCGACGTCACCGACATCACCGCCATCAGGCCTATCGCCATTTTCAGCGGCGGTCGCATCGGGAGGTTCGACAGTAGTACCGCGGCAAGCACCGGCCCCAGAAAGCTTGGCGCCCATTGCAGCATCTCGCTGAGCACGAACGCCGCCGTGACACCCACCGCAAAGCGCAAGGTGGCATGCAAGGTCACATCGCCTTGTGTGGGAGCCTCGGTGCGCGAGGCGCTCATCGCACGTAACTGAGCATGGCGATCATCCAGATCCACACCCGCGCCAATGGATTCATCAGCGAGTGTTCGCGCGTGAGGACCACCACGTTGGCCTGCGCACCACTGCGGCCGGGCGGCAGCTGTTGGTCCGGGCTGCGGGGTGGATCGAGCATGATGCGCACCGGAAAACGCTGCGGCTCGCGCAGCCATCCGCTGGGTGCATTGACCGTGGGCAGCTGGCCGTTCGGCGCTTCATCGCCCTGTGCGATGCCCCAGCCCACGCTGTCGACGTGCGCGGGGAAGACCTTGCCCGGCTGGTCGTCGAACACCACCAGGGCGCGGTTGCCCGTGGCGATATGGCCGAGCTGGTTCTCGCGCATGGCCGCGCTGATCCAGCGCGGACCGTCGGCGACGAAACTCATCACGGGTTGGCCGCGGCTGGCGAACTGGCCGGGCGAGAGACGCAGGTTGGTGACCACGCCATCGCTCGGGGCGACCACGGTCGTGTGGCGCAGGTCGAGTTCGGCCTGGTCGAGGGCAGCGCGCGCCTGGCGTACCTGCGCATTGCTGGCACCGGTCTCGCCCATGCGTATGCGTGCGCGTTCGGTTTGCGCCTCGCCCTGGCCGATATCGGCAATGTTCTTGGCGATATCGGAGCGGGCGCGGATGGCCGAAGTCTCCGAGAGCGCGCGCTTGGCCGACAGATCCAGCACGATCTTGCCCAATTGCTGGGACGCGGCCAGATCCACGCGCTGCCGGTTCAGTTGCGCTTCGGCCACTTGAACGTCGGCCACCGACGCGTCGGCGGCCTGCGTCGCCAGCACCAGGTTGGCCTGGGCTGCCCGCAGCGCAATCTGGAACGGCCGCTGATCGATGCGGAACAACACGTCCCCTTGCTTCACCCGGCGGTTGTCGGACACCTCGACCGTCACCACCGGTCCGGTAACCTCCGGTGCGATCTGCACCAGGAACGTGTCGATCGCTGCCTGCGATGTGTACGGCGTGAAGCGATCGGCGATCATGTGATAGATGAAGATCACCAGCAACACCAGCAGCGTCACCAGCACGATACGGCGTTCCCTCGACGCGCCTGCTGCTGGGGCGGCGGGTGCCGGCGCAGGAGATGGCGACTCCTTCGCTGTGCTCTGGGCGCGCTCTTGGCTCTCGTTGGATGGCTCGGTGGGCATGGGCGCTCTCGTCACGTGACTCACGGTAAAGCGGGCCGGGCGCCGGGACGGCGCGATGCGTCGGTGGCATGGTCTTGGCTGTTCGCCTTGGTGGCTACCGGCAGCGGCGCCACCTGGGCGATCCAGTCGCCGCCCAGCGCACGGTACAAATCCACCAGCGAGCGATAGCCGTCGCCGCGCGCCGAACTCAACGACAGTTGCGCGGAGAACAGACTGCGTTCGGTATCGAGCACTTCGAGATAGTCGGTATAGCCGTTGTCGTAGCGTTCCCGCGTGAGCTCGACGGCACGCGTCAGCGCCGCCACCTGCCGTTCCAGCGAGGCGACCAGGACGCGCTTGGCCTGGATGGCCGCGAGCGCATCGTCGACATCGCGAAAGGCGCTCTGGATGGTCTTCTGATAGGCCTCCAGCGCCTGGTCGCGGCGCGCTTCGGCCTGACGGTTGGCGGCATCGATGGCGCCACCTGAAAAAATGGGGCCGAGCAGTTGGCCCGCATACGACCATGTGCGGGAACGTCCGGAGAACAGCCCATTGAGTTCCGGGCTTGCACCGCCGCCGGCAGCAGTCAGCGAGAGGGTGGGGAAGTACAGCGCGCGTGCTGCACCTATCAGGGCATTGGCCGCCACCAGCTGTTGCTCTGCCTGCAGGATATCGGGACGTCGCGTGATCAGCTCCGAAGGCAAGCCGGCAGGTACGCGCGGCACGCTCAATTGCTGCAGGGTGTGTCCGCGCTTGATTGGTCCCGGGTTGCGACCGATCAGCACCGACAAGGCATGCTCCTGCTGCGCAATGGCCTGCTGCAGCACCGGGATCGCGGACGCGGCGGTTTCATACTCCGCCGTGACCTGCATCATCTCGAACTCCGATACCGCGCCGCCATCCAGGCGCAGCTGAAACACTTCGACGGTGCGCTTGCGGCCATCCAGCGTGGCTTGGGAAATCTCCAGCTGGCGATCCAGATCGAGCAGCGTGATATAGCCGGAGACGATGCTGGACACCAGGGTCAGGGCGACGCCCAGGCGCGCTTCCTCAGTCGCGAACAGGTTGGCTCGCGCCGCTTCGTTCTCACGACGAATACGCCCCCAAAGGTCGAGCTCCCAGCTCGCCGACAGCAGGGCGGAATAGCTGGTGATTTCGGGATTGGCGCCCGCCGGCAGCGGCGTCGTGCTCTGGCTCACGCGTTGGCGGCTGGCATTGGCGCCATAGCCGATTTGCGGCAGACCTTGCGCCCGAGAGCTGATCACCAGCGCGGCGAATTCATCGACGCGAGCCGTCGCAATACGCAGATCGTGGTTGGCCGCCAATCCTTCATCCACCAACGCATCGAGCTCAGTGTCGCCAAAACTGCGCCACCAGGCGGGTACATCAGCCAGGGTCGCCGTGGGTATGGCGTAGCCTTTGGCGGCATCGGCAAAGCGATAGCCCTGCGGCGCATCGACCGTCGGCCGTGCATAGTCGGGGCCGAGTGTGCAGCCCGAACCCACGCATGCCATCGCGACGACGATCATCGCGATGGCTAAGGGGAGCTGGTCGATTCGCGGCTTGCGACTCACGCTTCCCCCTCTCGCGTTGGCTCAAGACCACGGGTGGCCAGGTCGCACGTTCGCCCGGGCGATCGGAAACGAACATGCTGTGGGATCTGCCACTAGAAGCGGACCTTGAGCAGCAGCTGGAATCCATTGAACTTGAAGCTCGTGTGCCCCTTGAAGCTGCTCTTGTCGATGTCGGCGTTGATCTTGTTATAGGCGTACTGGGTCACGACGCCGAAGTTTGGCCATGGATAGAACTCCACGCCCAGGCGCGCGTTGTAAAGCTTGGCGTCGATGTCGCCGATATTGGCCTTGAAGGCGCCGGCATCAGCGACAAAGCGGGCCCAATCTTCCAACTGGTAACGATAGGACACGCCAACGGACGGATCAGGCAAGTCGGTGGATGCGCTGGCCGAGACCGTGCGCGTCGCCGAGGCGCTGCCGCTTGCACCGGCCGCGTTGACCGTGCCCTTCAGACGCAGGTCGAAACTGTAATTCTGCAAGCCGCCGGCGAGAGCAAAGGCGCCCTTGTCGCCGATCCAGATCCAATACCGGTACGTCAACCCGCCCGCATCCAGCGTGAACTTGGAACTCAGGGTGCTACCGACCGCAATGGTCTGGTTGTTGAACACCAGCGTCCGGTTGACCGTGCGCGAATGGTCGCTGTCGTCATGGAAGTAAGTCAGTTCAAATTCATGGCGCTCCCACGGGCGCCAGCTCGCCGAGATGAAAGGCAGGCTCTTGGTTCCGCCCTGGCCAAGGTCGCGAGAAAAATCGAGCGAGGTACCGGAACGCTTGATGTCACCGTCGACACGCATCGTCGCAGACAGGTCATTGGAAAAAATGCCGGCATCGACGGCGATGTAATCGAGCATCGGATGGTCGTCGGCCAAGGCGGGACCTAGCGCATCGGCAAGCACGCAGGACAACAGCGCAAAGGCGATGAGTGGATACTTCATATATCCCCCTTCGTTGAATCACTACCCGTTGACCATGCGCTGATGCGCACAGCCGGTCGTGGTCAGATGATTCACGCGACACCCCGATCGCATGGAAGATCCCTACCAAATCATGAGACGCGTGACGTAGCATCCTCGTGAATTTGCGCGCTATCGATCGCGCTCCCATCAAAAATGCGCATGGGTAATCTGAGCTATCCCGTCTTGATGACGCGGCGTTCAGTAGATCTACCTAAAATCACTACGTATATCTTTTTCGCGTTCTCCAACATGCATCGATTAGGCATGCGCATCCACTCGCCTCGGGCGAATCAGCTAACCACCGCATCGACAAACTCTGCGCTATCTTGGGGTAACGGCGCGGGAGGTTGTCGTATCCGCAGATGGGCTGCCATGCGCCTTGAACTGACACCGTTGGGGAATAGCCATGACGAGCGAAGCGCTCCTGCCGGTCACAGGTGAAGCACCGTCGAACAGGCAGCGTCTGTTCGTGCGCTACTACACCGGGATCCTGATGGACCTGGTGGTGCTCAACCTTTTTGCCGAGTACTGGAAGAATGTCTACGTCGATACCTTCACGACGTCCTTGCTTTGCGCGATCGTGTTGCAGGTGCTGCTGAAACTGACGGTAGCCCTCGAACATAAAGTCGGCGGCTACTTCAAGAAGAAGCCCGGTGGGTGGATGAAGTTCCTCCGGTTCTTCTGTGCGTGGCTGATCCTGTTCGGATCGAAGTTCGTGATACTGGAGGCGATCGTCCAGCTCTTTGGCGAGGACGTGCGGTTCTACGGTGCATTCCACGGCATCGTCGCGCTTATCGTTGTGGTCGTGGTGATGCTGGTCGCCGAAGAGCTGATCGTCCGCCTGTATCGCAAGCTGGCTGACTGAGCGCGCAAGCTGGCGGATATCGGCCACGCTGGCTGCATTGCTCTCAATCCCGCCCTTGGGCCGAACCGGAGTGGCGCTGTGGTCGTTCTTTCGGCCGACGCTAACGAGTGGCATTCATGCGTACGACTTCTGACTCTCTCATCGCCGGGCTGTTTGATCGAGGCGGCTTGAGAGCCATCTTCGACCATGCCAGAAATGCGGTGGTCGCCACGCTTATCGTGGCAGCGGGACTCGGCACGGCCCGCACCCAGGACCTGACTGACTTGATTGGTGTCCCGTATCCGCTGATCGCTGGCTATGTCGTTGCGGGGCTCGGTTGTGCGCTCGTTGCGCTCAACTTTCTCGACGGACTGCGCAAGCTGGCTCGCTTGCGTTGGCATGTGGTGCTGCAGATCGCCCTGGGCCTGGGTTACCTGTTCGCTTCGATTCGCATCGTGCAGTTCCTGATCTTCATGCGCACCCACGTCTGCTAGGCGGCCAGCGGCTGACGACTGCAAGCAGGTTGGCATCGCGTGTTGCCACTGAGTTCGAGCCCTGATGACAGCAGGCTTCCGCCTGAATGCTCAGGGCGAATAGCGCGTAAACACAAAGTCACGTTTCTCGACCGGCACATGGCACGCATAGCAGGCGTGCGCATCCATGTGGGCCGGTTTCCCATCGTTGAACTGCACGAATCCCCAGCCGCCCGATGACGCATAGGCTTTGGAATCCTTGATCATGAACTGAACATTCGTCGGCTGGCCCGCGACGAAAGACTGGGCACGGCCGAACGCCTTGTTGTTCTCTTCCGACGGAACGTATTGCCAGGCGATTCGCGCAATGATGGCGCCGTCAGGGAAGGGCAGCTTGCCCGTTCGATAGGCCTCGATCGCGATATCGTTGCCAAGGATGGCCCGTATATCGTTGAGACTCCCTTCCTCGTGGGCCACGGAGACCAGCTTCCAATCCCGGTAGCCAGCCGGCATGGCGTCGGCGATGGCGGCCGCATTCTTGGTGGCATCCTCCGCATGCACGGGCTGGATGGTCCCGGCGAGGCTCAGGGAAAGAGCGAGAAATAAGACAGGTGCGTCGATCTTGTTCATGGAGCCTCCACCGTGCATGCCGACGACTGATTCGCCATCATCGACGGCTGGTCTGCAACAAGCAAGCTGCGCTGCTAAGCATCCTGATACCGCGCATAGACCTCGGTAATCCAGCTGACAAAGACCCGGACCTTGGCATTCAATTGCCGACTCGGGGCGTAAACGATATAGACGTCCAAAGGATCGGGGCGCCATGGCTCCAGCATGGGAACAAGCTCCCCACGCGCGATCGAGGGTCGCACCATGAAATCAAGCGTGTGGATCAGGCCAAGACCAGCAAGTGCCGTGGCCAGATGCGCATTGCTTTCGTTAACGGTCACGCTGGTGACCGGCTCGATCTGGAACGCACCGTCCTGGTCTTGGAAGTGCAGTGGCTGGACCAGGCCACTTCGCGCGGAGAAATAGCCGGCGACGGGATAGCTGCCGGTGAGGATCTGGCGAGGATGGCCAGGCACGCCGTAGCGTTCGATATAGGCGGGGCTGGCGCAGGTGGTCCAACGGAGTTTGGCAATGCGACGGGCGATCAGCGAACCGTCATTGGCCGTGCTTCGGATGGCGCAGTCGACATTTTCGCCGATGACATCCACCACGCGATCCGTCACGCCGATATCGAGATGGATGTCGGGATAGCGCTCGCGAAATTCCGGCAGGGCGGGTATCAGGATGCCGCTTGCGGTTGAACCTCCGGTGTCGACCCTCAGGCGGCCGCGCGGATTGGCATGGGTCCGGCCGAGCGTCGACTCGACATCGTCCAGTTCGGCCAGCAACTGGCGCATGCGTTCGTAGTAAGCCGTGCCTTCGTTGGTGACCTGCACCCGACGCGTGTTGCGCTCAAGCAGGGCCACGCCAAGGTGGGTCTCCAGCGAGCGCACCCATTTGCTCACGGTGGCGTTGGGCATCTGCAGCGATTGGGCGGCTCGATTGAAGCCGCCAGTTTCGACCACGCGACAAAAGACTCGGATGGCTTGCAAATGATCCATGGGAGGCTCCAGAACTTCGCTCGATTATCCACACGCGTGGATAAACAAACCACCGAAGCGGCATTTATTCACCAGATTGGACACCCATTAACTGAGCTCACCGGGCGAGTTGACCCACAGGAGAGCACATGAACACCGTAAATCGCAGCAAAATCAATGTCGAACGTCATGCGGGGAAGATCGCCCTGGTGACTGGCGGGAGCTCAGGCATCGGGCTGGCCACCGCCATGCGTCTGGCCCTGGAGGGCGCCAAGGTCTACATCACTGGCCGTCGCCAGACCGAGCTGGACGCGGCAGTCGCCGAGATCGGACATCACGCGACGGCGATCCAGGGAGACGTGTCGGACAACGCCGATCTCGACCGGATCTATGAGGTCATCCAGACCGCCGAAGGCCGCCTGGATCTGCTCTTCGCCAATGCCGGCGGCGGTGAGTTTGCTCCACTGGGCGCGATCACCGAAGCGCAGTTCCACAAGTACTTCAACATCAACGTCAAGGGAACGCTCTTCACTGTCCAGAAGGCACTGCCGTTGATGGGGCAGGGCTCTTCGATCGTGGTGACCGGGTCGATCACTGCGGTCAAAGGGGCTCCCGCCTTTGGCGTGTACGCGGCGACCAAGGCCGCTTTGCGTTCGTTCGTCCGCACATGGGCATCGGACCTCAAGGGTCGGGGCATCCGCGTCAATATCGTCGCCCCCGGCACCGTGGTGACGCCGGCGTACAAGTCGGAACTTGGCCTCAACGACGAGCAGATCGAGCAATTCGTCGCCCAGGTATCCGAGATCACGCCGCTGGGCCGCGCGGGAACTACCGAGGAAATCGCCAGCGCGATGTCGTTCCTTGCATCCGATGAAGCCAGCTACATCACCGCGACCGAGCTGTTCGTGGACGGCGGTCAGGCGCAGGTCTGACGGGATCTGCGGCGGGCAATCGGAAATCGTCTTGCTCTTTTCGCCGATGCCATCGTGATCGATCGCTGCGCGGGCCGAGTCAACGGTCCGCGCAGCGTTAAAGCTGCCCGGGCGAAAAAAACCTAGAAGTTCGCACGCACCGTCACGCCCACCATCCTCGGATCACTGGGCTGTCCCAGGATCAGGCCGGAATTGCCCGTATGGATGGTGAGTGCCGTGATGTAATTGCTGTCGAACACGTTGCGCGCGAACACGTCTGCTTCCCAATGGTCGTTGAAGCGGTAGCCCACGCTCGCATTGGTGACGTTGTAGCCGGCAATCCTCGTATAGATGGAATTGCTGGTATCGCTGTTGTAGCCGCTGCGCGCACTCGAATCGACATGGAAGAGGAAGGCGCCGGTACGGAACGGCAACACGTAGTCGAAGCCCAGCGAACCCGCCCACTTGGACAAGCCCGCCAACGGCAATCCGGTCAGCACGTAGGCACCCGGCACGTTCGGGTTGCCACGGGGATTGGACGTCTTGTTGGCCAGCGAGGCCGGCGCCTTGAACGGCTGGCAGCCGCCCGTGGCATTGGGGTTCTGCCATTCCAGCGGACAGGGCCCCAGTGGGTAATCGGAGTACTTGCCATCGGCATAGGCTAGCGATGCATGCAGCACGAACCCCTGGAACACCTGTGCCGCGAAGTCCGCTTCGAAGCCTTTGACGGTGACTTCGGGGATATTCGCCGGATACGTGCGCAGTGCTGCCGTCTCGACGCTGGAGGTGATGTTGGCTTGGTAGTTGTCGACAGTCGTGTGATAAGCGGCGAGGTTCAGTGTCGCGCGGCCGTTCCACCACGCCGATTTCAGGCCTGCTTCCCACGTCTTGTTCGTTTCGTCCTTGATCACGGCCGTGGCGAGCGCCGGATTGTTCAAGGCGTCCAGTGGCAGGCCGGACATGTTGAGACCGCCGGATTTGTAACCGCGTGCATAGCTCAAGTAGCTCATCAGCGAGTCGGTGAACTGATAGGCCAGATTCGTACGCCCTGAAACGTTGCCGCCGCTGTCGGAGGCCGAGTAACTCTGCGGCCGGAACAGCGAGAGCTTGGCGTTGTCCTGGATGCTGCCCGGCGTGGTCGGCAGGCCGCCCGACACCGTGGTCGAATAGTCGCCATTCTTGTCTTCGTACGTATAGCGCAGGCCCAGCGTCGCGGTCAGCTTGTCAGTGATGCGGTAGTTGGCCTCGCCAAAGGCGGCATAGCTCTTCATTTCGAAATGCGAGTTGCCGTATTGGCCATAGCCGTCGGCAAGATTGTCCGGCATGCGCGGGAAATTCGTGGTGCTCACCAGCCAGTACGTGGCGGCCGGACCATACACGCTGATCGGCTTGCCATTGATTTCCTGTGTGTAGAAATACAGGCCGCCGACGTAGCTCAAAGGCCCCTCGCCGTTGGAGGCAACGCGAAACTCCTGGCTGTACTGATCCTGCCGCGACGGTATGCGCTGCACTGTCTGGATCGGCAGGCCGATGTAGTCGCGATCGTTGGCGACATCCCATTTCCAGTAGCGCCAGGCCGTGATCGAGGTCAGCGTGACGGCGCCAAGATTCCAATCCGCATTCAGCGACACGCCGCCATCCTGCGTATTGATGTGCAAGGGCGCGTCGATATCGGTGAGCCGATCGTAGACGTTGCGGCTAGGCGGCACATACACCGGAAAGCCATGCGCGGGCAGGTTGAGGGCGAGTCCTTCGAATTGCCGCGCCGCGCTCTTCAGGCTGGTGCCGACGCGCAGATAGTTTTGCGTGCAGCAGTCCGAATCGAGATTGGACACATCGGCAATCAGGCGCACGTTGAGATCGTCGTTGGGCTTGAACAGCAACTGGCCGCGCAGGGCGTAGTTGTCCAGTGAGTTCTCATCCTTGCCGGTGTTGACGTTGTGCAAGACGCCATCGCGCTCGGTGAATTGCGCGGCGAAACGACCGGCGACCGTATCGCTGAGCGGGCCGGAGACATTCGCCTTGGCCTGCAGGAAGCCGTTCTCGCCGACCGAAAGCTCACCGCTGCCCTCCGGCACGAACGTAGGTTCACGGCTGGTGATGTTGATCGCACCGGCCGTGGTGTTCTTGCCGTACAGCGTGCCTTGCGGGCCGCGCAGCACTTCGATGCGTTCGATATCGGTGAAGTCGAACGCGGCCGTCGCCGGGCGGCCGTGATAGACGCCATCCACATAGAAACCCACGCCCGGCTCGATGCCATCGTTGGCCGCACTGACTGACAAGGTGTTCGAGCCCAGCCCGCGTATCGTGTAAGCGGTGTTGCGTGGGTTGGCGGAGTTGTAATAGAGCGAGGGTACGAGCAGGCTCAGTTGCTGGGTGTTGACCGTGTACGAGCGGTCGAGCCATTCACCGCTCACGACGGATACGGCAACCGGAACTTTCTGCAGCTCCTCTTCACGCTGGCGGGCGGTGACGGTGATCTTGTCGAGCGTAGCGGCGTCGTTCTTGTCGGCGGGCGGCGGTGGTGCTGGTGCCGGCGCATCATCGGGCTGGGCGAAGGCGGCCATCGTGGTCGAACACGCCAGCATGGCGGCAAACAGAGGTGCACGACGCATGGGTGTTGAGTCCTTTTGGTCGACACAGCGGTGGACTGGCGCACGTGAGGGCGGGGTAGCCTTGCCCTACCGTTATGTAGGTAACTATATAGCGAAGATCAGGCTTGCATCAGCTTCTTGCGACAAATTTTTGCGTCTGCTGCGCAATTATTTGTCTAGGCAGCTATCGGGGGCGTCGAGGTCGGGGCCTGAGCAGGCGCGACGGTGCGTGGGGCGTGGCCGGTCGATGCCTGCATCCACGGGATGTACGCTAGGACGGTCGCACCCCGGCACCCTCGGCGCGGGGACGCACGTGTCGGGCGTGAAGAAGGAGCAAGCCCCATGCTAGCCATCAAAGGGACACTCGGCCTGGAAGCCGATGGCCGCAACTTCGGCGGGCGCGAACGCATCGCGTTGCTGATGAAGATCGACGAATCAGGCTCCATCGCAGCCGCTGCCCGTGAAGTGGGCATGAGCTACAAGGGCGCGTGGGAGGCTGTTGACGCCATGAACAACCTGGCGGGCGAGCCCCTGGTGCTTCGGGCCGTCGGTGGACGCAGCGGCGGAGGCACCGTGCTGACGGCGCGCGCGCGGCGGCTCATCGACGTCTTTCAGCGCATGGAAGCCGTCCATCAGCAATTCCTCAAGCATTTGTCCCAGATTGCGGACAACCCGCTTTCCGATATCGACCTGGTGAGGCGCTTCACGATGAAGACGAGTGCACGAAATCAATTGGCCGGTACGGTGGCAGCCGTGGAGTCCGGCGTCGTCAACGACGTGATCCAGCTGGACATCCAGGGTGGACAGCAGCTGGTTGCCACCGTGACCCATGAGAGCACCCAGAACCTCGGTCTTGCAGCAGGCAAGAGTGCCTTTGTACTGATCAAGGCATCCTCCGTCATCATCGGCCTGCCGGATAAATCGACGCGCTTGTCCGCACGCAATCAGTTGCAGGGAAAAGTCGCTTCGATCAAGCGCGGCGCGGTGAATGCCGAAGTCGGCATCGAGCTGGATGGCGGCAACGCCCTCGTTTCCATCATCACCATTGCGAGCCTCGATTCGCTTGCCCTGCGCGAAGGGACGCCCGTCGTCGCGATCATCAAGGCATCGAGCCTGATTGTTGGCACCTTCGATAGCTAAGCATCGAGCGCCAAGAAGGATTTCTCGCGGCTGCTGTAAGCGACTGTCGCCTTGCGTGACGGTCTTCGATCTGCGCGCGACGAATGATATCTGTCACTGCAAGCGGACACGGGCAGTCACATCCATGCCCGTCTGCTGCGCACATGACTTCGCCCAAGAGGTTTGTTCGCTGCCGACATCGGCTTTGAGCACCTGGCTATCCGGCAATAAGACAGCAGTTTTGGCGTCCGTGCCGCCGGATGGATTTTGGGTGTGATAGCTGTAACACACGGTGCCATCATCCATGAGCATCGCGCGATCCACGCCGTAGCCATCCGTGTGGAGCTGGGCATCGTGAAGCATGATGCTGCCAAGCATGGCTCGGCGTATTGAATCATGGCGTTTCGCGTCAGCGTCGCTCCGCTCGCGCTTCTCTGCAGAGGGCGCCATGGCGGCATCGGCAGCTTTGCGGTAGTGGTTTGCGGACCAGACTGCAGCGATGACTCCCACAACGAGCAGTGCGCCGACGAGCACCGGAAGCAGGGGGAACGATCCCAAGGACTTCTTTCCGGTGACGGTATCCGCAGGTGTGGATGCCGCTTTCGAAAGGGTCACCCCGCAGGAAGGACAGACGAGCTCACCTTCGCCAACCTCTGCTCCACACTCAGGACAGGTGCTCAGGGCCATGGCGGCGCGTCCGTGTCTAGGTAAGCGTTTATCGCTCCAGCGGTGTCGATTTCGCGTGGACAATGGCTTGCGAAAGGCGGCACGACGCCGTCGTTGGGCGGGGTTTCATTACGCAGCGCGGAGCGGGTCTTTCGATCCGCTCCGCGCCCATGCTGGCTTACAGACGACTTGGCGCGTGCGCTTACGCGTTCGTCCCGCCATCAACAGTCAGATTAGCGCCGGTGATATAGGCGGCCTCCGGGCTAGCAATGAATGCCACCAGCGCGGCGACTTCATCCACCTGGCCGTAGCGATTGAGCGCCGTGGCTGCCTTCTGCGGCACCGCCCATTCGCCTGCGGCGGGATTGAGATCCGTGTCGATCGGGCCGGGCTGCACGTTGTTGACGGTGATGCCGCGACTGCCCACTTCACGGGACAGGCCCTGGGTGAACATCTTCACGGCGCCCTTCGTCGCTGCATACGGCACCAGTCCGGGCGTCAGCACGCGTTCGCCCACGCACGAGCCGATCATGATGATGCGGCCGTTGTCATTCATGTGCTTCAACGCTGCCTGCGTCGTGATGAAGACACCGCGGACGTTGATATCGATCACGCGATCCAATTCTTCCAGCGTGGTTTCTTCAAACGGCTTGGGAATGGCCGTGCCGGCATTGTTCACCAGTACATCGAGCCGGCCGAACGCGGCAACCGCTTTTCCCACCGCGCTCTTCACGGCGTCGGCGTCGGCGGCATCCGCCTGGATGGCCATAGCCTTGCCGCCATTGGCTTCAATGGCTTGAACCACGGCGGTCGCCATGCTGGCGTCCTTCGCGTAGGTGATGGCCACGCTTGCTCCATCGGCGGCCAGGCGCTTGGCGATGCCTGCGCCAATGCCGCGCGAACCACCGGTTACAAGGGCTACTTTCTTGGCTAACTTGGACATGGAATTTCCTCGGGTTTCATGGGGGAGGGGGGGGTTGAGAAGAACGGGATTGCATGTTGCGTAGATGAACTGCGTTGCGCGCAGTCCGGGCGATGACAAAGCTCAGAGCCTGGAGCCACCATCGACGCGCAGGGTCTCGCCGGTCACCCAGCGCGCACCGTCGGTAGCGAGAAACAGCATGGCGTCGGCAATGTCCGCCGGCGTCGCGAGACGCTTGAGTGCCTGCATGGACAGTGCGCGGTCGCGACCTTCCTCGGTCTTGGTGAAGTTGGACATGTCGGTATCGACCACGCCCGGCGCCACCGCGTTGACGCGAATGCCACGTTCGCCCAGCGCTGCGGCAAAGTGCTTCACCAGCGTGTCGACGGCGCCCTTGGTGGCCGCATAGGCAGACAGCGTGCCGGCAACGGCACGCGCCACCAGCGATGAGGTGAAGATGATGCTGCTGCCCTTGCACATGATCGGCAGCAGCTGCTGCACCAAGAAGTAGGGTGCGCGTACGTTCACTGCAAACAGCTGGTCGAACTCATCCACGGTGAGCTCTTCGATCGATGCCGCTTTGGAGATGCCGGCATTGGCCACGAGGATGTCGAGGCGGTGGCCGACTATGTCGCGCACCTGCCTGGCCAATTCATGCGCGCCGTCGGGCTTGCTCAGATCGGCCGCTACCTTCTGCGCGCGGCCGCCCGCGGCGAGGATCTCCTTCACGACGGCATCGGCTTCCTTCTGCGCGTTGCCGTAGTGGACGATGACCTGCGCGCCTTCCTTGGCGAGCGCGAGTGCGGCAGCGCGACCGATGCCGCGGGATGCCCCGGTGACCAGGGCAGTCTTGCCAGTAAGCGTCGACATGGTTGAATCCTGCCAGTGTGGGGCGTTAGAGGATTTCTTCGATCGCATCGACGCGATCCGCATAGAACGCGACGTGGTCCTTGATGGAAGCAACGGCGCGGTAGGGGTTTTCATAAGTCCATACCGAGTTGATGGAGCGCTCGCCGCCGGACGGGATGCTGAAGTAGTTGCACTCGCCCTTGTACGGGCAGTACGTGGTGTGAGCCGAGCGATCGAGCAAGGACATGGCTACGTCCTCTCGCGGGATGTATTGCACGGCCGGATAGCCGGCTTCCTTGAGCGTCAAGGCACGATGAGTATCGGCAACCACGCGTCCAGCGACGGTGACCACGACTCGACGGGCATTGGGGGCGATGTCGATCGGATGGTCGGGTCCGGGCTCTCTGATCGTGCGGGTGGTGGATGGCTGAGGCTGGTTCATGGTCGATCCTCCTGGGCAACACGTGCCGTTGGTTTCGGTGTCTGGGGCGGGCTGCGTTTGGTGCGGGCGGGAAGGCCTTTGAGGCATCGCCGCTGCGCGATGCGTTTTCCGATGGCGCGAAATTTAGGCCTTCATGGCGCTTTTGAATAAGACTTTGTAAGCTCCTCCCCATGCCGAGCAGGCATGGCCAAGTCGAGCCGCCATGGAGCTTCGCCATCTTCGCTATTTCGTGGCCATCGCCGAGACAGGCAGCCTTACCGTGGCCGCCGAGAAAAAGCTCTTTACCTCGCAGCCTTCACTGAGCCGCCAGATCAAGGATCTTGAAGACCAGGTCGGCACGCCCTTGCTCAACCGCAGTGCGCGCGGCGTTACCCTCACCGAGGCCGGCAAGGCATTCCTGGATCACGCACGACTTGCACTCCACCAGGTGGATGCCGCGGTGGAGGCAGCACGGCGTGCTGCGCAACCTGCCAAACAACGTTTCAGCCTTGGGTTTCTGACCGGTCAGGAGATGACGTGGCTGCCTGAAGTCATGCGTGTACTTCGCGCCGAACTGCCCAATATCGAGGTCATCGTGTCGAGCGATTACTCGCCCGATCTCGGCGAAGCAGTGGCCCGCGGGCGACTGGATGTGGCCTTCATGCGAGCCGAGCCGGAGTTGGAGCTGACTTACCGGCGCGTAGCGAAGGAACCTCTGGTGGCCCTGATGCCGAGCGACCATGCGTTGACCGCGCGTGCTTCCGTACGTGCAAAGGATCTCGTCGGCCTGCCGTTCATTGCCATGGCGAGCAAGGCGAAAGTGCTGCGCGCGGTGATCGACCAATACCTCGAAGATGCCGGCATCGAGATCACGCCTGCGCAAGTGGTCGACAACCCCGCGATGGTGATGTCCCTGGTGGCGTCTACCCGCGGCATCGCACTTATTCCGTCCTACGTGGAACCGCTGATGCCCTGGTCGGTGGTCAGTCGACCGTTGGCGGGCAAGGCGCCGACCATCGACCTGGTGGTGGGTTACAGCGAGTCCAATCCATCGCCGATTCTCCAGCTGTTCCTCGCCCATCTGGATGAGTTGAGGGCGAGTGTGGGCAAGGCGGACGTCTAGTTGTCGCGTGTCGTCACCTGGCAGGCTGCTGCGACAAATCCATCGCCTGCGAACGATAGATTGACGCCCTCGATCAGCTCGCGGCCGCGCAAAGACGCCGGCGTTCCGGTCGGCGCCTCGGCATCGCGCTCTGAATCGTCCAAAGGAACGGGGCGCCGAACTGCCCTCGGGGTCCGGATCTGACGTCGTGCGTTGCCGAAACCGTTTGGGCGCCGGGACTTGATGGAAGCGATACACAAAGCGAGCGGACCGCGCAATCAACGTCAGTTCGCTTGGGTGCACGCGGCAACAGGCCCGGCGGCAGCCAACCTGACCCGGCCGTGATTGAAGACCTGCGCTTCACACGGGTGAGTGCTTCGCTTTACAAGCGCTGTGTCATTGCTCGTTGCAAGAACATGGAGGGTGCGCAATGAGCAATGACAAATCCGGAACAGGCATCAGGGACAGGCAGCGCATCAATATTCACGAGGATTATGAACTTCGCGCCTGGGCAAAGGAATTCGGCGTCACCGAACAAGAGATCTGCGACGCCATCGCCAAAGTGGGGGTCATGTCCGAGGACGTGGAGCGCGAACTGAAAAGGAAAGCCTAGGCACCGCTGCCAGGCTGGCAATCCAATCCCTGTAAAGGAGCGATATGGACGGCACCTCGTCCCAGCCGCAAAGTCAGGCCCATCGCTCCAAGGCGGTGGTCTGGGCAGCGTTGGGCGGCAATCTCGCCATTGCGATCTCCAAGGTCATCGCAGCAAGCTTCACCGGGAGCTCCGCGATGTGGAGCGAGGCCGTCCATTCGCTGGTCGATACGGGCAATCAGTGGTTGATGCTGCTGGGCATGCGCCGTTCGTCGAGGCCACCCTCGGAGACACACCCGTTCGGGCATGGCCTGGAGCTGTATTTCTGGTCGTTTGTCGTTGCCATCATGATCTTTGGCCTGGGTGCGGGCGTTTCTATCTACTAGGGCATTGAGAAGATCCTCCATCCGGAGCCCATTCGGAACGTCTGGGTCAACTACGTGGTACTGGGCGTAGGGGTGGTGTTTGAAGGCGCCGTCTGGACATTCGCCTTGCGCGAATTTCGCCGCACGAACAGCAAGCTCGGATGGATTCGAGCCATCCGCTCCAGCAAGGACCCGACCGTATTCACCGTACTGTTCGAAGACACGGCGGCCTTGCTGGGCCTGTTTGTCGCACTGGCAGGCATCTGGGTGTCGGAGCTCACGGGCGAGCCGATCTATGACGCCGTGGCTTCCATCGTCATTGGATTGATCCTGGCTGCCACGGCAACGCTGCTCGCCAACGAGTGCCGGGGCCTGCTCACGGGCGAAGCGGCCAGCGCAGCGGTGCGCAAGCAGATCTGCGCACTCCTGTACCAGAACACTGCCGTTGAGGATGTACACCGCGTACTGACCATGCATTTTGCGCCGGAGGACGTGCTACTCACGGCCAGCATCAAGTTCAGCGATCGCCTTACGGTCCCCCAGCTTGAGCAAGTCATCGCCGAAATCGAGGACCACATCCGAACCCACCATCCCGAGATCAAGCGAATATTTCTCGAGCCACGACGCCGATTGAGCCCCGCAGCCGAGCGCACAAAGGTTCAGCCACAGCGCTCTTCTGGCCCTGAGTAGGAAACACGAGTACGACATGGGTTTCACGTGGACAGGGACACTCTTTTTTTCTCGGTGGACTCGACCGTCACCCATCGTTGGATATCGGAGCTGAGATCATGGCATCGAAGAAATTGTCGCCCAAGCCAGGCAAGAAAACCCCAACCTCCCACCGGCAGGCGGCTAATCGCGGGTCAGGGGATGAATTGCACGAGCAAGCCGGTGGCGATCATCCGGTGCTGACGACGAACCAGGGCCTTCCCGTTTCGGACAACCAGAACTCGTTGCGCGCCACACCGCGGGGACCGACGCTGCTCGAGGACTTCGTTCTTCGTGAAAAGATCACGCATTTTGACCATGAGCGCATTCCAGAGCGCATCGTGCATGCGCGCGGTAGCGCCGCTCATGGTTTCTTTGAACTCACCAAATCGCTGGCGAAGTACACGAGAGCAAAAATACTCACCGAAGTAGGAGTGAAGACGCCCGTGTTCACTCGTTTTTCCACGGTGGCGGGTGGCGCCGGCTCAGTCGACACACCGCGTGATGTACGCGGTTTTGCGGTGAAGTTCTACACCAAGGAAGGAAACTGGGACCTGGTGGGCAACAACATCCCGGTGTTCTTCATCCAGGATGCGATCAAGTTCCCGGACCTTGTTCATGCCGTCAAGATGGAGCCGGATCGCGCCTTCCCACAGGCAGGTTCGGCGCACGACACCTTTTGGGATTTCGTGTCGCTCATGCCCGAAGCCATGCACATGATCATGTGGGCGATGAGCGATCGCACCATTCCGCGCTCCCTGCGCATGATCGAAGGCTTTGGCGTGCATAGCTTCCGCCTGGTGGATGCCAATGGGGCATCGACGTTCGTGAAGTTCCATTGGCGGCCCAAACTGGGCATCCAGTCCACGGTGTGGGACGAGGCGGTGAAACTGCAGGCGGCTGACAACGATTTCCATCGCCGCGATCTGTTCGAAGCGATCGAGGGCGGGAACTACCCGGAGTGGAACCTGGCCGTCCAGTTGTTCACGGAACAAGACGCGTCAAAGTTCCCATTCGACCATCTTGACCCGACGAAGTTGATCCCCGAAGAGATGGTGCCGCTCACCATGATCGGGCGCATGGTGCTGGATCGTTGGCCGGACAATTTCTTTGCGGAGACGGAGCAGGTGGCCTACTGCCCTGCCAACGTTCCGCCCGGTATCGATTTCTCCAACGATCCGCTGCTGCAGGGGCGCCTGTTTTCGTATCTCGATACGCAGCTCTCGCGGCTGGGTTCGCCCAACTTCAACCAGATTCCCGTCAACGCGCCCAAGTGTCCGTTCGCCAATCTGCAGCGCGATGGCCACATGCAAATGCAGGTGCCGAAAGGGCGGGTGAACTACGAGCCGAGTTCGCTGCAGGCCGATTCGCCGCGTGAAACGGTTGACGGTTTTCGCAGCGCCGCTGTGCCGGAAGAAGAGGGCGCCAAAGGCCGTATCCGCGCCGATAGCTTCGCCGATCACTACAGCCAGGCTCGGCTGTTCTTCCGGAGCCAGAGCAAGACGGAGCAGGCGCATATCGCGTCCGCCATCACCTTCGAGTTATCCAAGGTAGGCACGCCGCATGTGCGCGAGGCTATCGTTGGTCATCTTCGTCATGTCGATCCCGACCTGGCCCAGCGCGTGGCCAATGGGCTCGGACTGGCCTCGCTGCCTGCAGCTCCGCCCGCCGCCGTCCAGCCCATCGATATGGCGCCGTCGCCGGCCCTGCAGATCATCGGCAAGATGAAGGACACGCTGGAGGGTCGTGCCGTCGGCATCCTCGTTGATGATGGCTCCGACGCTGCCGCGGTCAAGGCACTGCGGAAAGCAGCCACGGACGCCGGCGCCACCGTGAAACTGGTGGCACCCAAGCTGGGCACGACCCTGAGTGACGGTAAGCGATTGAACGCCGATGCCCAACTCGCGGGTACCCCATCGACCGTGTTTGACGCCGTGGCCCTGATCCTTTCCGAAGAGGCCGGTAAGCGCCTTGCCAAGAATGGATCGGCGGTGGATTTCGCGCGCGATGCGTTTGCTCACCTCAAGGCCATCGCAATGGATGCGGGCGGCCAGCAGGTGCTCAAGGCTGGCAACGTGGGCCGGGACGCCGGCGTGGTCGAGGCAGCCGATATCAAGGCCTTCATCAAGGCTGCCAAGACGCGACAGTGGGATCGCGAGCCCAAGCTGCGCCTGCTTGCGTGATGGAGCGGAAGAGGGCTTTGGAAGCTATGCACATGCGTCCAACGTGACTCGCGCGAGCTGACTTTCGCCCTCCCTGTACATCGCGCTAACTCTTTCTGGTTTGGAATGACGCCATTCCCTTGTGAGGTGTTGGCATGGCTCACCAACAACACTTGCCATTTGCGGGACTGCCCTTCAGCCGCCGCAAATTTTTGCAGATGATCACGGTCGCGGGAGCCACGTCAGGGCTCGCGTCATTCAACTTGATTGCCGCGTCGGTGCCCACACGAGACGCACCGGAAAAAACGGCAGGTTCGGGGCGGGAAACCATCAAGCTGACGGTGAATGGCCAGACGCGAAACGTGTCGGTCGACAGCCGGACGTCGCTGCTGGACGCGCTGCGTGACCATCTTCAGTTGACGGGCACCAAGAAAGGTTGCGATCACGGCCAGTGCGGGGCCTGCACCGTCCACGTCAACGGTCGCCGCGTGCTCTCGTGCCTGAGTCTCGCCGTGATGCACGACGGCGACACCGTAACGACGATCGAAGGCCTGGGTCAGCCCGGCTCGCTGCATCCGATGCAGCAGGCGTTCGTCGATCACGACGGCTATCAATGCGGCTACTGCACCTCTGGACAGATCATGTCGGCAGTCGCCGTGCTGAAAGAGCCATGGGGCAGGGACGATGACAGCCTCCGCGAGGCGATGAGCGGAAACATCTGCCGATGCGGCGCGTACAAAAACATACTCGCAGCGATCAAACAGGTCCAATCTGCCTAGGCGATCCCCATGCAGGCATTCAACTACACACGCGCAAAGAGCATCGACCAGGCGATCGCGACCGCCGCGCAGGCCACCACGGCGCAGCAAGGCGCCGAGATTCGCTTCGTCGCTGGTGGCACCACCCTGCTTGATCTGATGAAGCTGGACGTTGAGCACCCCGTGCAGGTGGTCGACATCAACCGGCTTCCGTTGTCGTCCATTGAATCGAGCGCGGAGGGTGGCCTCACGATCGGCGCCTTGGTGCGTAACTCGGATCTCGCCAATCATCCCGAGATTCGCGCCAAGTATCCGGTGTTGTCCCAGGCCATCCTCGCCGGGGCGTCGGGACAGATACGCAATATGGCCACGACCAGCGGCAACCTGCTTCAGCGCACCAGATGCGTGTATTTTCGTGATATTCACAGCGCCTGCAACAAGCGCGAGCCTGGCAGCGGCTGCTCGGCGTTGAGTGGCTATCATCGAAATCTCGCCATCCTTGGCGGTAGCGAGCATTGCATCGCTACCAACCCGTCGGACATGAATGTGGCACTCACGGCGCTCGATGCCGTTGTATCCATCCAAGGGCCGCAGGGACGGCGTGATGTACCGGTGGCGGAGTTCTTCGTCTTGCCCGGCGCGACGCCGCAGCGCGAGACCGTGATGGAGCCGGGTGACCTGATCACCGGGGTTCGTCTGCCCAAGGCGACGGACCATGCGAAATCGCTCTATCTGAAATTGCGCGATCGTGCTTCCTATGAGTTCGCGCTCGCTTCCGTCGCCATCGTGCTCGTGCTGCAGGATGGCCATATCCAACAGGTGGCCATGGCCATGGGCGGCGTCGGTACGCGCCCGTGGCGTTCCGCTTCCGCCGAACAGGTGCTGCGCGGCAACGCGCCCAGCCCCGACTTGTTCAAGCGCGCCGCCGACGCTTTCCTCGCCAACGCCCAGCCGCAGGCGGACAACCGATTCAAAGTGGAACTGGCCCGCCGTTGCCTGATCAAGGCCATGAGCGACGTGTCCACGGCGGCGTGACAGGAGACGCTGAGCATGAGTCAGCCCGCAAACTACGTCGAACTGCCGATCGTCGGCAAAGCGATGAGTCGCATCGACGGCCCTCTGAAAGTCAGTGGCGCCGCTCGCTATGCCTCTGATTTCTCCTTCCCCAACATGGTTTACGCCGTACCAGTTTGCGCCACCGTGGCCAAGGCGCACATCGAGTACATCGATATCGTGCGGGCGCAAGCGCTGCCCGGTGTCCGCAAGATCTATACGCGAGAGAATATCGGACGCTTCTATCGCGTCTCCAAAGGCAGCAAGGCCAAGATCGACGAGAGCCGGCCGCCGCTCGACGACGATGAGGTGCGCTACTACGGTCAGTACGTCGCGCTAGTCGTTGCCGATACCTTCGAACAGGCCACTGCAGCGGCGCGATCCGTAGCGGTCCGTTACGCGAACGTGGAGACGCCATCCGTTTCGCCCACACTGGACTCCAGCCAGCCGCCGCAGACCGAGACCGAGCGCGGTGATCCCGATGCCGCGTTCGAGCATGCTGCCATCAAGGTCGACCACACCTATAGCACGCCAGTGGAAACGCATAACCCCATCGAGCTGCACGCCAGCCTGGCGCTCTGGGATGGCGTGCGCTTCACGTTGTATGAAACGACTCAGGCCATCATGAACTTTCGCGCCGTGATGGCGCAGATGCTCGGTGTCCCGACGGACCATGTGCGCGTCATCACCGAATATCTCGGTTCGGGCTTCGGCGGCAAGCTATGGCCGTGGACGCAGGCGCTGCTCGCCGCGGCTGCGGCACGCGATCTTCATCGTCCCGTGAAGTTGGTCGTCGATCGCCAGATGATGTTCCACAACGTGGGCCACCGACCATCCACCAAACAACGCATACGCCTTGGCTGCGATGCGTCCGGCAAGCTCACGTCGTTGCGGCAGGACTACGTCTACCAGCGCGCACTGCTGGCCGACTACAAGGAGGACTGCGGCGAGGCCACGGGCTTCCTGTACAGCACGCCCCATCTGCGCGTGACCGGCACCTACGCAGAGCACTTCGTCGGACCGGCCACCTCCATGCGCGGGCCCGGCGCCGTGCCTGGGCTATATGCGCTTGAATCGGCGATGGACGAACTCGCCATCGCGCTGAAGATGGACCCCGTTGCGTTGCGTCTCAAGAATGAGCCCAAGATCGACGAGAAGGAAAACATCCCGTTCTCGTCGCGGCATCTTGAGGAGTGCCTCACGCGAGGCGCCGAATCCTTCGGCTGGGCTCGCCGCAATCCCAAGGTGGGATCGATGCGCGAGGGCGAGAGCATTCTTGGCTGGGGCGTCGCCGCGTGTAGCTGGATCGCCGAGCGATTCAGTGCGGAGGCCGCCGTTACGTTGCTCGCGGATGGTTCAGTGCGCATCGCCAGCGGTACGCAGGACATAGGCACGGGCACCTATACCGTGATCGCGCAGATGGTCGCCGGCCTTACCGGCGTCGATGTCGACAAGGTCAAGGTCACCATCGGCGACAGCCAGCTGCCGCCTGGCCCATGGTCTGGCGGTTCGATGGCCACCGGATCGATGGTCCCCGCGCTGGTGCAGGCCGTCGAGCAGGCGGGCAATCAACTTATCCAGATCGCCGCCGAAGATGCCAAGTCGTTCTCGGGCGCCACGCCCGACCAGCTTGCCTTTACACAGGGGAGGGTGCATCGCCAGGGCCAGGAGCCGGGCTCAGGCACGCATTTTTCCGACCTGCTGCGCCAGGCGCGTCTGGGACAGGTCGAAGGACATGGCAAGGCCGAGGGCACCTTCGGGCAGAAGAAAAAGAGCTATTCCACCCACTCCTACGGCGCACACTTCGTCGAAGTGCGCTGGCAGCCTGAGCTGGCGCGGCTACGCGTTCATCGCGTGGTGACTGTGATCGATGCGGGCCGCATCGTCAATCCGTTGACCGGCAAAAACCAGATCGAAGGCGCGCTGGTGATGGGCATGGGCATGGCCCTGTTCGAAGAAACGCAGTACGACGCGCGCAACGGCATGGCGGTCAACAGCAACCTGGCCGACTACATCATGACCAGCCATGCCGATATGCCGCCAGAGATGGAGGTCATTTTCCTCGACTACCCCGATACCAAGGTGAACGCCATGGGCGTGCGCGGTATCGGCGAAATCGGCCTGGCGGGCATCGCCGCGGCGATTACCAATGCGGTCTATCACGCTACAGGTAAACGCGTGCGTGATCTTCCCGTACGCATCGAAGATCTACTGGCAACGGGGTAGCGCCGTTCCACTCTGGCCGATTCGCGGCGGGTGGCTTGGCATGGTGACCACGGAGCTACACGCGAGTGAACCAGGACGTGCCGCACACTGTTTCGAAGCCGTTAGGTGTTCGATGGAGCCGTGTGCCATCGGCTAGAAAGTAAGTCGGTGGACCTTCGGAGCTGGCGTGCGGGTCGCTGGCCGATGCTGCCGGCAGCCGCGGCGTGACCTTGGTGATGGCAACACGCTTGCCGCTGTTGTCTACAGTCTCAATCCGTTCGTGACGCTCAGCCATGTCGAGACCTCTATGCCAAGTGGCGATTGTGTTGAGAGTGACACAAACGGGGACGTGTCGGTTCGCAAGCACGGATTCGGAGGAAGCGAGCCAGGAAGATTAGTCGTTTGCGGCGTGCGACTGCACCTGCTTTTTTCACGGTGCGTACGCTTGAAGTGCTCGGCGAGCGAATTGACCTGACTTCTCCTTGCAGTTCACGGTGGCGCACAGGAGACGTGATGGGTGTGTAGGTTTTGCATTTCGTTGCGGACAACTCGGAAGGAATGAATGCAAACATCAGCCCCCAACAGAGATGTCACGCTGCCGCGACCCTCCAATGGCCAGTGTGGACCCCGCGGCATACCTACCGCCCTGGAGTAGTACATGAGCAACGCCAACAACATGAATGCACCCCGCACCCCGCAGACGGATCCGTCCAAAGCGCCTCAAGAAAAGGAAGCGCAGCGTACCGATCGATCCAAGGATGAAAAGGACACGAAGGGACAGCCGTCCGATAACCCGGGACATTCGAAGAAGTAACGACCATTGGATCGCCATGAGGGCCGCCTTTGCGCGGCCCTTTGGTGCACGAGCGCGAGGTTGGGTACGCATGCTCGCGGGAGCAGCGTCTGCAGTGCGTCCTTCTAGAGATTTATTCCATGTTCGATGTAGCCGGCAATACCAGTGATGGAGTCAGCTTCACTGGGCTGTACACCCATGCAGCCTCGAACAGTGTCGTTTGGGCCGCGACCTATCGTAAGGACGGGGTCTATAGCGGAAGGCGCAACGGGAGGGTCTTCGGCGTCGGTACCTTTACGGTAGTCGAAACCGACCAAGCCGTCGCTAACGATATCGAACAGGCATGGTTCGACCTGACATGAAGCATGCGGACTCCTCGTGGCTTTGATGCGCGCGTCGTATCGCGAGCTCCTTCGTCAAAGCGTGGCAACCCTGGCCATCATTAGCCGACCGGCAGCTGAAGATCGATAGCCCTCGTCCCGCACAGCGCTCCATGGAGGCATACAGTGTCCACATGCATTGGGACGTGTATTGCGAGAAAGACTATAGCGGCTACTGGGTCGTGACCAATTATGCGCATCATAAGACCGACGTGGGGCCCTTCACATTAGAGTCCGACGCAGTCGATAACGCCGTCGATGCACGTGAGAAAATACGGGCGGTATACGGCTTTGACGCATTTTTAGAAGTCGCTGAGCATTAGCGACGTGCGCCTCCCCTGTTAACGGTGAATACCGCCGTGTTTCACGATGCCCTACAACCGTCTGGATAAACTCCAACGGCAGGGTGCCCTACAGGACATCGACCATGGGCGACATCAGAGGTGTGCACCGCACCGTCTCGTATCGAGCGACATCACGCGAGCAAGACGGGCAAACGCACTGGCACGCCAGGTTTCACTACGACGGACAAACATCCGAAGCGCTGGGTTCGGTCCGCAACGACTGGTCGCCGTTAGCAGATCCGGATATCAGAATGCACGTGACCTTGCAGCTCTATATCGAGGCTACCTTGCTACGCGGCGGCTATGAGTTGGAGCCGGACGGGTGGCCGGCGATATAAAGATACGCGCCACGTTTGGCGTCGATGTGCTCGCCGAGCAAAGACGGCGACTGAACTGTTCGACCGGCTTTGCTTTGCCAACTGGGGAGTGCCTGCTCAGGCTGCCTGTTGCTTTTTGGCCTCGGCGACCAATTCCTTTTTCCGCTCTGCCATCGCTTCGCCAAGGGACCGCAATTGGTCCTTGTCGAGCAGCTCCTTGGCCTGTTTTAACATCTCCTGTTCTTCCTCTTCGATGTGATGCTCAATGAGCTCCTTGAGCACCTTTGCGCGACCCGAAAATTTCTCTGAATCTGGCTCGGTCTTGAAGAGGTCGCCTAGAACCAGGTCCTTCGCAGCTCGATGCTCTTCAAGAGCCTCGTAATACATCTTCTCCTGCTCCTTGCCACCCGCATCCCGATAGGCCGGGTAGAAGATTTCTTCTTCGATGGCGACGTGTGCGGACAGTTTGGTTTGAATCGTCGCGATCAGCTCCGCGCGTCGTTTGACAGCACGTGATGTTGTTTCGGTGAGCTCAACAAGGAGCTCTTTGACTTCTTTGTGCTCGGATTTCAGCAATTGGATGGCGTCCACGGTGTTCTCGCGTTGAGTGGAAGAGTAGACGGAGCGTGCGGCCTGGCGTGTGAGGCGGATGGCGGTCGTGCGAGAAGGTGGCGTCAAGGCATCGTGTTCCCGCCAACCGGCACGCCTATGATCCAGCGAGTGGCGCACAGTGGCGACGCTGCTCTTATGAACAAAATCCAGCGCGGAAGGCCGAGGGCGCCAGTCGGAACGTTGGCTGCGCCAGGCATGCGCAGTTTGGGCCCGGAGCGGCCGAGCCCAAACTGCGCGATTTGCTCCCGCGGATCATCCGCTTGCAAACCCGCAATGCGTGCCATACAGTGAACCATATGGTTCACTATCAAGCCCGCCTCGACACAACGTTCGCCGCTCTCTCCGATGTCACCCGACGCGGCGTGCTGGAGCAGCTTGGGGGTTCAGACGCCTCGATCTCCGAGCTCGCCCAAAGGTTTCACATGACGCTCACGGGCATGAAGAAGCACGTCAGCATCCTGGAGCAGGCGGGCCTTGTGACTACGGAGAAGGTCGGGCGTGTACGAACCTGCAAGCTCGGAAAGCGCCGACTTGAAGAAGAGGCCGCCTGGATCGAGCAGCACCGCCAACTATGGAGCGCACGCTTCGATGCACTGGACAAGCTTGTCGAGCACTTGAAATCCAAGGAGAAGGCAGATGCCCAACGAAGAAAAAGGTAGTCCCGCCGCCACGAACCGCACCACCGTGGAACGCATGTCCGACCGCGAACTCGTGGTGAGGCGAACGTTCAATGCCTCCGCGCGCATCGTCTTCGAAGCGTGGAGCAAACCCGAATTGTTCAAGCAGTGGTGGGTTCCGAAGTCGGTGGGCATGTCGCTGGTCTCGTGCGACATGGATGTTCGCACCGGGGGCACGTATCGCCTCGTGTTCAGCCATCCGGCCTTCGATCAACCGATGGCGTTCTTCGGCACCTACAGAGAAGTAACGCCGCACAGGCGCCTCGTATGGACGAACGAAGATAGCGACCAAGGCGCATTGACCACGGTAACGTTCGAAGAAAATGCCGGCAAGACGCTGGTCACCTTTCACGAACTCTACCCCACAGAAGCGGCACTCGACGAAGCCCTCGCGGGTTCGGCGGAAGGCCTGCCCGAACAGTTCGCACAACTGGATGACTTGCTCGCAGGCCGATCGTAAACATACGGCGGCTACCGACGCATGGAAGGAATGGCGATGAAGCACACCATCCCCCGCCGCGCTGATCAGTTCCGCGCCTCGTGAGAACGGTGTGCTCAGACGCGATTTCCTGAAGAGCGCCATGTCAACAAGGGAGTCAGCTGGTCTGCGGCCGAAGCGGGCTGCGTGCAGAACATCGACTTGTCGCGTAGTCCGTTGAAGCGTAGAAGGGAATGTCCGCTGTCGACCCAAAGTGGCCCCGGGAACAATCGACATCCCATCATTCGGGGATCTTGGCTATCCGCTCGTCGAGTATCACGCTCCAATGACTTGGGCCGGATACGCGCATCCCGCTTCGTGTAACTTTGCCTCCGGCCGCAACGAAGTACTTTACGAAGGCGCGCACTAGGCGTAGCTGACCTGACAACCGACTCGGAGGGGCATGGCCATGATTGCTCGAGCGTTACTGAAGTTGCTTGTCAGCATCATCGGGGCAGGGGGATTCGCAGCCCTAAGCCACGCACAGGACGGGCCGCCGACGCCACAGCGTCCACTGGTCGTTGTCGAGCTATTCCAGAGCCAAGGTTGTTCGTCATGCCCACCCGCGCAGGACAACCTCAATGCCATTGCCGGAAAGCCAGGGATTCTTGCGCTGTCCTTTGCCGTGACCTACTGGGATAACCTCGGGTGGAAAGATACGTTTGCTCGAGACGCCTATACACAAAGGCAGTGGGACTACGCGCATAACAAGAAGCACGATAACGTCTGGACGCCACAGATCTATATCAACGGTCAGGTCGACCTGGTGGGAACCAATCGCCGCCAGCTCGACGAGGCCATTGAACATGCCTCCAGCCAAGGCCCCTCCATGAGCTGGGACAGAGGCCAACTTGCGATAGGCGCCGGCCAGGCATCGTCGCCCCGCGACGTGTGGCTGGTGCGTTATGACCCTCGTGCGGTCAGTGTCCATGTTCGCGCGGGGGAGAACAGTGGCCGTACGCTGCTGCATCGCAATGTTGTGCACGAGCTTGTTCACTTGGGGACGTGGAACGGAGCGCCGCTCTCGTTCGCATTGCCGCCAATGTCGTCGTCAGGTTTGTCGACCGCCGCGTTGGTACAGATCCCCAAAGGGGGTGACATTCTCGCGGCATCCGAGGAGCCGTCTGAGTCGGAAAAGGGGACGGAGGCAGTTAATTAGGTTAACTACCTCGGTCTCTTTTCCGATTGGTTTGCCATGCCCTCATCCCTCGAGACAGCGCATGAAACAGTCTTCATGCGCCGCCGGTTGATCCTGCGGGGCGCGGCTTGTAGAAGAGGTAACCGAGCATCGTCCCAGGGAGCGTCGTCATGAAGATGCGCAAGGGAAAGGTTTGGAGTCTGGCCTGCTTCGCATGGCTGATAGCGAGTGGCGTTGCCATGGCGGGTCCGCAAAAAGATCTGCAGGCCGCCGAGCGCGATGCCTACATGAAGTCCGCCGGCCATGCGGTGGAAAGCATCGCCGATACCGCCGTCGTGACTAGCGTGGATCCGCTCGGCGATCATCGTATTGCCGTCTATACCGTGGACGGATCGCATAAGGATGTCTGGCTCGTGACCACGGATGAAGGCTGCCCGCAGCCGGTGCTGTCAGGGAGCCGCATCGTGTCGCTCGATGCCGGCGTTTCGCACGACTGCCGTTCCGTAGTTATCCAGACAATGGACAAGCGGGATCTGGGTCATCGCCTCAGGGTGATCGAGCCCCGCCCAGCGCGGAGCCCGGACGCCACCTACCCGTCGGAGCCAGAGACACTGCGCTGGCAAACCATGTTCCGTACCGACGAAATGACCGACGGTGGCCGTACACGGTAGAACATTGCGGCCGTTGCGGGGTTACATAAGGTCGATCGAGATGTCCCCGTTTCCGACGCGAAGCGGCACTTAGATTGAGTGGCACACCCATGGGCGCGCCACTCAAATTGCCTGGCTCTGGTTCGGGCGGGTGTCCCGTCAGGATTTGATAAATGCGAGAAGGTCGGGGTTGAGGACGTCCGCGTGGGTAGTGAGCATGCCGTGCGGGTAGCCAGGGTATGTCTTCAGCTTACCGTTCGCGAGCAGGTCGACCGCGCGCGGCACCGCACTGGCGAATGGGACGATCTGGTCGTCTTCGCCATGCATGACCAGGACCGGCACCGTGATCTTCTTCAGATCTTCGGTGTAGTCCTCCAGCCAGGAGGCGACGGTTTCGTAGTGGGCCTGAGCGCTGCCGGCCATGCCCTGGCGCCACCAGTTCGCGATCACCGCCTCGGACGGCTTGGCGCCCTGACGGTTGAATCCGTAGAACGGACCCTCAGGGACGGCCCGGTAAAACTCCGACCGGTTGCCAAGCACGCCTGACCTGACCCCTTCAAAAAACTCCTGCGGCTGGCCGCCAGGGTTCGCGTCGGTTTTCACCATGTTCGGTGTCAACGAGGCCACCAGCACTGCCTTGGCGACACGCTTCTGGTGGCGAGCGACGTAGCGGGCCACTTCGCCACCGCCGGTCGAGTGCCCGATGTGGATAGCGTCGTGGATGTCGAGGTACTCGGTCAGTGCAGCGAGGTCAGCGACCCAGTGGTCCATGTCGTTGCCGGTGCCGACTTGCTCGGACCGACCGTGCCCGCGCCGGTCATGGGCGATCACCCGGTAGCCGTGCTGAAGAAAAAACGTCATCTGGGCGTCCCAGTCGTCGGCCGACAAGGGCCACCCATGACTGAAGACGATCGGCTGACCGGAGCCCCAGTCTTTATAAAAGATCTCTACGCCGTCCGGCGTGGTGATCGTAGCCATTACTGACACCTCCTCTCGTGGTCTGTCCCCTGGTGTCTCGGGCGGTTCGCACCGTTCAATAGCACCGCGAGCGTGATTCCGTTGTCACGACGTTCCCGCCGCGTGCAGATCACCTGCTTGTTGAAGCGAGGCAGCTTGATTCACAGGGTCTGCCTTCGATCCATAGCGGACGTTTTTCAATCCGCAGATCCCGCCGCGCGTTAGACTCCGACCATGCTCTGGATCATTACGAAATACTTCATCACAGCCGCCATCGTCGTGGCTGTGTCAGAAGTCGCCAAGCGCAGCGATCGGGCGGGTGCTCTGCTGGCGTCGCTGCCATTGGTGACGCTACTGGCGCTGACATGGCTTTACATCGAAAAGCAGCCGGCTGAGAAAATCACCAACCATGCTTGGTACACCTTCTGGTATGTGGTGCCGACCTTGCCGATGTTCTTGGCGTTCCCGCGCCTCTTTGCACGATTTGGATTCTGGCCGGCACTCGGTCTCAGCGCGGTCATCACCATCGTGTGCTTTGCCTTGTTTGCGTGGGCCGTGCGCCCGCTGGGAATCAGGCTGATTTGATGCGAGAGCGCGACAAGCGGGACCGAGGTAATTAAGTCCCGTCGCCATGGTTCGAATAAACTATCTCCTTCCCGCTTGCTCCGCAGAAAGTCGCATGCTCTCTTCTGCTTTCAAAGGGAAGGGCGCTGACATTTCGCCGGCCCAGAGACCTCGCGCTCGCCTGCGGCCACGCGGACGTCCATCTCGCTCAACCCTGACAGACGATGCCGCCCCTGCTTGTTAGGGTCGATCCGTCACTTTCGCTGTCGTACTGCAAGGCTTAGAGGGTGACCATGACGACCAAGTCATGATGCGCGAGCCGTGAGTGCTGAGAACACCCACGACCCGCTAACCATCCCCAACTCATAGGAAGTTGATCATGGCTATCCGCGATCATACGGTACGCATTCGCTCGTCCGTTCCCCCTGACGACACCCTCGCTCCTCCGCCTGACGACTCGTCATCCGAGGCGGTGGCATGGCCCGAAACCCTTCGTCATAGCACTCGCGGCGACGTCGCCCTGGCGGTGCTCGCCCTCACGCGCCTGCGTCTCGACAGCGAGCAGTGCCGCCACGCGCAGGCGCGGGGATTCCCCGGCAGGCCACTGCCATGGCCGCTTCCCGTAGCCGTCACGGCCAGCCTGGGCGCGGCCATCCACTGCCTTCAGCAGTGCGCCCGCCTGCTCGGTGACGAGCCTCGAGTGACCACCACACGTCTCCGATGATCGCCGATGCGGCGCATCGGCCGGCATGGCGATGCGCCGCATCGGGGCGATCACCGACGAAGTTGCCAAGCATTCACTGACACGGAGCGCTGTAAGCGCCTGAGCCGCTGCGGAGCCGTGTCCGACAGGGAGGAACCACCATGGAACTGATCCAGCTCACCCCGCACTTGGAAGTAGACCCCTCGCAACCCCTGCGAGCCCCCGGCGACATCCTGCTGCACGCCTACCTGATTCCCAGCGCCCTCAACCCCGCCCAACTCGCCCGTCGCACCGGCATACCCTCCGATCAGATCAAAGCCTTCATCGCCGACACTCACCCCATCACCCCCAAGGTCGCCATCCGCCTCTCCCTGGCTTTCGACACCACTGCCTTCTACTGGCTGGCACTTCAGGCGCGATACGATTTGGAAAGGGCGAAGCCTGTGGTCCGCGCTTATCGTCCGCTCGTTGATTGAGGGCAAACGCGCGACACGACAAACGGGACGGAGATAGTTGCGTCCCACCGCCATTGTTCGAATTAACTACCTCCGTCCCGTTTGCTCTCGCTACGGGTAAAGCGTGCTTGATCTTCCGATTTGCATCGAAGATCTCCTAGCCGAGCGCTAACCGAAGCTTCCCGAAGAAATGCCGTGGTCGACGCAATTTCGCCCGACGCACTCATCGCGAAGCTGATCGCAGTTCACTTCTGAGCGTTCCAGCTCGCGTCGCCTAAATTCTTTTCACTTAACGACGGGCAACGGTCGGGCGAAGGCCAGCAAGTTACGCCAGCGATCGGCTTAGGAAGGTCTAACTCGCCTCGGCAAAGCGGTGCGCGCTAGCCAAACGCGTTGCCACCACGCTCCAGCGGATATTCTGGAAGAAGGCATCGACGTATTTGGGCGCGGCGGCGCCGTAATCCATCTGGTAGGAATGCTCGTACATGTCCATGACCAGTAGCGGCCAGGTCGCGGCGGGACCGTGCAGATGGTCCCACAGCCAGTAGTTTTCGATCTGCCCAGTGTGCAGGTTGTAGCCAAGTATCACCCAGCCCGATCCACCACCCAGGCCCGCACCGATCTTGCGGAACTCTTCCTCCCAGGCCGTGTAGCTCCCGAAGGCCTCGCCGATGGCGCGGCGCAGCGTCTCGTCGGCCTGGCCATCGCCACCGAGGTTCTCGAAATAGAGTTCGTGGAACACCACCGAACCGGTGCGCATCAGGTGCTCGCGCTTGAGGTCGTCGTAGACGTAGGGCGGCGTTTCCTTGTCGGTCAGGGCCAGGGCCAGCTTCTGCTTGACGGTGTTCAGCGCTTTCACCGAACCGCCGTAGTTGTTCTCCCAGTGCGATCGGATCAACTTTTCGGATATGCCGTGCAGTTTGGTCGGATCGAACGGCAGCGGTTTGGGCTGGTGCCGCGGCGTGAAAGCAGGATTGGCGACTGTCGTCGCGCCAGCGGCAGCACCGACTTGGTCGGCGGCCTGAACCGTGCCAGCTAGCATGGCACCGGCCACGGCGACTGAGGCGGTTTGCAGGAATTGGCGGCGAGAATCATTGTTCATGGCGTTATTTCCTTGGGGACGGAAAACATTCATGGCATCGCTACATGCAGCATCGCGGAGAGCGGCTCATGAGCGCTTCTGTTGGGTATCGCTTTTGCCGAAATGGGCATAGAGGGAGTCGAGTACGTAGCCCGCCTGTTCGAGCAGTTGATCGTCATTGAGGCCACGTTCGCGCGCACCGCCGAGGAAGGCTTCAAAGCCACCCGCCTCCGGCACCGGCGCACCGCCGACGTCGAGCACGTGCACCATTTGGCCCAGGCGTAACAGGCCGCGATCGTCGTCCAGCCCGAAGCTGGCCAGCAGCACCTCGAAGGTCACGCGTTCGCCAACATGGGTGAAGGCTGCACCGTCGAAGTCGAAGCCCAGCGCTTTTTTTGGGCAGGCCGAGGGCTTCTCCAGCCATAGAAAGCGCGCTTGTGTATCGATGAAGCGCTGGATCAGCCAGGCACTGGCAACGCGGTCTACCCACAGGCCCCGCCGCGTCGCCCATGTACGAGCTTGGTAGTCGCCGATATTTCGCCGTGCAATCGATCCATGGGCGGCGTGTGGTTCGTCGGGTGAAAGCAGCATATCGACGACGCCTACGAAATCGCTCCACGTGGCTTCGGCGCGTACCGTAGCCTCGCCAGGAAAATAATCGATGGCTCGCAAGGCGTCGTACTCGCGGCGCAAACGACGTAGCAGGCGATTCATTTCGGGTGCGGACAGGCCCGATAGCGACTTGCGCACCGTGGACAGCGATTGGCCGAATTCCGTGTAGGCCTCGCTGCGATCGAACAGGCCGAGGAACAACATGTCCTGGGTCTCATCGCGGCTTGAGGTGTCGATCAGCATGGCCGTGCCGCCGGCTTCGACGATGGCGTCGGCCAGCTCCTGCAGCGCCTCGCGGTGTTGAGGGGCCTGGGGCAGCAGATAGACCCCGTCACGCAGCACCGCGCAGCCCATCGCTTTCAGAGCGCGCCAGAAGCGCATGCGCGCCGTGGCGTTCTCGGTCGGCAAGGTGAGAATCAACAGCAGCCAGCTTCGTGCCTTATGCATGGTCACGAACTCTACGTATCTGTAGGAGTTAATACAAGCTATCTCGCCTCGGGGTGCTAGGCCGGCGCGCGTCCGGCGACCACGACATACAGCATGGGATCGCATTCGGCATCGACGGTGGGGAAGGTCAAAATCGGCCTAGGCGATCAAGTCCGGGAGCTAGGCGGCCGAGCTGAGCCCGTCGCCCGACCCACGCGAACTGATCCCCGAGTCCCGAGGTGCCGCGTGTCCCCTCAGCCGCCTAAGCGCGCTGACACCAATGTCTGTACCCCCCTCTGACACCAATGTTTGTATCTGGAGCGGCCTCCCATGACTTCATACCCATGCACTAGTACGAACTTCACACTATTGTTCACTCCATGATGAGTAGCAGTGCGGGTGGGGCGTGGAAGACAACAGCAGCCATCTGAAGAAATTCCAGAAGGAGCTGTCGGCGGGCACGGTGTCGCTGGTGCTGCTGGCGGTGCTGGGGCAGTCGCGGCAGCCGATGTATGGCTACCAGATCGCCAAGCGGCTGGAAGAGGTGGGAGAAGGCGTGCTCGCCGGCAAGCAGAGCGCGCTGTATCCGGTGCTGCGCAATCTCGAAGGGGCGGGGTTGTTGGCCAGCGAGGTGGAGCCTTCCATCAGCGGTCCGCCGCGGCGCTATTACCGCATCACCAAACAAGGGCGCGAGGTGTTGCGCGACTGGGTGCAAGCCTGGGCGGCCACGCGCGATTCTGTCGACGGGGTTTTGCAAGGAGGGGTGTAATGAACGCACCACGCACGATTGCCGAATATCTGAATCAGTTGCGCGCTGCGCTCAAGGGCGCGGATCCGGCCTTGATCCAGGATGCGCTGTACGACGCCGAGGAACACTTGCGCGCCGAGCTGGCCGAAGACCCCAAGCGCAGCGAAGCGGACATGCTGGCCCACGTGGTGAGCACCTATGGCGCGCCGGAAGAGGTTGCCGATATCTATCGCGACCAGGAGATCAAGATCCAGCGCGCGCTGCGTCCGCCGCCGGTGCCGCGTCGTCGCTCGGCACTGGGCCGCTTCTTTGGCGTCGCGGTCGATTCCCATACCTGGGGCGCCTTGTTCTACATGCTGCTGGCACTGGGCACGGGCATCTTCTACTTCACGTGGGCCGTGACCGGGCTTTCGCTTTCGCTGGGTCTGGCAGTGCTGGTGATCGGCATTCCCTTCATGATTTTGTTCCTCGGCACAGTGCGTGCGCTGTCGCTGCTGGAAGGGCGCATCGTGGAAACCATGCTTGGCGTGCGCATGCCGCGTCGCCCGCCGTATCCGACGAACGGCAGCAAGTCGTTCTGGGGGCGCGTGGGTGCGATCTTCACCGATGGCCGCACCTGGACCACGATGTTCTACATGATCCTGATGCTGCCGCTTGGCATCCTGTATTTCACGCTCACCATCACCTTCCTGAGCATCTCGCTGGGCTTGATCGCCACGCCGATCCTCAAGGCGCTCAGCGTGGCCGATGTGATCTACTTGCAATGCGGCATCCCGCATTGGCTGTGCGACAACAATTACTGGCCGCTGGCCATACTCACCTGCATCGGCGGCGTGTTCCTGTTGTTCGCAACGCTGCATATGGTGCGCGGCCTGGGCAAACTGCACGGCGCCATCGCCAAGGGCTTGCTGGTGCGCAGCGTGAACGAGGGCGCCTGAGTCATGTCCGCGAACATGCTGACCCGCCTCGCAGGCGAATGGCAGGGCGAGGAAACCATCGCCACCACGCGCTGGGGACAAGGCGGAGTGGCGATGGGCTGGTTCTCGGCGCACATGCAACTCAATGGGCGCGTGCTGATCCAGGACTACCGCGAGGAACGCGACGGCAAGCCGTCATTGCGGGTACACGCAGTGTTCGTGGCCGAACCCGAGCATGATCAGTACAGCCTCTATTGGTTCGATAGCTACGGCTTCGTGCCGGGCACGCCGGCGCCGGGATTGTGGAATGGCGAGCGGCTGACCTTCGTGCGCAGTTCACCGCGCGGGCAGACACGACATGTGTACGTGTTCGAGAGCGATGAGGTGTTTACGCTGAAGCTCGAGAGTTCGTTTGATGGTGGCGTGAGTTGGGAGTTGGTGATGACGGGGCGTTATGGCCGTTGTGGGTGAAAAGCGTCGCGCACAGGGTGCGCTCCCACAGGGGTAGGGCTGCCGCTCACCCTTGTGGGAGCGCACCCTGTGCGCGACTCGGCGATCAGACAAGCTGCAAATCTCGCGGCCTTGCCCCCGGAAACACCGACAACAACTGGCTGTTCGATAATCCCCACATTCTTCCCATCACCCCAGCCAACACATCGCGGTAATTGTTGATCACCGGATAGTCGCGATTCTGCAGCAGGCTCTGCGCATTCACGGCCACTTGCTCGCCCGCAATGCGACCGCCGTTCACCTTGCCGCCCAGCACCCAGTACACCGTGCCGTGTCCATGGTCGGTGCCCTTGTTGCCGTTCTCACGGAACGTGCGGCCGAATTCGGACACGACGACCACGACGGTGTTGTTCCATTCGTCGCCCAGTGCATCGGCATAGGCGGCCAGTCCCTTGCCGAGGTTGGCGAGATTGTTGGCCAGTTGGCCGGTGGTATTGCCTTGGTTGACGTGGGTATCCCAGCCGCCGACATCGACGAAGCCAAGCCGATATTGGTCGCGCATCATGGTGGCGATGCGCTGGGTCTCGTCGGCGAAATTCTTGGCGTTCGGCGCGCCGCGATTGGCCTTCACCATCTCGTCCTGCAGCTCCTTGGACACGCTTTGGCGCAGTTCAAGGCCATCCGCCGCGGCGGAGGCCAGCGAGGTATTGCGGTACATGCTGGCGAGAATGCCTGCCTGGCGCTCGTCGTACACCGGTTTGGGATTGCCGCGCAGCGAGATATTGGGAATGTCGCGGCCGCTGCCCTGGAAGCTGAGCGGCAGCGCGTCGGTAAAGGCGATCGACGGCACCGTGCTCATCTGTCCCGACAGCCGCGCCATGAAACCCGAGCGGTAATTGCTGCGTTGTGCCGATGGCTCGCCCGATTCGATATTGTCCTGCGTTTCGAAATGGCTGCGCGACAAATCATCGGTGCCGGCAAAGGGAACGAAGGCGACCTGGCGCTTCTGCCATAACGGATAGATGGAATCGCGCAGCACCGGGTTCAAAGCCCAGTTGCTGTCGAGGCCGATGGCGCTGTTGGTGTTGTACGGATCTGGCTTGGCGATGGCCAGGGTCGGACGCGACTCGTAGTAGAAATCGCTGCTATAGGGCACCAAGAGGTTGTTGCAGTCGTAGCCGCCGCGCAGAAACACCAGCAAAAAGCGCGGCGTATTCGCCGGTGCGGCAAACAGCTTGCCGGAGAACGACATCGCCGGTGCGGCAACGGCAGCGGTGGCAGCGGCAAGCAAAAATTCGCGACGATTCATGGCGATGCCTCAGCGATAATTGAAGTCGGGCGACGAGAGCAGGAAGGTGTTCCATTCCTGTTGAGTCGTCGCCTTGGCCAGCGCATCACGCGTGGGCGCGCTCAGCGTCGTATCAAACGTGTCGTAATACAGGCGCGTGGTGAGCATGGGGAAATCGCCACCGCTCTTGGGCTGGCCTTCCGGCGTCAGCAGGCGGTTGTTGCCGGTGCCGATGGCGCCGGCAATCTCAAAACGTTTGGCCATCTGTCCGGAGCTGGACCAACCGGCGCTGTCGAGCGGCCAGCCGTCCGGCGTCAGGCGCCCAAACACCGGCTCACCCAGCTGATTGAGCCAGTTGAGCAGCGGTTTGGCGTTGGCGATCGGTTTGCCGTCATAAGCCATGCGCACCGAGGACACCATGAATTGCATCGGGTCCTTGAACTTCTTGCCATAGCTGGCGGCCAATTCCTTGGACTCGAACATCGTGCGCAACACCTGGGCGATATCGCCATCGGTGTGCTGGAAGGTGTGCGCCATCTTCGCCACCAGTTCGGGTGACGGATCATCGGCAACGAAGTACTCGGCGATTTTCTTCGAGACGAACTGCGCGCACGCCGGCTGTTTGGTGATCAGGTCCACCGCTTCGCTGATTTCATCGAAGCCGCTGCCCTTGATGGTGTGGCCGAGCAACATCTTGTCGCTATAGTCGTGGCGCTTGGGATTGAACTCGAACAGGCCATTGCGTACGACCATCTCGGCAAGGCGAGGGCGCATGACGCCGGGGTCACGCAATGGCGCCACGCCGGCGCCGGTAAGAATCAGGGCGAGCTGCTGCACGTCCTGTTGCGTATAGCCCGAGCCCACGCCCAGCGTGTGCAGCTCCATCAGCTCGCGCGCATAGTTTTCGTTGACGTGGCCCTTCGCATTCTGCGCGTAGTCCAGGAACTCCATCATCGCCGGACTTTCCAGCGTCGCCATCACCAGGTCGCGGAACTTGCCCAGCGCGTGGGGGCGAATCGCGTTCTGCGTATAGTCGGCCGCCACCCAGCGCACACGTCCCTTGGCGCCGTACACGCTGAAATGGTTGAGCCAGAACCACACCATCTGTTCCTTCAGCTGGTTCGGTCCGTAGATGGCGTGCAGCAGTTCGATTTCCTGCGCCTGCTGCAGCAGATCATTGGCGTGTTGTTGCTGCGCTTTCTTGGCGGCGGTCTTGTCATCGCCGTCGGGCATGTTCTTGATCTTCTCCTGCTCGTCGCGCAGGTTGCCCAGCAGTTGCTCGGTCGGCGTATTGGCGGCTTCGTAGGAGTTGATCAGCGACTGGATCGGCGCGGGCAGGTCGTCGCTGATGCGCCCATCGAGTTGTCGGTCGAGCAGGCGGGAACGGCCCAGGTCGCGATATGTGGCGACGGTGGCGCTGTCGAGCTCGAAGCTGTCGCGGCGCAGCCAGTCCACATCGTCCTGTGACAGCGCATGCGCATCGCGTGCCGCTGCGGCGCCGGGACCGAGTACCAACAACAGGCTGCAGGCGGCCAGCCAGGGGCGAATGCCAGGGCGGTTCGGGGTATCACGCATGCGGCGGATGTCCTGAGGTGAGGGCTGGGATTCAGTCATGGGAACGCAGTTCCGCACGCCCGGCTTACCGTGGGGTGCACGGCTCTCGCGATTTTGTTCGGCGCGGATTCATGCGGCGCGCCCCGTCGGCGAGGCGTTTGGTTCGATTTCGTCATACTCGCGAAAGCCAGACGCAGCGGGGGTTGTAACCGATGGTCCATGCACGAAGCAGGTAGGCGCTGTGACACGCCGCAGGTTTCGTCGCGCAAGTCCTTGGTGGCGAGCGTGCCTTGGCAGCGCGGGCGTCGTCAGAATTCGTCGACGAACTCGACGACCGCGCCAAGCAGGGAGGCTTCCACTTCGGTCACCGCGCGCACGGCGTCACTGTGCAAACGATCGGAGGCAAGCACCTCGATCATGAAGAGCTCACTGCCGTTGTCGTCGGGCAGTTCGGTGGAGCTGGAATCGTCGCGCGGGTAGGCGGTCTCGTCGTCGATTTCCTCGACGTGTTCGATGCCATCGATCCCGTGCAGGATCGTGAGCAAGGTATCGGCATCGTCGCGCGTGCCGGTCATGCGGATGCGGATCGTGGGCATCAGGGGCGGCTCCCAGGTTCCTGCGTAAATGCTGCTGCATGGCATGTTCAGGCCAGGTGATCGCCGTCGCTGGGCTATTATTTATCCTTAAGCCGGAGATCGCTTGTGCCCAAGATTTACGACCGCGACTATTTCGACAAGTGGTATCGCCACCCCGACCACACCGTGGCATCAGCCGCTGAGCTGCGCCGTAAAGTCGCCATGGTAGTGGCACAGGCCGAGTACTACCTTGGCCAGCCGGTACGCTCAGTGCTTGATGTGGGTTGCGGGGAAGGGGTGTGGCGTGCGCCGCTGCTCAAGCTGCGTCCCGGCCTGCTTTACCAGGGCATCGATGCGAGTGAATACGCCGTGGCGCGTTATGGGCGCAGCCGCAATATCGGCCTGGCGCGCTTTGGGCAACTGGAATATCTGCGCTTTGACCAGCGCTTCGACATCATCGTTTGCACGGATGTGCTGCACTACCTCAAGCCTGCGGAAATTCGAGCGGGCCTGACCGGCATCAGCGACATGCTCGAGGGCGTCGCCTTCCTGGAAGTGTTCACCAGCAAGGACGGGGTGGATGGCGATATGGACGGCTTCCATGCACGCGCGCCGTCCTGGTATTTGAAGGCGTTCAACGAAGTGGGCCTGATGCCGTGCGGGTCGCATTGTTATCTGGGGCCGCGGTTGGAACGGCGCGTTGCGGCGCTGGAGCGCGCGCAGTCACCCGCTTGATATCTCCCTCTACGAGGTACCTGGCACCCCTGTGGGAGCGCACCCTGTGCGCGACAGCCACGCCTGGGTGTATCGCTCCGTAGGTTTGTCGCGCACAAGGTGCGCTCCCACAGTTTAGAGCTCACGCATTCATCGAGATCGGCCCGATGTCGTGGGGTTCAAATTTGCTTTCTGGGGCCACGGCTGGAGTTGCGTGTTGCGGCGCTGTTTCCCTCCGTGGGACACCGCCGCCCGTGTGACACCGACACCCCTTGTGGGAGCGCACCCTGTGCGCGACGGCCACGCCTGGGTGTATCGCTGCGTAGGTTTGTCGCGCACAGGGTGCGCTCCCACAGTAGAGCTGAGGCAATAAAAAAGGCCGCCTTTCGGCGGCCTTTTCTTTACTCGTATCGCTGATCCAAAGATCAAGCCACGCCGCGCGAAGCCTTCTTGCGGTCGTTTTCCGTCAGGTGCTTCTTGCGCATGCGGATTTCCTTCGGGGTGACTTCGACCAGCTCGTCGTCGTCGATGAAGTCCAGCGCCTGCTCCAGCGAGAACTTGGTCGCCGGGGTGAGCTGGATCGCATCGTCCTTGCCGGAGGCGCGCATGTTGGTCAGCGGCTTGGGCTTGATGGCGTTGACGGTGAGGTCGTTGTCCTTGGCGTGGATGCCGATCAGCTGGCCTTCGTACACCGAGTCGCCTTCGGCGGCGAACAGCTTGCCGCGATCCTGCAGCGGTCCAAGCGAGTAGGCCGGGGTGGTGCCGCCGGCGTTGGCGATCATCACGCCGTTGAGGCGCTTGGCGATGGCCACCGGGGTGTACGGACCGTAATGGTCGAACACGTGGAACAGCAGGCCCGAACCCTGGGTCAGGGTCTTGAACTGGTTCTGGAAGCCGATCAGGCCACGGGCCGGGATCAGGTATTCAAGGCGCACGCGGCCCTTGCCGTCCGACACCATGTTCTTCAGGTCACCCTTGCGGATGCCCAGGCGCTCCATCACGCCGCCCTGGTGCTGCTCTTCGATGTCGACCACCAGCTGTTCGATCGGCTCCATCTTCTGGCCGTCGATTTCCTTGATGATCACTTCCGGACGCGACACGGCCAGCTCGTAGCCTTCGCGGCGCATGTTTTCGATCAGCACCGACAGATGCAGTTCGCCACGGCCCGAGACCAGGAACTTGTCGGCGTCGGAGCCGTCTTCCACGCGCAGTGCCACGTTGTGCACCTTTTCGCGGTCGAGGCGCTCACGCAGCTGGCGGCTGGTGAGGAACTTGCCGCCCGACAGATCCTTGTTGCCGACGAACGGCGAGTTGTTGACCTGGAAGGTCATGCTGATCATCGGCTCGTCGACGCTCAGCGCCGGCAGCGCTTCAGGCACTTCCAGCGAGGTGACGGTATCGGAAATGGTCAGCTCGGAAATGCCCGAGATGGCGACGATATCGCCAGCTTCGGCCGACTCCTGCTCGATGCGCTCGAGGCCGAGGAAGCCGAGCACCTGGCCGATCTTGCCCTGGCGCTTCTTGCCTTCACGGTCGATCACGGAGACCGGCATGCCCTTCTTCAGGGTGCCGCGCTGGATGCGGCCGATGCCGATGACGCCGACGAAGTTGTTGTAGTCGAGCTGGCTGATGCGCATCTGGAAGGCGCCGTCCGGATCGACGTCCGGCTTGGGCGCGTGCTGCATGATCGCTTCGTACAGCGGGGTCATGTCGCCTTCGCGGGCGTTCTCGTCCAGCGAGGCGTAACCGTTCAGCGCCGAGGCGTAAACGATCGGGAAGTCCATCTGCTCATCGGTGGCGCCGAGCTTCTCAAACAGATCCCACACCTGCTCGACCACCCACTCCGGACGCGAGCCCGGACGGTCGACCTTGTTGACCACGACGATCGGCTTGAAGCCCATGGCGAACGCCTTCTGGGTCACGAAGCGCGTCTGCGGCATCGGGCCGTCCATCGCGTCGACCAGGATCAGCACGGTGTCCACCATCGACAGCACGCGCTCCACCTCGCCGCCGAAGTCGGCATGGCCTGGGGTGTCGACGATGTTGATGCGGTTCTTGGCGCCGGTCTTCTTGTTTTCCCAGGTGATGGCCGTGTTCTTGGCCAGGATCGTGATGCCACGCTCCTTTTCCTGGTCGTTGCTGTCCATCACGCGCTCGGCCAGCACGGTGCGCTCATTGAGCGTGCCGGACTGCTTGAGCAGCTGGTCGACGAGCGTGGTCTTGCCATGGTCGACGTGGGCGACGATGGCGATATTGCGCAGATTTTCGATGGACATGAGGTCGGCTCGGGCGGGATAAAGCCGCCGCGTGAGGTTTCTGGAGGGATAACCCGAGAATTATACGGGGTTATGTGACAGCTTGCTTGAAAAGTCTTAGTAAATTGTTCAGACCGTGACTCGACGACGGTTTAAGGCCGCTCCGGGAGGGGTTCGTCACCCGGGAGCGACCGAACCTGTGCTGGACTGATCCCGAGGGCGGCCTGTCGCCCGAGAGGGATGGAGGGCATGGGCCATCGCCTTTCCCAGTGGATATGCTTGGTCGCACCGTTGCTGGCGTCGTGCGCCGCACCGCCGTTGACCAAGGATTCCGGCATGCATGCCCCCGATTTCGTGCGTGGCGAGGTGCTCCAGACCGAGCATCGCCAGGGCGACGACCTTCTGAGCGCGGGCCTGGGGCTGGATGGCTTGGCCGGTCCGCCATCGCCGATCGCACATCCCTTGCAGCCCACGGCCGCCGAATTGCGCCGCCGTGCGATCCAGGCGAGCTGGAAGGGCATTGCCGATCTGGGACCGCTGGGCGGCTACGGCCATGTCTATGGTGGAGTGCCCGATGTGCCCGGCCGCGAATACCAGGCGTTCGCCTGGATTTCGGGGGCAAACGCGCCGCACCGCGTGCTGTTGCAGGCGCCCGACAACTTCGACCGCTCGCGCCGTTGTCTGGTGGTAACGGCGTCGTCGGGTTCGCGCGGCATCTATGGGGCGATTGCGCTGGCTGGCGCCTGGGGCCTGCCGCGCGGCTGCGCGGTGGCCTATACGGACAAGGCCGCTGGCGCAGGTTATTTCGACCCCGCCAACGACTCAGGCGTCGCGCTCGACGGCACGCGGGTCAAGCGCGGCACGACCACACTGGAATTCGAACCGACCTCCCACGCCAGTCGCGTCGATCTAGGTGTGAAGCACGCCCATTCAGGCGACAGCCCCGAGGCCGACTGGGGCCGGCATGTCCTGCAGGCAGCGCAATTTGGGCTGGCCATGCTCAATCGCGCCTTCCCCGACCAGGCGCCTTTTACGCCGGACAACACACGCATCATTGCCACCGGCCTTTCCAATGGTGGCGGTGCGGTGCTGCAGGCGGCGGGACTGGATGACGGCCGCATGCTCGCTGGCGTCGTGGCGCTCGAGCCCAATGTGCGCGTGCCTGAGCAGGGGCGTGCGTTGTTCGATTACGCCACCGATGCCTCGATCTGGTTGCCGTGTGCGCTCGCCGATGCGCGATTCGATGCGGCACCGATGGCACGCACGCCGCAGGGTGAGGTGCCGCCGCGCTGGGCACAGCGCTGCCATCAACTTCATGAGCGCCAGCTGGTCAGCGGCACACGCGTGGCGGCGCAGGCTGCCGAGGCGTATGAGCACCTGCGCGCCAGCGGCTGGACTGACGAGGCGATGACCACCGCAGCCTCCACCACCTCGCTGGATCTGTGGCGTGCCATCACGGTCGCCTATGCCTCCGCGTATATGCGTCGTGGGCCCGACGATATGCCTTGCGGATTTCGCTACGGCGGCGTGGCTGCATCAGGCGTATCGGTGCCGGTCGATGCAGCGGCACGTGCCACCTGGTGGGCCGATGCCTCGGGCATTCCGCCCGGGAATGGCGTGGGTTTGTTTGGCGGCGCCGATCGTTCCGGCGATCCCACGCTGCCCGGCGTGCTGTGTTTGCGCTCGCTATGGGAAGACCGGGATGCGAGCACGCAGGCGCTGCGCGATGGCGTCGCCGCGACCACGGTGAAAGCACCACGCGCCAGCCTGCCGGTATGGGTGGTGCATGGCGCCTCCGACGGCTTGTTGCCGACGGCGTTCACCTCCGAACCCTATGTCACCTGGCTGCGCAGCAAGGGCGGCCATCCGCTGTACTGGAAAGTGCCGCACGCCCAGCATTTCGATGCCTTTCTCGCCATCCCCGGTTTCGGCGACCGCCACGTGCCCTTGCTGCCGTACGGCTATGCGGCGCTGGATCGGCTGTGGTCGCATATCTATGAAGGCGCGCCGTGGCCCGCCCTGGTGCCGACGCCATCGCCACGGCCGCGCGGTTCGAACGCGTTGGCTCGCGATGCGCTGGATCTCCCCGCCACCTGGACCCAGGCCCCTCGCTGAACCAGAGGCTGGCGGCTCATCCCAGCTGCGGTATCCTTGCGTGCTTGCAGGGCGCCTGTGGTTGCGCGCTGCCTTTCAACGAAGGATCCCCTGATGACCATCAACGTCACCATGACCACCAACCGCGGTCCCATCCATCTGCGCCTGCACGATGACAAGACGCCGGTGACCGTGGCCAGCTTTGTCAACCTGGCCCGTCGCGGCTATTACGATGGCCTGTCGTTCCATCGCGTCATCGCCGATTTCATGGTGCAGGGCGGCTGCCCGGAAGGCAGCGGTCGCGGCGGCCCGGGCTACCGTTTCGAAGACGAATTCGACGCATCCTTGCGTCATGACAAGCCGGGCGTGCTGTCCATGGCCAATGCCGGCCCGCGCACCAATGGCAGCCAGTTCTTCATCACCCATGGCGCCACGCCGTGGCTGGATGGCAAGCACAGCGTGTTCGGCGAAATCCTCGGCCCGGAAGATCAGGCCGTGGTCAATGCGATCCGCCAGGGCGACATCGTCGAGAAAGTCACTGTGGAAGGCGACGTCGATGCGTTGCTGGCCGCCCAGGCCGACCGCGTGAAGGAATGGAACGCAGTGCTCGACGAGCGCGGCTGAGTCCGTTCGTCGTCATTGCGTGAAGAAGCCGCCGTCGTCATCGACGGCGGCTTTTTTTGTGGCTGCGCTGTCATGGCGATGTGGGAAACAGGGGCCTAGAATCGGACGGCTCCACGCAAGAAGCGATGTGCGTCAATCCCATTCCCAAGGAGATGCAGTAATGTCCTTTCTCAATGATCTGCTCGGCGGCGGTCAGGGCAATCCGGCAGGTGGTTCATCCCTGGTGGCCGTGGCGGGCCAGCTGATCGAAAAGGCCGGCGGTGTGCAGGGCCTGGTGGCCATGCTGCAGCAGCACGGTCTGGGCGATGCCGTGCAGTCGTGGGTCGGTACCGGTGGCAACCAGGCGGTGTCGGGCGACCAGCTCGGCCAGGCACTGCAGAACGGCGGGCTCGGCACCGTGCTGCAAGAGGCGGCAGGCAAGCTGGGTGTCGACCAGGGCCAGCTGCTGGGCCAGCTCTCGCAGGTGTTGCCGCATGCGGTCGATCATCTGACGCCCGAGGGCCAGTTGCCGGCGCAGGGGCAGGGTGGTTTCGACCTGGGTTCGCTGGCGTCGCTGGCAGGCAAGCTGTTCGGCGGGGCCAACCGGGCCTGAGTCCAGGCACTGAAAAAAACACCGGCGACGCGCAAGGCGTCGCCGGTTTCGCGTCCCTGCGCCAGGAGGTCAGGCGTTGGCTTTGCGCTTGAACAGCAGGTGATAAAGCAGCAGCAGGACGATCGCGCCGCCGATCGATCCGAGGAAATGCGCGAGGCCCGTCTCGCCCCACCATCCCAGCTTTTCGCCAATATAGGTGGAGATGACCGAGCCGAGGATGCCCAGGATCGCGGTGATGATGAAGCCGCCCGGATCCTTGCCCGGCATCAGCATCTTGGCGATCAGACCCACGACCAGACCCACGATGAATACCCAGAGCCAGTGCATATGCGTTCCTTGGCGGCCATTGGTGGGTCGAATCTAGGCTTACATCGTGCGCCAATCCATAGGCAGATCAGCCAGTTGACGGCACGGTTTTGCAAGTCACGAACGTCACTGGCATGGGCCTGACCATCTCACGCATGGGCGGGGCTTTAGACCATCGGGTGAACCCGGGGCGTCGGATGGCGCGCTGTCACATGCTAAAATCGTGGGGTTTGCTGTCTTCGTTCCCCATACACGAGGAAGTCATGCCCCAGCTTGCCCAGCGTGTCGGTCGCGCCAAGCCCAGCGCGATCATGGTCATCGCCGAAAAGGCCAAGCAGCTCAAGGCTGCCGGTCGCGACATCATCAGCTTCTCGATTGGCGTTCCCAATTTTCTACCTGGCGAGCATGTGTATGCCGCCGCACGCGAAGCGCTGCAGCGTGATTCCGGCCAGTACGGCAGCAACCGCGGTGCGGATGCGCTGCTCGATGCCTTCCTGGTGCACATCGAAAAGCTCGGTTTCACCGGCTATGGCCGCGCGAATCTCTCGATCGGCATCGGCGCCAAGCAGGTGTTGTACAACCTGGGCGAAGCGCTGTTGAACGAAGGCGATGAAATCTGCTTCGCCGCACCGTTCTGGACCACCTATCGCGACATCGCCGACATCCTGGGCGCCAAGGCCAACATCCTGCATTGCGGCCCCGAGCAGAACTACAAGCTCACGCCGGCGCAGCTCGATGCGGCGCTCGCGCGCAAGCCCAAGGTGTTCCTGTTCAACAATCCGTCCAATCCCACCGGCATGGTCTATACGCGCGACGAAATCGCCGCGCTGGCCGACGTGCTGGCGAAGTATCCGGATACCTGGATCATCACCGACGACATCTACAACTCGATGGTGTTCGACGGCATCGGCTATCACAACTTCGTGCATGCCAGGCCGGAGCTGAAGGATCGACTGATCTTCGTCGACTCGGTGTCCAAGACCTATGGCATGCCGGGTTGGCGCGTGGGCCTGATCGCCGCGCCGGAAATCGTGGCCAAGGCCATCACCACGCTCAACTCCAACCACATCACCAGTCTGCCCGAAGTGATCACGGCCGCCGCCATCGCCGCGTTTGCCGGACCGCAGGATATTCCGCAGGCCAAGTGCAAGGAATTTGCCGAGAAGCGCGACATCGTGGTCAATGCGCTCCGTGCGATTCCCGGCGTGGTGTGCCCGTATCCGCAGGGCGCGTTCTACGCGTTCCCCGATATCTCGGTGGCATTCGGCAAGAGCTACAAGGGCACGCGCATCAACGACGACGTCGAGTTGTGCGCTGTGCTGCTCGAAGCGGCGGGCGTGGCCTGCGTGCCAGGCTCGGCATTTGGCGAGCCGCGCGCCCTGCGCATTTCCTATACCTGCCCAACGGCACAATTGCAGCCCGGGCTGGAACGCATCCAGGCGTTCTTTGCAGAATTGACCTGATGGTCTTGGGCCCGCGCCGTACGGCGTGGGCCTTTGTCTTTTGTACGCTAGCCAAGTTGAAGGAGTTTCTCCGATGAAAGCCCCCGTTCGTGTTGCCGTTACCGGCGCTGCCGGCCAGATCGGTTACGCCCTGCTGTTCCGCATCGCCGCGGGCGACATGCTGGGTCCGGATCAGCCGGTGATCCTGCACCTGCTGGAAATCACCCCGGCGCTGCCCGCGCTGCAGGGCGTGGTGATGGAACTCAACGATTGCGCGTTCCCGACGCTGGCCGGCGTGGTCGCCACCGACGACCTCAACGTCGCCTTCAAGGACGTCGATTACGCGCTGCTCGTCGGCGCGCGTCCGCGCGGCCCGGGCATGGAGCGCAAGGATCTGCTCGAAGCCAACGGCGCCATCTTCGGCCCGCAGGGCAAGGCGCTGAACGATCACGCCAAGCGCGACGTGCGCGTGCTGGTGGTTGGCAACCCGGCCAACACCAATGCGCTGATCGCCCAGCAGAACGCACCGGATCTGGATCCGAAGTGCTTCACCGCGATGGTTCGTCTTGACCACAACCGCGCGCTGTCGCAGCTGGCCGAGAAGACCGGCAAGCACAGCACCGACTTCAAGAAGATGACCATCTGGGGCAACCACAGCTCCACCCAGTACCCGGACCTGCACCACGCCACCGTGGGCGGCAAGCCGGCGCTGTCGCTGGTTGATCAGTCCTGGTACGAGAGCGATTTCATCCCGACCGTGCAGCAGCGCGGGGCGGCGATCATCAAGGCGCGCGGCGCTTCCTCGGCCGCTTCGGCTGCTTCGGCTGCCGTCGACCACATGCGCACCTGGGCGATGGGCACCGCGGAAGGCGACTGGGCCTCGATGGGCATCCCGTCCGACGGTTCGTACGGCATCGAGCCGGGCGTGATCTACGGCTACCCGGTGACGGTGAAGGATGGCAAATACGCCATCGTGCAGGGCCTGGAAATCAACGATTTCTCGCGCGCCCGCATGGACGCCACCAACAAGGAACTGCGCGAAGAGCGCGCCGGCGTCGAGCACCTGTTCGCCAAGAAGTAAGTCGCACGCGCAAGCTTTGCGATGATCGAAATGGGCAGCTTCGGCTGCCCATTTCTTTTTGGGGGCAGGGCAGCCATTTCCCCGGGGGTGGCTGGCGGCGTGCCCTGGGAACGGTAGAATCGGCGGAGCATTAACCGGAACCCAGACATGAAGCGACTTCTTGCGACCCTTTCCCTCTGCGCCCTGCTCACCGCCTGCGGTGGCACCCACGGCTTGCGCGACACCACGCCGAAGATGAGCAGCCGTACCAACAAGGACATTCCGACCTATCTGGAATGCGTGCGCGCCAAGTGGGCCGAAACTGCCCAAGTGAGCATGTCGCACAAGGACCAGTCGGGCGAGCTGTCTGGCAACGACAAGCAGGGCGCGCATGAACTGATCAACGTGACGGCTGACGGCACCGGCGCCCTGGTCGTGATGTACGAAGGCCAGGACATGAAGAAGGACTACAACTCCGCCTATCGCGACGCGGCGGTGTCCTGCCTGTAAGTTATGCGCGTGGATGATCGCCGCGCATGGCGATCGTCCACGCACGACTCGACCAAGGTCGCAAAGCCCATTGGGCAGCGCTGATCTAGGCTAGACCGATCAGCCGTTGAAACGAGGGTGATCGCGATGCGCTATGAGGAGTTCTATCAGCGTTCGATAGAGCAGCCCGAAGCGTTCTGGGCTGAGCAGGCGCAGCGCATCCATTGGCATACGCCACCCCAGCGCATCCTCGACGTTTCCCATCCGCCGTTCCGCCAGTGGTTCGTCGGCGGCACCACCAATCTCTGCTACAACGCCGTCGACCGCCATCTCGAAGAGCGCGGCGGCCAGCTCGCGCTGGTGGCGATCTCCAGCGAAACCGGGATCACGCGCGAGCTGAGTTATCGCGATCTCTATCGTGAAGTGAACACCTTCGCTGCCGTGCTCGCCTCCTTGGGCGTAGGCAAGGGCGATCGCGTGGTGATCTACCTGCCCAATATCGCCGAAGCGGTGTTCGCCATGCTCGCTTGCGCGCGCCTGGGTGCAATCCACTCGGTGGTTTTCGGCGGCTTTGCCGCGCACAACCTCGCGTTGCGCATCGATGATGCCGAGCCCGCGCTGCTCATTGCCACTGACGCGGGCATGCGTGGCGGCAAGATCATCCCGTACAAGCCCTTGGTCGACGCTGCGCTCGAGGAAGCCAAACACCAGCCGTCAAACGTGCTCATCATCGATCGTGGACTCGATCCCCAGATGACGCGTGTCGCCGGACGCGATCTCGACTACGCCAGCTTGCGCGCCTCCTATGAGGGCGCCGAAGTGCCGGTCGAGTGGCTCGAATCGAACGAGCCCAGCTATCTGCTCTACACCTCGGGCACCACGGGCAAGCCCAAGGGCATACAGCGCGACGTGGGCGGCTACGCTGTCGCCATGGCGATGTCGATCGACGCGATCTTCGACATCAAGCCGGGGCAGGTGATGTTCTCCACCTCGGATGTGGGCTGGGCCGTGGGCCATTCGTACAACGTGTACGCGCCGCTGATCGGCGGCGCCACGTCGTTGCTATACGAAGGTCTGCCGGCACACCCCGATCCGGGCATCTGGTGGCGTCTGTGCGAACGCTACGGCGTGCACAGCATGTTCTCGTCACCCACGGCGTTGCGTGTGCTCAAGAAACAGGACCCGAGCTGGCTCAAGAAGTACGACCTGCTGAAACTGCACTGGTTGTTCCTCGCCGGCGAACCACTCGACGAACCCACCGCGCACTGGGCCACCGAAGGCCTGGGCGTACCCGTTATCGATAACTACTGGCAGACCGAAACCGGCTGGCCCGCGATCACCTTGATGCCCGGCCTGGATTTGAAAAGGCTGAAATTCGGCTCGCCCGGATTGCCCAGCCCCGGCTATCGCATGAAGGTGATCGACGAGAACACCGGCGAGGAACTGCCACCGCACCAGAAGGGCGTGCTCGTATTTGTTCCTCCGCTGCCGCCCGGTTGCCTGACCACGGTATGGCGCAACGACGAACGCTACGTGGCAAGTTACTTCAGCCACTTCAAGGAACTGCTCTACAGCTCGCTGGATTGGGCGATCCGCGACGAGGATGGCTATACCACCATCCTTGGACGCACCGACGATGTGATCAATGTGGCGGGACATCGCCTGGGCACGCGCGAAATCGAAGAATCCGTAGCGATGCATCCTGCCTGCGCGGAAGCTGCGGTGATCGGCATGCACGACGATGTGAAGGGGCAGGTGCCGGTGGTGTTTGCCACGCTCCGCCAAGGCGTGACGGAGGCTTCGGTGGAGGTTGCCAAAGGCATGCAGCAATGCGTGGTGGATCAACTGGGCAAGATTGCGAAGCCGGCGCGCATCTATGTGGTCAATGCGTTGCCCAAGACACGCTCCGGAAAACTGCTGCGACGGTCGCTGCAGGCTTTGGTGCAGCACACGGATCCTGGGGATCTTTCTACGTTGGATGATCCGGCGGCGTTGGAGGAGATTCGCAGGGCGTTGGAGAGGGGGCCCGATCAAGGTTGAGTTTCTCCCTCTCCCCTCCGGGGAGAGGGTTGGGGTGAGGGGCCAACCTAGCCCCATTGTGTGGCAGTGCCACAATCTTCGTTCTGCTCGTCATCCCAGCGTAGGCCGGGATCCAGAGCCTCGGTATTTAGTTGTCGCGCTGCCGCGACCTGGCTCGCCTGCCGCGGGCTTCCGACCTCCTGCCGGAGGCCGGGTAACTTTTCTTTGCTTGCCCAAAGAAAAGTAACCAAAAGAAAGGGCCCCCCGGATGACGCGCCTTCCGGGCTGCGCCCTCCAGGTGCGCGGACGGGTTACGGGGTTTTTCGACAGGACATCCCTGTCCTGTCGAAAAACTGGCCGCATCCCTGCGGCCACCCTTCGGGCTTTCCTCCACCCGCCCGCCGCGTCATACGGGGACCCCGGGGCAGAGCCACATCAAGAGCCCAACACCCGGCGTTGCGGGGCCGAGCAGGTCTTTTTGTAGGAGCGCACTTGTGCGCGACCAACCGGAGCGATGCACTGCGACGCCGCGGTCGCGCACAAGTGCGCTCCTACAAGGGATCGCGCAAGCCAGTATCGATCGGCTCTTTGTGGGAGCGCACCCTGTGCGCGACGAACCTACGGAGCGGTACACCGCAGCGTGGCTGTCGCGCACAGGGTGCGCTCCCACAGACAAGCAGGCGCGGCAGACGGAAGAAGGGCTGACTAAAGCCGATGCGCAGCGAGGCCCGGCTTTAAGTCCTCAGCGATTCGGGCGCGTTGCGCAGCGCTTTGCAGTACCCCCTGTGTACCCTCGGAGGTTGTCCCACAACAGCGCGCCTCGAGCGTTCGGGCTTATCCAAACACGATGCTGCGGGCGTCATCAGGCCATTTTCTTTGGGTTACTTTCGACGCGAAGCTAGTCCTGTGGGATCTTTTGGGCCAGCAAAAGAAAAGTGACTCGAGCGGCGGCAGCCGATCGAAACGCCCGCCGCGTCCCACAGGGACTAGCTTCGCGTCGTAGGCGGCACCCTGACGGTAACGCAACAACCAGAAACCGAGCCTCCGGATAACCAGCCTTCGGCTGTTGAAAAGCGCCGGCCCTCGCCCCCACTTGTGGGGTGCGCCCAGACGACGAACAAATCGCCACCCCGCCGCGCGACGAAGAAAAAAACCACCCCCCAATCCACTACACGCTCCCTTCGAAACCATTCATGCTGCCGCGCAACAGCCCCCTTACAAACCCTGCGCTAAAATCTCCCCTTTAAGCGGAGGTTTCATGGCCCACATCGCATCCCCTGGCGCGGCATTCCGCGCGGCCCTGGCGGCCGAACACCCCTTGCAGGTGATCGGCGCCATCAACGCGAACCACGCCTTGCTGGCCAAGCGCGCCGGCTACCGCGCGATCTACCTCTCGGGCGGCGGTGTGGCGGCCGGTTCACTGGGTCTGCCAGATCTGGGCATCAATACGCTGGACGACGTGCTCACCGACGTGCGCCGCATCACCGACGTGTGCGATCTGCCGCTGATGGTGGACATCGACACCGGCTTTGGTCCTAGCGCATTCAATATCGCCCGCACGGTAAAGAGCCTGATCAAGTTCGGCGCGGCCGCCTGCCATATCGAAGACCAGGTGGGCGCCAAGCGCTGCGGTCATCGTCCGGGCAAGGAGATCGTGTCGACCAGCGAGATGGCTGATCGCGTCAAGGCCGCGGCCGATGCGAAGACCGATGCCGATTTCTTCCTGATCGCCCGCACCGACGCGATTGCCGTCGACGGTGTGGACGCCGCCATCGAGCGCGCCATCGCCTGCGTGGAAGCCGGTGCCGACGGCATCTTCGCCGAGGCCGCGTATGACTTGCCGACCTATCGCCGCTTCGTCGATGCCGTGAAGGTACCGGTGCTGGCCAACATCACCGAGTTCGGCCAGACCCCGCTGTTCAGCGTGGAAGAGCTCGCCAGCGCGGGCGTAGGCATCGTGCTGTATCCACTTTCCGCGTTCCGCGCCATGAACAAGGCGGCGGAAAATGTTTATCAGGCCATCCGCCGTGATGGTCACCAGCGCAACGTGATCGACACCATGCAGACGCGTGAAGAGCTTTACGACCGCATCGGCTATCACGAGTACGAGCGCCGCCTGGATGAGCTTTTCTCAAAGAAGAGCTGATCGTCCCCATCGAGATAACCGGCACCGCGGTGCCGCCCACGTTTGACGCAAGCATGTCTTCAGGAGATGTACCGAATGACTGAGCAAACTCTTCCCAAGCCCAAGAAATCCGTCGCGCTGTCGGGCGTGGCCGCCGGCAACACCGCGCTGTGCACGGTGGGCCGCAGCGGCAACGACTTGCATTACCGCGGTTATGACATCCATGACCTGGCGGCCAAGGGTTGCTTCGAGGAAGTCGCCTATTTGCTGGTGCACGGCGTGTTGCCGAACTGGGCCGAGCTCAATGCCTATCGCGCCAAGCTCAAGCGACTGCGTGGCCTGCCGGCGCCGGTGAAGAGCGCGCTGGAGCTGCTGCCCGCCGCCACGCATCCGATGGATGTGATGCGCACCGGTTGCTCGGTGCTGGGCACGGTGCTGCCGGAGAAGGACGACCACAACGTCACCGGCGCGCGCGACATCGCCGACCGCCTGATGGCGAGCTTCGGTTCGATCCTGCTGTACTGGTTCCACTTCAGCCACAACGGCAAGCGCATTGAAACGGAGACCGAAGACGAATCCATCGCCGGTCACTTCCTGCACCTGCTGCATGGCAAGAAGCCGAGCGAGCTGTGCACGCATTCGCTGGACAAGTCGCTGATCCTGTACGCCGAGCACGAGTTCAACGCGTCCACCTTCACCGCGCGTGTCATCGCCGGCACGGGGTCGGACATGTACTCGGCGATCACGGGTGCGATCGGTGCGCTGCGCGGTCCCAAGCACGGCGGCGCGAACGAAGTGGCGATGGAGATCATCGCGCGCTACCGCAATGCAGCCGAGGCGGAAGCGGACATCCGCGCCCGCGTCGAGCGCAAGGAAATCATCATCGGCTTTGGCCACCCGGTGTACACGGTGTCCGATCCGCGCAACGAGATCATCAAAGAGGTCTCGCGCAAGCTGTGCACGGAAGGCGGCAACCCGACCCTGTTCGACGTGTCGGAGAAGATCGAGAAGCTGATGTGGGAGCAGAAGAAGATGTTCCCGAATCTCGATTGGTTCTCGGCCAGCGCGTATCACATGATGGGCGTGCCGACAGCCATGTTCACCCCGTTGTTCGTGATCGCCCGCACCTCTGGCTGGAGCGCCCACGTGATCGAGCAGCGCGAGGACGGCAAGATCATCCGCCCCAGCGCCAACTACACCGGTCCGGAAGATCTGGCCTACGTGCCGATCGAAAAGCGTTGATCGCGGCCTAGGCCTATGTCGAATGAAGGAGCCGAAAGGCTCCTTCATTCTTTCCAAGTTTCGTTATGGTTCAGGACCCTGTACGACATTGCTATGGTTTCGTATGCGTCGGTGTAAACCACCTGATACATGTGTTCCACAGCGTTATGAGAAGACAGCAACACGCGCTAAAGCGCTGAAATATAGACTCATGCACGAGCGTTTATGTCCCAGGTGCAAGGCCTGGTCGACGACGCGGTGTAACAGCCTTGATGCAGTCCTGCTTTCCAGCTCCCTGACCGTAGTCAAACTCAGCCTCCGTGATTCTCTTCAAGTGGCTGATTTCATGGTCTTCATGTTTGTGAGCTGACGTGCACAAGCCGTGGCACGCATGTTGCGACAAGAGCGTGCTGGATTTGCAACTCCGGCAACACAGGGGGTCACCGCATCGTTCCAGGAGAAAGACTATGCGCAAGACTCTAATAGCGACCGCGATTGTGTTGGGTCTGGGGCTTACGCTCCCTGCGTTTGCAGACGACAACAACACTTCGAAAGGTTCAAGCACGCTTACTAATACCGATTCGAGCACCCGTACACGGACTGACACCAGCACCTACACCACCTCAGCGGCTGGTGCGAATGGTTCAGCCGCTAGCAGCGGTGGCACGGCCAGTTCCTTCAACACCAGCAAGGCAGTAGCGAACAGCACCCTCAACGGCGAAGTCACCAAAGTAGCCGTGTGGGGCATCGGCAATTCGTCTTACAACGATGGCAACGCGAACGGAGGTCGTGGAGGCAGCGGCGGTGATGGCGGCAAGGGCTACGGCGGCAAGGCCGGCGGCGCCAACGGTGGCGACGGCGGTAATGGCGGTCGCGCCAGTGCTCACAGCGGTCGCGCCGGTGGTTCGGGCGCCGATTCGGGCGACGCCGGTGGTTGGGGTGCTTCGTTGGCTGGCGGCGGTGACGGCGGCGACGGCGGCAACGCCGGTGGCATCCGTAACCACAATCGTGCTGGCGGCGGTGGCGGTACGGCAGGTGGCGGCGCCAACACCGGTGGTACCGGTGGAGCGGGCGGCGCAGGCGCAGGTGGCACGGCAGGTGCAGCATCACCGACCGGAACCAGCGGCTCAGCAAGCGCGACGGGCGGCACGAGCGGTGCAGATACCGCTACGGCAGGCACCGGCGGTGCGGGCGGCGCAGGCGGCACCAATACGGGTGGCGCAGGCACGGGCGGCGCAGGTGCGGCTGGCGGTGCTGGCGGCGCAGGCGGTACGGCATCGTCGACGACTGGTGCGTTCGATATGTCGAACCAGATGAACGGCTCGGCAGCGGCGGCAGCCGGTGTGTCGATCCTTGCGCAGAACAGCGGCGCGGCAGCGCTGGTACAGCAGAGCGTCAACGTTCAGGCCAACCTGAACTTCGCGCACTGAGCCATAGGGCGGCTGGCACGAGGGAACGCTTGCGTTCCCTCGTGTCGGTTTCAAAGGGAATGGCCTCGCCGATATCGGCGTCGGTCATGGGTTAGCTCATGCGTGAGGGAGAAGTGCCGTGCAATCGTGCAAGTGGCTACTGGGTATCACCGCGCTAAGCGCGCTCGCTCTTCCTGCGGTTGTCTGCGCGGAAGACGCAGGCATTCCTCCCGCGTATATGGTGCAGGGCGCGGATTCTCCTCTTGCGATCTACAACGCGGCGGTCGAGGTGGATCACCAGGGCGTAGCGTCCGGACTGGGCGAAAGCGTCGACAGCGCGACGCTGGAGAAGCTCAGCGGCGGCACCTTGATCGTGCAGAACACCAATCTTACGGGCACCGTGTCCGACAACTCGGCTGACCATCTCACCACGGGCGACAATACGATCACCGGTGGATCCGTCGCAGGGGCAACAGGTTTCCCGACCATCATCCAGAATTCGGGCAACAACGTCCTGATCCAGAACGCGACGGTACTCAACGTCGAATTCAAGCAATGAACAAGCTCGCGGCGCTGCTGATCCTCATCGCGGCGCTGCCGCCGGGGAGTCATGCGTCCACGCCGGTAAGCGTGGTCAGCAACGGCCCCGGCAACTACACCGTGCATCTGACGAGCCTCAAAGAGGCCCGCTACAAGGCCACCATCCACCAGAAATACGACTTCAGCTGCGGATCGGCCGCGGTGGCGACGCTGCTGACTTATCAGTACGGCTATCCCGTCAACGAGCAGGTTGCCTTCGAGCAGATGTACACGCACGGCGACCAGGCCAAGATCAGCAAAGAGGGCTTTTCGCTGCTGGACATCAAGCGCTTCCTTGCCGCCAATGGTTTCGAAGCCGATGGCTTCAAGGTGCCCATCGAGAAGCTGGCGCAGGAAAACCTGCCGGCGATCGTGCTGATCGACGAGAAGGGCTACCACCACTTCGTCGTCGTCAAAGGCATGCGCAACGATCGGCTGCTGGTGGGCGATCCCGCGCTAGGCACGCGCGTGATGTCGACTGCCAAGTTCAAGGCGCTGTGGAAGAACGACCTGGTGTTCGTCATCCACAACCGTCGCAACCTGGCCGTGTTCAACAGTCCCAACGATTGGAGAGTGGCGCCAGCGGCGCCCATCAGCAACGCGATCGATCGCAACGGTCTCTACAACACCGTGATGCCCAAGCACGGGCCGGACGACATTTGAGGACGGATGATGAAACCGCTCGCACACATCGCTGGTTTCGCCGTCCTTTGCGTGGCATGCGTATCGGGGATGGTGGGAGCACAGGCGCAGGACAGTGCTTCCACCCTGGCGTCGCCGCCGGCGATGGCGACTGCGGCGGCGCCCACGGCAGCATTGGAGACGGTGGTCGCCGGCATCCCCACCTCCAAGGATATGCCGGGCTGGACGCCGGTGGGCGAGGACACGCTCGATCAGACACGCGGCGGCTTCGACCTTGGCAACGGCCTGGTGGCCTCCTTCGGTATCGATCGCGCGGTCTACGTCAACGGCAACCTGGTGTCCTCGACCAGTTTCTACGTGCCCGATATCGCGCATATGACGACAGCGCAGGCGCAGGCCATGCAGTCGGCGCTGAACACCGTGCAAGTGACGCAGATCGGCCCGAACAACAGCTTCGATCCGTCCGCCCTGGCCGGCAAGATGGGCGGCACGGTGATCCAGAACACGTTGAACAATCAGAACATCCAGAACATCACCACGATCAACGCAGCGACCAATTCGCTCAACGCATTCCGGGCAGGAAGTCTCCAGGAAGCGTTGCAACAGGCGCAGCTGCAGTCCCTGGGGCACTGACATGGGACGCGCACCGCCAAGCTTTGGACCTTTCCGCGAACGCGCCGCGGCTCTCGCCGCGGCGCGTTCGTCTGCGCGATTTGAACAACGGGCATGAGGAAGCATGATGCGACACTCAGCGTTGCGATACGTATGGTCGGCAGGATGTGCGGGGCTGGTGGCGCTCGGCATGCCTGTCGCGGCCCAACAGGAGTCGCCGTCCCAGCAGGCCAATACCGGGACGACGCCGGCGGTAGCGGCTAACGCCATTGCGGCGGCCCCATCCGCGAAACCCGCGCCAATCGATCCAGCCGACTTGCGCAAACAGGTCGCCGAACAGGGCGACCGCATCGATGCCATGCGCAGCCAGATCAGTGCGCAGATCGCGCAACTGGATGCAATGAAACGTGCGCTGGCCGAGCAGGAGGCCGACTATCAATCGCTGCGGCATGCCGTAGGCATGGACGTGCTGGACAAGCAACGTGCAGGCAGCATCGCCGCCGGCGGCCCGATGGCATCCGCGCAACCGATGCCGGCCGGCGATGCGGTGGCAGCCAACGCACCCCAGCAACAACAGCAACAGCCGGTCGGCGAGGCGCCCAAGGCCGATACGCGTCCGCCGGAAGTGGCGCCCATCTTCCAGCAGCCCGGCGTACTCACGCCCAAGGGCAAGTTCATCATCGAGCCGGCGTATCAGTTCGGCTATTCGAACGTCGATCGCGTGGCGCTGGTGGGATATACGGTGATTCCCGCCATCCTCATCGGCCTTATCGATGCGCGGCAGGTCAGGACGACCACGCAAGTGGGCTGGCTGACCGGCCGCTACGGCATCAGCAACCGGATGGAAGTGGAAGTCCGCGTGCCCTATGTCTATGCGCATGAAGACGTGACCAGCCGCGAGATATTCACCGGCAGCGCCACCGACAAGGCGTTTGGCAACAGCGGACATGGCCTCGGCGACGTCGAAGCCACCTTGCGCTACCAGTTGAATGTCGGTGGCCCGGACAAGGCGTACTACGTGGGCTGGCTGCGCGTGAAGTCGAACACGGGCAGGGACCCGTTCCAGGTCACCACCGATTGCGTGCAGCGTTGCGTGGAAAACGTGATCAACGAAGTGGACTTGTCGGCCACCGGCACGGGCCTGCCCCTGTCGCAGCCGGTGGGTACCGGCTTCTGGGCGATACAGCCAGGCGTGACCTGGCTGTATCCGACCGATCCGGTGGTGTTCTTCGGCAACCTCAGTTATCTCTACAACGTGCCGCGCGACAACGTGACCCGCAAAATCCTCCTGGGCGGTACGGAAGATCTGGGCAAGGTCAAGCTGGGCGATATCGTCGACGTGAGCATCGGCATGGGTCTTTCGCTCAACGAAAAGGCGTCGATCAGTATTGGTTACGACCAAAGCTTCGTCGGCGCGACGAAACAGAACAATCACAATGTTCCCGGTTCGACCAAGGTCGTGCTGGGCACGCTGCTGATCGGTGGCTCATGGCGCTTCAGCGACAAGCGCACCCTCAACTTCACGTTGGGCGTAGGCGTCACGCGCGACACGCCGGATGCGACGGTGACGGTGCGCGTGCCGATGATGTTCTAAGCCTCGCACGCAGGCCCGCTCAGAGGCCTTCCTGCTGCATCGCCGCCTTGACGCCGGCGTCGTCCTGCATGCGTGCATGGAAGCGGGTCAGATTGTCCAGGCCTGACAGATCCACGCCCTTGCCCATGGCCCAGCGCAGCACCACGAACAGATACGGATCGGCGAACGAGCGCGTGCCCGTCAGCCAGTCGCGACCATGCAACTGCGCATCGAGGCGTTGGTAGTAGATGCGCAGCCGATCGACCGCCTTGCTGCGAAGATTTTCCTGCGCGTGCTCGCCATCGATGTAGCGCTCTGGACGAAACACCGGCTTGAAGGTCGGATGCAGATCCGAATTGAGATAGGCCAGCCAGCGATTGACTTCGGCGCGGCCGCGCGCGCCTTCGCCGCCGAGACCGGCGAGCGGAAACTTGTCCGCCAGGTAATTGAGGATGGCCGCGTTCTCGGTCAGCACCCAGCCGTCCGCTTCCTGCAGGGCAGGGACCACGCCCGAGGGATTGATGCGCAGATACTCGGGCGAGCCCAGTTCTTCGCGCGCGACGCGATGCGCTTCGTACGGCTGGCCGATCCATTCGAGCACGATGTGGTCGGCGAGCGAACAGGCGCCCGGCAGGTAGTACAACTTCATGGGAATTCCTTGGGTGGCGTCAGCCTTGAAGTGTCGCCCGCCGGGTGCCTGCAGCTCAAGCCGACGCTTGCGCGCGCAGGCGGCGGCGCTGCATCCACCAACCGCCCAGGCACACGCTGATCACCAGTACCGCATCGAGCACGTAACGCGCCCACTCATGCGCATCGAACCACGGCGATACCCAATGATCGTGCGCGATCATGCGCGCGGCCGTCCATGCGATGGCACCTGCGCCGATATAGATGATCACCGGGAAGCGTTCGATCAGCCGCAGGATCAGCGAAGAGCCCCACACCACCAGCGGCACGCTGATCGCAAGGCCGATGATCACCAGCGCCATATGACCCTTGGCGGCGCCCGCGATGGCAAGCACGTTGTCCATGCCCATCAGCGCATCGGCAACAATGATCGTGCGCATGGCTGCCCAGAAGCTGCCGGCGGCGCCGACGTGATGCGACGCGTGGTCATCCGGCTTCATCAGCTTCCACGCGATCGGCAGCAACAACACACCGCCGATCAGCATCAGGCCGGGCAGCTTGAGCAGATAGACCACCACGCCGGTGAGCGCCAGGCGCACGATGATGGCGCCGAGGGTGCCCCATAGCACCGCTTTCCTCTGGATATCGCGGGGAAGCTTGCGCGCAGCCAGTGCAATCACGATGGCGTTATCGCCCGCGAGCACCAGATCGAGCAGGATGATGGCCATCAGGCCGGAGAGGAATTCGGTAACAGCAAGGTCCATGTGCGGGTCTCTGCGCGTCAAGACGAATGCAATCAAGACGGACGCGCGCGGCCCGTGATGACTGCAAAAGTCTCGTTCGCGGCAGAACCGCCGCAGTGACCGGAGCGTTTTTGACGCTCGTGATGACGACCACTGCAAGGACACCGATGGAACCGGTGTCCTGAACTACTCCCTTTTGGGATCAGTATTTATCTATTGTCGATGCCATGGCGTGCGTGGGTCAAGCTGCCGGCACGCGCACCCAGCCTTCCATCAGCACGCGTGCGCTGCGGCTCATGACCGCCTTGGTGACCGTCCACGACCCATCCACCAGCGCCGCCGCGGCGCCCACCCGCAAAGTGCCCGACGGGTGGCCAAAGCGCACCGCCTGGCGCTCGCCGCCGCCCGCCGCCAGGTTCACCAGGGTGCCCGGGATCGCCGCCGCGGTGCCAATGGCTACGGCTGCCGTGCCCATCATGGCGTGATGCAGCTTGCCCATCGACATGGCGCGAACGAGCAAGTCGATGTCGGTCGCCTTTACCGGTTTGCCGCTCGAGGCGACGTAATCGGCGGGGCCGGCAACGAAGGCCACCTTGGGCGTGTGCTGGCGCGTGGCGATCTCATCCAGCGATGGGATCAGGCCCATGCGCAGCGCGCCGTGCGCGCGAATGGTCTCGAACTTTGCCAGCGCCTCGGCGTCGCTGTTGATGGCGTCCTGCAGCTCCGTGCCGGTGTAGCCGATCGCGGCGGCCTCGATGAAGATGGTGGGAATGCCGGCGTTGATCATGGTCGCCTTGAGCGTGCCGACGCCCGGCACATCCAGCTCGTCGACCAGGTTTCCGGTGGGGAACATCGCGCCGCCGGCGCCATCTTCCTCGGCGGCCGGATCCATGAATTCCAGTTGCACTTCGGCGGCGGGGAAGGTCACGCCGTCCAGCTCGAAATCGCCGGTTTCCTGCACCGCACCGTCGGTCATCGGCACATGGGCGATGATCGTCTTGCCGATATTGGCCTGCCAGATGCGCACGATGGCGATGCCGTCGCGCGGCACACGCGCAGGGTCGATCAGGCCGCCTGCGATGGCGAACGGACCGACGGCTGCCGAGAGATTGCCGCAGTTGCCGCTCCAGTCGACGAAGGCCTTGTCGATCGCCACCTGGCCGAACAGGTAGTCCACGTCGTGGTCCGGGCGCGTGCTCTTGGACACGATCACCGTCTTGCTGGTGCTGGAGGTGGCGCCGCCCATGCCGTCGATCTGCTTGCCGTACGGGTCGGGGCTGCCGATCACACGCAGCAGCAGCGCATCACGCGCCGCGCCCGGTACCTGCGCCGTTGCCGGCAGGTCCTCAAGGCGGAAGAACACGCCCTTGCTGGTGCCGCCGCGCAGGTAGGTGGCGGGAATGCGGATCTGGGGAAGCGATGCCATGAATGGATTGTCCTGTAATGACCAGGGCTCACCGCGTTGCAGGCAGGAGCCGCCAGGCGCGAGGCGTTGCCGCCCCGCGCATCAACATGTGATCACGCCGCCTGCGAGGCTTCGAGGAAGTCCTGCGCAAAACGCTGCAGCACGCCGCCCGCCTCGTAGATCGATACTTCTTCGGCGGTATCCAGGCGACACGTCACCGGCACTTCGACGCGTTCGCCGTTGCTGCGATGAATGACCAGCGTGAGATCCGCGCGCGGCGTGCGCGCGCCCATCACGTCGAAGGTTTCGGTGCCGTCGATGCCCAGCGTCTTGCGGTCGGTGCCCGGCTTGAACTCCAGCGGCAGCACGCCCATGCCGATCAGGTTGGTGCGATGGATGCGCTCGAAGCCCTCGGCCGCAATCGCCTCCACGCCGGCAAGACGCACGCCCTTGGCGGCCCAGTCGCGCGACGAGCCCTGGCCGTAGTCGGCGCCCGCGATGATGATGAGCGGCTGCTTGCGCTCCATATACGTTTCGATGGCTTCCCACATGCGCATCACCTTACCTTCGGGCTCCACGCGCGCCAGCGAGCCCTTCTTCACGGCGCCATCGACCACCGCCATTTCATTGCTCAGGGTAGGGTTGGCGAAGGTGGCGCGCTGCGCGGTGAGGTGATCGCCGCGATGGGTCGCGTACGAATTGAAGTCCTCTTCCGGCAGGCCCATCTTGGCGAGGTATTCGCCTGCGGCGCTGTCGAGCATGATCGCGTTCGACGGCGACAGATGATCGGTAGTGATGTTGTCGCCGAGCACCGCCAGCGGACGCATGCCCTTTAGCGTGCGCTCACCGGCAAGCGCGCCTTCCCAGTACGGCGGACGGCGGATATAGGTGCTCTGAGCGCGCCAGTCGTACAGTGGCGCAGCGCTGGTGCCTTTGCTGCCGCTGCGCGCGAACATCGGTTCGTAGACCTTGCGGAACTGCTCGGGCTTCACGCTCGATGCCACGATCGCATCGATCTCTTCGTCGGACGGCCAGATGTCCTTGAGCGTCACCGGCTGTCCATGGGCGTCGAGGCCCAGCACATCCTTCTCGATATCGAAGCGGATGGTGCCGGCGATCGCATAGGCGACCACCAGCGGCGGCGAAGCGAGAAACGCCTGCTTGGCATACGGATGGATGCGGCCGTCGAAGTTGCGGTTGCCGGAAAGCACGGCGGTCGTATACAGGTCGCGATCGATGATCTCCTGCTGGATCACCGGATCGAGCGCACCGGACATGCCATTGCAGGTGGTGCAGGCGAACGCGACGATGCCGAAGCCAAGCTGCTCCAGATCCGACAGCAGGTTCGCTTCCTTCAGATACATCTCCACCGCCTTGGAGCCGGGCGCGAGCGAACTCTTCACCCACGGCTTGCGCACAAGGCCGCGCGCATTCGCATTGCGCGCCAGCAAGGCAGCAGCGATCACGTTGCGCGGATTGCTAGTGTTGGTGCAACTGGTGATGGCGGCAATGATCACCGCGCCATCGGGCATCTGACCCGGCTGCTCGGTCCACTCGCCGGCAATGCCGCGTGCGGCGAGATCAGAGGTGGGCAGGCGCTTGTGCGGATTCGACGGGCCGGCCATGTTGCGCACCACCGACGACAGATCGAAAGTGAGCGTGCGCTCGTACTGCGCATGGGCCAGTGTGTCGGCCCACAGGCCGGCAGCCTTCGCATAGGTCTCCACCAGCTTGACCTGCTCGTCGCTGCGACCGGTGAGGCGCAGGTAGTCGATGGTCTGGCCGTCGATGAAGAACATCGCGGCGGTGGCACCGTATTCGGGCGCCATATTGGAGATGGTGGCGCGATCGCCCAGGGTCAGGCTGGCCGCGCCTTCACCGCGGAATTCCAGGTACGCACCGACGACTTTTTCCTTGCGCAGGAATTCGGTGAGCGCGAGCACGATGTCGGTGGCGGTGATGCCAGGCTGACGCTTGCCGGTAAGCTCCACGCCGATGATGTCGGGCAGGCGCATCCACGACGCGCGGCCGAGCATCACGTTTTCTGCTTCAAGACCACCGACGCCAATGGCGATCACGCCGAGTGCATCGACGTGCGGCGTATGACTGTCGGTACCAACGCAGGTATCGGGATAGGCCACACCCCTGCCGTTATCGGCGTGTTGCACCTGGATCACCGGCGACATCTTCTCCAGATTGATCTGGTGCATGATGCCGTTGCCTGGCGGGATCACGTCGACGTTCTCGAACGCCTTCTTGGTCCAGTTGATGAAGTGGAAGCGATCTTCGTTGCGGCGATCTTCGATCGCGCGATTCTTGGTGAACGCGTTCGGATCAAAGCCACCGCACTCCACCGCCAGCGAGTGATCGACGATCAACTGCACCGGCACCACCGGATTGACCTTGGCCGGATCGCCACCTCGCTCGGCAATCGCATCGCGCAGGCCGGCCAGGTCGACCAGGGCGGTCTGCCCGAGAATGTCGTGGCATACCACGCGCGCCGGGAACCAGGGGAAATCGCGATCGCGCTTGCGTTCGATGATCTGCTTGAGCGACGCGGTGAGGATCGCCGGATCGCAGCGGCGCACCAGATTCTCTGCCAGCACGCGCGAGGTATAGGGCAGCGCGTCATAGGCGCCGGCTTCGATCGCCTCCACGGCGGCGCGCGCATCGAAATAATCCAGCGACGTGCCGGGAAGGGATTGGCGGTAGACGGTATTCATAAGTATCAAGAACCCTGGAGTAATCGCGCGGCTGACCGCAGGCCGAAATCGCACTATGAAGCCCGCTATTGTAACGCAGCGTTCCCGACCCGCCTCAGGCTGGCTCTGCGGGTGACGGCTATCAGTTAATGCGATGATCGCTCCGATCCTCCATGCAGCATCGTCCCCAGCCGCGAGGTCCCCATGAGTGCGCATGACATCCGCTCCGCCCAGCGTCCCGATCCGGATCAGCCGATGGTGGACGTCGCCCACTATGTGATCGATTACCGCATCGACTCCACCGAGGCCTATGACACGGCGCGCTACATGCTGCTGGATTCGCTGGCGACGGCGATGATGGCCATGAAGTTTCCCGAGTGCGTCAAGCACCTCGGCCCGGTCGTGCCGGGGGCGAACCTGCCGGGCGGCGCCCGCGTACCGGGCACCAGCCACGAGCTCGATCCGGTGCAGGCGGCATTTGCCATCGGCAGCCAGATCCGCTGGTTGGACTTCAACGACACCTGGCTGGCGGCCGAATGGGGCCATCCCTCGGACAACCTGGGCAGCATCCTGGCGGTGGCCGACTACCTCAGTCGCAAGGCCGAGCGCGAGGGCGGGCAGCCGATGACCGTCCGCGACGTGCTGACTTATGCCATCAAGGCCCACGAGATCCAGGGTTGCTACGCCCTCAAGAACAGCTTCAACCGCATCGGGCAGGACCATGTGATCCTGGTGCGCCTGGCCTCCACGGCCGTCGCCACGGCGATGCTGGGGGGCAGCAAGGAGCAGATCGTCACCGCGGTCTCCCATAGCTGGGTCGACAACGGGGCGCTGCGCACCTACCGGCACGCCCCGAACACCGGCCCGCGCAAGAGCTGGGCCGCCGGCGACGCCTGCCGCCGCGCCGTCATGCATGCCATTAATGCGGTCTACCGCGGGGTGGTGGGCTACCCCTCGGCCCTTAGCGCCAAGACCTGGGGCTATTACGACGTGGCCTTCAAGGGCAACGCTTTCCAGTTCGAACGCCCGTTCGGCAGCTATGTGATGGAAAACGTGCTGTTCAAGATCAGCTATCCGGCCGAATTCCACGCCCAGACGGCGGTGGAATGCGCCATGCAGCTGCACGGCGCGGTCGCCGGCAAGCTTGGGCAGATCGACAAGGTGGTGATCGAGACCCAGGAGGCGGGCGCCCGCATCATCGACAAGACCGGCCCGCTGGCCAATTACGCCGACCGCGACCACTGCATCCAGTATATGGTGGCCGTGCCCCTGATCTTCGGCCGCCTGACCGCCGACGACTATGGCGACGAGGTGGCCGCCGATCCCCGCATCGACGCCCTGCGCGAAAAGACCGTGGTCAGCGAGAATCCACAGTTCACCAAGGACTACTACGACCCGGAAAAGCGCTATATCGGCAACTCGGTTCAGGTCTTCTTTAAGGACGGCAGCAGCACCCAGAAGGTATCCATCGACTACCCGATCGGCCACCGCAAGCGCAGGGGGGAGGGTATCCCGGTGTTGTTAAAGAAGTTTGAGGCCGCCATGCGCAGCCAGTTGCCCTCCCACCAGGTCAAAACCATCCTGAACGCCACGGCAGACCCCGTTAAGCTAGACGCCATGCCAATCCAGCAGTTCCTTGGTTTCTTCACGCTGTAAAGACGGCGTGAGCTGAAAATGAACGGGCGTTTGGGGTCGATTTGCAATTGCTTAACTTTTGCTAAGCTACTCCGCGCCCGTTTCGGGTAAACAAGCACTAGGTTAGAAGTCAGGTCCGAGATTCACTAGGAGTAGGAATCGAGGCTTGATCGCTTTTCCCGTCTGGGGTGAACGGACGCGTACACCAATAAACGAGGAGACACCTGATGAAACGTAAGGGCTTGTACATCCTGATTGCCCTGGCCCTGGGCGGCGCAGGCGCCGCCCATGCACAGGACAACACCGGCACTGCGGCACCGGTCACCACCACCGAAACGTCCAGCTACGACGACCGCTGGTATATCGCGCCGACGGTGGGTGGCTACTACAACGACACCGACCGCAACACCAATAGCCGCCAGTTCTATTACGGCATTGGCTTTGGTCGCTATTTCGCGCCCAACTTCTCGCTGGATTTCTTCGGTGACCGCACCAAGCGCACCGTGGATACCGCTGCCGGCGGCGGTCGTTGGTCGAACAACACCTACGGCGTGGCAGCTCGCTACTACTTCCTCGACTGGAACGCATGGCGTCCGTACCTGTTGGGCGGCGTGATGGGCAGCCAGCACATCAGCGACTTCGAGCACGGCTGGTCGCCGGCGGCTGAAGTGGGTGTTGGTGTATCCAAGACCGTCACCGACAGCACCGACGTCCGCTTCGAAGGCGGCTACCGCTACGACTGGGACGACAAGACCCAGCCGGACAAGAGTGGTTACGGCGACTGGTTCCTGGGCTTCAGCATCGTGTCGCGCATCGGTGCGCCGCCGGCCCCGCCGGCTCCGCCGCCGCCGCCGCCGGCTCCGGACTGCTCCAAGCAGTTCCGCAACGGCGTAAATCTGTGCGACAACAAGTGCCCGGATCTGCCGGAAGGCACCATCGTTGGTCCGGATGGTTGCCCGCAGAAGGTCGTCATCGACCTGCGCGGCGTCAACTTCAAGTTCGATCGTCCGAAGAAGGGCGAGAAGGACATCAGCAAGGCGCTGGCTGAGCCGACGAAGGATTCGTTGGCCGTGCTCGACCAGGCTGTCGATACCTTGCAGCGTTATCCGCAGGTGCACGTCACCGTTGCCGGTTACACCGACAGCGTGGGTACGGCGGAGTACAACCAGGGTCTGTCGGAACGTCGTGCGAAGATCGTGTACGACTACCTGACCTCGCACGGTATCGATGCAAGTCGTTTGGAAGGTCCGATCGGTCACGGCAAGAACGATCCGATCGACACGAACGACACGGATGCTGGTCGCGCCCGCAATCGTCGTACGGAGTTGCAGGTTCAGCAGTAATCGAACCACTGCGTTAGATGTAGGAAAAGCCCGGCAAAAGCCGGGCTTTTCTTTTTTGCAATATGGCTTATCGAAGTAAGGCGTTGTTTTGCAGTGACAGGTTGTCGCAGTTGTTCAACAACATCGTCATCGACGCGTTCTTTGCCTGAACAGTGGCTCACCAACAGCGTCTTGCGAGCCGTGCGATGCTCTTAACGATTTTGCTACACTCCGCCGCGCTTGAAGTCTTGTGACATTTCCCCCGATCGGGACGCAAAGCACGGGACAGGAAACGTCCCGTAGTAGGAGACGCGCGTTTTCCGTCTGGGGTGGAACGGACGCGAATACCAATAATATGAGGAGACACCTGATGAATCGTAAGGGCCTGTATTTCCTGATTGCCCTGGCTCTGGGCGGCGTAGGTGCCGCTCACGCGCAAGACAGCACCACCACGTCGACGACGTCGAGCTACGACGGCCGTTGGTACATCGCCCCGACCGTGGGCGGCTACTACAACGATACCGATCGCAACACCAACAGCCGCCAGGTCTATTACGGTCTGGGCTTTGGTCGCTTCATTGCGCCGAACACCTCGATCGACGTGTTCTTCGACCGCACCAAGCGCACCATCGACGGCGGTTCGGATCGTTGGGCCAACAACAACGTCGGCGTTGCTGCTCGCTTCTACTACGGTGACTGGAACGCATGGCGTCCGTACGCTCTCGTGGGCGTGATGGGCAGCTACCACATGAACCCGGCTGACCACGCCTGGTCGCCGGCTGCTGAAGTGGGCGTCGGCCTCTCCAAGACGGTCACCGACAGCACCGACTTCCGCGTGGAAGGTGGTTACCGTTACGACTGGGATGACAAGTCCCAGCCGGAGAAGAACGGTTACGGCGACTGGTTCCTGGGCTTCAGCATCGTGTCGCGCTTCGGCGAGCCGGCTGCTGCTCCCGTGGCTGCCGCTCCGGTGGCTCCGGCCGCTCCGGACTGCTCCAAGCAGTTCCGCAACGGCGTGAACCTGTGCGACAACAAGTGCCCGGATCTGCCGGAAGGCACGATCGTTGGTCCGGACGGCTGCCCGCAGAAGGTCGTGATCGACCTGCGCGGCGTCAACTTCAAGTTCGACCGCCCGAAGAAGGGCGAGACGGACATCAAGAAGGCGCTGGCTGAGCCGACCACCGACTCGGTTGCCATCCTCGACCAGGCTGTCGACACCCTGCAGCGTTACCCGCAGGTCAAGGTCACGGTTGCCGGTTACACCGACTCGGTCGGCAAGGACCAGTACAACCAGGATCTGTCGGAGCGTCGCGCTGCGATCGTGTTCAAGTACCTGACGGCCCACGGCATCACGGCTGATCGTCTGGTTGGCCCGATCGGTCACGGCAAGAACGACCCGATCGACTCCAACGACACGGACAGCGGTCGCGCTCGCAACCGTCGCACCGAACTGCAGGTCCAGCAGTAATAGGATCTGTTACAAGCTGTACGGAGAAGCCCGGCGCAAGCCGGGCTTTTCTTTTGTGGACACGCAGGTATCGCCTACCATGCGTGGTGTCGTCATCTGTTTTGCGAGTTTCACTCATGCGTCCGCCTCGTCCCGCTTCACGCCCGTCCACACCATCGGCGCCTCGCCATGGTCTGGCGCGCGTGCTCAGCAAGCTGGGCGTGTGTTCGCGCAGCCAGGCAGAGAAGGCGATACGCGAAGGACGCGTCAGCGTCGACGGCAAGGTCGTGCTCGATCCGGAGCGTCCCGCCGATGCGGAGCGCCAACGCATCTTGTTGGACAACGAACCCATTGCCGCCAGTACGCGCGTCTATATCGCGATCAACAAGCCTCGCGGGATAGTCGTCAGTGCTGCCGATGAGCGCGGTCGCGACACCGTGTATGACTTGCTGAAGGATGCCGGCCTGCCATGGCTGGGACCGGTGGGGCGACTGGACAAGGCCAGCGAAGGCCTGCTCTTGCTGACCAACGACAGCGTCTGGGCGGCGCGCTTGACCGAACCGAGGCATCACGTCGACAAGACCTATCACGTGCAGGTCAACGATATTCCCGATCAGGCTCTACTGGATCAGTTGGTCGCCGGTGTGGTGGAAGAGGGCGAACGCCTTGCTGCACGTCGCGCGATCTTGCTGCGACATGGCGAAAAGAATGCGTGGCTGGAAATCGTGCTCGATGAGGGACGCAACCGCCATATCCGGCGATTGCTGGCAGCGCATGGGATCGATGTGCTGAGGCTGATCCGCGTGGCGATTGGTTCGATGCCGCTTGGCGAATTGCCGAAGGGGCAGTGGCGGCATCTGACCGCAGAAGAAGTGCGATCTCTAGGCGGCGCCGGATAACCTGTTTCTCCCTTGTAGGAGCGCACTTGTGCGCGACCAGCCTCTCACGCAAGGGATGTGGTCGGCGGTCGCGCACAAGTGCGCTCCTACAGAAAGCCAGAGACCGCGCCTCTCCCATCGGGAAAGGCGCAGCTCCAATCCGCTTTAAATCACGCCCAGCTTCTTACCCACCTTCGTAAACGCCGCAATCGCCTGATCCAGCTGCTCACGCGTATGCGCCGCACTCATCTGCGTGCGGATGCGCGCCTGGCCCTGCGGCACCACGGGGTAGAAGAAGCCCGTGACATAGATGCCTTCATCAAGCAGCTCGGTCGCCATGGCCTGGGCTTTCTTGGCGTCGTAGATCATCACCGGCACGATGGGATGCACGCCGGGCTTGATGTCGAAGCCTGCCTTGGTCATCGCTTCGCGGAAGTAGCGGGTGTTCTCCTTGACCTTGTCACGCAGATCGCCTGCAGCGGCCAGCATCTCGAACACCTTGGTGCCGGCGGCCACCACGTGCGGCGGCAGCGAGTTGGAGAACAGGTAAGGGCGCGAGCGCTGGCGCAACATCTCGATTACTTCGCGCGGGCCGGTGGTGAAACCGCCCAGCGCACCACCGAGTGCCTTGCCCAGCGTGCCGGTGATGATGTCGATCTTGTCGAGCACGCCGTTGACCTCGGCCGAGCCGCGGCCGGTGTCGCCGAGGAAGCCGGTGCAATGGCATTCGTCGATATGCACCAGGGCGTTGTACTTCTTGGCCAGCGCAGTGATCTGATCCAGCGGCGCGATAAAGCCGTCCATCGAGAATGCACCGTCGGTCGTGATCAGCTTGGTACGCGCGCCTGCAGCATCGGCAGCCTGCAGCTGCTTTTCCAGATCGGCCATGTCGCAATTGCTGTAGCGGAAGCGCTTGGCCTTGCACAAACGAATGCCATCGATGATGGAGGCGTGATTGAGCGCGTCGGAGATGACGGCATCTTCTTCGCCCAACAGCGGCTCAAACAGACCGCCGTTCGCGTCGAAGCAGGCGGCGTAGAGAATCGTGTCCTCCTTGCCGAAGAACTCCGAGATCTTCTTTTCCAGTTCCTTGTGCAGATCCTGCGTGCCGCAGATGAAACGCACCGACGCCATGCCGAAGCCATGCGTGTCGAGCGCGTCCTTCGCTGCCTGGATCACCTCGGGATGATCGGCGAGTCCCAGGTAGTTGTTGGCGCAGAAGTTCAGCACTTCCTTGCCGCTGTCGAGGCGGATCTTCGCCGACTGCGGCGAGACGATGATGCGCTCGGCCTTGAACAGGCCCTGCTCACGGATCGATTCGAGTTCGCTGGCGTAGCGAGACTGGCCGGGGTAGCTCATGGGGATAGTTCCGCTGGGGCAAAAGGCTATTTTGAGCCTTTAAGAGCGGACTGGGAAGGCGAGCTTTTTGCTCCCTCTCCCCTGCGGGGAGAGGGTTGGGGTGAGGGGCGGGTGCTCGCGACAGCGTTTCTTCTTTAGCCTGGGTGGCTCTTCAGAGCCCCGAGTTCGCATCCATCAAAGCATGAGGCTAGGCCGGCCCCTCACCCCAGCCCTCTCCCCGCAGGGGAGAGGGAGCAAAGAAGCCCCTCACCCCTGGTGCAACCCAAACTCCACCCGCGTCGTCTTGCCCTTGTCGTCAATGTCTTTGGTATCCAGCTTCGGATCCTTGATCGCAACGCGCTTGTCGTCGATCTTGCCCTTCAGCCACGCCTGCACCGCGGTGGCACGACGCTGCGCCAGGTCGCGCATGGCGGCATCGTCGACGGAGATGTTGGTTTCCATCAGGCTGCGCATCTCGTCCGGTTCCAGCGATTTCTTCAGGCCGATGATGTTCTTGGGCTTGCCCTTGAAGTCATCGTCCTTATAGGCGCGCTTGAGGTACTTTTCGTACTCGTCGGGCGTCACGTTGACCGAGGCGAGTGCGGCATCCGACGTATCGGCATTCTTGCCGTCCTGGTCGAGCGCCTTCGCGCGGCGAACCATGTTGTCCACGGTCACCTTGCGCAGGCCGTCCTGATCCTTGGACGGATCGATACGGCCGATGATGTCCAGGTTCAAGGTGTTCTTCTGGTTGAGCATGGCCACGACCTTGCCCAGGCGATCCTGCGCATTCTTGTCGAGCACGGCCGAGCCCGCATCGAACTCCACGTAACCCAGATCCTCATGGCTGCCGCCACCGAAGGCTGCACCGAGCAGGCGGAACGGCGCGGTGGCGGCCTTCGCGATCAGGTTGCCGATGGCGCGCCAGATCAAGCCACCCATGCTGAACTGCGGATCGTCGAGCGAACCCGATACCGGCACGTCCACGTCGATATTGCCCTGCGTGTCCTTGAGCAAGGCCACGGCCAGTTTGACCGGCATGTGCTTGATGCCCGGGCTTTCATCGCGATCGCCGAAAGTCAGCTGGGTGATGAAGATATGGTTGTCGGCGTTGAGCTTGCGCTGGTCCAGCGTGTAATGGACGTCCATCGTCAGCTTGCCGGCCGTGATGGGATAGCCGGTGTACTTGGTGGAATAGGCGCTGAGCCCGGTCAGCTCGACTTCGTTGGCCTTGCCCTTGATGTCGAGGAAGGCCACCGGCTGCAGCGGATTGATGGTGCCGTCGATATCCACCGGCGAGTTGTCGTTGAGCGCCGCCTGCACCGACAGCTCCGCCGGCGGATCGCCAGGCGTGGTCGCAATCGTGCCGATCTTGCCAGTGACCTTGGTCAGGTTGGCCGTGTAGTTGGGCTTGATGAAGTTGTCGGTGTAGTTGAGCTGGCCGTTGACCAGGGTGATGCCACCGATACGCACATCCGCAGCCGGTGTCGCCGGTGCGTTGGTGGCAGGGACGACCGCCGTAGTGGTGGTGCCCTTGGTGGTCTTGGACGGCGCAGCGGCGGTCGCAGCGGCAGGCGCTGGTGCCGTTGCCGCTGGTGCCGGGGTGGGCGGCACCGCTGCACCGGAAGGCTGCTCGTTGGCGGCACGCGTGACGGACACCGGTGCCACCTCGGGATTGGCCACCACTTCGGAGAGGTTCAAGGTGCCGTTGGGATTGACGATCACGCGCGCGTAGAACGAACTGAGCACCAGTCCGGCCACATGCATGCGCGGCGCGCCCGAGCCATAGGCGACATCCAGGTTCGAGCCACTGAGCGTGCGCCAGCGCAGGAAATCATCGCCGGTAAGTTTGTCCTGGATGCGCACCTGTTCCAGCGCCGCATTGCCCTTATAGGTGAACTTCGGTTCCGCACTGCGCCCGTCGTAATGCAGCTTGCCGTTGCTGGTGACGCGCGCGCTGGAAATGACCACGTTCAACGGCACGCTGATATACGGCTGGAAATTGGTGATATCCAGTCGCTTGGTATCGATCTGCAGGTCGGCCATCGTAGGCAGCGGTTGCAGCTTGCCGTTGGCGGTGAAGCTGCCCTTGGCCACCGTGCCCGACAATTTCATATCGCGCGGTTCGTTGAGCTTGTCGCTCAGGTTGTCCATCGAGCCGCTGACCGAATCGATCTTGATCTTCACCGGCTTGTCGCCGGCCGCCATGTCGGTGAACGCAACCGCGGCATTGTCGAAGGTGAGGTGAGCCACGCTCCAGTGCCACGGCGGACCGCTGGCGGCTACGGGCTTCTTCGGCGCGTCCTTGGCAGCGAACAGATCGACCAGGCTGATGTACTTCTTGCTGTCGCGCTGCACGTCCAGGCTGAGGCCGGTGGCTTTGACGGTTCCCAGCTGCGCCTGTTGCGTGACCAGGTCGACCTGGGTGATCTCCGCTTCCATCGTGTTCCAGGACACGGGCGAACCATGTCCCTTGAACTGCGGCTCCATCGCAAAGTCGGTCACCGTGGCGTGCGCATCGGCGAGGTGGACGTTGAACGGTGTGCCCCAATCCACTTGCAGCTGACCGGTGGCATCGAGCTTGCCCTTGGTCAGGCGTGCATTGATACCTTGATAGGTGGCTGCCTGCAGCGGCGCCATGTCGACCTGCTTGAGCGTCAGCGCAGCGACCAGCTTGTTCTTGGCCAGATCCACCGTGCCCTTCATACCGAGGTCGCCGCCGAAGAACTGCGCCGTCACATCAAGCTTTGCCACAGGGGCTGCCTGCAGACTCAGGCCCTGCATATTGCCGCGCAGATTGCCCAGGTCGATCTTGCTGCCGGCAGCATCCGTGTAATGGATGGCGCTGTTGGCGAGCGTCATCGAGGCAATGCGCAGATCGGTGGGTGCGGCCTTCTTGTCTGCATCCGCTTTGGCGGGGGCCGCCGTGAGCGCGTCGAAATTGCTGTGGCCGCCGGCGGCAGCGGTGTAAAAGAGCTGCGCACGGTCCAGCACGAGTGCGCCCAGCACATAACGCGACGTCAGCGGCTGCACGTCGCTGAGCTCGGCCGTGCCTTTGCCCAGGCTCAGGATCGACTGGCCGTTGCTGCTGTTGAGCACGAAGTCGTCGATCTGCAGTTTGCCGGTGAGCTGGAGCTGCGGCGTCGGTTTGGCCTGCACGAAATGCAGCACCAGATCGCCACTGAGCAGTCCCTTGGGTATCGCCACCGGCAGGGTGGTGGGCGCATAGCCGATGTAGCGCGCCAGATCGAGGCGATCCAGGCGGAAATTGATGGTGGAATCGCGACTGTCGGCAAACGGCTTGGTGTGGCCTTCGACGCGCAGCGGGCTGCCATCCACGCTCATCGACAACAGCGGCTGCACGAATACATCGGTATCGCTGGGCAGGTTGGCGATGAAGGGAATGCCCAGCTCCAGCTTTTCCACGTGATGGTTGGCTTTCATCGCCTCATCGGCGAACTGGATATCGCCGTTGTGCACGCTGATGTTGGAAAGCGCAAAGCGCGCCGGTGCCGCCTTCGGGTCGGACGGCGTGGCGTTGAAGCGATCGATGATGTCGCTGAAATTGAAGCGCTGGTCGCCGGTGCGCACGATGCGGACGCGCGGATGCTGCACGACCAGTTCATCCAGCACGGGCGCCATGCGGAACAGCGAGGCCCATGACACATTGATCACGGCCTGGTCCACATCGACGAAGGCCGACTTGCCATCGCTGTCGGCGATATGCAGCTGATCCAGCTGCAGCCGCAACGTATACGGATTGAGATGCGCGGCACCCAGCGTGACGGGGCGTTGCAGTGCGGCGCTGGCGCGCTTTTCGATCTGACTTCGAATGATCGATGGCGCCGCAAGAAAGCCGAGGATGCCGAAGACAATCACCACGATCGCAACGATCAAGGCGATCTTGCGTGTGCGATGCGATTGGTAGACGGCGATGGCGCGGTCGCGTCCCGCGGCCAGATGACGATTGCTGAACAGATCAGCCATGCGGACGATGCTCCCGTGCCATCGCGCGCCGACCGTATCCAGCCCTTGGGCCGGATACCTTCACAATCCCAGCGATTAGTCGGCCGCCTTGGTCGAAGTGTACTAGGGCGGCCGACCTTTCAGGTTGGATTTCCCGCAGGAAATTCCGAGGTGTGACAGGGTTCGCTCAGCTCCAGGAGCAGACGACCTTGCCGCACTTGCCCGCATCCATCAGATCGAAGCCCTTCTGGAAATCGTCGATGTGAATCTGGTGCGTGAGAACTTTCTGAAGCGGGAAGCCGGTGAGCACCATCTGGGTCATCTTGTACCAGGTCTCGTACATGCGACGGCCGTAGATGCCCTGCATGGTGAGGCCCTTGAAGATCACCTTGTCCCAGTCGATGCCGGCGCCCTTGGGCAGGATGCCGAGCAGCGCGATCTTGCCGCCGTGGTACATGCAATCGAGCATGTCGTTGAAGGCGCGCGGGTTGCCGCTCATTTCCAGGCCCACGTCGAAGCCTTCCATGTGCAGGTCCTTCATCACGTCCTTCAGCGACTGGTTGGCCACGTTCACCACACGCGTGGCGCCCATGTCCGCCGCCAGCTTCAGGCGGTAGTCGTTGACGTCGGTGACAACCACGTTACGGGCGCCCACATGCTTGGCGATGCCCGCGGCGATGATGCCGATCGGGCCGGCGCCGGTGATCAGCACGTCTTCGCCGATCAGGTCGAACTCCAGCGCGCAATGTGCAGCGTTGCCATACGGGTCGAAGAAGGCGGCCAGCTCCGACGGGATCTGGTCCGGGATCGGCCACAGGTTCGAGGCCGGCATGGTCATGTATTCGGCAAACGCGCCATTGCGGTTCACGCCGATGCCCACGGTGTTCGGGCACAGGTGCTGGCGGCCGGCGCGGCAGTTGCGGCAGTGGCCGCAGACGATGTGGCCTTCGGCGGAGACACGGTCGCCGATCTTGTAGCCGGTCACGCCCGGGCCGATCTCCACGATGCGGCCGACGAACTCATGGCCGATGGTGAGGCCGGGCTTGATCGTGCGCTGGGACCACTCGTCCCACTTATAGATGTGCAGGTCGGTGCCGCAGATCGCGGTCTTTTCCAGCTTGATCAGCACCTCGTTGGGGCCGACCTCGGGAACAGGCACTTCTTCCATCCAGATGCCCTGTTCGGGTTTGCGCTTGACCAGGGCTTTCATCATCTGAGGCATGGTATTTCCGTGGGGGAAGGGCGGGAAAACGGACATTATAGAAGCCTGGGCAGGGCGCCGCCTTCGTGCAGTGCAGCGTTGCCCCCGGGACGGCCAGGGATTATGGTCGCAATTTTTTGCGACAACCCGGGTCGGGAACAGGCATGAAACGACGGATATTCACGCTGCTGGCGGCAACATGGGGCTTGATGATGGCCATTCCTAGCCACGCTGACGAAGGCATGTGGATGCCCTCGCAGCTGCCCTCCATCGGCAAGCAGCTGCATGCGGCGGGCTTCCAGGGCAATCCGGCCGACCTGGCTGACCTGACCAAGGCGCCGCTGAGCGCGGTGGTGAAGGTGGGCGGGGCCACGGGTTCGTTCATCAGCGACGACGGCCTGGTGCTGACCAACCACCACGTCGCATTCGGCGTGATCCAGTACAACAGCAACGCGCAGCGCGATCTGATCCAGAACGGTTTCGTCTCGCACGAGCGCACGGAAGAGCTGCTCGCCAACCCTGATTTCCGCCTGCGCGTGACCACCGGTTTCGACAAGGTCAGCGAGCAGGTGCTGGCGGCCGCCAGGGGCAAGACGGGGCGGGCCTATTTCGATGCGATCGACGCCATCAGCAAGACCCTGGTGGCCGATTGCGAGCGCGAAGCCGGCGTGCGTTGCAGCGTGGTCAACATGTTCTATGGCCGCGACTTCTACCTGGTCAAACAACTTGAACTGCGCGACCTGCGCCTGGTCTACGCGCCGCCGCGCGCCATCGGCAACTACGGCGACGAAGTGGACAACTTCGTGTGGCCGCGCCACGCGGGCGACTTCACCTTGTTGCGCGCTTACGTCGGCCCCGACGGCAAGCCGGCTGATTACGCCAAGGACAACGTTCCCTATCACCCGCCTGCGCACTTGCAGGTGGCACGCGATGGCGTGCGCGATGGGGATTTCGTGATGCTGGCGGGTTATCCCGGTACGACGTATCGCCATCGCACGGCGGCGGAGTTTGCCGATCAGGTGCAGTGGCGCTTGCCGACCACGGTGGCGGTGATGCAGCAGCTGCAGCATGTGATTGAAGACGCCGGACGCGATGATCGGCCTGCAGCCATCCGCTATGCCTCGCAACTGCAGTCGTTGAAGAACAACATCAAGCGCTATGAGGGCGAGTTGGATGGCCTCAAGCGCAGTGATGCGGTGACGATCCGCCGCACGGATGAGGACGCGATGATGGCGTGGCTGGCAGCAGAGCCGCAGGCTGGCACGCTGCGTCCGCAGATCGACGAGGTCAATCGCCTGATTGCCGCCGGCAATGCGATGCGCGAACGCGATCTGCTGTTGGGCATGATGCAGGCGCAAACGCAGTTGTTGCGTTCGGCCATCATGCTGCAGCGACTCGCCATTGAGCGCGGCCAGGCGGATGCCCAGCGCGAGGCGGGCTATCAACAGCGCGATGAAGAACTGATCGCCGGCACGCTGCGCCAGGTTCAGCGCCGCTACGATCCGGCGGTCGAGAAACATTTGTTGCGGGCCTTGCTCACGCGCTATCAGGCCTTGCCCGATGCGCAACGCCTGCCTGAATTCGACGCTGCGTTCGGGCGTACGCCTGAAACTTTGTCGCACAAGCTCGAGCAGGTTTACGGCGCCACGCAGCTGGGTGACGAAGCGAAACGGCTGGCGTGGCTCAAGGCAGAGCCTGCGGCGGTGAGCAAGTCCGATGATGCACTGCTCGCGCTGGCTGCCCAGCTGCAACCTGCGCTGCTGCGCGTGGAAGGCGAGCGCAAGTCGCGCGAAGGCGACTTGCTGCGCCTTCGTCCGGCGTATATGGATGCGCTGATTGCCTATCGCGAAAAGCAGGGGCGCGCTGTCTATCCCGATGCCAACAGCACGCTGCGCGTGAGTTACGGCAAGGTCACACCGTTGAAGGCGCGCGATGCCGTGTCCTACGAACCGCAGACGACGACTGCCGGCATCGTGGAGAAGAACACCGGCGCGGAACCGTTCGATGCACCCAAGCCCTTGCTCGACGCCATCGCCAAGGGCGACTACGAGGGCTATGCGGATGCGAAGACCAAGGCCATGCCGGTCGACTTCCTGAGCAATCTGGATACCACCGGCGGCAACTCGGGTTCGCCCGTATTGAACGCCAAGGGCGAGCTGGTAGGCCTCAATTTCGACAGCAACTGGGAGGCGGTGAGTGCGAGCTGGATGTTCGATCCGCGTTACAAGCGCGCCATCCATGTTGATCTGCGATATATGCGTTGGCTGATGGACAAGGTCTATCCGGCCCCGCAGTTGCTGAATGAGATGGGTGTGCCGAGGCGCTGATTCCCCCACTGTGGGAGCGCACCCTGTGCGCGAGGGCCTCACCCTGTCGCGGCGCTAGTCGCGCACAGGGTGCGCTCCCACAGACAGCCGACGAACTGAGGTTCACACCGGTTTCATCCCCCCAGGCGTGCAGTAGTTCCTTCCATTAGGGAGGGGACGTTATGCAGCATGACGACGCTTGTTGCGCCGGCGCGACGGATCCCGCGCGCCGTTCGCTGTTGAAATCTGCCATCGGTGCCGCCGCGTTTGCCGCGGTGGGCGGCGTTTCCTGGCTCATGCCTGGACTTGCACAGGCCGCCGCGTTGACCAAGGAGCAACGCGATGCGATGACGCCAGACCAGGTCATCGCCATGCTCAAGGAAGGCAACGAGCGATTCTGTGCCGGCAAGATGCAGGGACACGACTATCTGGCACAGAAGCGTGCCAGCGCCGGCGGGCAATACCCGGCAGCGGTGATCCTCAGCTGCATCGACTCGCGCGCGCCGGCCGAAATCATCCTGGATGCAGGGATCGGCGACACCTTCAATGGGCGCGTCGCCGGCAACGTCGCCAACGACGATCTCTTAGGAAGCATGGAGTTTGCCTGCGCGCTTGCCGGCGCCAAGCTTGTGCTGGTGATGGGGCACACGGCCTGCGGTGCGATCAAGGGCGCCATCGACAACGCCAAGCTCGGCAACCTCACCGGCCTTCTCGACAAGATCAAGCCAGCCGTCGAAGCCACCAAGTTCAGTGGCGAACGCACCAGCAAGAACGATGCTTTCGTTGATGCCGTGGCCGCGACCAATGTGCGTCAGACGGTGGCGGAGATCCGCCGTCGCAGCGATGTGCTGGCCGGCCTGGAGAAGGACGGCAAGATCAAGATCGTCGGCTCGATGTATCACCTCGTTGGCGGCAAGGTGGAGTTCTACACCTAGACTCATGCCGCCGTTTGTAGGAGCGCACTTGTGCGCGACCGAGGCATCGACAGGGCGCTGCGGTCGCGCACAAGTGCGCTCCTACAATGAAACGGCGCTCGTGGTGAGACAGGGTTCGTCGTGATGCCGGCTTCATCGGTAGAATGCGCCGATGCCGATCGATCAGCGCCCACTCGCCGTATTCCTGATGGGCCCGACCGCGTCGGGCAAGACCGCGCTTGCATGCGCCTTGAGCGATCAGTTCCCGCTCGACCTGGTAAGCGTCGATTCCGCCCTGGTCTATCGTGGCCTCAATATCGGCGCGGCCAAACCGGATGCGCCGACGCTCGCGCGCTACCCGCATCGACTGATCGATATCCGCGATCCGGCCGAGCCTTACTCGGCCGCGGATTTCCGCGGTGACGCCGTAGCCGCCATGCAGGACATCACGGCGCAGGGCAGGGTGCCACTGCTCGTTGGCGGCACGGGGCTTTATTTCCGCGCGCTGCAACAAGGCCTTTCGCAGCTGCCCGAAGCCGATCCGGCGGTGCGTGAGCGCCTCACTGCGCAGGCGGCGGATGATGGATGGCCTGCGCTGCATGCGCGTCTGCAACAACTCGATCCCTCTGCCGCCGAACGCATCGGGCCCAACGACGCGCAGCGTATCCAGCGCGCGCTGGAAGTGATCGAGCTCACCGGTCGCCCGTTGTCAGAGCAGCAGCGCGGCGGCAGCGGCGAGCGTTTCCCCTGGCGCGTGCTCAAGCTGGCGCTGGTGCCGCAGGACCGTGCGCCCTTGCACGAACGGATCGCACAACGTTTCGACACGATGTTGCGCGATGGATTTCTCGACGAAGTTCGCGCCCTGCGCGCCCGCGGCGACCTGCATGCCGATCTCCCGGCCATACGCGCCGTAGGCTACCGACAGGCCTGGGATTATCTGGACGGCCAAACCAGCGAGGCAGAATTTCGCGACCGCGGCGTGTTCGCGACACGTCAGTTGGCCAAACGGCAGATCACCTGGCTGCGCAGCGTGCTCGACGCACGGATGCTTGATCCGGAGGGTTCTGCGACGTGGAATCTTGCCGAGGATGCCCTGCGTTTGTATCTCGGCGAACAATAGTGTGCCGCTCAGTTCTCTAAACACCATTTTCACACCTGACGAAAGCTGCATTCGCCCTTTCATCAACGATTTAAAAGTGGTTAATATTCCTCCGCCTTGGACCGGGGCGCGTCACGCGTCTTTTATCCCGGTCCGTCCGTTGCGAGGGGAGAACAAGAAATGTCCAAAGGGCAATCATTGCAAGATCCGTTTCTTAATGCGCTGCGCCGTGAACGCGTTCCGGTCGCTATTTACCTGGTCAATGGCATCAAGCTGCAGGGCACGATCGAGTCGTTCGATCAGTTCGTGGTGCTGCTGCGCAACCAGGTAAGCCAGATGGTCTACAAGCACGCCATCTCCACCGTAGTACCCAGCCGCAATGTGCGCATGGGCAATGGCCACGACGGTCCGGGCGATGCGCCGGGCGGTGCCGCCGAAGCGGAAGCTTGATTACGACGGGTGGTCGACCCATCTGAGTAGGGTAGGCGTCGCGGCATTATCGGCCGGCGGCGTATCCACATACACTTCCCACTCCGATCCGTGCCGTGGACCGTCTTAAGGTCCGCGGCATCGCGTCTTCATAAAGGTCTTCCCGCCCTCGTGTTTGATCGTCAAAAGAAAGGCGAACGCGCCGTCCTCGTGCTCCCGCATTCCCGTGGAGAGGGCGATACGGCGCGGCGCGCCGAAGAATTCGCCGAGCTCGTGCGCTCGGCAGGCGCCGAGATCCTCGGCAGCATCCCCGCACGCGTCGTCGAGCCCAACCCGCGCTATTACATCGGCACCGGCAAGGCCGACGAGGTGGCTGAGGCCGCCCGGGCGCTCGAAGCCGACCTGGTCCTGGTCGATCACCTGCTCACCCCGGTGCAGGAGCGCAACCTCGAAAAGCTGCTCAATGTGCGTGTGGTGGACCGTGCCGGCCTGATCCTGGACATCTTTGCCCAGCGCGCCCGTTCGCACGAAGGCAAGCTCGAAGTGGAGCTGGCCCAGCTCAAGCATCTTGCGACGCGACTGGTGCGCGGCTGGACTCACCTTGACGCCCAGCGCGGCGGTGCCATCGGCAACCGCGGCCCGGGCGAAACCCAGCTGGAAACCGACCGCCGCCTGCTCGCCGAGCGGGTGAAGATGCTCACCAAGCGTCTGGAAAAGGTGCAGACCCAGCGCGTCCAGCAGCGCCGCGCGCGCCTGCGCAACACCGTGCCGAGGGTCGCCCTGGTGGGCTATACCAATGCCGGCAAATCGACCCTGTTCAACGTGTTGACCGAAGGCGAAGTGTTCGCCGCCGACCTGCTGTTCGCCACGCTGGACCCGACCGTGCGCAAGCTCGACGGGCTGTCCTGCGGGCCGGCGGTGCTGGCCGACACGGTGGGCTTTATCCGCGAGCTGCCGCATGACCTGGTCGCCGCCTTCCGCGGCACCCTGGCCGAGGCGCGCGATGCCGATCTGCTACTGCATGTGAGCGACGCGGCCGACGAGGAGCGCGAGCGCCTCGCCCGCGTGGTCGACAACGTGCTCGAGGAAATCGACGCCGGCGACCTGCCGCAGCTGCGGGTGATGAACAAGATCGACCTGGCGGGCACCGAGCCGCGAATCGACCGCGACGCCGAAGGTCGCCCCACCACCGTGTGGCTGTCGGCCGCCAGCGGGCAGGGCCTGGACCTGCTTCGGCAGGCCCTGGGCGAGCTGCTGGGCGGCGAGCGCGTGCAGTCCGAACTGCGCCTGCCGCATACCGCCGGCCGCCTGCATGCCCGACTCAAGGCCGCCGGCGCCATCGTGGGCGAAGAGGTGGACGAGGATGGCTGGCGCTTGAACATCGATGCGCCGCGCAGCGTGATTGCGCCCTTGAGCGGCGGTAGCGCCAGCGAGGCAGCCTTGCTCCAGCCCATCCTTGGCACGGCCGAAGAGGCCTTGCAGGACGGCACCCTCTAACCAGCGAACCCCCTGTGGGAGCGCACCCTGTGCGCGACAGGCGCCCGAGCGCCCGGCGAACACCGGTTGTCGGGGTGGCCTTGCGGCGCCAGTCGCGCACAGGGTGCGCTCCCACAAGTGGAGCGCTTCCATGGGGAGGAATCCCTGGCGGGCTCTGTTAGAATGGTCGCTGTTTGTGTGCGGCCATTCGCGCTCGCGCGGTACCCATCTCAAGCAGCCGACCCTATGTCCAAACCCGTTCAACGCGCTTTCCGGCCAACGCAGCCGGCCTCCCAGCGGCCTTAAGGAGACTGACCATGGCCTGGAACGAACCCGGTAACGGGCAACGTGATCCGTGGAACAGGAACCGCCAGCCTGGCAATAAGCCGGGTCTGGAGGACATGCTCAGGCAGCTGCGCAACCGGCTGGGCAAGCTTGGCGGCGGCGCCGGCGGCATCTTCACCATCCTGCTGGCCTTCCTGATCGTCTGGATCGCCATGAGCAGCTTCACCATCGTGGATGCGCGCCAGGCCGGCGTGGTACTGCGCTTTGGCCAGTACTCCCGCACCCTGCCGCCGGGTTTCCACCTGAAGTTTCCGAGCCCCATTGAAACGGTGACCAAGGTCGGCACCACCGAGATCCGATCGGTGTCCGACAAGGTGCGCATGCTGACCAGCGACGAGAACATCATCTCGGTCGACTTCAACGTGCAGTACCAGGTGGCCGACGCCCGCAAGTTCCTCTTCTCGCTCAGCGGCCCGCCGGAAGACACGCTGCGCCAGGCCTCCGAGGCCGCCGTGCGCACGGTGGTGGGCGCCAATGTGATGGACAACATCCTCACCAGTCAGGGCGAAGGCGAGACCGTCGCGCCCGCCGCTGCCAGCACCGTGGCGGGCGCCTCGTCCGTGGCGACCCCGGCCGTTGTACCCGTGACCGGCGTGAAGGCGCAGACGCGCGACACCCTGCAGCAGCAGACGCGCGAAATCCTGCAGGCCACGTTGGACGAATACGACGCCGGCCTCGTGGTGACCGACGTGAGCTTCCAGAACGTGGCCCCGCCGCAGGAAGTGAAGGACGCCTTCGACGACGTCAACGCCGCACGCGAAGACAAGCAGGGCACCGAGAACAACGCACGCGCCTACGCCAGCCAGGTCGTACCGGTGGCACGTGGCGATGCCTCGCGCATTTCTGCCGAGGCCCAGGGTTATGCCGCTGCACGCGTGGCCACCGCCACCGGTGATGCCTCGCGCTTCAACCTCATCCTCAAGGAATACAAGGCCGCGCCGGATGTCACGCGCCGTCGCCTGTGGCTGGAAACCGTCGAGGACGTGATGTCGAACAATCCCAAGGTGCTCGATGGCTCCGGCGGCCGCAACATGATCTACCTGCCGCTCGATCGCGCGACCGGCAAGGATGTGCCGAACGTGGGCTCGGTGATGCAATCGGCAGGCAGCGACAGCAGCCTCGGCGGCAAGGAGAAGCAGCCATGAAGATCGTCTCCGCCATCATCGCCGTGCTGATCGTGTTGCTCGGCTTCAACAGTTTGTTTGTCGTGCACGAAGGGCAGACCGCACTCGTGCTGCAGTTCGGCCGCATCGTGCGCACCGGCGACCAGCCCGGCCTGCACGCCAAGTTGCCGTTCATCCAGCAGGTGATGACGTTCGACAACCGCATCCTCACGTTGGAAGCGCCGCCCGAGCGTTACTTCACCTCCGAGAAGAAGAGCGTCAACGTCGACTTCTATGTGAAGTGGCGCATCGCCGACAACGCCGCGTATTACCGCGCCACTGCGGGCGACGAGCTGCAGGCGGCCAATCGCCTCACGCCGATCGTGAAGGACGCGCTGCGTTTTGAATTCAATGGTCGCACCTTGCAGGAGCTGGTCTCGGCCGGCCGCAAGGACGTCACCGAACGCGTGCGCAAGCAGACCGACACGGCCGCCCGCAAGAATTTCGGCATTGCCGTGGTCGACGTGCGCATCAAGCGTATCGATCTGCCGGACGAAGTGAGCGAGTCGGTGTACAAGCGCATGCGCGCCGAGCGCACGCAGCTCGCCAACGAATTGCGCTACACCGGTCAGCAGGCCGCCGAAACCATCAAGGCCGACGCCGATCGCCAGGCCCAAGTCGTGAAGGCGGAAGCCGAGCGCGATGCGGCCAAGGTGAAGGGCGAGGGCGATGCCCAGGCCGCGGCGATCTACGCGCAGGCTTACGGCCAGGACCCGGAGTTCTTCGCGTTTTATCGAAGCCTGGCCGCGTACCGTACCTCCTTCAAGGACGGCAAGGGCGTGCTGGTGCTGCGACCGGATTCGGAATTCCTGAAGTATTTCAGCGACGGCGCATCGTCCAAGCATTGAGTGGCAGGGACGATGTCGAAGGAATTGGCAGGCGCGTTGTGCCTGGTGTTGGTGTTTGAAGGGCTGGTGCTGTTTGCCGCGCCGCGCGGGTGGCAAGCCACTATGCGCGAGGCAGTCAACATGAGCCCGCGCACGCTGCGCGTGTTTGGCGCGCTGGCCATCGGCATTGGCCTTGTGGCCTTGCAGTTGGTGCATTGACTTGATGCGGCGATGGGCCGTTCAACCCATCGGAAACCGCCACGGTTTCCTCATCGTCATCCCGGCTGGTGTCGGGATCCAGCGACGTCGAAGGCGCTGGCATGACGCGCTGAGGTAGCCAGCCGAATTCGCGGCCCTTGGGCCATCCGATTTTTCAAATTGACGAGAGCAACATCATCATGGGCAAGTCAGTAGTCATCCTTGGTGCGCAGTGGGGCGACGAAGGCAAGGGCAAGATCGTCGACCTGCTGACTTCGAAGGTCAGCGCCGTCGCTCGCTTCCAGGGCGGTCACAACGCCGGCCACACGCTGGTCATCGGTGGCAAGAAGACCGTGCTGCATCTGATCCCGTCGGGCATTCTGCGCGACGACGCGCTGTGCCTGATCGGCAATGGCGTGGTGCTTTCGCCGCAGGCGCTCAAGCAGGAAATCGAAGAGCTCGAAGCGCAGGGCGTGGAAGTGCGTTCGCGCCTCAAGATCAGCCCGGCCACGCCGTTGATCATGCCGTACCACATCGCCGTCGATAAGGCGCGCGAAATCGCTGCCGGCAAGAGCGCCATCGGCACCACCGGCCGCGGCATCGGCCCGGCGTACGAAGACAAGGTGGCTCGCCGCAGCGTGCGCGTGGCCGACCTGATGTATCCGCACGAGCTGCCCGAGAAGATCAAGGCCGCCGTCGAGTACCACAACTTCATCCTCACCCAGTGGCTGAAGGCCGAGCCGGTCGACTTCCAGACCGTGCTGGACGATGCGCTGGCCTATGGCGAATTCATCCGCCCGATGGTCGACGACGTCGCCACCATCCTGCACGACGTGCGCAAGGAAGGCGGTCACATCCTTTATGAAGGCGCGCAGGGCGCGCTGCTCGACATCGACCACGGCACCTACCCGTACGTGACCTCGTCCAACACCACCGTGGGCGGCGCGCTCGCCGGCACCGGCGTTGGCGCAGGCGACATCGACTACGTGCTGGGCATCTGCAAGGCGTACGCCACGCGCGTGGGCGGCGGTCCGTTCCCGACCGAGCTCAACGACGAGATGGGCGAGCGCCTGCGCAAGGTCGGCAACGAGTTCGGCGCCAGCACCGGCCGTCCGCGCCGCTGCGGCTGGATCGACCTCGTCGCGCTCAAGCGCGCCGTGCAGATCAACGGCATCAACGGCCTGGCCATCACCAAGCTCGACGTGCTCGACGGCCTGCCGACCATCAAGGTCTGCATCGCCTACGAATACCGCGGCAAGCGCCGCGAACTGGCCCCGCTCGACGCGGACGGCTGGGCCGAGTGCAAGCCCGTCTACCTGGAATTCCCGGGCTGGGACGAATCCACCGCCGGCATCCGCGAATGGGACAAGCTGCCTGCTGCTGCTCGTGCCTATCTGCGCGCGGTGGAAGAGCTGTCGGGTTGCAAGCTGTCGCTGGTGGCTACCGGTGCGGATCGTGATGACACGATCGTGCTGGATGATCCGTTCGCTTGATCGGTTAGTGCGTAGGCAAGGCAAACAAAAAGGCCCTGCAATCGCGGGGCTTCTTTTTACTACCGGATGGCGTTGGAGTCTGTTCGCCTCGAAAGCGTAGCCATGTTGGCTACGAGCGTAGCGTTACTGGCTACAACATGAGGTGTTAACTACCTCCGTCCCGTTTTCAGAAAGTCGTTGTTGTAGTACGGGTCGTCTAACTACGTTAGCCCATTAGTTCCCTGAAGAGGCGACTTCCTTAGCCACAATTCGAAGCATTTTCGCGTCGTTCCATGCAGACACAAACGAAAAAACCTTAAACCCTTCAACAGAATCCTCATCGGCCATGTCACAGGCCAACGATAGGAAAGGATCTTCAATCTCGATAGTCCCGTGGCTTAGCGCCTTGCCTTCAGGACTGAACCATTGATACCCCGCAACTTGCCTAAAGACCAGTTCGGACTCTTGCTCTCTCCAGTTGAGATAGGCGACATGTAGCTCATCGCCAACTAACGTGACGCTGGATATTTCAGCGTCGTCGAAGCGCAACTTTTCAAATTCCAACATACATCACCTCATTGACCCGGAAATCTTTCGCCAAAACAGGGGCAGAGTGCACTTTCACCTCTTCTGGACCTCGATTTCTAGCCGGAAAGGTTGACTCCGAGATAGCCCTTTGCCCTCACGCTTACCTGTGGCCACGCGGACATCCATCTCGCCCATCCCTGACAGACGATGGCAAGCCTGATTGTTAGGGTCAGCCAGTCACTCGCGTTGTCGTGTTGCACGTCTCGCGAATGACCATGACTACCAAGTCATGAGGCGCGGGCCGTGAGTGCGACTAACACCCACAGCCCGCTAACCATCACCAACTTCAAGAGAGTTGATCATGGCTACCCGCGATCATACGGTACGCATTCGCTCGTCCGTTCCCCCTGACGACACCCTCGCTCCTCCGCCTGACGACTCGTTATCCGAGGCGGTGGCATGGCCCGAAACCCTGCGTCATAGCACTCGCGGCGACATCGCCCTGGCGGTGCTCGCCCTCATGCGCCTGCGTGTCGACAGCGAGCAGTGCCGCCAGGCGCAGGCGCGAGGATTCCCCGGCAGAGCGCTGCCATGGCCGCTTCCCGCGGCCGTCACGGCCAGCTTGGGCACGGCCATTCACTGCTTGCAGCAGTACAGCCGCCTGCTCGGTGACGAGCCTCGAGCGAACACCACACGCCTCCGATGATCGCCGTTGCAGCGCATCGGCCGGCATGGCGATGCGCCGCGTTCGGGCAATCACCGACGAAGCTGCCAAGCATTCACTGACACGGAGCGCTGTAAGCGCCTATCCGCTGTGCGGCCGTGTCCGACAGGGAGGAACCACCATGGAACTGATCCAGCTCACCCCGCATTCGGAAATCGACCCCTCGCAACCGCTGCGAGCCCCCGGCGACATCCTGCTGCACGCCTACCTGATTCCGAACGCCCTCAATCCCGCCCAACTCGCCCGCCGCACCGGCATACCGTCCAATCAGATCAAAGCCTTCATCGCCGACACCCACCCCATCACCGCCAAGATCGCCATCCGCCTCTCCCTCGCTTTCGACACCACCGCCTTCTACTGGCTGGCACTTCAGGCGCGATACGACCTGGAAAGGGCAAAGCCTGTGGTGCGCGCTTATCGGCCTCTTGTTGATTAAGGGCAAACGCACGACAAGCGGGACCGATGAAAGGGACAGAGGCAGCTAAGTCCCACCGTCATTGTTCGAACTAACTACCTCTGTCCCGTTTGCTCGATTGTGCTGGATGATCCGTTTGCCTGATCACGATTAGTGTGCCGAACACCAAGGCCCTGCTTCATGCGGGGCCTTGTTTTTGGCGAGCGCTGAATGCGGCATCATGCGCGTGGTCATCGATGACGACTCGCATCTCAGGGGAGGTGAACATGAGCAAGCGTATTTGGACATGGATTGCAGGGTTGGTATTTGCCTCGGGCGCATCCGCGTCCGGCGTACAAAGCTTGCGTACTCTTGATGAAGCTTCGGCTTACCTTGAACAGCAGAACCTCGGTGAGGTTCGCCACTATTCGACCAGGGACTTCGGCCGGGATCAGTATTCGGGCGCGCGTTCCGTGGTGGTAAAGCCGGAGCTTGCGGAAACACTCTTGCGCGATCTTCGTGGCAGGCTTGGGCCGGGCCTTGTGGCGTTCATCGGAACAACCAACAGCCTTGCCGCCCCGCCTTCGGTCGGGGCCGAGATTGTGATCGGAAAGGGAACGTCGCAATTCGACGTACTGCGGATTGCTGCATCCGATGCGGTCAATCACGGCATGGGTACGGAAGATCTGATCAAGAAACTCCGGACATGGGATGCCGCGTATGGCATCGATATTTTTCAGGCGGAAACGGACACCATCCAGTTTCGCCTAAAGAAGCCGCCGCGTGATATGCGCGCGTTCGCAAAGGACCTGTATGCATTCTGCCCGGACATCGTGGATCAAGGCACTTTGACGGTGGATGCGTTGCAGAAAGAGATAGAGCGCACGCACACGGTCTTTCTCTGGTGGGACTGAGCTTCGGGCAGTGATCACGGGTCGGCGTCTGCGCCGACCCGTGATCCGATGGCTTACCGCCCCAAATCGCTCAAGAACCGCTTCGTATACTGCAACGGCGTCGTCGACGGCACCGAGTTGCACGTCGGCGATGCGTAGTTCTGATTACACGGCGTATCGCGGTCGAGCGACCAGAAGTGGATGCCGGCGAGGCCGTTGGCGACGGCGTAGGTGGTGATGGCGTCGGCGTTGGCGATGGTGAAGTTTTCACTCGCGGCGTCGTTGATGCCGATCATCGGGGTGATCTCGATTTTGTTCGGCGAGATGCCGTAGGTGTGTTCGAGATTCTTCACCGCCTGGATTGCGGATTGGCCCATGTCGCAGCTGCCGTTTGCTACCACGCACAAGTACGAGGCGGCGGATGAGCCGTAGTCCATCGCCATCAGGTTGATGGTGTAGTTGGTCAGTGAGGAGGCCTTGATCGCCTTCACCACCATATCGCCGAGGCTGTTGACGCCACCGTAGCTGCCGTCGGATGCGCCGAGCGTGGCGAGGGTGAAGGAGAAGCGCAGGTTCGGATATAGCGACTGGCCGTACACGGCGGCAGCGACGAGGTTGTTGATGGTCGCCTGCGATTGGCCGCCTTCGATGTCGAAGTCCACGCCCACCATCTTCGGCGACATGTAGCGCGACAGGAACGTAGCGAAGTTGGCGGTGCTGCCGCAGGTGAAGGTGCCTGCCTGGCCGCCGGTAGAGACGATGTAGGACACGCCGGCATTGGAAAGCGCGGAGATATTCGCGCTGGCGAAGCTGGCGCCCGGGACGCCGCCCCAGTTTTCGCTGCCGCATTCGCCGGTGGCGAAGGCGAGGGTGATGGCGCCAAGGTTGGTCACGTAGTTGGACTTGAGGCTGCCACTGCCGACCACCGGTATCGACGAGCCCGTGGCCGCCGCGGTCTGCATGACATTGGTGTTCCAGTTGAGGTTGATGGTCACGTCCTTGTAGGGACTGAACACCAGGTTCGCGCCGGTGCCGGGCGGATTGGTGGGACCTGTGCCACCGCCACCCGTGCCGCCACCGCCAGTACCACCGCCGCCTGTGCCGCCACCACCGGATCCGCCCGTACACGCGCCTTGCGAGGTCCACGGCTGGCCGGAGCCTGCACCGCCGCTGTTGGTGGCGGGGTCATTGCCCTGCGTCCACCAGTTGGCGAGGTAGTTGGTGCCGTTCTCGCTCGCGGTCTGGCCGCCGGTGTAAACCGTGCTTGCGCTCCACGCCGCGGCGCAGGTGGCCTGCGCGTGTACGGCTTGAACGGGAGCGAGCGTCATCAAGCTCATGGCCATCGCACCACCTGCGGTGGTGCCGATGGCGTTGAGTGCCGTGCGTAGCCAAACAACCGACTTCTTCAAGTGCATGGAAGCGTCTCCTGGTTGTGTTGCATCACTAAGGCGGAAGGTTTCCCTGGCGACGAGCCGAGTCCGATCGGCGGTGGGCGTCCCCGTGCTTTCCCTGTGGGTCATGACTTGCCGTGGTCATGACGATGTCGTCTTTGTGTCCACTCTTGACAACGTTGTCCTTAAAAGACGATGGGAACTGTGATGGGGGTTGTGAATTTGGGACGCCAAATCGATCGTTATGGATGGATGGTTATATGGCGCGACGTGCCGTGTTTTTCGTGCGTTGCAGCGCGTTCGACGGCGGATTGCTTGAGGTCTATGGCGATGCGGGATGGTGCGTTGCGACTAGAACGATTCAGACGTTTGGATGGCTAGCCGTTTCCGTTGAGACTTTTCTGACAACGTTGTCTAAGGTCGGCATGGCGATCTGACCAGGTGCCGAAACAGCAGATAGCCCTTACCATCGCTGAGCCGGCACGGGGGTGCCGGCGCAAGAAATCACAGGGGGAGTTATGGGATCGCGTTACAAGCAGGAACGCTGGTACTGGCCGACGTTCGGAAACATCGCCGATGCCGAGCAGGCATCCAATCAGGGATTCTGGGCCGCAGTGTTTTGTGCGGTCGTGACGGCAGTTGTCGCCACCATCAGCCTGCTGTCCAACCACAGCGTCATGGGCATCAATGCGTTCGCTTACGCCGACGCGCTGTTCCTGGCCATCATTGCCTGGCGCATCCGGCGTCGCTCGCGGGTGTTCGCGGTGATTGGCCTGGTGTTGTTTGTGCTGGAAAAGATTTTCCAGTTTGCCACGCAGCCGCAGGCTTACTTTGGCATCTTCATGGCCGTGGTGCTGTTGTTTTGCTTTATCAATGGCGTGCGCGGCACCTTCGCCTACCATCGCATGATCGCGGCCAAACCGCAGGAGCCAGCAGTCGCAAGCGTCTGACGTGCTGCATGGCTTTCAACAAAAAAAAGGGCTCCGCATGCGGAGCCCTTTTTCTATTCACGCTGAGGGCAAGCTCAGGCGACGTTCGGTTCGCTGAAAGCCTCGATCTCGCCCTTGAACGCTTCCACCGGTACGCAGCTGCAGAAGACGTTCTTGTCGCCGTAGACGTTGTCCACGCGGGCGACCGGCGACCAGTACTTCTGGAACTTCAGGCTGGGTAGCGGGAAGGCGGCCAGTTCGCGGGTGTAGGCGTGGGTCCACTCGGAGGCGGACACCATCACGGCGGTGTGCGGGGCGTGCTTGAGCGGGTTGTCTTCGCGGTCGAGCTTGCCTTCGTCCACGGCGCGGATTTCGTCGCGGATCTGGATCATGGCGTCGATGAAGCGATCGAGCTCGGACTGCGATTCGCTTTCGGTCGGTTCGACCATCAGCGTACCGGCAACCGGGAAGCTCAGCGTCGGTGCGTGGAAGCCGAAGTCGATGAGGCGCTTGGCGACGTCTTCTGCGCCGATGCCGGTGGCGTCCTTGAGCGGGCGCAGGTCGAGGATGCACTCGTGTGCCACCAGGCCGTTGCGGCCGGTGTAGAGCGTCTCGTAGTGCGGTGCCAGGCGCTTGGCGATGTAGTTGGCGTTGAGCAGCGCGACCTGGGTGGCGCGGCGCAGGCCGCTGGCGCCCATCATGGTGATGTACATCCAGCTGATCGGCAGGATCGAGGCGGAGCCGTAGCTCGCCGCGGAGACCATGCCTACGGAGCCAGCGCTCTTGTGAGGAGTGCTGCCATGGATGGCAGCTTCTTGATCTTCGCCGACAGGGATGTCGGCATAAGTACGAGGAAGGAACGGGGCGAGATGCGACTTCACCGCGCACGGGCCCACGCCCGGGCCGCCACCGCCGTGCGGGATGCAGAAGGTCTTGTGCAGGTTGAGGTGCGAGACGTCCGAACCCCACTTGCCCGGCTTGGCCACGCCGACCAGCGCATTCATGTTGGCGCCGTCGGTGTACACCTGGCCGCCGTGCTCGTGCACGATCTCGCAGATCTTGACGATGTCTTCCTCGAACACGCCGTGCGTGGACGGGTAGGTGATCATCAGGGCGGCGAGGCGATCGCTGAACTTCTCGGCGGCGCGCTTGATGTCTTCCACATCGACGTTGCCGTTGGCGTCGCACTTGGTCACCACCACCTGCATGCCGCACATCTGCGCGGAGGCCGGGTTGGTGCCGTGCGCGGATTCGGGGATCAGGCAGATATCGCGATGGCCTTCGCCGCGCGAGCGGTGATAGGCGCGGATGGCGAGCAGGCCGGCGTATTCGCCTTGCGCGCCGGAGTTCGGCTGCAGGCTCACGGCGTCGTAGCCGGTGCATTCCACCAGCATCGCTTCCAGCTCGTCGATCAGCTGCTTGTAGCCGGTGGCCTGATCAGCCGGGGCCAGCGGATGGATGTTGGCGAACTCGGGCCACGTCACCGGGATCATTTCGGCCGTGGCGTTGAGCTTCATGGTGCAGCTGCCCAGCGGGATCATGGTGCGATCCATCGCCAGATCCTTGTCGGCCAGCGAACGCATGTAGCGCAGCAGCTCGTGCTCGCTGTGGTGCGTGTTGAACGCCGGGTGCGTCATGAACTTCGACGTACGGGCGAGGCCGGCGGGCAGGGCGTCGTTGGTCTTGGCGTCGAGCGCGTCGATATCGGCGATGGTGGCGCCAAACAGCGCAGCGACGGCGATGACGTCCGCGCGCGTGGTGGTTTCATCGAGGCTGATGCCCAGGCTCTTGCCGTCGATCTGGCGCAGGTTGATGCCGGCGGCCTTGGCCTTCGCATGGATGGCGGCGGCATCGACGTTGACCACGTGCAGCGTGTCGAAGAAGTCCGGGCCAACGGTGACGCCGGCATCACGCAGCGCGCCGGCAAGGATCGCGGCAAGGCGATGCGTGCGACGCGCAATGCGCACCAGGCCTTCCGGACCGTGGTACACGGCGTACATGCTGGCCATCACGGCGAGCAGCACCTGCGCGGTACAGATGTTGGAGGTCGCCTTCTCGCGGCGGATGTGCTGCTCGCGCGTCTGCAGCGTAAGGCGATAAGCCGGCTTGCCTTCGGCATCGATGGAGACGCCGATCAGGCGGCCCGGCATCGAACGCTTGTAGCTGTCGCGGCAAGCCATGAAGGCGGCATGCGGGCCACCGAAACCGAACGGCACGCCAAAACGCTGGGTGTTGCCGACCACGATGTCGGCGCCCCATTCGCCCGGCGAGGCGATCACGGTAAGGGCGAGCAGGTCGGTGGCCACGCAGACCACGCCGTGGCGCGCGTGCACTGCGTCGGCCAGCGCCTTGTAGTCGTTGATCTGGCCGAAGGTGTTGGGGTACTGCAGCAGCACGCCGTAGCTGTCGACGCTGGCGGCTTCGCTGTCGTCGCCGATGTGCAGGTCGATGCCCATCGCTTCGGCGCGGGTCTTGATCACTTCCAGCGTCTGCGGATGCACGGCGTTGGAGACGAAGAACAGATTGGACTTGGACTTGGTCGAACGCTTGGCCAGCGTCATCGCTTCGGCGGCGGCGGTGCCTTCATCGAGCAGGGACGCGTTGGCAATCTCCATGCCGGTGAGGTCGGCGCACATGGTCTGGAAGTTGATCAGCGCTTCCATGCGGCCCTGCGAGATCTCGGCCTGGTACGGCGTATAGGCCGTGTACCACGCCGGGTTTTCCAGGATGTTGCGCAGGATGACGTTCGGGGTCAGCGTGCCGTAGTAGCCCTGGCCGATGAAGCTGCGGAACACCTGGTTCTTGTCGGCGATGGCGCGGATCTTGGCCAGCGCTTCCACTTCGGTGATCGGCGAGGGCAGGGCCAGCGGCGCCGGCGACTTGATCTTGCCCGGCACGATGGCGTCGGTCATCGCTTCCAGCGAGTCGAAGCCCAGCAGCGCCAGCATCTTGGCGATTTCAGCGTCGTTGGGGCCGATATGACGCTCGATGAAGGCGTCGTGGTGCTCGAGATCACGCAGGGAAGGATGGGCGTTCTGACTCATGGCAGGGGCTTCCGAAAATGGCCAATAAAGGCCGAACGTGCATGCCGCACGCGAAGCGCCCCTCTGTCCTTTTGCCTGAGAGTTTGGAAGAGCAGGCTCAACGAGCCCACGCTTCGTGCCCCTTCGGCGCCGGATTTAACCGGTCTCTCCAGAGTTTCTGTGCGTGTGATGGTCTGGGGCCTGAGCGATTACGGGCGTTGCGCCTTCGGCAGCGGTTCTCACCGCTTCTCCCACCACACGCTAAACGACGATTATAAGCTGCCTCGGCCGGGATTTCCTCCCTGGCGGTCCGGGGCGTCGCCCACCGTGCGGCCCTTGTCTCAAACGGCATAAGATGAAAGGCCCGCCTCAGGAGCCGCCCCATGCCCAAGCCCCCGTTTCAGCTGGCCCGGATCGACCACGTGGTGCTGCGCGTACGCGATGCCGAGGCCATGGAGCGCTTCTATATCGACGTGCTGGGTTGCCACGAAGAGCGCCGCCAGGACGAGATCGGCCTGGTCCAACTGCGCGCTGGCGACTCGCTGATCGACCTGGTGGCGCTGGACAGCAAGCTCGGCCGTCTGGGTGGCGCGGGTCCGGGCGGCGAGGGTCACAACATGGATCACCTATGCCTGCAGGTGGAGAACTACGACGAGGCGGCGATCGTGGCCCATCTCAAGGCGCATGGCGTGCGCGTGGGGGATATCGGTTCGCGCTACGGGGCGAAGGGCGAGGGTCCGTCGATTTACCTGTACGACCCGCAGGGGAATATGGTGGAGTTGAAGGGGCCGCCTGCGACTACCTGACCGCCCTTGTGGGAGCGCACCCTGTGCGCGACGACCCGGCGGAGAGGTGCGCCGCAGCGGGACGGTCGCGCACAGGGTGCGCTCCCACAGGGAGGGCGGGCTCCTCAGCCCTGCGGCACGCCGGTCATATCTGGCAGGTGATGCGCGATACGATCGCGCACAGGGTGCGCTCCCACAGGGGGGCGGCCTGCTCAGCCCTGCGGCACGCCGGTCATATCCGGCAAGTGATGCGCGATGCCCTTGTGGCAATCGATGCAGGTCTTCTCGCCCGAGCCCAGCCAGCGCTTGTGGATTTCCGCCGCGCGCGTCGACTGGCGCGTGAGGTCCATCGATGTGTAGTTATGGCAGTTGCGGCATTCCAGCGAATCGTTGGCTTTCAATCGCGCCCATTCGTGTTCGGCCAGTTCCAGGCGGTGGTCGAGAAACTTCTCGCGCGTGTTGACGGTGCCGAAGATCTTGCCGTAGACCTCCTTGGAGGCCTGCATCTTGCGCGCGATCTTGTCGGTCCACTGATGTGGCACGTGGCAGTCGGGGCAGGTGGCGCGTACGCCGGAGCGGTTGGTGTAGTGGATGGTCGACTTCAGTTCCTGGAAGACGTTGTCGTGCATCTCGTGGCAACCGGTGCAGAACGCCTCGGTATTGGTCAACTCAAGTCCCGTGTTGAACGCACCCCAGAACATCACGCCCGCGATAAAGCCGCCCAGGGTGAGAAAGCCGAGGCTGTAGTGGACGCTGGGGCGGCGGATCGTCCGCCATAAGGCAACGAGCCATTCCTTGAGCCGCGGCCACATATCAGTTCGCCTTCTGCTCGGGCTGCTCGGAGAGCACGGTGTCGATGTCCTTGAAGTTGTTCGCGACCAGCGGCTTGGCGTCGGTCTGCACCACATGGCACTGGTTGCAGAAATAGCGGCGCGGGGAAATGGTGGCGAGGAACTGGTCGTTGCGATCCATGTAGTGGGTGACGCTGACCGGCGGCGCCTGGAATTTGTCGGCGTTGGCGCGCGCGTGGCACAACAGGCAACGATTGGAATTCTTGTCGATCTGGTAGTTGTCGATGGAGTGCGGGATCGTCGGTGGCTGCATCGGATAGGCGCGCACGCGCTTGATGTCTGCGTTCTCCACGCGGGCCATCAGCGGGGCGGCGATTTCCTGGTTCACCGGGGCGCCGCGACGGATGGCGTCGATCTGGTCGCCTGCGGCCACGGGTTCGGCGGTGCTTGCGATCGCCGGTGGCGCCGTGGCCGGTACGGCGGCCACATGCGGCTCGGGCGAGGATTTCTTGCCCACCGCGAATCCAACCGCGGCGGCCACCAGCACCACGATGACGGCGAGGACGATGAGGGCTTTGTCGCGCATCATGTCTCTCCTAAACCGCTATGACCTTGACCGCACACTTCTTGTAGTCGGTCTGTTTGGAGATCGGATCGGTCGCGTCAAGCGTCACCTTGTTGATCAGCTGGCCGGCGTCGAACCACGGCACGAACACCAGGCCTTGCGGCGGCTTGTTGCGGCCACGCGTCTCCACCCGCGAACGCATTTCGCCGCGACGGGAAATGACTTTTACCTCGTCGCCGCGCTTGAGTCCGCGCGATCGCGCATCGTCCGGATTCATGAATACAACGGCTTCGGGGAAGGCGCGATACAACTCCGGCACGCGCATGGTCATCGAGCCGGAATGCCAGTGCTCGAGTACGCGGCCGGTGGACAACCAGAGGTCGTATTCCTTGTCGGGTATCTCGGGCGGTGCCTCGTAGGGCAGGGCCCAGATCACCGCGCGCCCGTCGGGATTGCCATAGAACTGGAAGCCTGTGCCTGCTTTCACATAAGGATCTGCACCTTCGCGATAACGCCAGCGCGTCTCCTTGCCGTCGACCACGGGCCAGCGCAGGCCGCGCGCCTTGTGGTAATCGTCGAACGGGGCGAGGTCGTGTCCATGGCCGCGTCCAAACGCGGCGTATTCCTCGAACAAACCCTTCTGCACGTAGAAGCCGAAGGCGGCTGCTTCGTCGTTGTCGTAGCCCGCTTCCATCTCGGTGGTGGGGAACTTGTCTACGTTGCCGTTGCGATAGAGCACGTCGAACAGAGTCTTGCCCTTGAACTGCGGATTGGCGGCGAGTATCTCCGCCGGCCAGCATTCGTCGGTGGTGAAGCGCTTGGAAAATTCCATCAGTTGCCACAGATCCGAGCGGGCTTGTCCCGGCGCCTTCACCAGTTGGTGCCAGAACTGTGTGCGCCGCTCGGCGTTGCCGTAGGCGCCTTCTTTCTCCACCCACATGGCGGCGGGGAGGATGAGGTCGGCTGATTGCGCAGTGACGGTGGGATAGGCGTCTGACACCACGATGAAATTGCGTGGATCGCGGTAACCCAGATACGTCTCCTGCATCAGGTTCGCGCCGGCCTGCACGTTGTTGTTGCACATCACCCAGTAGGCATTGAGCTTGCCGTCGCGCAGCATGCGGTTCTGCTGTACCGCGTGGTAGCCGGGCTTGGGCTGGATGATGCCGTGCGGGATCTTCCAGATCTCCTCGGCGTGTTTGCGATGCTCCGGATTGGTGACCACCATGTCGGCGGGCAGGCGATGGCTGAACACGCCCACTTCGCGCGCGGTGCCACAGGCGGACGGTTGGCCGGTCAGCGAGAACGGGCTGTTGCCGGGCGTGGCGATTTTTCCGGTGAGCAGGTGGATGTTGTAGATCATGTTGTTGGCCCACACACCGCGCGTGTGCTGGTTGAAACCCATGGTCCAGAACGACACCACCTTGATGTCCGGATTGGCGTAGAGCTCGGCCAGCTGCTGCAGCCAGCCTTTGTCCACGCCGGTCATCTCGACGGTTTTTTCCAGTGTGTACGGCGCCACAAAGGCGGCGAACTGGTCGAAGTCGATCGGCTCGCTGGCAGTCGGGTCCTTCGCGTTCTTGGCTTTTTCTTCCAGCGGATCGTCGGGGCGCAAGCCGTAGCCGATGTCGGTGACGCCGCGTTTGAAACTGGTGTGCTTGGCGACGAAATCCTTGTTGACGCGATTCGTCTTGATGATGTGGTTGGCGATGTAGTTGAGGATCACCAGATCGGTCTGCGGCGTGAACACGATCGGGATATCGGCCAGTTCGAAACTGCGATGCTCGAAGGTGGACAGCACGGCGACTTTGACATTGGGATTGGACAGGCGCCGGTCGGTGACGCGCGTCCACAGGATCGGATGCATCTCCGCCATGTTCGAACCCCACAGCACAAACGCATCGGCCGCTTCGATATCGTCGTAGCAACCCATGGGCTCGTCCATGCCGAACGTGCGCATGAAACCCATCACAGCCGAAGCCATGCAGTGGCGTGCATTGGGGTCGAGTGTATTGCTGCGGAAACCACCCTTGAGCAGCTTGTTGGCTGCGTAGCCTTCCCACACGGTCCATTGGCCGGAGCCGAACATGCCGACGGCTTCGGGGCCTTTCTCCTTGAGCACGCGCTTGAACTGCTCGGCCATCACGTCGAACGCCTCGTCCCACGAGACTTCGGTGAAGGCACCGTCCTTGGCGTAGACGCCGTTCTTCTTGCGCAGCATCGGCGCAGTCAGGCGATCCGCGCCGTACATGATCTTTGAGAGGAAATAGCCCTTCACGCAGTTGATGCCGCGGTTCACTTCGGCGAGCTGATCGCCATGCGTGGCCACCACGCGGCCATCCTTCACCGCCACGTTGACGCCGCAACCGGTGCCGCAGAAGCGGCAGGGCGCCTTGCTCCACTTGAGCTGGACCATGTCGCCTTCGAGCAGCACATTGGTGGCGGCGGCGGGCACGGCCAGGCCAGCCACGTTGGCGGCAACCGCAACGGCCGTGTTGCGAATGAATTCGCGGCGCGTCATGGACAGGGTCATGGCTCGGCTCCTTGATGTATTGCGCCCGTGGACACCAGTTCGTCCATGACGGCGGCGGGCTCCACGTGGTGGTAGATCAGCGATACGTTGATGACCCCGGGCAGCATCTGCAGTGCGTCGATGTGATCCATCACGGCGCGCTGGTTGTCGGTTTCGCACACCATCACGCAGCGGCATTCGCCTTGTATGGCGATGTCCAGTGCGTCGTGATCGTTGACGAAGGCGCTAAGCGTTGGTGCGGCATCCGGGCGATGCAGCACGACCAGGCTGGAGATGTGATGCTCATCCCTCATGGCAGTCCCCTGTGCTTGGCCAAGGTCAGACATGCGGCGGGCCGCTGACAAACATCTGCCAGAACCACACGGCGAAGCCAAAGGCGGCGATAAACATCACCGACAGCACGGGGAAGAGCAAAAGCAGCAACAGGAACGTGGTGCGCTCCTGCTTGCGGGTGCTTGGGTTGGCCGATGGTTCCACGCGCACCTCCCACAGGCTGGACGTTACTTCCCAGATCTGCGCGTTAAGCTAAACCGATCATTCCCCTGGCCCCCTGACCTGGATCAGAGCAGCCATCCGTATTGGCGATCACTGACAAGGCATGCTTGTATGCAACAAGTCGAGTGTACGCTTCACGTTTTTCCGCAGCGGTGAAAGCCGCGTGAATTCACCGCACATAGGGAGCTAGGCATGGCAATCCGCAGGTGGCATCGATATGCCCTTAGTGCTCTGTTGCTTGGGGTTTGGGTGGTCCTTTTTGCCCATGGCGCTGACGCACCTTCGTCCGCTGCGCCGACAGCCATAGAAGTATCGGTCGCGGGCAAGCCAGCACTATCGCTGGATGCCAAGGCCTTGGCCGCGATGCCGCATGAAGAAGTCACGGCGTCCGCGCACGATGAGGCGGCCAGCCAGTGGCGGGGCGTGAAGCTGGAAGATGTGCTGGCGCGGGCAGGCGTGTCGCTGGACAAGCCGTTGCGTGGCCGCGCGCTGGCTTCGTTCGTGCGGGTGACGGCGGCTGATCAGTATCAGGTGGTGTTTGGGCTGGCGGATCTTGATCCCACGCTGGGGCATACGCAGGTGCTGCTGGTGGATATGCGCGATGGCAAGGCGCTGGACAAGGATGGTCCGGTGCGCTTGCTGGTGCCGGGGGATAAGCGGCCGGCGCGCTGGGTGCGGAACGTGACGGCGATTGAAGTCGTCGATGGTGGGACGACCACGCGTCCGTGACGAGGCGAAGCGCCATGTGGGAGCGCACCCTGTGCGCGACAACCTGACGGAGCGTTGCCGCCGTTGTGCCGCGGTCGCGCACAGGGTGCGCTCCCACAAGGTGTCGCAGGTTTAGCGCACGTCTACCGGTGGCAGCTCCAACTCACTCACAGCTTCTCGCGCGAGCGGAATCAAACCCTCGCCGCCTTCCGCGACATAGGCCTTCAACTGTCGCCGCATGCTCGGATCCCAGAACCGCTTGAGGTGGTCGCGCACGCTGATCACCGCCGCCGCGTGATCGGGTTCGACGGTGAAATAGGTGGCGATGTCGTTCGCCATGGTGACGAGTCGTTCGATGCGCATCGTGCTTACTCTGACACCGGCGGCAGCAGGCGGCCGGGATGGCTGTAGATATTGTGGCTGCCGGGCCGCGCAAAACCCACCAGGGTGATGCCGGCGCTGCGCGCCAGTTCGACTGCGAGCGCGGTGGGTGCGGAGATGGCGGCAAGCATGGCGATGCCGGCGCTGGCGGCCTTGGTGACCATTTCGTAGCTGGCGCGACTGGTCACCACGGCAAAGCCTTCGTTGACGTCGATGCCCGCACGTGTGATCGCGCCGATCAGCTTGTCCAAGGCGTTGTGGCGACCAACGTCCTCGCGCACCAGCAGGATGCGGCCTGACGCGTCGGCCCAGGCGGCTCCGTGCACCGCACCCGTCGCGAGGTTCACCGGTTGGCGGCTCTTGAGTTCGTGCAGGGCGATTTCCAGCGCCTCGCGCGTCACGGTGGGGCCGTCGCCCACGGAGCCATCGTGGCGAACAGCATTCTCCAGATCCCGCGTACCGCAGATGCCGCAACCACTACGGCCGGGCAGCAGGCGTTCCTGCTCGCGGCCGAGGTGGGCGCCATGCGCATTGTCGGTGACCCGCATGGCCAGCTCGATGCCTTCCAGCAAGGCGTGCACTTCCAATTGCAGCAATTGCGCGGGCTCGCTGATCAGGCGTTCGGTGAGCGAGAAGCCCAGCGCGAAATCGTCCAGGTCGTGCGGCGTCGCCATCATCACGGCGAAGGTCGCGCCGTTGTAGTTCATGGCGATGGGTATTTCTTCGGCGACGAAATCCTCTTCGTGCGTCGCCTCGCCATTGCGCCAGCGGTCGACGGCACGCACGGCATAGCCGCGCATCGCTTCGTCTTCGTCAGCCATGGTCAAGCGGGCTTCGCCGATTGTTCGAGCAACGCTTCCTGCGCCTCGGTGAAGGCGCGATAGCGCTTCTGCCACTCGGACGGCTGGTTGACGCGGGTCACCTGCACTGCGGTCACCTTGTATTCGGGACAGTTGGTGGCCCAGTCCGAATTCTCGGTCGTGATCACGTTGGCGCCGGAGCCCGGGAAGTGGAAGGTGGTGTAGACCACGCCGGGCTGCATGCGCTCGGACACGACTGCGCGCAGCACCGTTTCACCGGCGCGGCTCACGATGCCGACCCAGTCGTTGTCGACGATGCCACGTTCCTCAGCATCATGCGGATGGATTTCGAGGCGGTCTTCGTCGTGCCACATCACGTTGGCGGTGCGGCGTGTCTGGGCGCCCACGTTGTACTGACTGAGGATGCGGCCGGTGGTGAGGATCAGCGGGTGCTCGGCGCTCACTTTCTCGGTGGTCGCCACGTATTCCGTCAGCATGAAGCGGCCTTTGCCGCGCACGAATTCATCGACATGCATCACCGGCGTGCCGTCGGGATGCTCGTCGTTGCACGGCCACTGGACGGAACCCAGCTTTTCGATCTTGTCGAAGCTGACCCCATGGAACGTCGGAGTCAGTTCTGCGATTTCGTCGAGGATCTGCGAGGCATGCGTGTAGTTCATCGGATAGCCCATGGCCTGCGCCAGCAACTGGGTGATTTCCCAGTCGGCGTAGCCGCCCTTGGGTTCCATCACCTTGCGCACCAGCGACATGCGCCGCTCGGCATTGGTGAAGGTGCCATCCTTTTCCAGGAACGAACTGCCGGGCAGGAAGACATGCGCGAACTTGGCCGTCTCGTTGAGGAACAAGTCCTGCACCACGATGCATTCCATCGAGGTCAGCGCAGCGGTGACGTGCTGGGTATCGGGATCGGACTGCGCGATATCCTCGCCTTCGATGTACAAGCCCTTGAAGCTGCCATCCATCGCGGCCTCGAACATATTGGGAATGCGCAGACCGGGCTCGCCCAGCAGCGGCACGCCCCAGGCCTGCTCGAAGGACTGGCGGACGGTGGTGTCGCTGACATGGCGATAGCCTGGGAATTCGTGCGGGAACGAGCCCATGTCGCAGGAGCCCTGCACGTTGTTCTGTCCACGCAGCGGATTCACGCCCACGCCTTCGCGGCCGATATTGCCGGTGGCCATGGCGAGGTTCGCAATCGCCATCACCGAGGTCGAACCTTGTGCGTGTTCGGTGACGCCCAGGCCGTAATAGATGGCACCGTTGCCGCCGGTGGCATAGAGGCGGGCAGCGCCGCGCGCCAAGTCTGCCGGCACGCCAGTGACGCTTTCCATGGCCTCGGGACTGTATTTTTCCTGCGACACGAACGCGCGCCACTTGGCGAACGCTTCGGGTTCGCATCGCTGTGCGACAAAGTCCTCGTCGACCAGGCCTTCGGTGACGATCACGTGGGCCAGCGTATCGAGCAGGGCCACATTGGTGCCCGGGCGCAGCCGCAGGTGATAGTCGGCCTTGATATGCGGCGTGCGCACCAGATCGATGCGGCGCGGATCGACCACGATCAACCTGGCCCCGGCACGCAGGCGCTGCTTCATCTGCGAGCCGAACACCGGGTGGGCATCCGTGGGGTTGGCACCGATCACCAGCACGACGTCGGTGCTGCGGATGGAATCGAAATCCTGCGTGCCGGCCGATTCGCCGAGCGTGGCCTTGAGGCCGTAACCGGTGGGCGAATGGCAGACGCGCGCGCAGGTGTCCACGTTGTTGTTGCCGAAGCCGGCACGCACCAGCTTCTGCACCAGATAGGTTTCCTCATTGGTGCAACGCGAAGAGGTGATGCCGCCGATGCTGTGCTTACCGTAGGTCGCCTGCAGGCGCTTGAACTCGCTGGCGACGTGGCCGATCGCTACCTCCCAGCTCACCACGCGCCACGGGTCGGAGATCTTGGCGCGGATCATCGGCGTGGTGATGCGATCCGGATGCGTGGCATAGCCGATCGCGAAGCGGCCCTTCACGCAGGAGTGACCATGGTTCGCATGGCCGTCCATGTTTGGCACCATGCGCACGATGTCCTGACCTTTCATCTCCGCCCGGAAACTGCAGCCGACGCCGCAGTACGCGCAGGTGGTGATCACGCTGTGTTCGGCCTGGCCTTTGTCGATCAGCGATTTTTCCGACAGGGTCGCCGTGGGGCAGGCCTGTACGCAGGCGCCGCAGGAGACGCATTCCGAATCCAGGAAGCGGTTGTTCTGGCTGGCCGAAACCTTGGACTCAAAGCCGCGACCCTGGATGGTCAGCGCGAAGGTGCCTTGCACTTCGTCGCAGGCGCGCACGCAGCGTGAGCAGGCGATGCACTTGGATGGGTCGAACGTAAAATACGGGTTGGATTCGTCCTTGGCTGCAAACAAGGGATTGGCGGTGCCGTCTGTTTGCTTGGGCTTGACGTGATTGGCACCGTCGTAGCCGTAGCGCACATCGCGCAGGCCCACCACGCCGGCCATGTCCTGCAGCTCGCAGTGGCCGTTGGCGGGGCAGGTGAGGCAGTCGAGCGGGTGATCGGAGATATAGAGCTCCATCACGCCGCGGCGAATATCGGCAAGCTTCGGCGTCTGCGTGGCTACTTTCATGCCTTCGCTCACCGGCGTGGTGCACGAGGCGGGATAGCCCTTGCGGCCTTCGATTTCCACCAGGCACAGGCGGCACGAGCCGAACGCATCGAGCATCTCGGTGGCGCACAGCTTCGGGATGCTGATGCCGGCCTGCGCGGCAGCGCGCATTACCGAGGTGCCTTCGGGCACTTCGATGCGGCGGCCGTCGATGTCCAGCGACACCATGGTTTGCGATGTCGATTTGGGTGTGCCGAGATCGATTTCGACGATGGACAGCATAGGGTGACTCCAGGGGGCCTATTTCAATTTTTTGGCCGAGCGTTCATTTCCCTCGCCGTCATTCCGGCGCAGGCCGGAATCCAGTAGCGAGGGTGCGCGGTTATCGCAAAAGAGCACGGCTAGCTCTGTCGCGGCGACCGATCCGTGCCGCTCCTGGATTCCGGCCTGCGCCGGAATGACGGTGAGTGGGGCGCCAGAGTTTACGCAGGACATGGTGCAGTCTCTCAGTTCACCGGCTCCGCCGAGCCCGCGAAATCTTCGTGGAAATGGTCCAGCGCGCTCAGCACGGGGAAGGGCGCCATGCCGCCGAGCGCGCACAGCGAACCTGCCACCATGGTCTGGCAGAGGTCGCGCAGCAGCACTTCCTCGCGTTGGCGTCCGGCATTGTCGCTGGTGAGCAGTCGATCGATCACCTCGACGCCACGGGTGGAACCGATGCGGCATGGCGTGCACTTGCCGCAGGATTCGATCGCGCAGAACTCCATCGCGTAGCGCGCTTGCGCCGCCATGTTCACCGTATCGTCGAAGACCACCACGCCGCCGTGGCCGAGCATGCCGCCGATGGCGGCAAAGCCTTCGTAGTCGATCGGTGCATCGAGCTGTGATGCAGGTAGATAGGCGCCGAGCGGGCCACCGACCTGCACCGCGCGCACCGGTCGGCCGCTGGCGGTGCCGCCGCCGTAGCTTTCGATCAGTTCGCGCAGGCTAAGCCCGAAAGCACGCTCCACCAGTCCGGGCCGTTTGAGATTGCCGGCCAGCTGGATCGGTAGCGTGCCACGCGAGCGGCCGCTGCCGTAGTCGCGGTAGTAGGCAGCGCCCTTGTCGAGAATGATGGGTACGGAAGCAAACGTGACCACGTTGTTGATCACCGTGGGCTTGCCGAACAGTCCATGGATGGCCGGCAGCGGCGGCTTCACGCGCACCTGGCCGCGCTTGCCCTCCAGCGACTCCAGCATCGAGGTTTCTTCGCCGCAGATATACGCGCCGCCGCCAAGGCGCACTTCCAGATGGAAGGCCTTGCCGCTGCCGCGCACATTGTCGCCGAGATAGCCGTTTGCCTCGGCGGCAGCGATGGCTTCCTTCAGCGCATGGTGCGCATGCGGATACTCGACACGCAGATAGATGTAGCCGCGCGTGGCGCCCGCCGCGATGCCAGCGATGGTCATGCCTTCGATCAGCACGAACGGATCGCCTTCCATGATCATGCGGTCGGCATAGGTGCCCGAGTCGCCTTCATCCGCATTGCAGGCGACATATTTCTGCACGGCCTGAGCATCCAGGCAGGTCTTCCACTTGATGCCGGTGGGGAAGGCTGCGCCGCCACGGCCGCGCAGGCCTGAATCGGTCACGGTCTGCACAATCTCGGCGCCGCTCATGCGCAACGCCGCTTCCAGTCCGCGATAGCCGCCGTGCGCCATATAGTCGTCAAGGCTGCGCGGATCGACGATGCCGACGCGTGCGAAGGTGAGGCGCTGCTGGTTCTTCAGATAATCAATGGATTCGGTGAGGCCAAGCGCGAGTGCGTGCGCGCCGCCATGCAGAAAGTCGGCATCGAACAGTGCAGCGACGTCTTCGACCTGCACTGGACCGTAGGCGATGCGTCCTTCCGATGTCGCCACCTCGACCAGCGGTTCCAGCCAGAACAAACCACGCGAACCATTGCGCACGATTTGGACGTCAACGCCACGACGCTCGGCTTCAGAAGTGATGGCAACGGCCACGGCTTCAGCGCCCAGCGAAAGGGCACTGGCATCACGCGGCACAAAAACAGTGAAGCTCATGAAACCTCCGCAGCGAGCCACGCATCGAAACGTTCGGGCGTGACCCGACCCTTCAACTCGCCATCCACCATCATGGCCGGCGAGCACGCGCAGTTGCCTAGGCAGTAGACCGGCTCCAGCGTGTAGCGGCCGTCCTGGGTCGTCTCGTGAAAGTCTACGCCCAGGCGCTGTTTGACGTGTTTTTCCAGCGTGACGGCGCCCATCGCCTGGCACGACTCGGCACGGCACAGATAGATCACGTGCTCGCCCGCCGGCTGCTGCCGGAAGTAGTGATAAAAGCTGATGACGCCATGCACATCAGCCCGCGAGAGATTCATCTCGCGGGCGATGAGGGGCACGGCGGCTTCAGGTACGTAGCCGAGCGCATCCTGAATGCCATGGAGCACCGGCAGCAGGGCGCCTGGCAAATCCTTCAGACGCCCTGTGACTTGGAGCACGACGACCCGGACCGATTCGGGAATATCCGGCAACGACGAGCCTGTAACCGCGCGTTTCATCAATCAAATTCTCTATGCGTTAAAACAGTGCAGCAGCCTTGGTAATCGCTATCCATACGCCGATCAGGAAGGGAATGCCAACCAAGGCCCAGGACGCCGCACCGACGACACCGAACGGTCCGCGCGCTGCTTCCTGTGCGCGGGCCGACATGGCGGGCGTTTCGTGTTGCAGGGACTTTTCGTGCTCAAGTTCCGCATCGCTCATCAGCGCAGTTTCCTTGACCGGCTTGATCAGCAGGTTACAGATCATGCCCACCAGCAACAGGACGGCCAGGATATACAGCGTGCGGTCGTAGACCAGATTCTTGGCCACGCCCGCATCCAGTTGCGCCTGGCGCACCGCGGCGATCAGGAAGGGCCCCGCAATGCCCGCCACCGACCATGCGGTGAGCAGGCGACCGTGGATCGCGCCCACCATCTGGGTGCCAAAAATATCCGACAGATACGCCGGCACCGTGGCAAAGCCGCCTCCGTACATCGACAGGATCAGGCAAACCGCGATGACGAACATGCCCGCCAGGCCCATGTGGCCCAGGGTCGGCAGCGAGCAATAAAGCGCGATGCCCAGCGCAAAGAAGATGAAGTAAGTGGTCTTGCGGCCGATGAAGTCCGAGGTCGAGGCCCAGGCGATGCGTCCAAGGCTGTTGAACAGGCTGATCAGGCCGACCAGGCCCGCCGCCGAGGCGGCGATGGCGGCCTTTTGCGCCACGCTCAGCGCCGTACTGGCATCGAGACCGAGCAGCTTGCCGCCGAACACGTCCTGGAACATCGGGCTGGCCATCGACAGCACGCCGATGCCGGCGGTGACGTTCATGCACAACACCATCCAGATCAGCCAGAACTGCGGTGTTTTCCAGGCGCGGTTCAGATGCACGTGGCGATGGGTGATCAGTTTGTTGGTCGATGCCGCCGGCGGCGTCCAGCCCAGCGGACGCCAGCCCGACGGCGGCACGCGGAAGCCGAAGGCGCCGGCGACCATCGCCACCAGGTAGATCACACCCATGCACATCAGCGCGGACGACACGCCGGGTACGTCGCCGATGGAGAACTTCTTCATCAGCGCCACGGCCAGCGGGGCGCCGATCATCGCGCCGCCGCCGTAACCCATGATGGCGAAGCCGGTGGCCAGGCCCCGTCGATCCGGGAACCATTTGATCAGGGTCGAGACGGGTGTGATGTAACCCAATCCCTGGCCTATGCCGCCTAACACGCCTGCTCCTAGATAGACCAGCCATAACTGATGCATCGACACGCCGATGCCGCCGACGATCAGGCCGCCGCCCCAGCACAGGGCGGCAATGAAACCGGCCTTGCGCGGGCCGGCATGTTCGAGCCACGCACCCCAGATCGCCGCCGAAATGCCGAGCATGGCGATGAAGGTTTCAAAGATGTGGTTGACCGCCGGCACCGTCCAGTTGCAGGCGGTGGTGAACAGCTGCGCAAGAAAGCCCAGCTTGGCGCAGATCGCGGGGTCCGCTTCCGTCACCAGTTTGGTCATCGGCAGCCAGAACACGGAAAAGCCATAGGCCATGCCGATGCTCAAATGGATGGCCAGGGCCGCCGGCGGTACCAGCCAGCGATTGAAGCGCGGCCCGGCAATCGTGCTTTCTCGGGACAACACGGCCGACTTAGTGTCGGCCGTAGTCAGGACATCGGTTTCCGATACACCCACCATGAGCATCTCCCCCGGTTGTCGTCGGCCATGCGGCCGGATGGCAGACGCGATGTTTAGAGCCGCCATGTCGGTCGCGCCACCCGACCATGGTCGTACACATCTTCTTTGAACCTGAACTATGCCAAGGTGGCACCAACTGTGTTGCTGCAACGCAACGGATTGTGACAACCGAGGCGCATCGAACTCTTGCAATGTGATGCGCACCACGCCGAGCATGTAGCGACTTCACTCTGCCGCAGGCCAGACTTCCGCATGATCGGTTACGACGACGCACTGCTTGAGCTACTTCGGCACGTGCGGCCGTTGCCGGCGCAGTCATGCAAGACCGCCGATGCCTTGGGCAAAGTTCTTGCGGCCGATGTCGTCAGCTCGATGGACCTGCCGTCGTTCGATCACTCCGCAATGGACGGCTATGCGCTTCACGCGGCCGATCCGTTGGCCGCCGGCAGCGAGCATGCGGTGCAGGGCTCGCAGGCCGCTGGCGATGTTTCGCGCGGCTCGGCTGGCATGGCCTGGGAGATCATGACTGGCGCCCGACTTCCGCAGGGGCTGGACACGGTGGTGCCGGTGGAACGCACGGCGCTGCTGGAGCGTCGTGATGATGGTTCGCCTGCACGCATCCGGCTGCTCGACGACGTCGCGCCCCAAGCCAATGTGCGCTACGCCGGCAGCGACGTGGCCAAGGGCGCGGTGGTGATCAAGGCGGGCACGCGCATCCAGGCCAGTCAGCTGATGCTGCTGGTGGCGTTGGGTGTGGCCCAGGTGGAGGTGCTGCGCGCGCCGCGCGTCGCCATCATCTGCACGGGCAAGGAGTTGCAGGACGATCTGACCCAGCCGCTGGGCGATGGCCAGATCTATGGCTCCAACGGGCCCTATCTGGTTGGTGCATTCGCGGCGATGGGCGTGCAGGTGTGGTCGTGCGAAACCGTGGACGATACGAGCCACACCTTTGTTGCCGCCGTACAGCGTGCACAGCAGGCAGGCGTGGATCTCATCGTCAGTACGGGCGCCGTGTCCATGGGGCGCTACGACTTCGTGCCGGATGCCCTGGTGAAACTCGGTGCCCAGGTGCTTTTCCACAAGCTCGCGGTCCGCCCTGGCAAGCCGCAACTTGCTGCGGTGCTGGGGGATGCATTGGTGTTTGCCTTGCCGGGCACGCCGATGGCCGTGGCCGTGGGCCTGCGCTTCCTGATCGATCCGGTGGTGCGCGCCATGCGCGGACAAGCCCGGGAACCCTTGTGGCGAGCGGTGCTGGACACGCCTCAACAACTCAAGCCGGGCCTGCGTCACTTCCTGCGCGCCTCGGTGACGCAGGATGAGCAGGGACGACTTCACGCGCACGTGCTGGCGCAGCAGCAACCCTTCCGCATCCAGCCGTTCGCTCAGGCCAACGCCTGGGTGGTGGTCGAGCAGGATGCCGTCGAGGTGGCGGCCGGCGCATTGGTGACCGTCGCCAGCCTGCACCCGGACGCTGGATGGGATCAAACGGGAGTCGCATCGTGAAACTGCAGATCGAAGCTCAAAGCCTGCGCGTGCGTATCGGCGAAGAGGAGTTATCCAGGCTGCTCGCTGGCGAGCCCCTGGTATCGCGTACCCGTTTCACCAGCAGTCTGTCGCTGTCGTGCACGCTCAAGGCGGTGGCCAGCGAGGCCGCTCGTTTCAGCGGCCAGCCCGACGCCTGGTCGATCGACCTCCCACAAGCCCTGGTGCGAACCCATGCCGCCAGCCTGCCCACGCGGGAGGGTTTGACCTTCCAGCTGGAAAGCGGAGAGGGCGATCCGCTGGAGCTGCTGTTCGATGTCGACGTGCGCGACAGCGTCCGTCATCGTCGCGCGCCGAGGCAGTAGCGTTGACATGACGCTGGTTACGCTTGGGCTAGTCTTGGGCCGTTGCATCGGCCGCCACGATCAGGAATGACACAAAAGATGCGTCGACTTTGGCAGGGCCTGCTGGTATTGGCGTCGGTAACGGCATCGTCGATGTCGATGGCGGCCGCTACCGACAATCACATCACGGTCGCGGCTGCGGCGGACCTGCATCAGGCGCTCGACGATGTCGTGGCGGCGTATCGGCACGAGCATCCCGATAGCCGCGTCGAGGTGGTCTATGGCTCCTCGGGCAATCTGTCCACGCAGATCGAGCAGGGCGCGCCGTTCGAGCTGTTTTTCTCGGCCGACAGCAGCTATCCGCAGCAACTGGTCGAGCATGGCAAGGCGAGCGGTACGCCGGTGCCTTATGCGCTCGGTCACCTGGTGATGTGGAGCGCCAGCATCGACATGAAGGGCGTGCAGGTGGCTGATCTCGCGCAGCCCCGGTTCGGCCGCATCGCCATCGCCAATCCGCAGCACGCCCCGTACGGCAAGCGTGCCGAACAGGCGCTGCGTGCTGCGGGCGTGTGGGACAAAGTGCAGCCGCGCCTGGTGTTTGGCGACAACATCGCGCAGACCGCGCAGTTCGCGCAAAGCGGCAACGCTCAGGTCGGCTTGGTGGCCGAATCGCTGGTGCTCGGATCGTCGGTCAAAGGCAGTTTCGAGCCGGTGCCGCCCGCGCTCTATGACCCGCTCAAGCAGAGTTTCGTGATCACCCAGCGCGGCGCGAACAATGCGCTCGCGCAGGACTTTGCGCGCTACGTGCAGAGTGCCCCGGCCAAGGCGATTCTTTCGCGCTACGGCTTCAACCTGCCGGAAGACGCCGCGCACTGAGCGCCCCTTATGGCCCTGTTGACCGAAGCGGACATCGAGGCACTGGGCCTCACCCTGCGACTGGCGACCACCGTCACCGTGTTGCTGCTCGTGCTGGGCGTGCCGTTGGCCTGGTGGCTGGCGCATACGCGCTCGCGCTGGCGGCGTCCGATCGCTGCCGTGGTGGCCTTGCCCCTGGTGCTGCCGCCGACCGTGCTGGGTTTCTATTTGCTGATGCTGCTCGGGCCGGATGGATGGGTGGGGGGTGCGTTTGCTGCGCTTGGCCTGGCAGCCTTGCCATTCACCTTCCAGGGCTTGGTGGTGGCCTCGATGCTGTATTCGCTGCCCTTCGTGGTGCAGCCGCTGCACAACGCATTTGAAGCGGTGGGCGAACGGCCGCTGGAAGTGGCCGCCTGCCTGGGGGCCAGTCCGCTGGATCGGTTCTTCAGCGTGGCCTTGCCGCTGGCCTTGCCCGGCGTGATCACGGCCGCCGTGCTTGGCTTTGCGCACACAGTGGGCGAGTTCGGCGTGGTCCTGATGATCGGCGGCAATATCCCCGGCCAGACCCGCGTGCTGTCCATGCGTATTTACGACCATGTGCAGGCGGGCGAATACCACCAGGCCAATGTGCTGTCGCTGTGCCTGCTGGTGGTGTCGTTTGCCGCCTTGCTTGCCATGTCGCTGTTGCGTACCCGCAGGCAGGCGCGTGACTGAGCGGGCTGGCGAGAGCCAGCTGGGGCTCGACGCCAAGCTCGCCTGGCGCCGCGGCGCGCTGGCGTTCGAGTTCGAGCTGACCCTGCCGCCGCGGGGCATTACCGCCTTGTTCGGCCCCTCCGGCGCGGGCAAGACCAGTTGTTTGCGCGCGATGGCCGGGCTGGAGCGCGAGGCCGTCGGCCGGGTGAGTTTCGGGCAGACGGTGTGGCAGGACAGCAGCCATCGGGTGTTCGTGCCGCCGCATAAACGGCGCATCGGTTACGTGTTCCAGGAAGCCAGTCTGTTCACCCATCACTCGGTGGCGGGCAATCTGGATTTTGGTTTTCGCCGCGCCGGACGCCCGGCGCATCTGGATCGCGACGGACTGATCGACCGCTTCGGCTTGCGGCCCTTGCTGGAGCGTCGCGTCGACGGCCTGTCCGGCGGCGAGCGCCAGCGTGTGTCGATGGTGCGTGCGCTGCTCTCGGATCCGGCCTTGCTGATGTTCGACGAGCCGCTGTCCGCGCTCGACGGTCCGGCCCGCACGGACTTGCTGGAATGCCTGGAATCCCTGCATGCCACGCTGCAGGTGCCGATGATCTACGTGAGCCACAACGTGGACGAAGTCGCCCGGCTGGCCGACCATCTGGTGCTGATGGAAGCGGGCCATGTGGTGGCGCAGGGCGGCCTGCAGGACACCTTGACCCGGCTGGACCTGCCGCCGGCCCTGGGCGATGCGGTGGGAGCCGTGATCGAAGGCGAGGTGGTCGCCTACGACGCCCACGACCAGCTGATCGAGCTGGCTTTTGCTGGCGGACGCCTGTGGTTGCCCTATCGCCACGAACGCGTGGGGCAGCGTTTGCGCTGCCGCATCAGCGCCCGCGACGTGGTGTTGAGCACCGCACCGCAGACCGGCACCAGTGCGCTCAACCAGCTGCCGTGCCGGATCGTCGCGGCCGTGGACGCCGGACACTCCTCCCAGGTGCTGGTGCAACTGGACGCCGGCGGCTGCCTGTTGCTGGCCCGCATCACGCGGCGTTCATGGCATGCGCTGGGCCTGCCGCCCGGCAGCAACGCCTGGGCGCAGGTGAAAGCCGTTGCGCTGGGAATCTGAGAGGCGCGCTATGCTCGACCCCATGCGGTCACCCTTCTTTGCATGATCCAAACCATGAGCGAATTGACCAGCGTCAGCCAAGCCGAAGCCCTGATCGCCGAACATATGCCCTCGTTTGGCAGCGAGCGCGTGCCCTTGGACGAGGCGGTGGGACGGGTACTTCGACAGCCGGTGCACGCCGAACACGATCATCCGCCGTTCGACCGCGTGATGATGGATGGCATCGCGATCCGCTGGTCCGCCGCCATGCCCCGTCGCCTGCACGTAGCGGGCGCACAGATGGCCGGCATGCGCAGGCAAGTGCTGCCCTCCGGCAACGACTGTCTTGAAATCACCACCGGCGCGATGCTGCCCGAGGGTGCCGATGGCGTGATTCCGATCGAGCAACTGCGGCGCGATGGCGAGGACTATGTGCTGTCCGACGACTGCGCACCGGTGGCCGGCCAGTTCATCCATCGCCGCGCTGCCGATTGCGCACAGGGCAGCCTGCTGCTGTCGCCCGGCATGCGCCTGGGGCCGGCCGAAATGGCCTTGCTGGCGGCCAACGGCGTGGCGACCGTGGCGGTGGCGGTGATGCCGTCGATCGCCATCGTGTCGACCGGCGATGAACTGGTGGAGGTGGGCGCGCCGCTGGGCGAAGGGCAGATCCGCCGCTCCAACGACAGCGCGGTACGCGCCGCCTTGCGGCTGGATGGGTTCGCGCGCGTGGTGATGGAACATATCGTCGACGACGAGGCCGTCACCGGCGAGCGCATCGCCCATCTGCTGGAGCGCCATGATGTGCTGCTGCTGTCTGGCGGCGTCTCGATGGGGCAGCGCGACTATGTGCCCGCGGCGCTGGTGGCACAAGGCGTGCGCAAGGTGTTTCATCGCATTGCCCAAAAGCCAGGCAAGCCGATGTGGTTTGGCGTCGGTCCGCGCGGCCAGGCAGTGTTCGCCTTGCCCGGCAATCCGGTCTCCGCGCTGGTATGCGCCACGCGCTATGCACGCCCGGCGTTGCTCGCCGCGCAGGGTCTGCTCGCCCCGGCGCCGGAATGGGTCTGCCTGGACAGCGACGTGGACGTCAATCCGCAGCTGGCGAGCTTCATGCCAGCGCGCGTGCAATCGGATGCTCAGGGACGGTTGATGGCGTATCCGGTACCGTCCAAGACCTCGGGTGATTTTTCCTCGTTGCCGCGCACGCAGGGATTCGTGCAGTTGCCGCCCGGCCAGGGCAAGGCGCCTGCGGGAAGCGTGGCGGCGTTTTATCGGTGGTGAGATGAGCGCGATCAACAGTCTCAACCAGACCTCGGCATGGCCGGTCGACCAGCTCGGCCGTTCGCTGCACGACCTGCGCATTTCGGTGATGGATCGCTGCAATTTCCGCTGCCCGTATTGCATGCCCGAATCGACCTATGGCGAGCACTTCAACTTCCTGCGCAACGACGAGCGCCTGAGCTTCGATGAGATCGAACGCCTGTGCCGGCTGGCGGCGACGCTGGGGGTGAGCAAGCTGCGCCTTACCGGCGGCGAGCCCTTGCTGCGGCCGCATCTGGCCGAGCTGGTGGAACGGCTGCGCCGACTCGATGGCATCACCGATCTCGCGCTGACCACCAACGGCGTGCTGCTTGCGCGGCACGCCGCCGAATTGCGCGATGCCGGCCTCGACCGCGTCACCATCAGCCTCGACACGCTTGATCCCGCGCTGTTCCACCGCATGAGCGGCGGGCGTGGCGCGCTGGACGATGTGCTTGCCGGCATCGAGGCCGCGCAGAACGCCGCTTTTCCGCACGGCGTGAAACTCAATACGGTGGTGCAGCGCGGCGTGAACGAGCACACGGTGATCGATCTGCTGGAACGCTTTCGCGGCAGCGGCATCGTGGTGCGCTTCATCGAATACATGGACGTGGGCAATCGCAACGACTGGCACGCCGATGACGTGGTGCCCTCGGCGACGCTCGTCCAGCGCATCCACGCGCGCTGGCCGTTGCGCGCCGTGCTGCCCAAGTACGCCGGTGAAGTGGCGACGCGCTATCGCTTCGAAGACGGGGCCGGCGAGATCGGCATGATCTCCTCCATCAGCCAGCCGTTCTGCGGCGGCTGTACGCGGGCACGCCTGTCGTCCGAAGGCATGCTCTACACCTGCCTGTTCGCCACCCAGGGCGCCGACCTGCGCGGCCCCTTGCGCGCGGGCGCCAGCGACGAGGCGCTGACCGAACTGCTGCGCCAGACCTGGCTGGGCCGTCACGACCGCTACAGCGAGGAGCGGGCGGAGCACCATGGCAAGGCGCCACGGAAGATCGAGATGCATTACATCGGGGGGTGAGGGTGCTGGAAATATGCAGGCCACCCTGCTCGTCATTCCGGCGCAGGCCGGAATCCAGTGGCGACGCGTTGCGATTTTCGCAGCGGGCGCCAGGCGACAAGCCGACTCACCGCTACTGGATTCCGGCCTGCGCCGGAATGACGGTGAGGGAAACACAAATTCTTCATCCTTGCCGCCGCCGCTGGACCGATAATCGGGACAGACTCAGGAGTTGTTCGTGACAGCGATACCCACCCAGCTATCCCACGTCGACGACGAGCAGCAACCGCGCATGGTCGATGTCGGCGCCAAGGCGATCACGCGCCGTTCGGCCCAGGCCAGCGCGCGGGTGACGTTCCCTGCCGAGGTGGCCGCGCGACTGCACGAGGCGGGCTATGTCACGCCCAAGGGCGCGGTGCTCACGGTGGCGCAGATCGCCGGCGTGATGGGCGCCAAGGCCACGCCGCAACTTATTCCGCTGTGCCACCCGCTGAGCATCGACAAGTGCGACGTCAGCATTCGCATGGAAGGCGTGCACGCACTGATCGACTGCACCGTGTCCTGCAACGGCCGCACCGGGGTGGAAATGGAGGCGCTCACCGGCGCCAGCATCGCTGCGCTGACCATTTACGACATGTGCAAGGCGATGTCGCACGACATCGTCATCCAGGAAGTGCGGCTGGTCGCCAAGAGCGGCGGCAAGCAGGATTTCTCGACGACGGAGCGAGCATGAGCGACACACCGGCTCCGCTTTACGGTTTGCTTTTGAGCGGCGGCGCGAGCCAGCGCATGCGCCAGGACAAGGCCGCGCTGGACTATCAGGGCGAGCCGCAGTTATTGCGCGCGTGGCGATTGCTTGAATCGGTGACCGAGCGCGCGTTTGTGTCGGTGCGCGAGAGCCAGCGCGACGACGCCTTGCGCGTCACGCTGCCGCAAATCGTGGACAGCTACGACGCGGTGGGGCCGGTCGCCGGCATCCTCTCCGCCCAGGAACGTCATCCCGATGCCGCATGGCTGGTCCTGGCCTGCGACCTGCCGTTGCTGGACAACGACACGCTGCGTCGCCTGATCGACGCGCGCGATCCGCAAGCCGATGCCACTGTGTTCGCCAGCAGCCATGACGGTCTTCCCGAACCGCTGTGCGCCATCTGGGAACCACGCAGCCACGCACTGCTGCGGCAGCGCTACGAGAACGGCAGCTATTGCCCGCGCAAGGCGCTGATGCAATCGAACATCATCTTGTTGCCCGCGCCAGGCGATGCGCTGGACAACGTCAATACACCCGAGGAACGGCAAGCCATGCAGCAACGTCTGGAGTCTTTGGCATGACGGTGGTGAACCTCCAGTACTACGCGCAACTGCGCGAGCAGGCCGGCACCAGTGCGGAGCAGGTCGATACCATGGCGGGTTCGCTGCGCGAGCTGTATGAGGAGCTGCGTATCGCCCGAGGCTTCTCGCTGGCGGCCGATGCACTCAAGGTGGCGGTCAATGCCCAGTTCAGCGGATGGGAGCGTCCGCTGCGCGATGGCGACACCATCGTCTTCATCCCACCGGTGGCTGGCGGATGAGTCGTTTCGAACTTGCCAGCACGATCGTCGATACCACTGGCCAGCGCGACCGCCTGCGCCATCCGGCCAGCGGCGGCTATTGCGCGTTTGAAGGCTGGGTGCGCAACAGCAACGAAGGGCGCGAAGTCGACGGGCTGTCCTACGAGGCCTATGCGGAACTCGCCATCGCCGAAGGCGAGCGCATCGTCGCCGAAGCCATCGAGCGCTACGGCGTCACCGACGCGCGCTGCGTGCATCGCACAGGTGATTTGAAGATCGGCGATATGGCGGTATGGGTCGGCGCCTCCGCGCCACACCGCGACGAAGCGTTTCGCGCCTGTCGCTACATCATCGATGAGATCAAGCACCGGCTGCCGATCTGGAAGAAGGAACACTACGTTACCGGTGAATCGGACTGGGTCGCCTGCACGCATGTCTACCGCGAGCATGAGCACGAAGCTCATCACCATCATCGCCATGCGCATGCCGCACCCTTCGTTCCCGACTATTCGCGCCAGACGCGGCTGCGCGAAGTTGGCGAAGCAGGGCAGGCAAAGCTCGCATCCTCACGCGCGCTGGTGATCGGCGCCGGTGGTCTGGGCTGTCCGGTGATCAGTTATCTCGCCGGTGCGGGCATCGGCACGCTCGGCATCGTGGATGGCGATCGCCTGGATGCGAGCAACCTGCATCGGCAGACCATGTACGACGCGCACGACATCGGCCAGTTGAAGGCCGAGCTCGCTTCGCGCCGCGTGACGGCGCTCAATCCGACGGTGAAAGTGCAGGTGTGGACACAGCCGCTGGATGCCGGCAATGCAGTCGATGTGTTTGGCCAGTTCGATCTGGTAATCGAATGCACCGACGATATGCGCAGCCGCTATCTCAGCAGCGACGCCGCCGTGATCAGCGGCACGCCTTTGATCCTGGCCAGCATTTATCAATACGAAGGCCAGCTGCAGTTCGTGGCGGCCAAAGCGGGTGCGCCCTGTCTGCGTTGCCTGTGGCCGCAGGAGCCATCGCCGGAATCGGTAGGCAGTTGCGTGCTGTCAGGCGTGCTCGGTCCGGTGCCCGGCGTGCTGGGTGCGATGCAGGCCACTGAAGCGCTGAAATATCTGCTCGGCTTGCCGCAGCCGAACGCTGGCGCATTGTCGCTGGTGAATCTGATCGACCTGAGCATCCAGCACTTGCCGATCGATATGGCCAACGGCTGCGCCGCGCATGGCGGTTGCATCGAGGTGGCGCGTCGCGCGTTGGCCCGTTCGGTGGACGAGCAGGAGATTGATCTGGCGTTCGATCGACTCGACGACGCCATCGCCGCCGGCTATCAGCTGGTGGATGTGCGCGAGGCCGACGAGCTGGTCAGCGATCCGATGCCGGTCGCTGGTGCGATGCACGTGCCCTCGGCTCAAGTCGGCGAACGGGCAGGAGAATTCATCGAGGGCCGTTATCTGCTGGTCTGCGCCAGTGGCCGTCGCAGTGGGCATGCCGCGCGCCTGTTGCGCGACGAAGGCAGGCAGAACGTGTATTCGCTCGCAGGTGGACTGCACGCGCTGCGCGTGACTGGGTGAATGCGCGTGGCGTGTCGCATGCGCATGTAAACGCCAGACACGAAAAAGCCCGCATCGCTGCGGGCTTCGTCTACAATTGGTGCCCAGGAGAGGACTCGAACCTCCACGGTTTTACCCGCTAGTACCTGAAACTAGTGCGTCTACCAATTCCGCCACCTGGGCAGGTGTCACGTGAGCTTTTTGGGCTGCGTGAGCCGCGTAGATTAGGCATGTGTCGGTGGGTTGTCAACTATCCTTTCACGGATTTTTTCCGGACCGACACGCCTCGAGTCCGCAAGCCCCATAAAACCAACTAAAAAGGCATAGGAAGTGACCAGAAAAAAAGAACCGCGCAGCAGCAAGCCGGAGCCGGGTTCCAAGGCGCCCGCGCCCAAGAGCGCCAAGAGCGGCAGTGGCCGCGGCCGGCGCTCGGCGGTGGAACCGAGCCGCCCGCGCGAGGGCGTGGTGGGTGACCCGCACGCGGAGCGCGAAGCGCAGCGTTACGAGCGCCCCATCCCCAGCCGCGAGGCCATCCTCGCGCTGCTCGAACAACGCGGCGAATTGCTGACCGAAGCGCGCATGGCCGAAGCGCTGTCGCTGTTTGACGAATACGAACTCAATGCCCTGCGCAAGCGCCTCGGCGCCATGGTGCGCGACGGCCAACTGTTGCTGGGGCGTCGCGGCGGCTATGCGCCGGCCAACAAGCTGGACCTGATCCAGGGCGTGGTGCTGGCCAACGCCGAGGGCTACGGCTTCCTGCGTCCGGATGGTGGCGGCGATGATCTGTATCTCTCGCCCCAGCAGATGCGCATCGTGCTGCACGGCGACCGCGTGCTGGCCAGCGTGGTCGGCATCGACCGGCGCGGTCGCAAGCAGGGCGCGATTGTCGAAGTACTGCAGCGCCGCTCGCCGCGACTGGTCGGTCGCGTGGTGATCGAAAACGGCGTCACCCTGGTCGCGCCCGATGACCGCCGCGTGCACCAGGACGTGATGATCGTGCCCGGCCAGGACATGGGCGCCCGTTCCGGCCAGATCGTGGTGGCCGAGATCACCGATCCGCCGACGCCGCATCGCGGTCCGATGGGCGCGATCCGTGCCGTGCTCGGCGAACGCCTGCAGCCGTCGCTGCTGGTCGAGATGGCGATCGCCAGCCACGACCTGCCGCACGACTGGCCCGACGCTGTGATACGCGACGCGGCCCAGGTCGAGCCGCAGGTGACCGCCGCCGAGCGCGAGGGCAGGGTGGATCTGCGTTCGCTGCCGCTGGTGACCATCGACGGCGCCGATGCGCGCGACTTCGACGATGCGGTATTTGCCGAGCCCAAGCGCGGCGGTGGCTATCGCCTGGTGGTCGCCATCGCCGATGTCTCGCATTACGTGAAGGTGGGCTCGGCGCTCGACAAGGAGGCCTACGAGCGCAGCACGTCCACCTATTTCCCCGGCTTCGTGGTGCCGATGCTGCCGGAGACGCTGTCCAACGGCATCTGCTCGCTGAACCCCAAGGTCGAACGCCTGTGCATGGTGTGCGACATGGTGATCAATGAGGAAGGCGAGGTGGTCCGCTCGAAGTTCTACAACGCGGTGATGCGTTCGCATGCGCGCCTCACTTACGACCGCGTGTGGCAGGCCATTGGCCTCAACGATGCCGATGCACGCCACGAGCTGGCCGATGTGATGCCGCAGATCGAGCATCTGCACGGCCTCTACAAACTGATGGCGGCGCAGCGCAAGCGCCGTGGCGCGATCGACTTTGAAACGCCCGAGGTGAAATTCCGCCTCGACCAGCGCGGCGAAGTGGAATCGATGGGCGCCACCGAGCGCAACGATGCGCACAAGCTGATCGAGGAATGCATGATCGCCGCCAACGTGCAGGCGGCCTTGTTCCTCGAAAAGAAAAAGATCCCCGCGCTGTTCCGTGCGCACGAACCCCCGCCGGCTGAGAAATACGAAGACCTGCAGAACTTCCTGCGCGAATTCAAGCTGCGCATGCCGCCGGTTGAGGAAGTGACGCCGGGTGACTACGCAGACATTCTCCGCCTGGTGCACGACCGCCCCGAGCGCGAGCTGATTCAGTCGGTGCTGCTGCGCTCGCAGAGCATGGCGGCGTATCAGCCGGACAACCGCGGCCACTTCGGCCTGGCGCTGGAGGCGTACGCGCACTTCACCTCGCCGATCCGCCGCTATCCGGATCTGCTGGTCCATCGCGCGATCCGCTACGCCATTGCCGGCGGCAAGCCGACCGCGTACAGCTATACCCCGAGCGAGATGGCCGCGATGGCCGTGCATTGCTCGCAGCGCGAGCGTCGTGCGGAAGAGGCCGAGCGCGATGTGGACGAGCGCTTCAAGTGCGCCTGGATGTCCAAGCATGTGGGCAGCGAGTTCGACGGCACCGTCACCGGTGTGACCTCGTTCGGCTTGTTCGTCGAACTGGACGACTCGAAGGTGTCGGGGCTGGTGCATATCAGCCAGCTTTCCAACGACTACTACCACTTCGATCCGGTGCGCCATCTGCTGAAGGGCGAGCGCAGCGGCGCGCAGTTCCGCCTCGGCGATCACGTGCGCGTGCAGGTGCTGCGGGCGAGCCTGGAAGACCGCAAGATCGACTTCCGCCTGGTCACGCCGCGCAAGGAAGGCAAGGAGGGCGTGGCCCCACCCAGCGGCGAGCGCCGCTACAACTACGCTGCAGCCGGGGATCGCTACTCGTTGCCCAAGGCCAAACGCAGGACGGAGCGCCCCTCGGCGCGCGATAATCCCACTCCTGCGGCGTCCCTGCCGTCGTTGCCGCCAGCGGATCGCAAGTCCGCCACACGTGACGGCGACAAGGCGCCGGTTGGCAAGGGCACCTTTGCCAAGGCCAAAGCCGCTGCCAAGGGGGCTTTCGCCAAGGCGAAGGCGGCCGCCCAGGGCCGCAAGGCGAAAGCCTCTGCGCCGAAAGACACCACGAACGCACCGACAGCTGGAAAGAAGAAAGGCAAACGATGAGTGACAGTTGGATCGTCGGGATCAACCCGGTCGAAGGCGCGCTGAGCAACGACGCCGCGCGCGTACGCGAAGTGCTGGTGGAACAAGGCCAGCGCAACGCGCGCGTGCAGGAGCTGGCGACCCGCGCCAAGGCTTTGAATATTCCCGTGCATCATCGCTCGCGCGATGAGCTCGACCGCGTGTCGGGCGAGGCCCGCCACCAGGGCGTGGTGGCGCGTTACGAAGCGCCGCCGATGGCTTCGGAAAACGACATCGAGCGGCTTCTCACCGAGGCCGGGCAGAACGCGCTAGTGCTGGTGCTCGATGGCGTCACCGATCCGCACAACCTCGGCGCCTGCCTGCGCAGCGCGGCGGCGGCGGGCGCGACCATGGTGATCGTGCCCAAGGATCGCGCCGTCGGCCTGACGCCCGTGGTGCGACGCGCCTCGGCGGGCGGCGCCGATCGCGTGCCGCTGATCGCTGCGACCAATCTGGCCCGTGCGCTGCGCACGCTCAAAGATGCCGGCGTGTGGATCACCGGCCTGGCCGGCGATACACAGACCTCCGTCTATAGCATCGACATGCGTGGCCCGGTGGCCATCGTGCTGGGCAGCGAAGGCGAGGGCATGCGCCGCCTGACGCGTGAAACCTGCGATTTCGTGGCGCAGATTCCGATGCCGGGCGTGATGGAAAGTTTGAACGTGTCCGTGGCGACGGGCATCGTGTTGTTCGAGGCATTGCGACAAAGGAGTGAAAAGCGATGACGTTCTTCTGGTATGACTGGGCCGGTTATATCGGCGTGGTGCTGGTGCTGTCGTCCTTCCTGTTGTTGCAGGCGCGCAAGCTGCACGGCAATGGCCTGGTCTATCAGCTGATGAACGTGTTTGGCGCGCTGGGCGTGGTGTTGTCGCTGCTGTTTGGCGTGGCGATCAACTGGCCTGCGTTGCTGATGGAGGTGGCGTGGATCGCCATCGGCATCTTTGGCATCGTGCATTCGGCCCGGGCACGCCGCGAAGCCCGCGAGCTAGGCAGCAAGTTCACGCCCTGACGCTGCATTCAGGCGTTGCCGGTAAAATGGCGGGACCGGTTCTGCAATGGAACCGGTCTGCGGGGACGGCCCCGCACGCAAGTGCTTTCAGCGGGGACGGCCCTGCTCTCATCCAGAGGAGCGCCACATGCCCTGGATTTATCTCATGCTCGCCGGACTGCTCGAAGTGGTCTGGGCGATTGGACTGAAATACACCGAAGGCTTTACGCGGCTGTGGCCGAGCGTGATCACGGCATCGGCGATGATCGCCAGCATCGTGCTGCTTGCGATGGCGGTGAAGGGCCTGCCGATCGGTACGGCTTACGCGATCTGGACCGGTATCGGTGCGGTGGGCGCGGTGATTCTCGGCATCGTGCTGTTTGGCGATTCGGCCTCGCCGTTGCGGCTGGCCTGCGTAGGGCTGGTGGTGCTGGGGATGCTGGGGTTGAAGCTTACCGGCGGCGCGCACTGACAAGGCGATAGAAACCATTGTGGGAGCGCACCCTGTGCGCGACTGCCGGCCGGCGAACCGAGGCAGTCGCGCACAGGGTGCGCTCCCACAGGACAGCTCGTTGCCTTACTCGGGCTTGTTGCCCAGCTTTGTCAGCTCAGGATTGGAGGTGAAGTCGCGCTTGGCGCGCTGCGCCGTGAGCGGCTCGCCATTGACCTGGTACCAGATGCTTTCGGCGATATTGGTGGCGTGGTCGCCGATGCGCTCGATGTTCTTGGCCATGAACAGCAGGTGCGTGCACGGCGTGATGTTGCGCGGATCTTCCATCATGTAGGTGAGCAGCTGGCGGAAGTAGCCGGTATAGGCTTCGTCCAGCTCGGCATCGTCCTTCCACACCTGGTAGGCGCGTTCGGCATCGCGGTCGCGGTAGGCGATCAACACGTCGCGCACTTCCTGCGCGGCAAGTTCAGCCAGGTAGCCGAGGCCATTGGTCGGGCTCACGGGCGCCACCATCGACAGCGGGATGGAGCGCTTGGCCACGTTGGCGGCGTAGTCGCCGATGCGCTCAATGTCGGCTGCGATGCGCAGCGCGGCAAACACGTTGCGCAGGTCGCCGGCGATCGGCGCGCGCAGCGCGAGCAGGCGCACCACGTCGTGGCTGATTTCCTGTTCGAGCAGGTCGATGGCGTCGTCGTTGTTGACCACGTGCTGCGCAGCGCGCTCGTCACGGCGGTCGATCACGTCGATGGCGGCTTCCAGCTGGCTCACGGCAAGCTCGCCCATGCGGACGATTTCGCCGGTGAGACGGGTCAGCTCGTCGTCGTAGCTCTTGATGATGTGTTCTTTGCTGCTGCCGCTCATTTGGATTCTCTTGTGAGTCCAGTAGGGGAGGGTGAGGTTTCGTGACCCCTCACCCCAGCCCTCTCCCCGGAGGGGAGAGGGAGCATAACGGTTAGCCGAAGCGACCGGTGATGTAATCCTCGGTCTGCTTCTTGCCCGGCTTGGTGAAGATCTGTTCGGTGCGGTCGAATTCGATCAGCTCGCCCAGGTACATGAAGGCGGTGAGGTCCGAGCAACGGGCCGCCTGCTGCATGTTGTGGGTGACGATGACGATGGTGTACTCGCTCTTGAGTTCTTCCACCAGCTGCTCGATGCGGCCAGTGGCGATCGGGTCGAGCGCCGAGGTCGGCTCGTCCAGCAACAGCACTTCAGGCTTGAGTGCGATGCCGCGCGCGATGCACAGGCGCTGCTGCTGGCCGCCGGAGAGGCCGAGCGCGCTCTGCTTGAGCTTGTCCTTCACCTCGTCCCACAGCGCGGCGCTGCGCAGCGCCTGTTCGACGCGGATGTCCATGTCGGCGCGCGACAGCTTCTCGTGGTGGCGGATGCCGTAGGCCACGTTCTCGAAGATGGTCATCGGGAACGGCACCGGCTTCTGGAACACCATGCCGACTTTGCTACGCAGGCGGTTCATGGAATAACGCGAGTCGAGGATGTTCTCCTCGTCCAGCACGATCTCGCCCTTCGCCTCGAGCTTGGGGTAGATCGCATAGATGCGGTTGAAGATGCGCAGCAGCGTGGACTTGCCGCAACCGGAGGGGCCGATGATGGCCGTGACCTTCTTCTCCGGGATGTCCATGTTGATGCCTTTCAGCGCATGGAAACCGTTGTAGTAGAAGTGCAGGTCGCGCACCTTGATCTTGGTCGGCGCAAGCGGAGCGTGCGTGGCCGCGGACTGCGGGTGGATGCCGGCGGCGGCGGACTCAGTCATGGGACACCTTGTTGCGGGAAAGGACCAGACGGGAGGCAAGACTCAGCAAAAGCACGAACATGGTGAGCACGAAGGCACCGGCCCAGGCGATGGCATGCAGGCCTTCACCCGGATCGTTGGCGTACTGGTAGATCACCTGCGGCAGGCTGGACATCTTGTCCGACGGGTTGAAGGTCAGATAGTTGTTGCCGAACGCGGTGAACAGCAGCGGCGCGGTTTCGCCGCTGATGCGCGCCAGCGCCAACAGCACGCCGGTGATGATGCCCGAGCGTGCGGCGCGGATCAGGATCTGCGTGGTCAGCTTCCACTGCGGAATGCCCAGCGACAGCGAGGCCTCGCGCAGGGTGGAAGGCACCAGGCGCAGCATTTCATCGGAGGTACGCACGATCACCGGCAGGGCGATCAGCGCCAGCGCGATGCCGCCGGCCCAACCGGAGAAGGTGGTGGAGCCGTCGGTGAGCGCCGTGCTCGGCAACACTACGATGGTGTACACGAACAGGCCCAGCACGATCGAGGGCGCCGACAGCAGGATGTCGTTGAGGAAGCGGATCGACTCGCCCAGCTTGGTGCCGCTGGCGTACTCGGCCAGCCATGCGCCGGCGAGCACGCCGATCGGCGTGGCGATGACGATGCCGATCATGTTCACCGTCAGGCTGCCGACCATGGCGTTGAGCAGGCCGCCATCCTCGCCATAGGCGGTGATCTTGGTGAACAGCTGCGGGCGCAGCGCACCGATGCCCTGGCGCAGCGTTTCCCACAGGATCCACGCCAGGAAGATCAGGCCGATCAGCGTGGCCACCACGCTGAGTGACAGCGCGATGATGTTCTTGATGCGGCGCTGCGTGTAGAGACTCGAACCGGTGGCCATCAGCGACCCTCCTTATGGGCCATCTGTCGCAGCATCCAGCGCGCAATCAGCAGCACGATGAAGGTCACCACGAACAACAGGAAGGCCAGCGCCATCAGCGTGGACTTCTGCAGGCCCGCAGCCTCGCTGAACTGGTTGGCGATGGTGGAAGCGATGGACGCGCCCGGATCGAGGATCGAGGGCGACAGCTTCATCGCGTTGCCGAGCACGAAGGTCACCGCCATCGTCTCGCCCAGCGCGCGGCCCAGGCCGAGGAAGATGCCGCCGATCACGGCCGAGCGCGTGTACGGCAGCACGATGTCCCAGGACACTTCCCAGGTGCTCGAACCCAGCGCATACGCCGATTCCTTCAGGCGCGAGGGCACCGTCTGGAACACTTCGCGCATCACCGAGGAAATGAACGGGATGATCATCACCGCCAGCACGATGCCCGCGGTGAGGATGCTGGCGCCAAAGGGGTAGTCGCTGCCGAACAGCTTGCCGACGAAGGGCACGTGTTGCGCCACCCACGACAGCTTGCCGTCGTCGGGCTTGTCGCCGAGGTAGTTGGTCAACCACGGCTTGATATGGTCGGCGAAGAAGGGCGCAAAGATGAACAAGCCCCACATGCCGTAGATGATCGAAGGGATGCCGGCCAGCAGTTCGATGGCCGAGGCCACCGGCGTGCGCAGCCACGGCGGCGCCACTTCGGAAAGATAGAGCGCGATGCCGAAACTCACCGGCACGGCAAGCAACAGCGCAATGAACGAGGTGGCGATGGTGCCGTACACCGGCACGAGCGCGCCGTAGGTGTCGGAACTGGGGTCCCACGCATCGCTGACCAGGAAGTGCCAGCCGAACGTGCCGAACGCGTGGCGGCCGCCCCACAGGGTGGCGCCAGCGGCGCCGAGCAGGCAGGCCAGCACCAGCAAGGCGCAGCCCTTGAGCAGCCAGCTGAACAGGCGGTCGTGCAGGGCGTCGCGCTTGGCGCGCGCTTCCTGGGGCACGGAGGAGGCGATGGCGCCTACGTTCGCTTGCATGTGCGGAGGATTCCTCGGCATTCAGGCCAGTCCGGTGGGGGCCGGCTGGTTGATGGATGGCGCTTCCGGGCGCCTTTCAGCAACAGGCCGCCCGAGGTTAGTCGGGCGGCCGTCGTGGTGCGGTCAAGCCATCAGCTTAAGACTCGCCGGTTGCCGTAGCGTGACCGGCGAGACGCCAGCCTCAGTGCTTGTACTCGGTGCTCCAGTAAGCCTCGATCTTCTTGACCAGGGTGTCCGGCAGCGCGACGTAGTCGAGCGAAGCGGCGTCCTTCTGGCCATTCTCGAGCGCCCACTTGAAGAACTCGAACGCCACCTTGGTGTGCTCGGCGTTCTTGGGCTTCTTGTACATCACCACCCAGGTCGTCGCGGTGATCGGCCATGCCTGCGCACCGGAGGCGTTGGTCATGATCACGTTGAAGTCCTTGGCGCTGCCCCAATCGGCCGTGGCAGCGGCAGCGGCGAACGCATCGGCGCTCGGCGCAACGACCTGGCCGGCGGCGTTCTTCAGGTTCACCCAGCTGATCTTGTTCTTCACGGCATAGGCGTACTCGACGTAGCCGATCGAACCGACGATCTGCTTGACGTACTGCGACACGCCTTCATTGCCCTTGCCGCCCACGCCGGTCGGCCACTCAACAGCCGTGCCGAACTTGACCTTGGCAGCCCAGTCGGTGCTGACCTTGGACAGGTAGTTGGTGAAGTTGAACGAGGTGCCCGAACCGTCCGAGCGATGCACGACGGTGATCTTCTTGGAGGGCAGGTTCACGCCAGCGTTCATCGCGGCGATGCGCGGGTCGTTCCACATGGTGATCTTGCCGAGGAAGATGTCGGCGAGGGTGGTGCCGTCCAGCTTGACCTGGCCCGCTTCGATGCCCGGGATGTTCACCACCGGCACGATGCCGCCCACCACGACCGGGAACTGGCCCAGGCCGAACTGTGCGAGGTCTTCAGCCTTCACCGGAGCATCGGTGGCGCCGAAGTCGATGGTGCCTTCCTTGATCTGCGCCACGCCGGCGCCCGAGCCGACGGACTGATAGTTGAGCTTGTTGCCGGTCTTTTCGGCGTAGCCCGCGGACCACTTCGAAAGCACCGGGTAGACGAAGCTCGAGCCAGCGCCGGTGATGTCGGTCGCCTGCGCGCCCATGGCAAACAGCGAGGCCGTCGCGAACACCGCGGCCGTGCCGATGCGAGTCAGAGATTTGGTTGAGATCAACACGGTTGCTCCTTAGCGATAAGGGTTTCGGGGGATTCCCGCCCGCCGTTATTTCATGCGCGCCGTGTTGCAATGAAATGAGCTCAATGTTTCAGCGATATGACAACTTGCAGGGAATTGTCATATGGCACTGATAACGCAGGGGATTAAATCGTCGCCCGAAATCCGGGCGAGTCCCCTGGTGCCTTCACATCGACTCGATGCCGATCTGGTCCCGCTCGAACTCCTCCAACCGGCGCCAGCGGTTGACGATGGTGCAGAACAGCTCCGCCGTCCGCTCCGCGTCATAAATGGCCGAATGCGCCTCACGCGTATCGAAGGGAATGCCTGCGGCCTGCACGGCTTTGCTCAGCACCGTCTGGCCGAAGGCAAGCCCACTCAACGTGGCGGTGTCGAAGCAGCTGAAAGGGTGGAACGGGTTGCGCTTGTGGGCGACGCGGCGCACGGCCGCATTGAGAAAGCCCAGGTCGAACGCGGCGTTGTGACCCACCAGCACGGCGCGCTGGCAATCCATGTCGCGCATGGCGTCGCGGATTGGCTTGAACACATGGTCCAGCGCCAGGCGCTCGTCCAGTGCGCCGCGCAGCGGGTTGTCCGGGTCGATGCCGGTGATCTCCAGCGCGCGCGGGTCGATATTGGCCCCGGGGAAGGGGTGGACGTGTGCCGAGACCGCCGGCATGGGCTGCAGATAGCCCTCGGGGGTCATGCGCAATATGACAGCGGCGATTTCCAGCAGCGCATCGCGCTCGGCATCGAAGCCGCCGGTTTCAACGTCCACGATGACCGGCAAGAAGCCGCGAAACCGCTCGGCCATGCGGCCGGCCATGCTGTTATTGAGCTTATCCATCGCCTAAGCATATCAGCCGGGGCGGCGACCCCAGGTCCACTGCGGCGTTGGGCGGACGATCCGTACGTGCGCGAACGCATGTCTCCGTTCTGTCACATAACGTCCATGTAACGGTAAAGCCCGAAGCCCATCCTGCCCACCGAACCTGCTTGGACGGCCGGAGATCGAAGGGGGCGGTCCAGGTGATTCTTACCTACATGCGGAGATATTCCATGCGTTCCAAGTTGCTCGCGGTGGCCATTGCTGCCGGTTTGGGCGTTACCAGCTTCCACGTCATGGCCGACCCGGCCGGCGCCAGCACCAAGACCAGCACCCAGTCGACGCAGAACGCCGAGATCGAAGCGCTGAAGGCCCAGCTGCAGGCCCTGCAGGCCAAGGTCGTCGAGCTCGAGCAGCGCACTGACGCGCAGTCCGATATCAACGTGTCGACCGGCCAGGCTGTGGAGCAGGTGCAGAAGCAGGTCGCCACGACCGACGCGACGGTCAAGAAGTCGCAGGACAAGATCGCTTACAAGGGCGTGAACATCACGCTCGGCGGCTTCCTCGCTGCCGAAACGATCTACCGTTCGGCCAACGAAGGCGCGGACATCGCATCGAACTACAGCTCGATGCCGTACAAGAACGTGCAGACCGCGCACATGAACGAGTTCCGCATGACCGCCCGCCAGAGCCGCCTCTCGGCCCTGGCCCAGGGTGACGTGGATCCGACCACGCATCTGGCCGGCTACATCGAACTGGACTTCCTGGGCGGCGCCCAGACCGCGAACTCGAATGAGAGCAACTCGTTCAACCCGCGTATCCGCAACGTCTACCTGACGTCCGATTGGGACACCTCGGGCCTGCACCTGCTGGCCGGCCAGAACTGGTCGCTGCTGACGCTCAACAGCAAGGGCATCATGCCGCGTGGCGAGCAGATGCCGCCGCAGATCGACGCGCAGTACATCCCGGGCTTCACCTGGGCACGTCAGGCGCAGATCCGCCTGGTCAAGGATTGGGACAAGAAGTACTGGCTGGGCGTCTCCATCGAGAACCCGCAGACCACGTTCTATTCGAGCCCGAACCAGGCCAAGGCGCCGGTGCAGCAGACGGCTTACAACATGACCGCGGGTTCGGGTTTCGACTCGGCCAATACGCTGTCGCTCAACCACATCCCCGATGTGGTGGTGAAGTTCGCGGCTGACCCGGGTTTCGGTCACTACGAGCTGTTCGGCCTCGGCCGCGCCTTCTACAACCGCTATGCCGTCAACGGCAGCTACCAGAACCACAACACCTACGGCGGTGGCTGGGGTCTGGGCGTGATCCTGCCGCTGATCGACAAGACCCTCGACTGGCAGTTCTCCGGCATGTCGGGCAAGGGCATCGGCCGTTACGGCAGCGCCCAGCTCTCCGACGTGACCTTCAGCCCGAACGGCAATCTGGCTCCGATCAAGGAGAACATGATGCTGACCGGTCTGACCTGGCACACCAATCCGGATCTGGACATCTATCTGTTCGGTGGCCGCGAAGCTGCCAGCAAGAAGGACTTCACCGCTTACAACGCGGGCACCGTCGCCCTCGGTTATGGCAACCCGGCTTACAACAACAGCGGTTGCGACATCGCCGGCAACAGCAACTGCGTGGGCAACGCTCGCCAGATCTGGCAGGGCACGGCGGGCTTCTGGTGGAAGTTCTACCAGGGCAAGTTCGGTCGCATGCAGTTCGGCGCACAGTACTCGTACACCCAGAAGGAAGCGTTCCCGGGCCAGGGCTTCATCAATGGCGTGAGCGGTCCGGTTGCCAATGGCCTTGCTTCGCCGAAGGCCACGGAGAACATGTTCTTCACCTCCTTCCGCTACTACCCGTTCTAATCGGATCGGCGGTACGGCTATCGCAAGGGAGTTCTACCCAGGGATGGACAAACGGCGGGCTCTGGCCCGCCGTTTTTTCTTTTTGCGGCCGGGTGTTTCTGCGCGATGACAGCGGCCTGCGAAAATGAATGTTTGCTGGCGCATGCAAGAGAATGCGCGATGGATTTCTCGCAAGGTCTTGCGATTTTCATGCGCTTTCCGATAACGTCGCGGCATGACTTCGCGTCTCCACCGCTCTCGTTTCGCCGCGTTTCTGGCGTGTTTGTTCGGCCTGCTATTGCTGGTCGGCACGCCTGTTCGTCCGGCGCAACTGTCACCGGCATCGTCGGCTGACAAGGCGCTGGCCACGCTGGTCACGGCCGACGATGTCGCCGATAGCGCGGCCGACGACAGCGAGCACGGCTCGCTGGAAGACAACACCAGCAGCGGCATGGACGACATCCTCCATCCCTTCGATGTGGCTTACCTGTGGGCGCCCATGCCCCACCATGCTCCACGCTCGCTGCACGATGAGCTGAGCCCGCACGACCCCGCGCGACTGCTGCGCCCACCCGAAGTCGCCTGAATCGCGTCCGCTGAGGCGGCGCGTTCTCCTCGCGTGCATGGCTTAGGCCTGCCGCCTCCCATGGTCCCGTCAGTGAACTGACCCGCTAGCGCGGCGCGCCCGTCGTGCCTGTGCTTGGCGTTGGCCATCTGTTCTTTTTTTTCGTCGCCTCCTCTGGCGCGCGTTGCGCCGTGGGCGTCGTACCGATTCTTGTCTGGAGTATTCGCATGAAGCGTTTGATCGAAGGTTTCGAACAGTTCCGCAATGAGGTTTTTCCCGCGCAGCGCGAAGTGTTCCGCAAGCTGGCGGCGGGGCAGAGTCCCAGCACCATGTTCATCACCTGCGCCGACTCGCGCGTGATGCCGGAACTGCTGTTTTCCGCGCAGCCTGGCGAGCTGTTCGTGTATCGCAATATCGGCAACATCGTGCCGCCGTATGCGCAGCACGTGAGCGGCGTGGTGGCGGCGATCGAGTATGCGGTGAAGGTGCTCAAGGTCAGCCACATCGTGATCTGCGGCCATTCCGACTGCGGCGCGATGAAGGCGTTGCAACATCCCGAGCTGGTGCAGGACATGCCGTCGGTCGCGGCATGGATGAAACATGCGGATGTTGCGCGCTACGTGGTAGATCAGAACGGACCGGGCCTGCAGGGCTCGGAAGGTCTGCGTCGCCTCACCGAAGAAAACGTGGTGGGCCAGCTCGAACACCTGCGTACGCTGCCCACCGTGGCGGCCGCCATGGCCAGCGGACAACTGCGCATCCACGGCTGGGTGTATGACATCGAGCATGCCGGTTTGAAGGGCTTTGATGCACTTGAGGGTCGCTTCGTGCAGATCGAGCCCGGCACGGCGGGCTTTCCGGAAGCGACGCCGCATGCGCGCTTCGCTGTGCCTGCGTCGTCGGCTGCCTGAGGACGTCGTCGTGATCAGCAACTACTTCAAGCAGGGACTGTTCGGGCGTGACCTGCTCGGTTCCATCGTGGTGTTCCTGGTGGCCTTGCCCTTGTGCATGGGTATCGCCATCGCCTCAGGCATGCCGCCAGCGGCAGGACTCATCACCGGCATCGTCGGCGGCATCGTCGTGGGCGCCGTCGCCGGTTCACCATTGCAGGTGAGTGGACCGGCGGCGGGCCTTGCCGTGCTCGTGTTCGAACTGGTGCGCGAGCATGGCGTAGCCGCCTTGGGCCCGGTCGTACTGCTGGCCGGCATGATCCAGATCGCGGCCGGCTTGTGTCGCGTCGGCGTGTGGTTCCGCATGTGTTCGCCGGCTGTGGTGGCGGGCATGTTGTCGGGTATCGGTGTGTTGATCGTGGCCTCGCAGCTGCACGTGCTGATGGATGGCTTGCCCAAGGCGCGAGGCCTGGAGAACTTCGTTGCGTTGCCGGGAGCGGTGATCGACGCGGTGCAGGGCGAGGTGGGCAGTCTGTCGGCCCTGGGCGTCGGCGTGGCCACCATCGCGATCATGCTTGGCTGGGAAAAACTGCGGCCGGTGAAACTGCGCTTCGTTCCCGGCGCATTGCTGGCGGTGATCGCGTTGACGGCGACCGTGCAGTTCGCGGGGCTGGCAGTGAAAACGGTGGATGTGCCATCAAACCTGATGGCCGCCGTATCGATGCCGACATGGAGCAGTCTTTCCAGCCTGCTGGAACCGTCGCTGCTGATCGCTGCGCTGACGTTCGCCTTCATCGCGAGCGCCGAGACGCTGTTGTCCGCCGCTGCGGTCGATCGCATGCACGACGGCGCCCGCACCAGGTACGACCGCGAGCTCACCGCTCAAGGCATCGGCAATACCATCTGCGGCTTGTTCGGCGCATTGCCGATGACGGGCGTGATCGTGCGCAGCGCGGCGAATGTGCAGGCCGGTTCGGCCACGCGCATGGCGACCATCCTGCACGGCAGCTGGCTACTCGTGTTTGCCATGCTGCTGCCATGGTTGATGCGCATGACGCCGGTAGCCTGCCTGGCCGGCATCCTGGTCTACACCGGCGTCAAGATGGTGAACTTCAGGCAGGTGATCTCGCTGGCGCAGTACGGCAAGGGCACCGCATGGATTTACGTCGCAACCACCGTGGCCATTGTCGCCACCGATCTGCTGGCCGGCGTGCTGATCGGCTTCGCTTTGTCGCTGTTCCGCCTCGCGCTGCATTCGTCGCGACTCAAGGTGGGCCTGCATCATCACGAGGAACCAGGCACGGCATCGCTGCGCCTGGAAGGTTCGGCGACGTTTCTGCGCGTGCCGTCGGTGGCGCGTACCTTGGAAAGCGTGCCGCCGAACACGCGCCTGCAACTGCAGGTGGATCGACTGCATCACGTCGATCAGGCATGCCTGGAATTGCTGCGCGAATGGAGCAGGAACGCGTCGGCACGCGGTTGTGAGCTGATTGTGGACTGGCAGCAGCTCAATCAACGCGTCGAAGGCGTACGACGGGCGGCATAGGCTCGCTCGTCATGAAAGGAGCCCTCGTGCCTCCCCTCTCTCCACATGAGGGCTCCTTGGGTCCCCGGGCGGTCGCGACGGAGTAGGTACCGTCGCGTCAGCGGGCCTGGGTCGTGCTGTCGGCCACCGCGTTGGCGGTGGTCGACAGCTGGGCTGCATCCCAGCCGCCGCCAAGCGCGCGGATCAGATCCACGCTGGCCTGCAGACGTCGTGTGCGCACTTGTTCCGCGCTGAGTTCGGCCTGCAGTTCGGCCGTCTGCGCGCTCACCACGTCGAGATAATTCACTGCGCCTTCGCGATAGCGATTGATCGCGATGGTCTGCGAATCGCCTGCGGCACTGGCGGCATCGTCTTGCTGATGTGCCTCCTTGCCGAGCTGTTGCAGCAGGGTGAGGTTGTCTTCCACCTGCTGGAACGCGTCGAGCACTACGCCGCGGTAGAGGCCCGCCGCCGCATCCAGGTTCGCCTGCGCGGCCTGCACCTTGGAGCGCCGCAGGCCACCATCGAACAGCGTCATCGCCAGATCCGGGCCGAGCGCCCAGTAACGGTTGCCGGCGCTCAACAGATTGCCCATGCCGGTGTCCTGCCAACCCAAGGCAGCGGAAAGGCTCAAGCGAGGGAAAAATGCCGCACGCGCCACGCCGATCTCGGCATTGGCGGCAAACACGCGCCGTTCGGCGGCGGCAATATCGGGGCGACGCTCCAGCAATTGCGACGGCACGCCAAGCGGAATCGCGGGCACCTTGATGGGTGCGTTGTCGACCGGCAGCGAGAAGCGCGACGCCGAGTCGCCCACCAACGTGGCGATGGCGTGTTCGGTCAACGCACGTTGCGCCTGCACGTCCGATACCTGTGCCTGGGCATCTGACAGTTGTGTCTTCGCGCGGCTCACATCGAGGCCCGAGGCCACGCCACCCTGGAATCGCCGCTGGGTGAGGTCGAGGCCTTGCTGGTACGCATCCAATGTGTCCGTGAGGATGCGCTCCTGTACGTCGTAGCCGCGCAGCCGCAGGTAGAGATCGGCAAGCTGTGCTTCAAGACTCAGCTTCACCGACGCGAGATCGGCTTGCGCTGCGTTCGCGTTCGCCTTGCCGGCAGCCACTTCGTTGCGCACGCGCCCCCAGAGATCGAGCTCGTAACCCAGCCCGAAACCCAAGGTCTCGGCGCTGTATTCGTTGGGTTGGCCGCTGCCGCGCAGCGGACGGTTATTCGACTGACGATTGCGCGAATCGGCGGCTACTACGCCCAACGTGGGATAGAGGTCCGAACGCGCTTCGCCCAGCAGCGCGCGTGCTGCGTCATAGCGCGCCAGGGCGACGGCAAGCGTTGGATTGGAGGCATCGAGTTGCTGCTCCAGGCGATCCAGCGTCGGGTTGGCATACACCGACCACCACGGTCCACGCGCCGCAATGTCGGATGGATGCGCGGGTGACCACAGGCCGTCGGAAGTCTGGCCGGCGTAGCTGCCAGGTACGGTACCGACGTCCGGCTTGGTGTAGGCCGGTGCAAGCGAGCAGGCCGGCAACAGCGCCACCAGTGCCAGCGGCGCGAGTCGACGCAGGGAGGAGAGCACGGGCATCATGGCTTCACTCCGGCTTGGCTGCGCCGTCATTGTCCACGGCCGCCACTTGCACCAGATCGCCCTGCGTCAGTGAGTCGGACGGATGATTGATCACGCGATCGCCGGGCTTGAGGCCCTTGTCGATGCGCAAGCGGTCGCCGAGATCCATCGCGATGTGGATATCGCGCAGCTGGACCTTGTGGTCGGCGCCCATGACGGCGAGCTGGGGTCCTTGTGCGCGGAAGATCAGAGCGGTTGCCGGCACGGTAAGCACATGGCTGTTGCCAGTCATGGGCAGATGCACTTCGGCATAGGCGCCGGGCAGCAGCTCGCCCTTGCGGTTGTCCACTTCAAACTGCGCCAGCAGCGAGCCGGATGTCTGGCTCACCGCGCCGGAGTTGCCGATCAGGCGCCCGGTGAACTGCTCGCCCGGGTGATCGGGCACGTCCAGTTGAACGCTCATATCCGGGCGAATGGCGTCGGCATAACCCTGCGGCACTTCCACGTAGAGGCGCATGCGCGTGGTGTCCGACACGGTGAACAGGGCCGGCGCGTTCTCGCTGTTGGCGCTGATCAGGTCGCCGATATCGGTGTTGCGTGCGGTCACCGTGCCCGCGAACGGCGCGGTGATGTGCTTGAACGCTTCCAGCGCGGCGATGCGATCGACATCTGCCTGCGCGCCGAGCACGTTGGCCTGCGCAGCTTCGGCTTCGCCGGCTTTTTCGTCGGCTTCCTGCTTGGAGACGGAATTGGACTGGAGCAGGTTCTTCCAGCGTTTGTCGGTGAGCGCGGCCAGTCGTGCATTCGCCTGTGCGCGGGCGAGGTTGGCCTTGGCCTGTTCGAACTGCTGGTCGAGTTCCGGCGTATCGATCTCGGCCAGCGACTGGCCTGCGGCGACCTGGCTGCCGATGTCGTGGCTCCAGCTCTTGAGGTAGCCGCTGACGCGCGCGTGGATGGGCGCGCCGATCCACGCATCCAGACGACCGGGCAGCGTCATGCTCGCTTGCCCATGGCCTCCCTCCGGGGTGACCAGCTGCACGCTTGGGGTGACCTGGGCGTTCGTCCACTTCACGACGCGGTGGTAGTCATAAGCGCGCACGGAAATGCCGGCGATGGTGGCGAGCAGGGCCAGCGCGAGCCCGATGCGCACGGCGCGGCCGAGCCTGGGCGTGCGCGTGGACGTGCCGATGGTGGCGTCATGCGACATGGATGGGTACTCCAGAGGCGGAATCGGATGCGAGCTGTGTCTGCGTGCGGCCGTGCACGATGCTGAAGATCACAGGGACGAAGAGCAGGGTGGCGAACGTCGCAAACAGCAGACCGCCGATCACGGCGCGGCCCAGCGGCGAGTTCTGTTCGTGCGTCAGCGCCATGGGCAACATGCCGATGATCATCGCCAGCGCGGTCATGCAGACCGGACGAAAGCGCGTGAAGCCGGCTTCGAGCGCGGCCTTCACTGCATCGCCATGTTCGGCCAGGCGCTCGCGACAGAAGCTGACGACGAGGATGGAGTTGGCCGTTGCCACGCCCATGCACATGATGGCGCCGGTCAGCGCCGGAACCGACAACGTGGTGTGCGAGAGGAACAGCACCCACACGATGCCGGCGAGCGCGGCGGGCAGGGCGGTGATGATCACGAACGGATCCAGCCACGACTGGAAGTTCACCACGATCAGCAGATAGATCAGCACGATCGCCCCGACCAGGCCGAAGGCCAATCCACCAAAGGCCTCGTTCATGGTGCCCACCTGGCCATGCAGGCTGACCAGCGTGCCCTTGGGACGCGAAGCGGCAAACTGGTCCAGCACCTTCTGCACGTCGCCCGCTACGGCGCCCAGATCGCGATCCTGCACGGCCGCATAGATGTCGAACGACGGCAGGATGTTGTAATGCGAAACCACCGCCGCGCTGGGCACGCGCGTGAACGTGGCCAGTCCGCCCAGCACCTGGCTGGCGCCCTTGCCGGCCGGCGTCACCGGCAGGCCGGCCAGGTCGGCCATGCTGTCCATCTTGTATTGCGGCGTGGCGGCCACGATGGGATAGGACACGCCATTCCTGGGATTGAGCCAGAACGTCGGCGCCACCTGCGAGCTGCCGGCCAGCGAAGCGACCATGCTGTTGGTGACGTCGCGCTCGGTCACGCCCAGGCGGTCGGCGCGGGTGCGGTTCACTGTCACGTTGAGCTGGGGATAGCTGCTGCTCTGCTGCAGACGCACGTCCGCGATGCCGGGCACGCTGCGCAGGCGCTTGAGGATGTCGTTGGCGTACGCTTCATTGGCCTTGAGGTCGCGGCCGGCAATGGAAATGTCCAGCGGCGCCGGCGCGCCGAAGTTCAAGATCTGCGAGCTCATGTCGGCCGGGAGGAACGCAAACTGCGTGCCGGGAAATTCGCGCGGCAGCTGCGCACGCAGCTCGCGCACGAAATCGGCGGTCGGCGCGTGGTCTTCTTTCAGCACGACCTGGATGTCGCCATCCTGCGGACCGATGGTGCCGCTGGCGTTGTAGACCATGTTCACGCCCGACAGCGGCAGGCCGATATTGTCGATCACCGTGTCCAGCTGGTCGGCTGGAATGACCTGGCGTATCGCATGTTCGATGCGGTCGAACTCGGCCGCGGTTTCTTCGACCCGCGTGCCCATGGGGGCGCGCACGTGCAGGGCGATGGCGCCGGCATCCACGTCAGGGAAGAAGTCGCGACCAAGCAGGGGCATCAGCGCGAACGATGCGATGACGAAACCAAGAAAGCCGATGACAAAGCGGCGGCGATGGGCAAGCGCCACTGTCAGGGTGGCGTGGTACACGTCACGCGCCTGCGAAAAACGGTGCTCGAAGCGCTGCTGGAAGCGAACCATGGAAGCCACCAGTGCGCGCCGGGTGCGTCGCGCCGGCTGGTCGCCTTCGTGATGGTTGAGATAGTCGTCTTCCGGGTGGTCGCCCGGGCCTTTTTCGATGTGGTGGGGTTTGAGCAGGGCCATCGCCAGCGTCGGCACCAGGGTGCGCGAGAGCACGAAGGACGACACCATCGCAAAGATCACCGCAAGCGCCATCGGCCGGAACAGAAAACCCGCGATGCCGTCCAGCAGGAACATCGGCACGAATACGATGCAGATGCACAGCAGCGATACAAAGGCCGGCGTCACGATCTGTCGGGCGCCGTCCATGATTGCCGTGCGGACGTCCTTGCCTTGCTCAAGATGCCAGTTGATGTTTTCGATAGTCACCGTGGCATCGTCAACCAGGATGCCCACTGCCAGCGCGAGTCCGCCCAGCGTCATCACGTTGAGCGTTTGCCCCGTGGCCGAGAGCAGGGCGATGGCCGAGAGGATGGCCAGGGGGATCGACACCGCGATGATCACGGTGGACCGCCAGCTGCCCAGGAAGATCAGGATCATCACCGAGGTAAGCAGGGCCGCGATGACGCCCTCGCGCGCCACCGACGAAATCGCCGCCTTCACAAAGATCGACTGATCGCTGAGCAACGAGACCTTCAGATTGGCAGGCAGCGATTCGAGCACCCGCGGCATCAGCTGCTTGATGCCGGACACCACGGCCAGCGTCGATGCATCGCCCACCTTGAGCGCCGGCATCAGCACGGCGCGCTTGCCATCCACGCGCACCACATTGGTTTGCGGTGCGGCGCCGTCGCGCACGTGGGCCACGTCGCCGATGGTGATGGTGGCGCCATGCACCGTTTTGACCGGCAGCTGATTGAGCTCGTCGACCGCGTCAGGGCTGTTGTTGAGCTGCACGTGGTACTCGGCCATGCCGATCTTGGCCGTGCCGACCGGGATGATCTGGTTCTGCGCGGCCAGCGCGTTACTCACGTCCTGCGCGGACAAACCGTTCGCCGCCAGCGCACGCGGATCAAGATCCAGCGTGACCTGGCGGGCAGCGCCGCCGTAGGGCGTGGGCACGGCGACACCCGGCACCGAGGTGAGCATCGGACGCATCACATTGAGGCCGAGATCGAGGATCTTCGCCTCGGACAGGCTCGTGCTCGACAGCGCCATCTGCAGGATCGGCACGGTGGAGGCGTTGTAATTGAGGATCAGCGGCGGCGTGATGCCCGGCGGCATCTGCTTGAGCACCGTCTGCGAAATCGAGGTCACCTGCGCCGTGGCCGTGCGGATATCCACGCCGGGCTGGAAGAAAATCTTGACGATACCCATGCCGGGCAGCGACTGCGATTCGATGTGCTCGATATTGTTGACCGAGGTGCTGAGCTGGCGTTCGTAGTAGTAGACGACGCGGCCGGACATCTGATCGGGCGGCAGCCCGTTGTAGCTCCACACCACGCTGATCACCGGAATGCCGATATTCGGGAAGATATCGGTCGGCGTGCGCAACGCGGCCAAGGGGCCGGCGATGAGGATAAGCACGGCCAATACGATGAAGGTCAGCGGTCGTGACAGGGCGATTCGGACAAGAGCAAGCATGGACGTTGCAGCCTGGAGGCCTGAGGCCCGACGCTGGCCATGATGGCAAGGCAATCTTGTGGAAACCTTTTGGCAGGCGCGGCTTGCTCTCCAGCTCGTCATTCCGGCCTGCGCGGGAATGACGAGCAAAAGCAGCGGGCGATGCCGCTTAACCCGACGCTGCGGCCATCCGGATACGCACCAGCAACCCCCGCCCCAACGGTGACTCCAGCAACTCAATGGACGCCTCGTGCAACTCGATTGCTCGCTGCACAATGCTCAGCCCCAGACCATAACCGCGCGTCGCGCTTTCCACTTCGCGATGGAATCGCTGAAAAACCGCCTGTCGTCGATCCTCGGGTATGCCCGGACCGTTGTCGGAGATATCGATCACCACTTGCGCACCATCCCGGCGCACGGAAACATCCACCTGGCCTTCAGTTTCCGTATAGCGCAAGGCATTCTCGATCAGGTTGCGAAACATGGCGGTGAGCGCCACCTCGTGGCCAAGCACGACAGCCATGTCATCGTCGTGCGTGAGGCTGAGCGAGATGTCCTTTTCGGCGATCAGCGGCGCCAGCTCCTCGATCACTTCGGTGGCGATGCGTATCAAGTCCATCGGCGTGCGCTGTTGCGAGGCGGCGCCGGCTTCGAGCCGGGCCATCGCCAGGATCTGTTCGATGCGTCGCCCCAGCCGCGCCATGCTCTGCTGCGCGTGGCGCACGGTGAACTCCACTTCAGTGGGGTCGTCCGCGATCATGGCGCTTTCGAGATGGATCATGGTCGCCGCCAGCGGCGTGCGCAGTTCGTGGGCGACATCGGTGGCGAAGCGGTGTTCACGGTCCAGTGCGTCTTCGAGCCGTTCCAGTTGCTGATTCAGCGCCACGATCAGCGGCTTGATTTCGCCGGGCGCCACATCGGCAGGCATCGGCTTTCGGCTGCCGGGAGTGCGACGATCCAGCATCTCGGTGAGCACGGCGACGGGGCGCAGGCCGCGCTTGACGGCGAGACTCACCAGTAGCGCCAGCAACGGCAGTCCCACCAGCAGCGGCAGCGTGTGCTCGATCACCAGCCCGCGCGCAATGTCCGCGCGGTTGTCGGACTGTTCACCAATGCGGATCACCAGGTCAGCGCGATTCTGCAGGGTGAACGTACGCCACTGCTTGCCTTCGCGCTGGATGTCGCGAAAGCCGCGCTCTTCGCGGGTCGGCGGCGGCAGGTCGGCGAAATTCGAAGTGGCGGCAATCAGCTCGCCCTGCGGATCGTAAGCTTGAAACCCGACCTCGGGCTCGTAGTTGTGCGGATGTACCGACACCACCACGCCATGTCGATGGCTGGTGGTGCCCTGCGCGATGGATGGCAGGTCCGCCTCGTGCAGCGGCAGTTGCCCGTGCGCGATCAGCGTGCCCAGCGTGCGGCCAGCCTGGGCGAGACGACCGTCAAGCAGCTCGTTCATCTCGCGCAGTTCGCGACGATAGCTGATCCAGCCAAGCGGTATCAGCACGGCGACCATCACGGCGATGATCAGCCAGGTCAGGCGGGTGCGCAGGCTGATCGGCTGAGTGATCATTGCGGCTCGCGGGGGATCATGTAGCCGATGCCGCGCACGGTATGGATCACCTCGGGGCTCAACTTGCGGCGCAGCCAGTGCACCTGCACTTCGATGGCGTTGCGTTCCACCACGGTGTCGAGCCCATAGACTGAGTTTTCCAGCGCCTCACGACGCACGATACGGCCGGCGCGCTCCATCAACACGCGGAGCAGGGCGAACTCGCGGCGCGTCAGGGTGACGCGCTCGCCGCGAAACTCCACTTCGGCCGTGGCCAGATTGAGACGCAGGCCGCCGACTTCCACCATGTTGTCGGCAAGGCCTTGTGTACGGCGCGTGAGAGAACGGATGCGGGCAGCGAGCTCGCCCAGGTGGAAAGGCTTCACCAGGTAGTCGTCAGCGCCCAGGTCCAGGCCGCGGATTCGCATTTCGAGCGCGTCGCGGGCGGTCATCACCAGCACCGGTGTCTTCACGCCGGAGCGCCGGGCCTCGGCGAGCACTTCCAGGCCATCCTTGCCAGGCAGGCCCAGATCGAGCAGGACCAGGTCGACGGGATCGCCACGCAGCGCTTCCATGGCCTGGCGACCGTCGCGCAGCCAGGTCACCGCATAGGACTGGTGTTCCAGCGCGTGCCTGATCGCACCGCCCAGCTCGGCATCGTCTTCGACCAGCAGAATATGCATGCCTTCGCACCCGTGACGGACTTGGCGGCGGCACGGTCCGGGCCGCCGCCTGGACGCATGATCCGTGCTCTACCTTTTGTGGATCTTTTCCCGGGCCGCTTTGAGCCTGCCCAGGCGTCACGGTGGCAAGTGAGACGGCTGGCGTCAATCAGGCACGACAAAAAAGGAAAACGGCGAGTCTGCTCGCTCGCCGTTTTCCTTCCTGTTTCGACGCGTATGGGGGTGGCGCCGATAAAAGTGTGAATGACGTGCGTTCAGGGCGTCTTGGCCAGGGCGGCCTGCACGATGGCTGCGCGCAGCTCAGTCTGGTTGAGGGCGACGCCCGACGACTGGTCGATGGCAACAGCCTTGATCGACTGCGGCTTCAACATCAGGTGACGCTGTGTTTCCCAACCATTCGCCTTCTGTTGGGCGCGAGCGAAATCGGCCGGAGTGTTTCCAACGAAACCAATGACGGCGTAGCCATTCATACTGACAGTATAGGTTTCGACCGAGGCGTATGCAGTGCCGACGCTGGCAAAACCTAGTGCAGCCACGAGAGCGGGGAGGATGAAGCGCTTCATGGTGGTGCCTCCTAACGGGGGGAGTTCCGGGGGAGGCTCAACGTTAGGTCGATGCAGCGTTTCATGCTTGAGGAACTCGCACGAAACACTGAGGAATTTATGAGGTTTAAAGGCCCTCGCCACATGTTCTATGCCACTAGTCACAGGTATTTCTTGCCTGCATGACTGAAGACTGCAAGACCTTGCCGCTTGCATGTGACGAACGGCGTGGAGGCATCGACGTGCGAGATGTCGCGTCGATGACATGGGCACATCAACGTGTGCGTGCAGCGCGATGGTGGTTGCCAACGAAACGGATGGTTTGCACACAAGATGTCGATACGACGACAGCGTGCGCCGTGACTAGTGACCTATATTCGTCACGGCATCGTCATCGGCGCGCTCATCGACATCGCATTGCGCTTGCGCGTACCTGACCGCTGCGACGCTGCAGCGAAGTCGTTACCGGCGTAACTGATGAGGCGTGAGCAATCAAGTGGATTGCTCGCATGGCCTTTCAGCGAAGCAAGTGGTCAGGCCTTCGTCTTGTCCTTGTAACGGCACAAATCGCGAATGACGCATTGTGGACAATCGGGTTTACGCGCCTTGCACACGTAGCGTCCATGCAGGATCAACCAGTGGTGAGCGTCCTGCTTGAATTCCAGCGGCACCACTTTTTCGAGTTTGTCTTCCACCGCGCGCACGTCTTTGCCCGGGGCGAGACCGGTGCGGTTGGAGACGCGAAAGATATGGGTGTCCACCGCGATGGTGGCGTGGCCAAAGGCGGTATTGAGCACGACGTTGGCGGTCTTGCGGCCGACGCCGGGCAGCGCCTCCAGCGCTTCGCGCGTCTGCGGCACCTCGCCGTCGTATTGCTCGACCAGGATCCTGCACAAGGCCATCACATGTTTGGCCTTGCTGTTGAACAGGCCGATCGTGCTGATGTATTGCTTGAGCTTCTCCTCGCCCAGATCGAGGATCGCCTGCGGCGTATTCGCCACTGGGTACAGCTTCTTGGTCGCCTTGTTGACGCCCACGTCGGTCGCCTGCGCCGACAGCACCACCGCCACCAGCAGTTCGAACGGCGTGGTGTAGTGGAGTTCGGTGGTGGGATGCGGATCGACTTCGCGCAGACGGGTGAACAGCTCGACGATGTCGGCCTTCTTCACGAGGTCTTTCCTTGTTGTTTGGCCTTGGCCCGCGCGAGCGCGGCGAGCACGGGATTGGTCGGCGTGGTCATGGCGGCCACCTCGGCCTTGCGCGCAGCAAGCTCGTTGTCACGGTGCAGACGTTCGCGTGTCAGCCGCGCTTCGCGGCGCTGGAAATGCTCGCGCGATGCGTCGGCGTGAGCCGGGTCGTCGACCTGTGCCAGCGGCATCGGTTCGAGCACGATGCAATCCACAGGGCAGGCCGGTACGCACAGCTCGCAGCCGGTGCAGTCATCGATCATCACGGTGTGCATCACTTTGGACGCGCCCACGATCGCATCCACCGGACACACCTGGATGCATTTCGTGCAGCCGATGCAATCGGCCTCGACGATACGGGCGAGCGTACGCGGCTTCTCGATGCCGTGTTCCGGATCGAGCGGGAGCACGGGGACATCGAGCAGCGCGGCGAGCCTGGCGATGCCGATGGCACCGCCGGGCGGACACTGGTTGATCTTCGCCTCACCGCTGGCGATCGCCTCCGCATACGGACGGCAGCCGTGGTAACCGCATTGCTCGCATTGCGTCTGCGGCAGCAGGGCATCGATGCGGTCGGCGAGGGAGGGTGTAGCCAAAGTCATGGGGTTAGTTTAAGCGGCGAAGGTGCCAAGGGCGAAGTCGTAGCCGGCGCTCCATCGGGCCATGGCCTGGAAGCACGCCTTCGGCTTCGCCTCCAGGAGCAGGTGTGGCCCATCAATCGACTCTACGGTGGCTTGTGGTGCGGCAAGCACAAGGTTCCTCACGGCAGGTCCACTCAGCAGACGCTCATGGCCCGCTTGCAACAAAAGAATGGGCGCTACCAGCTCTCGCAGGGATGCCCTGACGTCCAGACGCTCTAGCGCAGCCAAACGCTGCGCCAGCGTCGCGCTATCGATTCCCCTCAGTGTGTTGGAGAGTCGCTGGACGAGGTCCGGTTCGGCATTGCTGCCAACGCAATAACGGCGCAAAAGAAAAGCCTGGCGCTTGCCGTGTTCGATCAGCATAGCGGGACAGCGGCGAGCAAGCCCAACGAGTGGGTGGGGAGTGGTGGCAAAACTCGCGCACAGCACGAGGCCGGCAAGCCGCGGTCCCAGTTTGGCTGCCAACAGGATGGCAATCGGGCCGGAAAAAGATTCGGCGACGAGCACCACGCGATCTAACGATGTGATCTGCTGAGCCACGTGCTCTACGTAAGCTTCCAGCCTCGCGGACAGCGAGGCCGGATAGGCGATAGATAGATAAGGCTCCCTACTGCACCAGTGCGACGTCAACGAAGAAAACATGTTGCCCGTGCCATCAATGCCTGGCATCAGCACCCACGTTGTGTCGATGGTGGGCGGCACTCAGCGAACGGTAGCGCCGGGCTTGGCGCCCTGGTCGGCGTCGAGCAGGAACAGGTCGCTGCCGCCGTCGCCGGCGGACAGGATCATGCCCTCGGACACGCCGAAGCGCATCTTGCGCGGCGCCAGGTTGGCGATGAACACCACGTTGCGGCCGAGCAGCTTTTCCGGCTCGCCGTAGCCCGCGCGGATGCCCGAAAAGATCTGGCGCGTGCCCAGCGGGCCGGCATCCAGTTCGAAACGCAGCAGCTTGTCCGAACCGTCCACGAATTCGCAGGCGGTGACCTTGCCGATGCGCAGGTCGAGCTTGGCGAAATCGTCGATGCCGATGAGGGCAGGGGCTTCGGGTGCGGCGGTCGGTGCGGTGCTGGCTTCAGTCATGGTCTTGGCGGGTTCTTTGGTTTTCTTGGGGGCAGGTTTGCTTTCGGCAGGTGCAAGCGAATCCTTGGACGCTTCCACCATGGCCTCGACCTGCTTGGGATCGATGCGGCCGAGCAGCGGCTCGAACGCGTTGATGGTGTGGTTGTGCAGTTCGGCGCGTGCATCGTCGAAGCCGTTGATCGGGGCGGCGAGGAAACGCTCGGCTGCTTCCACCGTGGCCGGCACTACCGGCTTCAGCAGGCCGGCGAGCAGGCGGAACGCCGCCAGCGCAAACGAGCAGACCTGATGCAGTTCGTCGCGGCGCGACTCGTCCTTGGCCATGGCCCACGGCGCCTTGGCGGCGATGTAGCCATTGACCATGTCGGCCATGGTCACGAAGCGGCGCGCTACTTCGGCAAACTCGCCGCTGTTGTACAAGGCGGGAACGTCGCCGTAGAGCGAGAGCAGTTCGCGCCACAGCTCCTGTTCTTCAGCGCTGAAGGCCGGGGCGAGACGGCCGTCGAAATACTTGTGCACGAAGCCCGCGGTGCGGCTGGCGATATTCACCCACTTGCCGACCAGGTGCGAGTTGACGCGTTCCTCGAAGGTCTTCAGGTCAAGGTCTACGTCCACCGGCGTGTCGCTGAGCATGGTGGTGAAGTAATAGCGCAGGAAATCCGGGTTAAGGCCCGAATTCAGGTACGTGCGCGCCATGATGAAGGTGCCGCGCGACTTGGACATCTTCGCGCCATTGACCATCAGATAACCGTTCACGTGCAGCGCCGTCGGCGTGCGGAAATTCGCGCCGTGCAGCATCGCCGGCCAGAACAGGCCGTGGAAGTTGATGATGTCCTTGCCGATGAAATGGTGCAGCTCGGCACGGCTGTCGGGTGCGAGGAAATCCTCGAAGTGCAGGTCGGTGCGATCGCACAAGGCCTTGAAGCTGGCCAGATAGCCCACCGGCGCATCGAGCCACACATAGAAGTACTTGCCGGGCGCATCGGGTATCGGAAAACCGAAGTAGGGCGCATCGCGGGAGATGTCCCAGTCCTTCAGGCCGCTGTCCAGCCATTCGCGCAATTTCGCCGTGACGCCGCTGTTGGCGACGGGCTGGCCATCGGTGAACTTGCCGGCGAACCAGTCGCGCAGCAGCGGCTCGAACTTGCCCAGCTCGAAGAAGTAATGCTCCGAGTCGCGCAGCACCGGCGTGGCGCCGGACATCACCGAGTAAGGGTTGATCAGATCGGTGGGCGCGTAAGTGGCGCCGCAGTTCTCGCAGTTGTCGCCGTACTGGTCGGGCGTCTTGCAGTTGGGGCAGATACCCTTGATGTAGCGATCGGGCAGGAACATGTCCTTTTCCGGATCGTACAGCTGCTGGATATCGCGGCGGCCGATGTAGCCGCCGTCGCGCAGGCGCGTGTAGATCAGCGAGGCGAGCTCGCGGTTTTCTTCCGAGTGCGTCGAGTGGTAATGATCGAACGCAACGCCAAAGGCCGCGAAGTCCGCTTCGTGGCCGACGCGGATGCCTTCGATATAGGTTTCCGGCGACAAACCGGCCTTTGCCGCTGCCAGCATGATCGGCGTGCCATGGGCATCGTCCGCGCATACATAGATGGTCTCGTTGCCCTGCATCCGCTGCGCACGTACCCAGACATCGGCCTGGATGTAACCCAGCAGGTGACCCAGGTGGAGCGGGCCATTGGCATAGGGCAGCGCGTTGGTGACGAGGAGGCGTCGGCTCATGGGGCGGCAACGGTCTTGAGGGGGTTGTCCATTATGACATGGGGTGGGCGTGTCACCGGCGCATGCCGTCGTTTGGACGTCTGCGAAGCCCGCCCCTCGCTGCCGATGGCATCACGCGTGTCTTAGCTCGCCCGATTGCGCGAACATGGCAGCCTGATACCGGGCGCGGAACATCGCCGCCAATCCGTGATTGCACGATCTTGCACGTTTATGTACATTTAGTCCGAATCTTCCCATCAACAGGAATGCCGTGAACTCCACTTCCGACGCTGCGATTGCCGGCAAGCCCGATACGGCCTCACTCGCGGGCGCCCGACGGGCGACGCGGCTGATCTTCCTGGTGTCGGGCATCGGCATGTCCGCCTGGGCGCCGATGGTGCCTTATGCCAAGGCGCGACTCGGGCTGGATGATGCCCAGCTCGGCTTGGCGCTGCTCGCGTTCGGCGGCGGTTCCATGCTCTCCATGCCGTTCGTGGGGTGGCTGGCCCATCGGCTGGGCAATCGCACGCTGATCGTCGCCTCGGGCCTGCTGATGTGCGTGGCGCTGCCGGCGCTGGCCATGGTCACCAACATCACCGCGCTGATTGCCGTGCTGCTGTATTTCGGCGTGGTGCTGGGCGCGGTGGATGTCGCGATGAATGCGCACGCTGTCGATGTGGAACGCCTCGACGGCGGGCGACTGATGTCCGGTTTCCACGGCTTGTTCAGTGTGGGCGGCCTCACTGGCGCGGCCCTGACCAGCGCGTTGTTGGCCATGGGCGTGCCGCTCACGGCGGCCGCCAGCGTCCTGGCGATCCTGCTCGCCGCGGTGGTGCTGTGGCTGCGCAGCGACCTGCTCGATGACGCGCCGACGGCCGATACACCGCGCAAGGAACCGATGCGCATGCCGCACGCGCTGGCATGGCTGCTTGGTTTGCTGTGCTTCGTGAGCTTTCTCGCCGAGGGCGCCATGCTGGACTGGAGTGCGGTGTTCCTGCGCGACGTCCGCGGCGTATCGGCGGCATCGGCGGGCTTCGGTTATGCGTTCTTCTCGGCCGCGATGGTGGTGGGGCGTTTTTCCGGCGACCGCTTTGTCGGACGCTATGGCCCCGAGTCGGCCATGCGCTTCGGCGCCGCGCTGGCTGCGGCAGGGTTCCTGCTGGTGGCCTGCGTGTCGGGCGTGGTGATGTCGCTGCTGGGTTTCGTGCTGATCGGCCTGGGCGCCTCCAACATCGTGCCGGTCATGTTCAGCGCGGCAGGCCGCCTCCCCAATACGTCGCCGGCCATTGCCATTGCCACGGTGACCACGCTCGGTTACGTGGGCTTGCTCAGCGGCCCCGCGTTGATCGGTCTGGTGGCCCATATCAGCAATCTGCCCATGGCGTTTGCCGGCGTGGCCGGCCTGCTGGTGCTGGTGTCGTTCTCCGCGAGGATCGTGAAGTGACCAGCCCCGCCATCGACACCGTGATCTTCGACCTGGGCAACGTGCTGATTGCCTGGGACCCGCGCCGGCTCTATCGCCAGCTGATCGGCGACGAGGCGCAGATGGACTGGTTCCTGCGCGAGGTCTGCAACAGCGAGTGGAACGAACAACAGGATGCAGGACGCCCGTGGTCGGAGGCGACCGCGCTGCTGCGCGGTCGTTTTCCCGAACACGCCGAGCTGATCGATGCTTACCACCTGCGCTGGGAAGAAACCCTGGTCGGCGCGATGGAAGCCACGGTCGCGCTGCTGGCCGAATTGCGTGCGCGCGGCGTGCGTCTGCTGGCGCTGACCAACTGGTCGCAGGAAACCTTTCCCATCGCACGGCAGCGCTTTGCGTTCCTGCAGTGGTTCGAAGGCATCGTCGTGTCCGGCGAGGAGGGCCTGATCAAGCCCGACTCGCGCATCTACCAGCGACTTCTGGAACGCTACGCGGTCGATCCGTCGAGGGCGCTGTATATCGACGATTCGGCCCGCAATGTGGCCGCCGCCGAAGCGCTGGGCATGCAGGGCTGGTGGTTCCGCGATGCCGATGGCCTGCGCCAGCGCCTGGTGGAACTGGAATTGCTTGAAGCATCCGCGCGCGAGGCATCCCATGGCTAAGTCGCCCATCGCCAGTGTCGACAGCAACGCGCTTCCGGAAGAACGCCAGCAACGCATCCTCGAACGCCTGCGTGCCGAAGGACGCGTAGTGGCCGCGGAATTGGCGCTCGCCTTCGAAGTATCGGAAGACTCCATTCGCCGCGACTTGCGCGAGCTGGCGGCGCTGGGTCTGTGCAAGCGCGTCTATGGCGGCGCGCTCTTGCCCACGGTGACGCTGACGCCGCTGAAGCAGCGGCGCAACGAACATTCCGCACGCAAGCAAGCGCTGGCGCGCAAGGCGGCGAGTCTGGTGCAGGCCGGCCAGACGCTGTTGATCGACGCGGGCAGTACCAATGCGGCGATTGCGGCCGCCTTGCCGCGCGATGCGCGGCTGACCGTGATCACCAATGCCCCGCATATCGCCCAGGTGCTGCTCGATCGCGAGGGCTTCGATGTCTTGCTGATCGGCGGACGCATCGACGCCACCATTGGCGGGGCCACTGGCGCGCAAGCCGTGGACCAGGTGCGCCGGGTGCGTGCCGACCTGTGTTTTCCCGGCGCCTGCGCCATCGATGCGGCGCACGGCCTGTGGGGCTTCGATAGCGAGGAGTCGCTGTTCAAGCGCGCGATGATCGAGGCAAGCGACGAAACCGTGGTCGTGGCGACCGACGACAAACTGGGCGCAGTGGCTGCGCATCAAGTGGCCGAGCTGGCCCGGGTGCAGCATCTGGTGGTGGAGCATTCGGCGGATCGGGCGACGCGTGCTTCGTTTTCGGCGCATGGCGTGGCGGTGCATCGGGCAGAAGCGACCGCCGACTGACACGTCTCAGTCCTCTTGTGTAGGAGCGCACTTGTGCGCGACCGCGGCGTTACGTGCCTTATCGCACGCCGGTCGCGCACAAGTGCGCTCCTACAATTAAGAGCAGTGCCGCTTACGGCTGGCGCTGCCACTCCTGACTGCGACCGAGCAGCGAGAACCCGATATACCCGCGCACGGTCAGCTTGCTGCCGTCTTCGCTGGGCTGCAGCTTCACCTTGTAGATCTTGCCGGTCTTGGGATCGAGGATCTTGCCGCCGTCCCAGATGTCGCCGTCCTTGTGCACGCCCCACATGATGTTCATGCCTTCGACGGGCTTGTTCTTGCGCTCGCCGTCGCAGTTCTTGCAGATCGGGTGCGGGCCCTCGTCGGACTGCAGCACTTCCACCACCGTGGCCTTCAGTTCGCCGCCTTCGTCGGTGATCTTCACGATGGACTTGGGCTTGCCGGTCTCATCGTCGATGGTTTTCCAGGTGCCTACCGGGGTGACCTCGGCGGCAAACACGGCGCTGGTACCCAGCATTAGCGCAGTGACTACAGCGATGCGTAGCAATGACTTCATGGATGCTCCTCCCGTACGAAAGCGTATGTTCCGAGCCTGACCGACTGGGCGCAAAGCCGTCAAGCTGCATTGCGAAAGCGCCGCAGGCCGTTGGGGGCTGCGCACACTGGCATAATGGGTGACCCCCATGACATCGCATCGAATCCCTATGACGCAGGCGAGTGAGGCCCTGGTCCGCCATATCCTTGGCGAACTTATTGATACCCATACCGGCGCCCCCCTGGCCGAGGCGATCCGCGCCGTGGGCGTGGATGGCGATCGCGTCTCGGTGGACATCCAGCTGGGCTACCCGGCCGCGAGCGTGGCCGATGCACTGGCCGCCAACGCCAAGCGCGTGCTGGAGGCCGATCCGGCCATCGCCGCGGCGTCGGTGTCGATCAGTACACGCGTGCACTCCCACAAGGTGCAGGGCACGCTGGCGCCCCAGCCGGGTGTGAAGAACGTGATCGTGGTCGCCTCGGGCAAGGGCGGCGTGGGCAAGTCCACGGTGTCGGCCAATCTGGCGCTCGCTCTGGCCGCCGAAGGCGCCAAAGTGGGCGTGCTCGATGCCGACATCTACGGTCCCAGCCAGCCGCGCATGCTCGGCATCAGCGGCAAGCCGCAGTCGCCGGACGGCAAGACCATCATTCCGCTGCAATCGCACGGCCTGCAGATCATGTCGATCGGTTTCCTCATCGAGGAGGAGACGCCGATGATCTGGCGCGGCCCGATGGTCACCCAGGCCATGATGCAGATGCTCAACGACAGCCGCTGGGAACAGCTCGATTACCTTATCGTCGACTTGCCGCCGGGTACCGGCGACATCCAGCTCACGCTGTCGCAGAAGGTGCCGGTGTCGGGCGCGGTGATCGTCACCACGCCACAGGACATCGCCCTGCTCGATGCACGCAAGGCGCTGAAGATGTTCGAGAAGGTCGAGGTGCCGGTGCTTGGCGTGGTGGAGAACATGGCCACCCACGTGTGCTCGAACTGCGGCCACGAGGAGCATATTTTCGGCGAGGGCGGCGGCGCACGCATGGCCGAGCAGTACAACGTGGCGTACCTGGGCTCGCTGCCGCTGGACATCCGCATTCGCGAACAAGCCGACGGCGGCACGCCGACGGTGGCCGCAATTCCCGATTCCGATCTTGCTGCGCGCTATCGGGAGATGGCCCGGAATGTGGCGGGGCGGTTGTCGCGGATGCCGCGGAATAAGTCGTTGGGGTTGGGGAAGATCATGGTGCAGGGGGCGCCGTAGGGGCTTTTGCCCGTCATCCCGGCGTAGGCCGGAGGCGCTTCTCAACAGCGAAGCTGGTCATCCAGGGCAGTGCGCTTGATTGTCGCCTAATCGCGATCTGGCTCGCCTGCCGCGGGCTTCCGTCCTCCTGCCGGAGGCCGGGTCACTTTCTCTTGCTTGCCCAAGAGAAAGTAACCAAAGAGAAGGGCCCCCCGGATGACGCGCCTTCCGGGCCTTCGGCCCTCCAGGTGCGCGTGCGGGTTACGGGGTTTTTCGACAGGACATCCCTGTCCTGTCGAAAAACTGGCCGCATCCATGCGGCCACCCTGCGGGCTTTCCTCCACCCGCCCGCCGCGTCATACGGGGACCCCGGGGGCAAGAGCCTAGAGCGGAGCCTAGAGCGGAGCCTAGAGCGGAGCCTAGAGCGGAGCCGAGGCGGGGAGCGGCACGGCAGGGCACTTCTGTGGGAGCGCACCCTGTGCGCGACAGCCACGCTGAGGTGTACCGCTTCGTAGGGTTGTCGCGCACAGGGTGCGCTCCCACAGACAAACAGGTACATCTTCGGCTCCACTGGCTAGCCAAATCCCCACAAAACCCCGTCTCATCCAGTTCCGACTGGCGGCCAACCATCACTTTCCGCTATTTTCCCAACCTTTACGCCATCCGGCGCGACAGATCAGCCCCTCGGGAGCACGAGTGAGCATCAAATCCGACAAGTGGATCCGCCGCATGGCCGAGCAGCACGGCATGATCGAGCCGTTCGAGCACGGCCAGGTCAAGACGCGCGACAACACCAGGCTGGTGTCGTACGGCACGTCGAGCTACGGCTACGACGTGCGTTGCGCGCGCGAGTTCAAGATCTTCACCAACATCAACTCCACCATCGTCGACCCGAAGGCGTTCGATCCGACCAGCTTCGTCGACGTGGAGGCGGATGTGTGCATCATTCCGCCCAACTCGTTCGCGCTGGCACGCACGGTCGAGTATTTCCGCATTCCGCGCAAAGTGCTCACCATCTGCCTGGGCAAGAGCACTTATGCCCGCTGCGGCATCATCGTCAACGTGACCCCGCTGGAACCGGAGTGGGAGGGACATGTGACGCTGGAGTTCTCCAATACCACCCCGCTGCCTGCCAAGATCTACGCCAACGAGGGCGTGGCCCAGATGCTGTTCCTCGAGTCCGATGAGGAATGCGAGACCAGCTACAAGGATCGCGGCGGCAAGTACCAGGGGCAGCAAGGCGTTACGTTGCCGCGCACCTGAAGCCGTCGTTCGCAGTTCTTTGCGATCGCCGTCACGTTCACCTGAATGGTTGCCGTCCGGGTTCGATGCATCAGGCCGGGGCGGCGCTACACTCTTTTTGTTCACATCGATGCCTTTGCAGGAGATCCCGCATGACCCGTTTTTCCACGCTGCTGACCCGCGCCGGCGCAGCCATCCTGCTGGGCAGCATGCTGGTGCTGGCCGGCTGCCACCGCGGCAGCGCCAAGGATGAAGTGCGCACCGCGGACATGAAGAGCCAGTTCGACGCGGTGATCCAGGCCTATAAGAGCGGCCAGTTCGTCGTCGACGGCGCGGTGCTCTCGGCACTGGATACCGGCAGCCACTTCGCCTACCTCAAGGACCAGGGCAAGCTGCCCAAGACGGTGCTGCTGGAGCCCAGCGACGACTCCAAGGTGCGCAAGCAGCATCTGCAGTACATGGCCCGTCTGCAGATCGACTACGGCTTCACCGTGTACTACGACGACGGCGGCACGCTGAAGAAGATCAGCGTGGTCGACACCAAGGCGCGTGATCTTGAAGATTACAAGGCGCCGGTGAAGGCCGAAGCCCCGCCGCCGCAGCAGCACATGTAAGCTCGCTGTTGCATTGAAAAAGCCCGCGGATTTCGCGGGCTTTTTTTGTGCCGCTGGAAGTGATCGCTCAGCCCTCCAGCGCGTCGCGCAGCCTCGTCTGCAGCGACGCCATGGCTTCGTCGCCATAAGGCGCTGCCGCGCCGCTGCCCCATACCGGGCCCGGCCACGCGGCATCGCCTTCGCGTCGGCCGACGACGTGCACGTGCAGCTGGCGCACGATATTGCCCAGGGCGCCGAGATTGAGCTTGTCGAACGCCCCAAGCGAACGCAGCGCCTGCGAGGCGTGACTCACTTCGCGCCACAGCATGGTCTGCTGCTCGATGGGGAGATCGCAGATCTCCACCATACCGGGCACGCGCGGAACCAGCACCAGCCAGGGAAAGCGCGTGTCGTTCATCAGCAACACGTCGCACAACTCAAGCGAGGCGACATGGCGCGTGTCATTGCGCAGGCGCGAATCGAGCACAAACCCCGCATCGCTCATGCGCCTTGCACCAGGTGTTTGTCGAAGAAGGCCAGCGTGCGCTGGTAGGCGAGCCTGGCGCTGGCTTGGTCGTATTGCGGTCCCACATCGCGGTTGAAGGCGTGGCCGGCGGGGTAGGTGAACACTTCCATTTGCGGCAGCATGTCGCGGTGCTTCTGCACCGTTTCCGGCGGAATGGATGTGTCCTTTTCGCCGAAGTGGAACATCACCGGCGCCTTGGGCTTTTCGCCAAGAAATGCCGCATTGCGGGCGCCGTAGTAACTGACCGACGGCAGACCCAGTCGCAGCGCCGCCAGCAGCGCGACGGTGCCACCCCAGCAGTAACCCACGGTGCCGATGCGTCCGGCCGAGCTGATCGCCTCGGCGGCACTGGCGACGTCTTCCACCGCGCGGTCCAGGCCTAGCTCGGTCACCAGTTCGCGGCCGCGCTGCATGCCTTCGTTGTCGTATTTCAGATCCACCCCGGTCTCAAGATGATCGAAGAACGCCGGGGCAATGGCGGTATAGCCCGCCTGCGCAAAGCCATCGGCGACATGGCGGATATGCTCGGTGACGCCGAAAATCTCCTGGATCACCACGATGCCGCCCTTGGGCTTGCCCTCGGGCTGGGCAAGATAGGCGCCGATGCACTGCATGCGCGTGGTGTTGAGATTGATGTGCTGACCCATGGGGCGTGCTCCTGAGGCGTCAAAAGGCAATTCTAGCCATTCAGCAAGTCAAGCCGGTGTGGCGGCCGGGTGTGCGATACAATCTCCCGTTTTCCGCATAGTTACGGTCCCCACGCCATGTCGCAGGTCTCGCCCAAAGTCGGTTTCGTCAGTCTTGGTTGCCCCAAGGCGCTGGTCGATTCCGAACGCATCCTCACCCAGCTCAAGGTCGAGGGTTACGAGATCGTGCCCAGCTACGGCGCTGCCGACGCCGTGGTGGTGAACACCTGCGGCTTCATCGATGCCGCCGTGCAGGAGTCGCTGGACGCCATTGGCGAAGCGCTGCATGAGAACGGCAAGGTGATCGTCACCGGCTGCCTGGGCAAGCGCTCGGAGCTGATCCGCGAGGCTTATCCGGATGTGCTCGCCATTTCCGGTCCGCAGGACTATGCGAGCGTGATGCAGGCGGTGCATGCGGCGCTGCCGCCCAAGCGCAATCCGCTGCTGGACATCATTCCGGACACGGGTGTGAAGCTCACCCCGAAGCACTATGCGTATCTGAAGATTTCCGAAGGCTGCAATCACCGCTGCAGCTTCTGCATCATTCCCTCGATGCGTGGCGACCTGGTGTCGCGTCCGGTCGACGAAGTGCTGTTGGAAGCCGAGCGCCTGGTCAAGGGCGGCGTGAAGGAATTGCTGGTGATCTCGCAGGACACCAGTGCCTACGGCGTGGACGTGAAGTACGCCGAGCGCCAGTGGCGCGACAAGAGCTACCGCACGCGCATGACCGAGCTGTGCGAAGGCCTGTCCGAACTCGGCGTGTGGTCGCGCCTGCACTACGTCTACCCGTATCCGCACGTGGACGAAGTGATGCCGTTGATGGCGGAGGGCAAGATCCTGCCGTATCTCGATATCCCGTTCCAGCATGCGAGCCCGCGCATCCTCAAGCTGATGAAGCGCCCGGGCAATATCGACAAGACGCTGGAACGCATCCGAAACTGGCGCAAGGTCGTGCCTGATCTCACCATCCGCAGCACCTTCATCGTGGGTTTCCCCGGCGAGACCGATGCGGAGTTCGAAGAGCTGCTCGACTTCCTGCGCGAGGCCGAGCTCGATCGCGTCGGCGCGTTTGCCTATTCGCCGGTCGATGGCGCCAAGGCGAATGAACTGCCGGGTGCGGTGTCCGAAGAGCTGAAGGAAGACCGCCTGGAACAGTTCATGGCGGTGCAGGCAGAGATTTCCGCCGCCAAGCTGCAGCGCAAGATCGGCCGCAACATGAAGGTACTGGTGGACGAGGCTGGTGCGAACGGCGCCGTGGCACGTTCGGCCGCCGATGCACCGGAGATCGATGGCGTGGTGCACATCGCCAACGGTCAGTTGCTGAAGGCAGGGCAGTTTGTCGACGTGGTGATTGAAGCCGCCGACGAGCACGACCTGCACGCCCGCCTGGCCGGCTAAACGCGGTGGCGTGATGCGTTACGTCGCGCCATCCCGCGAAAGCGTCGATCCCGCAGTGTTCGCGCGCTGGCCGCTGGTCGGCTGGCGTGAATATGCGAGCTGGATGCAGGGGCCACATTGGCCCTCCATCGATGAACTCAACGAAGCCAGGCCTGTCGGCCAGCGCGAGCGCTTCGTGGCGCAGACAGCCGCCTTGCTCGAAGACGGCTTGCACTACGAACAGCGCATTGCCGAGCGTGGCGCCATCGCCACGCGCGAGGCGAACTGGCACGATCTGTTCAATGCCTACGCCTGGTTGCGTTACCCCTCGTTGAAGCGCGCGCTCAATGCGCAGCAGATGGCAGAGATTGCAATCATGGGCACGCGCGATCGATCGCGCGCCCAATATGCGATGACGCACTTCGACGAGGCTGGCGTGATCGTGAATCTGAAGGATCGCCACTTGCTCGATCTGTGGGACAGCCACGATTGGCATGGGCTGTTCTGGCGCGAGCGTTGTGCCTGGACGGACGGCCGGGCCTGCGTGCAGGTGTTTGGCCATGCCTTGCTCGAACACGCGCTAAGCCCGGGCAAGCTGCTGGTGGGGAAGGCGCTGGTCTTCCTTGGGCCTGGCAGTGGGGACCAGATGGTGGCCGCCGCAGCCGATGGCATCGGCGCGGGAAAGCTGCTGCGCGATCCCCTGGACCTGCGCCCCTTGCCCCTGTCGGGCCTGCCGGGATGGCGTGCCGACAGCGAAGTGGAGTCGTTTCATCGCCACGCCGAGTGCTACCAGCCGCGTCGCGAAGGGCGCGCCTATCCCTCGCCGGTCGAGCTCTGAGCGACCGTTACGTCCCTGCAACAAATTGCGGCGGCCTGCCAATCGCGCTACAACGAACCCAGCGGGGCTGGGGAGCGCGCATGGAAACGGCTGGGCGGGCACGCGTTGGACGGGGACCTGGATGGTGGCTCCGCACACTTTGTGCGGCCTGCCTGCTGGTGCCTGTCGCGCGCATACGCGCCGACGAGGTGGTGCAGGGCGCAGTCGCTCCAGCCATCCACTTCGGGATCTTGCCGATCGGCAGCGCCGCGGAATCGCGCGAGCAATGGCGCCCGTTGCTGGAAGACCTTGAGCGCAAGCTCGGCCACCCCGTCACCACCGTTTCCGTCAGCAGCTATGCGGGCCTTTCGGGAGCCATTGGCGACCAGCGCGTGGACATCGCGTTCCTGTCCGGGCGTCTGGCCATCGAAGCGGTGGAACACCAGCACATGAGCGTGGTGGCGCAATTCCTGCGCAACGATGGCGCGAAGGGCAATAACGCCATGCTGATCGTGCGAGCGGATAGTCCCATCCACTCGCTCAAGGATCTGCTCGCCAAGCCCGGACGCTGGCGCTATGCGCGTGGTGAAACCTTGTCGGTCACGGGCTATGTGGCGCCGGAAGCGGAGGTGTTTGCAGCCAAGGGGCTCAACTCCGATACGTTTTTCGCCCATGTGCGTGTGGGCAACCATCAGAACAATATCCTTGCCGTGGCCAACGGCGAGGTGGACGTGGCGACCTGCAACAACCCCGATCTGGATCTGTTCCGCCGCAATTTTCCGGCGGAAGGAACGCAGCTGCGGGTGATCTGGCGTTCCCCGCTGATCCCTTCAGGCGTGTTGGTGGTGCGCGATGGCATGAGTGAGCCGCTGCGTGGCCAGCTGATCGCTTTCATGCGCGGCTATGGCCGGGCGCCTGGCGCTGCCGGCGATCGCGAGCGCGCCAATCTCGCCCGCATTCCCGACCTGGCCGGCTTTGCCAAAGCCGACAACAACGTGCTGCGGCCTTTCGTTGATCTGGAATTTCGCCTGATGCGCGAGCAGGCCATGCACGCCCGTTGGGTCAACGATCAGGCTAAAACGATGCGGCTCAAGCAGATCGATGCGGATTATCAGCACGCGATGAAGCAACTTCTGCACGACTGAGCGGTCATTGAACTGCCCGATGCCAGGGTGACGCCTTTGCCAGCTAGAATGGCAGCTTCCCGGAGATACCTATGCCTGCTTTTGATCGTGTCGTTTCTGCGTGCCGCGTGGCCGTATTCGCCCTGGTGTTGGGCGCAACGACGCTGGTGCACGCGCAGGAGACACTGCCGGCATTGCCGGATGCGGACAAGCAGCAGATCAAGAAATACACGCTCAGCGAAGACGCCTTCGGGCGCCTTGCCGCCGCTACACGCGAAGCCCGCGCCACCGGCATTCCGCCGCAGGCGGCTCCCGATGCCAGCAAGGTGCACAGCCTGGACGACCTGGCCAATCAGGCGATGGCGGCCGATCCGCGCATCCCGGCCCTGGTGAAGAAATATGGCTTCACGCCGCGCGAATTCATGCTCGCCAATATCGCCTTGATGAATGCGGTGATGGCGGTGCAGGCACGCAATGATCCCGCCTTGTCAGGCAATCTCAACCAGGTATGGGTCAACGCGGACAACATCCGTTTTGTCGAATCGCATCAGGCAGACGTGCAGGCGCTGCTGCAGGGGCGATGATCAGTAGTTCACCGCCACGATCACGAAGCGCGTGCGGCCACTGGGCAGCTCCGCTTCGAATTCGTCGTCCAGGCGTTTCTTCAACACCGCGCGGGCCAGCGGCGAGTCGATGCTGATCCAGCCCCGGCGGGCGTCAGTCTCGTCCGGCCCTACGATGCGGTAGACGACGCTTTCGCCGGAGTCGACGTTCTCCAGCTCGATGCTCGCACCGAAAAACACCAGCTCCTGATCTGCCGGCGAGCCCTCGGCCACCTTGAGCGACGGAATGCGTTTGCTGAGATAGCGCGCGCGTCGATCGATCTCGCCGAGCTGCTTTTTGCGATAGGTGTATTCGGCATTCTCCGAGCGATCGCCCTCGGCCGCCGCGGCCGCCAGCGCTTTGACCACTTCCGGGCGCAGCGTATGCCAAAGATGATCCAGCTCGGCCTTGAGCTTCTCGAAGCCTTCGCGCGTGATGATGGCGGTGGATGAAGGCGAGGGTGGGCGCCAGCGGCTCATGCGTGGGTCATTGCGTTGGGTTGCTCATCGCACCGATTTTAGCTGGACTGGCGCCTGAGCGGTGACGGGAGCGACGTCCGTGCACTCCCGTCAGTAGTTTCAGGGCGAATTGACCATCGCGTCCATGTCGCTGACATTCATCGGGCCAAAGGCGACGGTGTCGGTGTGCGAGGCGATGAACTGGCGGAATTCGATCGACGACTTGGCGCCTATCGTCAGCCCCTTGGCCTTGGCCGCATCGTCTTCTTTCTTCTGCTGCGCATCGGTCAATGCAGGTGCAATGGCGATGTAATCCCAGGAGTCGCCCTGGTAGTGCGCATACCACTGCGCGCGCGGCAGGCCGAGCTGCTTGTCGATGGCGTCGCGATCGGCCATCCATTTGAGAAAGGCTTCGTGTTTGCCGGGAGCGACCCGATACAGCGAAATGACCGCGCGGGGCGGCTCCTTGGCCGCCGAGGTGCTTTGGGCGAAGGCGACGGGGGTCGCCAGCATCAGGCCCAGCCATACGAACTTGCCGATGAAGTGACGCATGAAACTCTCCTTGTGCACCAGGTGTGAGCCGGTCGTGTCGACGGCCGCGGAGCGCCGGAATCGCTTGCGGACGGGGCGGTGCACCAAAGGAGTTGGCTTGCGCACGCTACACCCGCTTCCGGGCGAGCCGCAACACGACTTGCGACTAGTCGAGCGCCGGTGTCCGGGAGATGCCGGGCCCCTGTTGCAGCTGGGTTGCGTACGCCACCAGCGATGGATGCAGCGGATGCCCGCTCCACGTTGCTGCCAGCTTGCCCAGCAGCACGGCTGCCTCGGCGTGTTGACCGAGCCGCTCGGCCATCTGCCTGGCGGCGAGCAGGCCCAGGCGCGGGCACTCGGACGAGCGCGGCCAGCGCGCAAGGTAGCCGCGGCCTAGCTTCAGCGACAATCGCGTCATGCCCGCGCTGGACGCGAGTTCGGCCAGCGTGGCAACGCTTTCCGGCGCATCGGGCAGGAAGTTCGGATCGATCTCCATACATTCCTGCACCAGCCCAAGCGCGCGACGTGGCTCGCCGTTGGCCATCAGCGCCGCGATCCAGATCTGCCCATGCTCGAGCAAACCGGCGGTCAGGCCTTCTTGCTTCAACAGCTCGCGATACGCCTGATGCAGCGACGGCGGCGCACTGTGTCCCTGCATGCGTTCCACCAGCATGCCGATGGCAGCGCGACGATCGACCTTCGCCATGTCGCGCACCGCGATCAGCAGGCGCTCGTCTTCGTCCTGGCCGCTTTCGCGCGCCAGCACGTCGGCTTCCGGCTGCAGATCGAAACGCTCGTGATGCCGATGGATCATGACGCCCATCAGATGCAGGTTGAAGATGATCAGGTAGGTGTAGCTGAACGCGAACAGCGGTTGCCACAGGATGGCCAGCAGGCTCGGCTGCAGCAGCGATGGCAGCATGATCAGCAGGCCGGTGACGAGGTTGATGACCACCGGAAGGAAATAACCCGCGCCCAGCCGACCGATCACCTTCTGCCAATGCAGCGGATTGAACGCGTTGGCCTCGTCGCCGAAGGCCAGCGACATGTCGATGGCGGGCAGGGTGAGCGAGAAGAACAGGATCAGCGGCCAGAACATCGGCGCATAAATCAGCTTGCAGGCGACGCAGGCGAGGACCACCAGCATGTGCAGCAAGGTGAGCGCGCGGCCGGCCGCGGCGTTTTCATCCATGCCGACATCGGGCGGCTCGGCAAAGCCATTGGCCGTATGTACCAGACAGGCCGCCGCGTAGCGCCAGCGCGCCAACCACAGGAAGAAAGCGAAGCACATGCCGATGATGCCGGGCAGTATCGTCAGGCACTGGCCCAACCCCAGCAGCACACAGGTAGCCAGCGCTGTGCCACGCAACGGATAGGACAAGCCCGCGATCAAGCGGTCCGCCAGCGGCGCACGTGGCGATACGGGTTTAGGTCGCGGCATGCGCAAGCGTTTTAACCTCAGGCGGCAGTGCTTTGAATGCTAGGGAGCGCGAACGCAGGTGATGAAGCCATGCTTTTCCAGCCAGCCATCTTTGTGGTGCCGACACAGGAATCGTCCCATCGAGCCGTTGGCATAAAGCAGCAAGAGCACGAGCAGGGCGGCTACCAGGACGACGGCGATGATGCGTGTCTGCGACATGACGGATCCCTCAGCGCTTGCCGCCAAAAATGCCGCCCAGCACGCCACGCACGATCTGCTGGCCCAGGCGCGAACCGGCCGCGCGCACGGCGGACTTGGCCATCGCTTCGACCATGCCCTGCCGGCGGTTGTTGCCCAGCAGGATCTCGCGTGCCGCATCCGTCCAGCCGCCGCTTTGCTGGGGCGCCGCACCGGCCGGTGCCTGCCTGGCCACCACCTGCGGATCGGCGGCCTTTTCCGCGGCGCGTTTGGCGAGCATTTCGGCGGCCGACTCGCGATTGATCGCCGTGTCGTACTTGCCGCCCACCGGCGAGCGTTGACGCACGGTGGCGCGCTCCGGCTCGGTGATCGCACCGATGCGTGCCGTGGGCGTGGTCACCATCACGCGCTCGACCGGCGAGGGCACGCCGCCGTCGCGCAAGGTCGACGCCAGCGCCTCGCCCACCGCAAGCTGGGTGATGGCCTCGCTTACGTTGATCTTGGGATTGGCCACGAACGTTTCGGCGGCGGCCCGGACTGCCTTTTGATCGCGCGGCGTGAACGCACGCAGCGCGTGCTGCACGCGATTGCCGAGCTGACCGAGGATATTGCCCGGTACGTCATCGGGATTCTGCGAACAGAAGTACACGCCCACGCCCTTGGAGCGGATCAGGCGCACGACCTGTTCCACCCGTTGCAGCAAGGCGGGCGGCGCGTCGTCGAACAGCAAGTGCGCCTCGTCGAAAAAGAACACCAGCTTGGGTTGATCCAGATCGCCCACTTCGGGCAACTGCTCGAACAACTCCGACAGCAGCCACAGCAGGAAGGTGGAATACAGGCGCGGTTTGAGAATCAGCTGATCGGCGGCCAGCACATTGATCACGCCGCGGCCGCTCATGTCCTGGCGCATCAGGTCGGCCAGTTCCAGCGCGGGCTCACCGAAGAACTGGTCGGCGCCATCCTGCTCCAGCTTGAGCACCGCGCGCTGGATCGCCGCGATGCTCTGCGTGCTGATCAGGCCGTAGTGGGTGGAAATGTCCTTGGCGTTTTCGCTGGCGAAGCCGAGCATGGCGCGCAGATCCGACAGGTCGAGCAGCAGCCAGCCCTGGTCGTCGGCCACCTTGAAGATCACTTCGAGCACGCCTTCCTGCGTGTCGTTGAGTTCCAGGATGCGGCCGAGCAGGGTAGGGCCCATCTCGCTGATGGTGGCGCGCACGGGATGGCCGAGCTTGCCGTAGATGTCCCAGAAAATGACCGGGTTGGCTTGCGGCTTCCAGTCGTTCAGATGCAGCTTGGCCAGGCGCGCCTTGAGCTTGTCGCCCGGTTCGCCCGCGGCCATCGACAGACCGGCCAGATCGCCCTTCGCATCGGCCAGAAAACAGGGCACGCCGAGCTTCGAAAAGCCTTCGGCCAGCACCATCAGCGAGACCGATTTGCCGGTGCCGGTGGCGCCCGCAATCATGCCGTGGCGATTGCCGTAGCGCGGGTCCAGGCTAACGCTGCTGCTGTCGTTGCTGCCGATCAAGATCTCAGTCATGGCGTTCCATCCATAGGGTGCACCGCGATTGTAGCCATGCGTCAGCTTCTTGCGGTCGCCCATTGAATCAGGACATTTCCGGTTGAGTCCCTGCTCCGTGCGCAGTAAGGTCGCCGCTTCAGCCAGGTAGTGAAGTCATTCATGGTTTTTCCCGTCGTATACCGCTCCCTGCGCATGGCGCCTCTTGCCGTTGCCGCGATGCTGATGGCTGCGTGTTCCAGTGGCGGCGGCAGCAAGCCCGTCGCTCCCACGCCGCAGGCCAATCAGCTTTACGCGCAGCTGGACCAGGCCAGCAAAGGCTATGAAACGGCGCTGACGCAGGCGCGCGCCGGCAACGCCCAGGCCTCGCAGCAGACGCTCACCACGGCGCTGGATCAACTGCAAAGTGCCTCCGCGCATTGCCCGTCGACGCCGGGCTGCGATCCGCAGCGTTTCTTCTCGGCGTTCGATCGCCTGTTGCGCCTGAAGGATGGCAACTTCGACCTGGGCGACGACATGGGCAGCATGGGCGACGACTTGCCCGAAGGCAGCGAAGCCGGCAAGACCGGTGCGGCCAGCCTGCCCGAGGCGCAGCGCAGCGTGACCTTGCTGCGCGGCCAGCAGCTGTCCCAGCTGATCGCCATGAATGGTCCGGTGAAAGCGGCGCTGGAGATGTGGCTCACCCAGTGGCGCGGCAACCTGATGGATGCCTACGTCAACTACCAGTTCCTGCGCTATCAGATGTGGCCGGAATACCAGAAGCAGGATCTGCCCGAGGCGCTGCTGTTCGGCATCATGGCCAAGGAATCGGGCGGCAAGGTGCATGCGATATCGCGCTCCGGCGCTGCCGGGCCGCTGCAGTTCATGTACGCCACCGGCCTGCGCTTTGGCCTCAATACGGAAGATGGTTTCGACTCGCGCTTCGATCCTGCCGAGTCCGCGCGCGCCAACGCGGAATACATGGACGAGCAGCTCAAGGCGTTCAACAACAACCTCGAGCTGACCCTGGCCGCCTATAACGGCGGTGAGGGCCGCATGCGCCGACTGGTCGGCGACAACACCACGGTGAGCCTGTACGACCCCACCATCTACAACCAGCTCTCGCAGGAGACGCGCGACTACGTGCCCTCCGTGCTGGCGGCGGCATGGCTGTTCCTGCATCCGGAGAGCTACAACCTGCGCTTTCCGCACGTGGATGGCGCGCAGGGCAGCGTGGTGTTGAAGCGTCCCGCGTCGCTGACCGAGCTCACCGTTTGCCTGGGCTCCGCCGCCGGCATGCAGGATGGCTGGTTCCGCACCTTGCGCAACCTCAATCCGCGGCTGGATCCGCAGGTCAGCCAGCCCACCGGCGTGCGCATCATGCTGCCCAAGGTGCTGGAGAAGTCTTACGAAGCGCGTTGCACCACGGGTCCCTGGCCGATCCTGGCGAACGACCTGCACACCGCGGTGATCCCGGTGGTGCCTTCCTCGCCGTCACCGCCGCCTGCGGCTCCCTCGCGCAGTTCCAGCACGTCGCGCACGCGCAACTACACGGTCAGGCGCGGCGACACCCTCACCAGCATCGTCAGCAAGGCGAGCTGCTCCTCGGTGCAGGAGGTGTCGGAGATGAACGACCTCAGGCATCACCAGATCAAGCCGGGGCAGGTGCTCAAGTTGCCGACTTGTCGGTGATGACTGCGCCTTAGCCATCGCAACAACGAAAAACGCCGCCTTTGAGGGCGGCGTTTTTTCATGGGCGAGTGGGAGGACTCAGGCCGCGGCAGGCGCCTGCATCCAGGTCTGCATGGGATCGGCGCGATGATCTTCCTTCAGCCCGCGCAGCAGCCGCATCAGGTCGCGGTGGTGCGGCTGCAGGTTCGGGTGCGGGGTGTTCTTGGTCTCGTGGTAGGCCACGGCCAGCCACAGTGCGATGCCGCGCATGGCCACCTCGGGGTTGTCCGAGCGTGCGCGGGCAAGGCCGATCTCGGTGCCCTGGCCCCAGGGCAGGTAACGCTCTTCCGGGGGCGTGCCGTACAGATGCGGAAAGTCGCCGCGCGAGGCCTGGCCGATTTCGCGTAGCGCCATGGTGCCGAGGCGGGCGCGGCTGCGCTTGGGCAGGGCATGGATCTGGCGCTCGATTTCGCGCAGCTGCCTGCCTAGCTGGCGACTGCGGTTCATCGCGATGAGTCGGGTGACGATGCGCATGGACGGTCCTCGGTCTGGCCTGGGGATGGCGCTCGCGCAGGGGCGTCGCCGAGCGGGAGCATAGCCGCGCCCGGCGCGGGGAATGCGCCAAAAAGGTCACAAAACGACGAAACGCGTCACTCGCGGCGTCAATAAATTGACGGGCGGCTTGCTTAAGCCCCGACTTCCACGCCCAGGCGCTGGCCCACCTGCACATGCTGCTGCGAGGCCAGCTGATCCAGTTCCGCCATGCCTTCGGGGAACAGCATGATCACGGTCGAGCCCATATTGAAGCGGGCCATCTCGGCGAATCGCTCCAGCGTGATCTGCTGGCCGGCGAACGACTTGCGACGGATCGACGAGGCATACGGCGGTATCACCAGCCCGTCCCATACGGTGGCCACGCTCGAGACCAGGATGGCGCCCACCATCACCACCACGAACGGGCCGTGCTCGCCATCGAAATGGCAGACCAGCCGCTCGTTGCGCGCGAACAGGCGCGGAATCGCTTCCACTGCAAACGGTGCGACGCTGAAGATGCGGCCGGGCACATGCACGGTCTCCTTCAACGTTCCCTTCAGCGGCATGTGCACGCGGTGATAGTCGCGCGGCGACAGATAGATGGTCGCGAAGCGCCCGTTGCGATACGGCGTGGCACTGGCCTCGTCGCCGAGCAGTTCGGCGGCGGTGTACTCCTGGCCCTTGGCCTGGAAGATGCGCCCATCAACGATCTTGCCCATCTGGCTGATCTTGCCGTCGGCCGGCGAAATCAGGGCCTTCGGATCAGCATCGGCACGGCGTGCATCGGCCCGCAGCTTGCGGGTGAAGAACGCATTGAAGTGCTGGTAGGCGAGCGGATCGGGCTGCGCCGCCTCGGCCATATTGACCTGATAGTTGCGCACGATGGTGCTGATCAGGAAGTTCTTCCACGGCTTGAAGGTCCAGCGCGTGGCCCAGTAGACCACCCGCGACAGCGCGCGGTGGGGCAGGATGTATTGCAGGAGTACGTTGAAGGTCATCCCGCAAGTATGAACGATGACGGCGTCGATTGCCTCGGGCCGGGGCGCATCGGGGAAGGTCGGCGACCGGGCGGGCCGCCGACCTTCGTTTCTTAGTGACCTGACCCCAGCAAAGCCCAGCCGGTCGGATAGCTGGCGATGGCGGTGGCCTGCCAGATGTTGCTCCCGGGCGTGAAGGCCCCGTACGTACTCGTGTACCAGGTCAGGCGTCCCGGCGCCTTCGGCGTGGTGGCCGCGTTGGCGGTGTCGTTGCCCCAGAGCAGCACGGCTTCGTTCGCTCCATCCATATTGCCGGTGGCGCCCAAGTAGTCACCCTGGTTGATCGGCAGGCTACGGATGGCATTGAACGTGGTCAGTCCTACATTGCCTTGCTGGTCGTAGTAGCGTACCCATTCGTACTGCGTGAACTGCATAGCGGCATCGTTCTGCACATACACGTTGATGCCGCCGCCGTCGCCGGCGAGAGCCGTCCCGATGATGTGACCCTGCGGGTCGTAGTTGCCCAGGAAAGTGGACGTGAAGCCCGAATCCGTGCCTGCCCATAGGTAGACGTCATGGGCGTCGCTGGTCCACAGCAGGTCCAGGTGATTGGATAGCAGGAAGTGTCCGAACCCGGCCACGTGATAGCCGCAGGTCGCCTTGATTACCTTTCTTTCCAGCACGGTGGCGCCTTGCATGCGCCAGTAGCCGAACTCGCACTTGCTGTCGTTCCACCACAGCAGATCGGCGTTGTTGTCGCCGTCGATGTCGCCTGCGCCCAGCAACTGCCAGCCTTCCGGGTACGTGCCGATGTGGGTGGAGTCGAAGCCCGTACCGTTGGATGCCCACAAGAAGAGTTTGCGGTCGGCGTTGGTGAGTACCAGGTCGACCATGCGATCGCCGTTGAGGTCGCCCGTGGCGCCGACGTAATAGCCGGCGGGCACGTGAAATGCCTTGCGTGCGCCTGCGATGTACGGCTGGGGATAGGTGTCGCCCCAGCCTGACAGCCAATAGCCCACCTCATTTTTCTCGGCGTTGACCCAGAGCAGGTCACTCAGGCCGTCACCATCGACGTCGTTTGGCGCGACATAGGAGTAGTCCGCGCGAAACACTTCATTGGCTTCCTGCAGAAAAGCAGGCCAGGGCGTCACCGCCGTTGAGCCACCCGTGTCGGTTTGCGCCATCGCAGGCATAGAGAAACCCGCAGCCAATGCGGCCGCGATGACCAGCTTCCTTACGTTCATGTTTTCCCCTTGTTGAGTGAGTGCGACCCAGCGGACAGGTCCCCTCCCATGGCTGGTCGCGGGCGGATTTTTGCGAGCGCGCTCGGCGGCCCACAATTGGCCAAAGGGGGTGCTGGCCGCTAACTGTGAATTCCATCCACTTTTGGACGGCCGGGGTGGCCCCCGGCAGCAGCGGGCGGCCGCTGGCCGGCAGCGGCTATACTGTGCGACCCCTTCACGCCCATGTGCCCGCCGTGACCCACGAACTCGCCTCCATCATCGACTTCATCCGCTACGGCGCCAGCCGCTTTTCGGCGGCCGGGCTGACCTTTGGGCACAGTCACGACAATCCCATCGACGAGGCCACCCATCTGGTGCTGGCGAGCCTGCACCTGCCGCCGGATATCCCGCCGGCCTATGGCGCGGGCCGGTTGACCAGCGAGGAGCGCGAGCGCGTGCTGGCGTTGATCGAGCGCCGCGTCAACGAGCGTCTGCCGGTGGCCTATCTGGTGGGTGAAACCTGGTTTGCCGGCCTGAAGTTCAAGAGTGATCGCCGCGCCCTGGTACCGCGTTCGCCGATTGCCGAGCTGATCGAGTCGGGTTTCCAGCCGTGGCTCGATCATCGCCATGTCGAGCGCGCCCTGGACCTGTGCACGGGCTCGGGCTGCATTGGCATCGCCATGGCAGAGTTCAATCCGGACTGGCAGGTCGACATCGTCGACATCAGCGATGACGCTCTGTCGCTGGCGCGCGAGAACATCGCGTTCCAGCACGTGGAAGGCCGCGTCGAGGCGGTGAAGTCGGACCTGTTCAACGGCCTGAAGGGCCGTCGCTACGACCTCATCGTGTCGAACCCACCGTATGTCACCGAAGACGAATACGCCGCGCTGCCGGGCGAGTACAGCCACGAGCCGAAGCTCGGCCTGACCTCGGGCGAAGATGGCCTGGACATCTGCGTGCGGATGCTCAATGAAGCGGCCGACTATCTCACCGAAGACGGCCTGCTGATCGTCGAAGTGGGCGAGAGCGAGCGTCAGCTGGGCGAGTTGCTGCCGGAAGTCCCGTTCGTGTGGATCGAGTTCAAGGTCGGCCCCATGGGCGTGTTCGCCCTGGAACGTCGCGACCTGATCGAGCACGCCGAGGCGATTCGCGCGGCGGCCGAGGCGCGCAAGGGTCGCTGAGCGATCATGCGGCTGACCACGGCGCGGTTGCGTATCGATGCCCTGCATGAGGGCGATGCGGCCGCGCTGTTTGGGTATCGCGCTGACCCCGAGGTGTCCCGCTACCAGGGTTGGTGTCCGCAGACGCTGGCCGATGCGGATAGTTTCATTCGAACCCAAATGGCACTGGATAAGCCGCCGCAGTGCCGCTGGTTTCAGCGCGCCATCCGTAGCAGCGATGACGGCGTGCTGCTTGGCGATGTTGGCTTCTGCCTCTCCGACGAACAGGCCGAGATCGGCATCACCATCGCGCCCTTTGCGCAGGGGCAGGGCTACGCCGGCGAGACGCTGCAGGCACTGTTCCATGCCTTGTTCGGCAGCCTGGCCGTCCATCGCATCTACGCTTCGGTCGACCCGCGCAATACGCCCAGCATGGCCTTGCTGGCGTCCGTCGGCATGCGCCAGGAAGCCCATTTCCGCGAGAGCCTGCTGTTTCGCGGCGAATGGGTGGACGACGTGGTGTTCGCCCTGCTGGCGCGCGAATGGCGCGATCGCGGCGTAAACGACGCAGGATTTGCTGCATCGCGCTAAGCTGTGGCGGTTATCCCGCAGACGATCGAGCCTCGTGTCCAGCAACTCCTTCGGCAAACTGTTCACCGTCACCACGTTCGGCGAAAGCCATGGTCCGGCCATTGGCTGCGTCATCGACGGATGCCCGCCCGGCCTGTCGATCGACGCGGAAGAGTTCCGCACCGATCTTGATCGCCGCGCCACCGGCAAGAGCCGCCACACCTCGCAGCGCCGCGAGGCGGACGAGGTGGAGATTCTTTCGGGCGTCTACGAAGGCAAGACCACCGGCACGCCGATCGCCTTGCTGATCCGCAACACGGATCAACGCAGCAAGGATTACGGCAATATCACCGAGACCTTCCGTCCGGGACACGCCGATTACACCTATTGGCAGAAATACGGCATCCGCGATCCGCGTGGTGGCGGTCGTTCCTCGGCGCGCGAAACCACCATGCGCGTGGCGGCTGCGGTCATCGCCAAGAAGTGGCTGGCCGAACGCTACGGCGTGCGCGTGCGCGGTTATCTCGCGCAGATCGGCGATATCACGCCCGGTTCGTTCGACTGGGATGTGGTCGAGCAGAATCCATTTTTCTGGCCCGATGCACACGAAGTGTCCACGCTGGAGTCGTACATGGATGCGCTGCGCAAATCCGGCGACTCCGTCGGCGCGCGCGTGAACGTGGTGGCCGACGGCGTGCCGCCGGGCTGGGGCGAGCCGATCTACGGCAAGCTCGATGGCGACCTCGCCTCGGCGCTGATGTCGATCAACGCGGTGAAAGGCGTGGAGATCGGCGATGGCTTCGGCGTCGTGGCCCAGCACGGCAGCCAGCATCGCGACGAGATGGCGATGGACGGCTTTGCGTCCAATCACGCCGGCGGCATTCTCGGCGGCATCAGCACGGGGCAAGAAGTCTTGGCCTCGATCGCGCTCAAGCCGACCTCGAGCATTCTTATTCCCGGCCACAGCGTGAATCTGGCGGGTGAGGCGGTGGACGTGGTGACCAAGGGCCGCCACGACCCCTGCGTCGGCATCCGCGCCACGCCGATCGCCGAGGCGATGATGGCGCTGGTGCTGATGGACCACGCGCTACGCCATCGCGCCCAATGCGGCGACGTGGGCGAGGTATTGCCGCGTATTCCCTGAGCTCTCCCGGTCTCTGTTGGGGCCGGGCCCCGTACGAAGAAGATCGTTGATGACTGCCAAACCGAAAGTCTGGGTATCGCGCCCCCTGTTTCCCGATGTGCTGGCCCGCCTGGCCGAATACTTCGACGTCGACGCGGAAGCTGTGGAGCATCGCCACTCGGCCGATGAGCTCAAGCACAAGCTTGCCGGCGTCGATGCGGCCATCGTCGGCCTGGCCGATCGCATCGATGCCGGCGTGCTCGAGGGCAATACGCGTCTGAAAGTGGTCGCCAACCTTGGGGTGGGCTACAACAACCTGGATGTGGACGCGCTGACCCGCGCCGGCGTCCTCGCCAGCAACACGCCGGACGTATTGAACGAAAGCGTCGCCGACTACGCCTGGGCGCTGATGCTCGCCGCGGCCCGTCGCGTGGGCGCCGCCGAACGCTGGCTGCGGGCCGGACAGTGGCCGGGCAGCAATATGCGTTTCGACGACTGGCTAGGCCTGGACGTGCATGGCCGCACGCTGGGCATCCTGGGTATGGGCCGGATCGGGCAGGGTATTGCCCGCCGCGCTGCGGGCTTCGATATGCGCGTGCTCTATCACAACCGCTCGCGCCTCCCCGAGCTGGTCGAGCGCGAGTGCCAGGCCACCCTGGTCAGCAAGGCCGAGCTGTTGCGCCAGGCTGATTACCTGGTGCTGGTGCTGCCGTTCACGCCGGAGAACCGCCATGCCATCGGCGCACCGGAGCTGGCCCAGATGAAGCGCTCGGCGGTGCTGGTGAACATCGCCCGCGGCGGCATCGTCGATGATGCGGCGCTCGCGCTGGCGCTGCGGGAAGGTAAGCTGGCGGCGGCCGGACTGGACGTGTTCGAGGGCGAGCCGGCCGTGCATGCGGACCTGCTGGCGCTCGACAACGCCGTGCTCAGCCCGCATATCGCCAGCGCCAGCGAAGAAACCCGCCGTGCGATGGCCAACCTGGCGGCGGACAATGTGATCGCAGCGCTTGGCTTGGGCGAGGCGGCGGGAAAACCGCCGACCGCGCTCAATCCGGCGGTTTTGGCACGCTGGTCTGCACATAAAGCGTGATGACATTCACGCCCGCGCGTGTCGCAGGTTGTTTTGCGCGCCGCCCCGGCTAGATTTCCGCTGAAGCGGAGATCGGGGACGGTTTTCCGATTCCTCCTACCTGATTACGGAACATGAGCAAGAAGAGCAGCTACAAGGTGGCAATGGTCGGCGCCACCGGCGCCGTGGGCGAGACCCTGCTGGCGATCCTGGCCGAGCGCGAATTTCCCATCAGCGAACTGGTCCCTCTGGCCAGCGAGCGCTCCGCCGGTGAGAAAATCAGCTTCGACGGCAAACAGGTCACCGTGCGCAACCTTGCCGACTACGATTTCGACGGCGTCGATATCGCCTTCTTCTCGGCTGGTGGTTCGGTGAGCCGCGAGCACGCGCCGCGCGCCGCTGCCGCGGGCGCCGTGGTGATCGACAACACCTCCGAATACCGCTACCAGGACGATATCCCGCTGGTGGTGAGCGAAGTGAACCCGCACGCCATCGCCGAGTACACCACGCGCGGCATCATCGCCAATCCCAATTGCTCGACCATGCAGATGCTGGTGGCGCTGGCGCCGATCCATCGCGCCGTGGGCATCGAGCGCATCAATGTGGCGACCTACCAGTCGGTATCCGGCGCCGGTCGCAGCGGCATGGAAGAACTGGGCAAGCAGACCTCCGCGCTGCTCAGCTTCCAGGAAGTGGAAACCAGGAAATTCCCCAAGCAGATCGCCTTCAACGTGATCCCGCACATCGACGACTTCCAGCCCAACGGCTACACCAAGGAAGAAATGAAGATGGTGTGGGAGACGCGCAAGATCCTCGAAGACCGCACCATCCAGGTGAACCCCACCGCGGTGCGCGTGCCGGTGTTCTACGGCCATGCCGAGGCGGTGCACATCGAGACGCGCGAGAAGATCAGCGCCGAGCAGGCGCGCGCACTGCTGGAAAGCGCCGACGGCGTGGTGGTGATGGACGAGCGCAAAGCCGGTGGCTATCCCACGCCGGTGGGTGATGCCGCCGGGCAGGACCCGGTGTTCGTCGGCCGCATCCGCGAGGACATCTCGCACGAGCGCGGCCTGGACCTGTGGATTGTCGCGGACAACATCCGCAAGGGTGCGGCGCTCAACGCCGTTCAAATCGCAGAACTTCTGATCGAGGACTATCTGTAATGAAGCATGTGCTGACCGGGTTGGTGATGTGCGCTCTGGTATCCGTGGTACCCGCTCGGGCGGCACAGCCGTCAACCTCGCCGGCCGCACAGGCCGCCGATCAGAAACAGTTGGATCAGGCCATCGAGAAGCAGCAGGCCGCGCTCAAGCAGCTGCAGGGCGACGTGGCGCGTGAAGAAAGCAAGTCTCACGACACCGATGCCAAGCTCAAGCAGCAGGATCAGACCATTGCCGAGCTCCAGGCCCAGCTGAAGGCCGCGAAGGCGGCACCCCCGTCCACCGGGCATTGAGGGCAGGCGGCGACCCCCGGGTCACCGTTTTACGAGAACAAGCACTTGCAAAGTGCTGTAAATACTGATCAACGCTATTGTTGATTGGCTTGTATCTAACTAAAGTGACGCCTCGTTGCAGGCGCTGCCGTTTTTCGGCATGCGGATAAGAAAACGTCACGGGGTCGTTCGGGGGAAACACGATGAATCGTTCGTTGAAGCTGTCGATGCTGCTGGCGCTTGCCCTCGGCAGCAGCCAGGCAGCCGCGCTGGAACTGGGTCAGATCCAAGTGAAATCCGCCCTCGGGCAGCCGCTGCTGGCCGAAATTCCGCTCAATCCCGCCAACGCGGCCGAGCTGGAGAATCTCACGGCCCGGCTGGCTTCCTCCGAGGATGCGGCCCAGGCCGGCGTCGCGGCCGGTCCCACGGTTCCCCTTTCCTTCGCGGTGGTGGATGGCGCCAACGGCAAGAAGGTGATCCGCATCACCAGCGCCGCCCCCGTCAATGACCCCTATCTCGACCTGCTGGTCGAGGTGAACAACGCCTCGGGCAAGAGCCTGCGCGAGTTCACCATCCTGCTCGACCCGCCGGGCAGCGCTGTCAGCAGCGTGCCGGCAACGCGCGCGCCGACCCAGTCCACCGGCAAGTCGTCCCGCCGCGCCACGGCGAGCCCGCCGGCCGCGACCAGCACCGAATCCACCGCCGCCGCTCCCGCGCCGGCCGCAGAACCCAAGCCGGCCAAGCCCGCGCCGACGCCGCGCGTGGCCGCCAATGGCACGTTCACGGTGGAGCGCGGCCAGACGCTGTCCGCCATCGCCCACGAGACCGCGCCGCAGGGCGTGGACATGAACCAGATGCTGGTGGCCCTGAAGACGGCCAATCCCGACGCCTTCTATCGCGACAACATCAACGCCCTGAAGAGCGGCGCGGTGCTGCGCGTACCGTCCAAGGAAGACGCCCAGTCCATGACCGCGGAAGCCGCGGTGGCCGAAGTGCGTCGCCAGAACAGCGATTGGCGCTCCGGCGCTGCCCGCACCCCGACCACGGTCGCCGATGCCGGCACCCGGGCCAACGCCTCGTCGGCGCCGACCTCGGGTGCGGCCGGTGGCGATCACCTGGCCCTGGTTCCCGCGAAGGAAGGCTCGGACAACGCCGCCGGTCGCGGCAGCAAGGCTGACAAGGCCGCTGCCGAGAAGGGCATGGCGGCGCTGCACCAGGACCTCCTGCGCAGCCAGGAAGCCCTCACCTCGCTGACCAAGCAGGGCGATGAGCTCAAGTCGCGCCTGAAGGACCTGGAAGACATCAACAGCAAGAACGAACGCTTGCTGTCGCTCAAGGACAACGAGATCGCCGAGCTGCAGCACAAGCTGGCGGACGCCCGCAAGACGGGTGGCCAGCCGGCCGCAGCGGCCACGGCGCTTGCCTCGGCACCCGCCAAGGCTGCCTCGGTGAAGACCGCCGAAGCCGATACCGTGGTGAAGGCCAACGAGCCGGCCACCACGCCGGCGGCAGCTGCAACCGTTGCCGGCGTCACGCCGGCTGCCAGCACCAGCGCACCGGCCCATGCCAGCACGGCAGCGCTCGCCGCCGCCAAGCCCGCGGCGGCCAAGCCTGTAATCCAGGCCAAGCCCGCTCCCGTGGCGGATGAAGAACCCTGGTTCATGCAGACCTGGGCCTGGGGTGCGGGTGCGGCGGTGGTCGTGCTCGGCCTGCTGGCTGCGCTGCGTGGACGCAGCCGCAAGACGGCAGCCCCGGCAGCGGCAGGCGCTTCGTCGCTGGCCGATCGCTTCGGCACCGTCCCCAACGGCGAGGGCCTCAGTGCCGATCCCGATCAGGACGAGCTGCTCGACCAGCTCGCCGAGCATCCGGATGACATCGGCCTGCACCTGGAACTGGTCAGCCTGTACTACAGCCGTCGCGACGTCGATCATTTCGAAGCCGCCGCCGAAGCCATGCATGCGCATATCTCCGACGAGCAGCAGCCGGAGTGGGTGGATGTGATGCACATGGGCGAAGACCTGGTGCCGGAGCATCCGTTGTTTGCCCATGGCGCTGTACATGCACACGCCGACGACGAGCACGAGGCACTGGATCAGTTCGACCTCGGCAACTATGCCAAGGATCACAACGACATCCCGCCGATCCCGACGCCGTCCGTGCAGCATGCGCCGAAGGTCAGCGGCTATCACTTCGACTTTGACCTGACCCCGCGCCCGGCGCAGGGGCAGGCTGGCGCCGCGGCATCGTCCGCCGCGAAGGAAGAACCGGCAGACACGAGCTGGCACTTCGAAGAGCCCGAAGGCGAGCCCCTGGTCGAAGAGCACGCGCATAGCGTGAATCACGGCCTGGACCATGATCTGGAAGCGGAAGGCGAGCACACCCTGGGCAACCAGCTCGGCGGTCATTTCACCGACGATCCGGTGGATACCAAACTCGACCTGGCGCGCGCCTACCTCGACATGGGCGATCCGGATGGCGCACAGGCCATGCTGGACGAAGTCCTGCACGAAGGCACGCAGATGCAGAAGGACGTGGCCAAGCGCTTGCTCGAGAGCATCCGATAAGCAGTGAAGCCGGCGGCTGCGCCGCCTGTGAAGGGTAAATAGTGAAAAACGGCGCCTTCTGGGCGCCGTTTTGCTTTTTCCCTTTACTATTCACTCTTTACCCTTCACTGCTCTCCCATGCGCATCGCTCTAGGCATCGAATACGACGGCACCGAGTTCTCCGGCTGGCAGCGGCTGACCCACGGCGAGACCGTGCAGGGTGCGCTGGAGCGGGCGTTGTCGTTCGTGGCCGCACAACCGGTGGAAGTGACCTGTGCCGGGCGCACCGATGCCGGCGTGCATGGCCGCTGCCAAGTGGTGCATTTCGACACCGACGTGCAGCGCGATATGCGCGGCTGGACACTGGGTACCTCGTCCAACCTGCCCAGCACGGTTGCCGTGTTGTGGGCGCAGCCGGTCGATCCCATGTTCCATGCGCGCTTTTCCGCGCGCAGCCGCCGCTACTGCTATCGCATCCTCAATCGCCAGGTGCGCGCCGCGCTCGACGCGCGCTATGTCACCTGGGAACGCCTGCCGCTCGACGCCGAGCGCATGCATCAGGCGGCGCAGGCCTTGGTGGGCGAACACGACTTCACCGCGTTCCGCGCCATTTCCTGCCAGGCCGCGCATGCGCGTCGCCAGGTGCATGCGGTGAGCGTTCGACGCGAAGGCGAACACGTCATCATCGAGATCGAGGCCAACGCCTTCCTGCATCACATGGTGCGCAATATCGTCGGTTCGCTGCTGCCGATCGGTCGCGGCGAACAGTCGGTGCGCTGGATGCACGAGCTGCTCGAAGGCCGCAGTCGCGACGTGGCTGGCCCGACCGCGCCTGCCTCGGGGCTTACCTTTATCGGGCCGCGCTACGAGGCGCAATGGAACCTGCCCGCGGAGGTGACGCAATGACCCGCATCAAGTGCTGCGGCATGACCCGCATTGAGGACGCACTCCTCGCGGCGCAATTGGGTGCCGATGCCATCGGGGTGGTGCTGACGGCGCGCAGCAAGCGCCGTGTCACGCTCGAACAGGCGCAGACCATCGTGCGTGACTTGCCGCCGTTCGTGAGTTCCGTGGTGTTGTTGATGGACGACGAAGCGGGCTTTGTTCGCGAGGCGATCGAGGCGATCCAGCCGGATCTGCTGCAGTTTCACGGTGCGGAGTCGGATGACTGGTGCGCGCAGTTCGGGCGTCGCTATCTCAAGGCCATCGCGATGGGCGAGGGCGCTGCCGCATTGCCCGGCCTGCGTCGTTATCCCGGTGCGTCGGGACTGCTGCTGGATGGTCACGGCCTGGGCGAACCCGGCGGTAGCGGCAAGTCGTTCGACTGGTCGCTGATGCCGCGTGACCTGACGCAGCCACTGATTCTCGCCGGCGGCCTCACGCCTGCCAACGTTGCCGAAGCCATGCGCATCGCCAAGCCCTGGGGCGTCGATGTGGCCAGCGGCATCGAGTCGGCGCCGGGCATCAAGGATGCGCACAAGCTGGCGGATTTCATCGCGGCAGTCCGCCGGGCCGACGACCAGCGCATGTAAACGCCGGCCCGCTGCTAGCATGGCCGCCAGCCTTGCCGCCCAGGTTTCGCATGCCCGTACCCATCGAAGCATTCCACTACGAAGGCCAGCCCGATGCGCTGCAAGCCATCGTCGGAGGCGATCGTCCGCGGGTCATTCGTGGGTTGGTGAAACACTGGCCGCTGGTCCAGGCGGCGCGCGAGTCGGACCGCTCGTTTGCCGGGCAGCTGATGGCAGCGGACAACGGCTCGCCGGTCGATGCGCTGTTGATGCCGCCCGAGGCGGATGGCGTGGTCGGATATCGCGGCGACGCCGAGGCATTCAATTTCACCCATCACCGGGCGTCCGTCACGCAGGTGCTGCAGCGCCTGCTGCAATTTGCCGAGGCCGCTGACGCACCCGGCATGGCCTTGCAAAGCGCTCCCATCGCCGGCTGTCTGCCGGGTCTGCTTGAGCATCACCGCTTGCCGCTGCTCGACGACGCGGTGAAGCCGCGCCTGTGGATCGGCAATCGCGTCACCACGCCTGCGCACTTCGACGAGTACGAGAACATCGCCTGCGTCGTGTGCGGCGTGCGGCGTTTCACGCTGTTTCCGCCGGAGCAGGTGCGCAACCTGTATATCGGCCCCTTGGACTTCGCGCCGACCGGCGCCGCCATCAGCATGGCGCGCCTGGATCAACTGGACGATCCGCGTTATCCGCGCCTGCAGGAGGCGATGGCGCATGCGCTGGAGGCCGAGCTCGAGCCGGGCGATGCGATCTATATCCCGCCGATGTGGTGGCATCACGTCGCCTCGCTCGGCAAGCTCAATGCGCTGGTGAACTACTGGTGGAAGCGCACGCACGGCAGCGCACTGGCGCCGAACACGCGCCTGGGCGGGCTCTTGCATTGCATCCTGCTGTTCAAGTCGCTGCCACCCGCGGAGCGCGCCGCCTGGCGCGAGCTGCTCGATTACTACGTGTTCGATGACGAAGACCCTGCGGCGCATATTCCCGAGGAACGTCGCGGCTGGCTGGGCGAGCTCGATGAGGAACAATCGCGCAAGCTGCTTGAGCGTATTCGCCAGTACCTGTGAGCTTGCGTGATGTTTTCCACAGCCAATGTGGATGCACACAGACAAAGCTTGTGGACAAGTGTCCTATCTCGTTGACGGCAAAGATGTCCTGACGCGTTGATGCGAGTTTGCGCATCGCTTCCATCGTCGTCGCGCAGGTTTTCCACAGCGCATGTGGATGCCTGCGGGAAAAGCTTGTGGATAGGTGGGCTATCCCACTGACGCAAAAGCACTCGGCACGCATTGATGCGCAATTGCACAGCGGGTCAGCTGCCTTGTTCGGCGAAGGCGGCCTTCAACCACTCGGCGAGCGGTGCGACTCGCGCATCGGAAACGCGGGCGGACGTGACCAACACCCACTGAGGGCGTATCTCGTGGAACCCCCACGGCGCCAGCAAACGTCCCGATGCCAGATCGCCCGCCACCAGTTGCGCCGGCGCGATAGCCAGTCCGCGTCCCGCCACCGCGGCTTCGATCATGTGATACAGGTGCGGATAGCCCTGTCCCAGCGTCAGCTGTTTTGCGGGCAGGCCCATGCTCTGCGCCCAGTGGTCCCAGGCCTCGGGACGCGATTGCGTATGCAGCAGCATCTGCTCCTGCACGGCCTGCGGGCGACTGCGTGTGAATCGTTGCGCCTTGGCGTAGCCCGGGCTCGCCACGGGGCCGATGCGCTCGTTCGCCAGCACAGTCACCTGCCAGCCGGCCGGCCACGGCGGTTCGCCTGCCATGATCGCCGCGTCGAGTCCGGCCAGTGTTTCATCGAAGCTGGTTTCCTGCGGGCGCAGATGCAGGTCCAGTTCCGGCAGCTCCTCCATCAGTCGTTCGAGGCGGGGAATCATCCAGCGGGCCAGCAGGCTCACCGGGCAACCCAGCACGAACGGCGCATGCGCCGTGCCGGTGCGCAGCTCGTCGCAGGTTTCGCGCAACTGGCCGAAGGCCGCCGTGCTGGTATCGCGCAGGCGCTGGCCTGCTGCGGTGAGTACGAGGCCGCGGCCCTGGCGCTGGAACAGCGACGTGCGCAGGTCTTCTTCCAGTGCGCGAATGTGCCGACTTACCGCGCCGTGCGTGACATGCAGCTCGGCCGCGGCCCGGCTCACGCTGCCCAGGCGGGCGGCGGCCTCGAAGGCGAGCAGGGCGTTCAGCGAGGGCAGGGCGCGGGGCATGGGACCTGTGAGTTTTCCTGACAAGTGGTAGCCATGATATCGCTTTTTGCGGTCGGCGCTTTCGGTTAGTTTGGGCGCTGTCTTTCTGTGACTTTACCGAGTGCCATCCATGAGCAAGATCGACTTCAGCGCCTATCCCGACGAACACGGGCGCTTCGGCAATTACGGCGGCAGCTACGTCGCCGAAACCCTGATGGCGCCCCTGGCCGAACTGACCGAGGCCTATCTGCGCCTGCGCAAGGATCCCGAGTTCATCGCCGAACTCGATCGCGATCTGAAGTACTACGTGGGCCGTCCCAGCCCGGTGTATTACGCCGAGCGGCTGAGCCAGCACGTGGGCGGCGCGCGCATCCTGCTCAAGCGCGAGGACCTCAATCACACCGGCGCGCACAAGATCAACAACACCATCGGCCAGGCGCTGGTGGCCAAGCGCATGGGCAAGCCGCGCATCATCGCCGAGACCGGCGCCGGCCAGCACGGCGTGGCCAGCGCCACGGTGGCGGCGCGCTTTGGCCTCAAGTGCGTGGTCTACATGGGCGCGGTGGATATCGAGCGGCAGAAGATCAACGTCTACCGCATGAAGCTGCTGGGCGCCGAGGTGGTGCCGGTGACGTCGGGTTCGAAGACGCTCAAGGACGCGCTCAACGAAGCGATGCGCGACTGGGTCACCAACGTGGCCGACACCTTCTACATCATCGGCACCGTCGCCGGCCCGCATCCGTATCCGCTGATGGTGCGCGACTTCAACGCGATCGTAGGACGCGAGGCGCGCGAGCAGGTGCTGGAACAATTCGGTCGACTGCCGGATGTGCTCACGGCCTGCGTCGGCGGCGGTTCCAATGCGATCGGCCTGTTTCACGCGTTTCTCAACGACGAAGGCGTTCGAATTGTCGGCGCGGAAGCGGCAGGCGAGGGCATCGCCACCGGACATCACGCCGCTTCGCTGGCAGCGGGTCGCCCGGGCGTGCTGCATGGCAATCGCACCTATGTGCTGTGCGACGACAACGGTCAGATCACCGAAACGCATTCGGTCTCCGCGGGTCTCGACTACCCGGGCGTGGGCCCGGAGCATGCATTCCTGAAAGATGCCGGCCGCGCAGAATACGTGGGCGTCACCGACGACGAAGCGCTGGAAGCTTTCCACCTGCTGGCGCGCACCGAAGGCATTCTTGCCGCGCTGGAATCGAGCCACGCCGTGGCGCAGGCAATCAAGCTTGCGCGTGAATATCCAAAGGATGGCCTGGTGCTGTGCAACCTGTCTGGCCGAGGCGACAAGGACGTGCACACGATTGCCGCGCGCGAAGGAGTGCAGGTATGAGCCGCATCGACCGCCGCTTCGCCCGTTTGAAGGCCGACCAGCGCACCGGACTCATCCCGTTCGTCACCGCCGGCGATCCCTCGCCTCAACACGCCGTGGCGCTGATGCATGCGCTGGTCGAGGCCGGCGCCGATGTGATCGAGCTGGGCGTGCCGTTCTCCGATCCGATGGCCGATGGCCCGGTGATCCAGCACGCCAGCGAGCGAGCCATTGAGAAAGGCGTCGGCTTGGCCGACGTGCTTGGCTGGGTCTCGGCATTCCGCCAACGCGATGCCGACACGCCCATCGTGCTGATGGGCTATCTCAACCCGATCGAAATCCATGGCTATGCGCGCTTCGCCGCTGAGGCAGCACAAGCCGGCGTGGACGGCGTGCTGGTGGTGGATTGCCCGCTGGAGGAATCGGCCGTGCTGCAGCCGTTGCGCCAGGCCGGTCTGCAGCAGATCCTGCTGGCCGCGCCGACCACCGCACCCGGGCGTATGGTGCGGTTGTGCGGGTCGGCCGAGGGTTTCCTGTACTATGTATCGTTCGCCGGCATCACGGGCGCGGCACGACTGAGCACTGGCGATATCGCAGCCCGCGTGGCCGATATCCGGTCGATGTCGAAGGCCCCGGTGGCCGTGGGTTTTGGCGTGCGCGACGCGCAGTCGGCCAAGGCCATTGCCGGCTTCGCGGATGCGGTGGTGATCGGCAGCGCGCTCGTGGAGCGCCTGGCCGGCGCGGACGATGTCGCTGACATCACCGCGCGGGCGAAGGATTTCCTGGCGCCCATCCGCGCCGCGCTGGATGCGCATTGAGAACACGCTGCGTTCATGACGCGGCGTCGCGTCATGAACGTTTGAGGTGTTGCGATGAACTGGCTCCAGAAAATCATGACTCCCCGTGCCCGCACGGATGCCACCGGCAACGCCGGCAAGGGCAAGGTGCCGGAAGGCGTGTGGGAGAAGTGCGGTGGCTGCGGCACGGTGCTCTACCGTCCGGAGCTCGAACGCAACCTGATGGTCTGCCCCAAGTGTGGCCACCACCACACCATCGAGGCGCGCCTGCGCCTGGATGCCTTGCTTGATCCGGGTTCGGCGCAGGAACACTGGGCCAGCATGGAGCCGAGCGATCCGCTCAAGTTCCGCGACACCAAGAAATACCGCGACCGCATCGTGGCGGCGCAGAAGTCCACCGGCGAGAAGGACGCGCTGATCGCCATGAGCGGTCGCCTCAAGGGCCGCCCGCTGATGGCGGTGGCTTTTGAGTTCAGCTACATGGGCGGTTCGATGGGTTCGGTGGTCGGTGAGAAGTTCACCCGCGCCGCCGAACGCGCCCTGGCCGAGCGCAGCGCCCTCGTGTGTTTCGCCGCCACCGGCGGTGCACGCATGCAGGAGTCGCTGTTCTCGCTGATGCAGATGGCCAAGACCTCCGCCGCGCTGGCGCGAATGCGCGATGCCGGCGTGCCGTACATCAGCGTGCTCACCCATCCCACCACGGGCGGCGTGTCGGCAAGCCTGGGCATGCTGGGCGACATCAATGTCGCCGAGCCGAAGGCCTTGATTGGCTTCGCCGGTCCGCGCGTGATCGAGCAGACCGTGCGCGAGACACTGCCGGAAGGCTTCCAGCGTTCGGAATTCCTGCTCGAGCACGGCGCCATCGACCTGATCGTCGATCGCCGCGAAATGCGCGACAAGCTGGCCGATCTGCTCGGCATCCTGATGAAGGCGCCGCGCGTCGCGTAAGCGCTACGCTGCGTTGATATAAAAAAACAGCGCCCACGTGGCGCTGTTTTTTTGTGCCAAGCCTTCGCGACCTCCCTGTGGGAGCGCACCCTGTGCGCGACGGTGCAGCGCGCACAACTCGCACCTTCCACATGCTCCATCGAAGCCGACAGCAAACGGATGCGGGATGCGCGCCTGATCGATACTGAGGCAGCATGTGTCGCGCACAGGGAAGTGCTACACAGGAGTGCAGTCTCGAATCTTTTCCACAGTTCTCGTGGATAGCTCCTGCATAAGCCTGTGGACAACTGCATGCCATGGCTTTGTCGACAACGACTTGCGACACCGTGCTGAACTTTTGCTCAGCTGCGCCGATGTTTTCCACAGCGTTTGTGGATGTCACTCGCGCAAACCTGTGGATAAGCAACGCAACTCGTTGCTGCGCAAGGAAGTCATTACGCGATGACGAAATAGTGACCAGTGATGCCGGCGCATGACAGGCCGGTTTTCCACAGCTGATGTGGATGGTCGCGAGCAAAGCCTGTGGATAGATGACCTATCTCACTGATGCCAAAGCGATGGCGACGCAGTGATGGCGAAATGCGCAACGCACGCTGCGCTGGTGGGCAAGCGGGCTTTACGCCACCAGCACGTGCAGCGGCAGCAGCCACAACGACAATGCGCCGAGCGCACTGCCGATCACCGTCGCGGCAATCACGTCGCTCGGATAGTGCAGCCCAAGGATCACGCGCGATGCACCCACCAGTGCGGTGAAGGTCAGCAGCAGCGGCGCGAGCAGCGGATACCAGGCCAGCGCCACGACGGTGAAGCTCACCGCCTGCAGCGTGTGGCCCGAGGGGAAACTGAATTCATCCAGCGGCGGCACATGCGCGATCACGCCGGGGCAGGCGCGGAACGGGCGAGGGCGGCGTGTCCAGCGCTTGAGCAGGCGATAGAGCAGCAGGGCGGTAAGACCGGTAAGGGCCATCTGCGCGGCAGCCAGCAAGCCGCGTCGGCCGTCGACCAGGGCCAATACCGCCATCAGCGAATACCAGAACACACCATCGCCGAGTCGGCTGATGATGCCGAAGAACACGCCGACCGCGCGGCGCGTACCCCAGCGGTTGGCCGCCACGCACATGCGCCGATCAATGGCGAAGCGCGGGCCGGCGGGAAGTTCAGGCGTGTGCAGGGGCGGCAGCGTGCTCATGCGCGTTCTCCTTAGCCAGCTCAGCCAAAAGATGCTCGAACTCGTTGATGACCGCGTCGGGCGAGAGATTGGCGATGCTTGCGTGCGCCGCGCGACCCATGTGCCGGATCAGGCTGGCGTTGGAGGCAAGCATCACGGTCGATTCGATGAAGCTGCGTTCGTTGCCGGCATCGATGCGATAACCGTTCTGGCCGGTGTGCAGATGCTCGCGCGCGGCGCCTTCTTCATAGGCCACCACCGGCAGGCCGGAGGCCAGCGCTTCGAGGATCACATTGCCGAAGGTTTCGCTCAGGCTGGGGAACGGAAACAGATCCGCGCTGGCGTAGTGCTGAGCCAGGGCTTCGCCGCGCTGCATGCCTGCAAAGATGAAATCGGGGTTGGCCTCCTGCAGTGCGGCGCGCGCCGGACCATCGCCGACCCACACGTAGCGTGCTTTGGGAATCTGCTGCTGTACGGCGCGAAATGCGCGCACGGCCAGGCCGAGGTTTTTTTCCGCCGCGATGCGCCCGACGTAGAGCACGACCGGCGTGTTGCCATCCACGTTCCACTGCTCGCGCAAGGCCGCATTGCGATGGCGCGGATGAAACAGCTGCGTGTCGACCGCGCGGCGCAGCAGGCGGGCGGTATCCACGCCGAGCGCGTTCAGTTCGTTGGCGAGCGCTTCGGTGGGCACCAGCGTGGCGGCGGCGCGACGATGGAAGTTGCGCAGATAGTTGCGCACGATCGGCGTGAGAAAGCCTACGCCGTAGTGGTCGGCATACGCGTCGAAGCGGGTGTGGAAACCGGTGGCGGTCGGAATACCCAGGCGCTTGGCGGTGCGTACGGCTGACCAGCCCAGCGGACCTTCGGTCGCAACGTAGATGGCATCGGGGCGCAGGCGCGTCCAGCGGTCACGCAGGAGGCCACCGGCCGGCAGGCCAAAGCGCAGGCCCGGATAGCGTGGCAGCGATGCGCCGCGCACTTCCAGTGTGACGATGCCGGGCTCATCTTTGAAGGGGGTTTGCTGACGGGGACGTATCAGGTCGACCGTGTGTCCCTGCGACGCCAGTCCGGCGGCGAGGCTGTGCACGGTCAGTGCCACGCCATTGATTTCGGGTGGATAGGTTTCGCTGACTATGCCGATGCGCACTAGGGAGTACCGTTTGCTGGCCCGGTGCAGATTCCTCTGGTGGCGTTGCGGGGTCGTGGCGCAGGTATGACGCCCACATGACGGCCGTCGCGGCAGGTGTCGTCTGCGCACGCGCCCTTAGCGTTTCCATGGGTACACTCCAACCCTCTTGTCATGAAGGAGACATGCCGATGAAACGCTTTTTGCTCGCTGTTGCGCTTGCCGGCCTCACCGGCGGTCTGTTTGCTGCCGATGCACCGGGCCTGCCCGTGACGAAGGCGCCGGTGGGCGCCGAGGTCTACATCATTTCACCCAAGGACGGCGCCATCGTCGGCCAGGAAGTGACCGTGCAGTTCGGCCTCAAGGGCATGGGCGTGGCACCGGCGGGCGTGAAGAAGGAAGGCACCGGCCATCACCACCTGCTGGTGGATGTGAAGGAGCTGCCGGCCGCTGGCCAGCCCATCCCGAAGGACGATCAGCACCTGCACTTCGGCAACGGCCAGACCGAAACCACGCTGAAGCTGGCTCCGGGCAAGCACACGCTGCAGCTAGAGATGGCCGATGAAAACCACATCCCGTTCGAACCGGCGATCGTCTCCAAGGCCATCACCGTCACGGTGAAGTAAACCGCCCCAGGAACACCGACACGCCCAGGCTGACCATCCACAGCTGGGCGTGTCCGGCCACGCGAGCGCGCAGGCCGCCATCGAGCTGCACGCGGCGGTTCACCTGCCAGGCCACGCCGGAGCCCGCCTCCGTGCCGCTGCGCTCGCCCCGTTCGTGCACCTGGGCAAGCTCGACATAGCCCACCATCGAGGGGTTGAGCACATGGCTCTCGTTGAGCGCGAACGTGCTTTGCCCATCGCTGCCGCTGGCGGTCTGTTCGAGATAGGCGCCGACGCCGTCGTTGTCGGTGATCTGCCGGTTGATGTCCACGCCCAGCAGGTATTGCCGCTGCTCGTTGCGCACGGCGCGACTGCCATCGGTGAATTCCACGCTGCCCAGCACGCCCCAGGTCCACTTCGCATCGGCTTTGTCGGGCGCGAATTTGAGCGCGAGGATGGTGTCGCCGCGGCCGTGGTCCCAGCTGTCGAGGCCGGGGCCGGTGGTGTGGATCGCATTGAACGGCGAGGTACCCAGCTGGGCCTCGAACGGACCGCCAAGGCCGAGTCGGACCAGGCTGTCCGTGGTGTATTGGGACTGGATATGGCCGCTGCCCAGGTTGTCCCGGGTCCAGGTCGGAAGGCCTTGCTCGATGGTCACGTCCCCGGCATTGAGCGCTACCGGCGTGAAGCCAAGGCCGGGGCGGTCATAGCCTGGATTGTCGTCCGCGTGGGCGGCGTTGATTGCCAGCAAGCACGCCCATGCCGCCAAAAAAGCGACTGCGCGTGGGACCACGGTGATCCGTGGTCGGTTCTTGCTGCGGTATCGGCTAAAATTTCCCACTTCCTTATCGTCCCCGTCCAAGCAGCCCATGACCGTCCGCACCCGTTTTGCCCCCAGTCCCACCGGTTTCCTGCATATCGGCGGTGCCCGCACGGCGCTGTACTGCTGGCTGGAGGCACGCCGCCGCGGTGGTGCATTTGCGCTGCGCATCGAGGATACCGACCGCGAGCGCTCCACCGAAGAGGCCGTGCAAGCCATCCTCGATGGCATGAATTGGCTCGGGCTGACGCACGATGAGGGTCCGGTTTACCAGACGGCACGCCTGGAGCGCTACAAGCAGGTCGCCGACGAGCTGTTGAAAGCAGGTCTGGCCTACTACGCCTACGAGTCCAAGGACGAGATCGAGGCCATGCGCGAGGCCGCCTACGCCAAGGGCGAGAAGCCCCGCTACAACGGCTACTACCGCGATCGCAACGAGCCCTACCGCGACGATCCGAACCGCGTGATGCGCTTCAAGAATCCGCTGGAAGGCACCGTGGTGTTCGAGGACAAGGTGAAGGGCCGCATCGAGTGGGCCAACGCCGAGCTCGATGACCTGGTGATCTTCCGCTCCGATGGCTGGCCGACCTACAACTTCGCCGTGGTGGTCGACGATATCGACATGGGCATCACCGAGGTGATCCGTGGCGACGACCATGTCAACAACACGCCTCGCCAGATCAATATCTACAAGGCACTCGGCAAGCCCGTGCCGGAATTCGCGCACCTGCCGATGATCCTCGGCCCGGATGGCCAGAAGCTCAGCAAGCGCCACGGCGCGGTGAGCGTGATGCAATACCGCGACGACGGCTTCCTGCCGCACGCGCTGCTCAATTATCTGGTGCGCCTGGGCTGGTCGCATGGCGATCAGGAGATCTTCTCCGAGCAGGAGATGGTGAACCTGTTCGACATCGGCGACGTCAACAAGGCCGCTTCTCGCTTCGACGTCACCAAGTTGTCGTGGCTCAACCAGCATTACCTGAAGACCGAAGAGCCCGCGTCCATTGCGCCGGAATTCGAATGGCACCTCACGCAGGCCGGCATCGACTTCAGCAAGGGCCCGAACCCCGCCGACGTCATCGTCGCGCTGCGCGATCGCGTGCAGACGCTGAAGGAAATGGCCGAGCGCGCCAAGATCTGGTACGGCCCGATCACCGAGTGGGACGACAAGGCAGTCGCCAAGCATCTGCAGAACGACAGCGCCGTGGCGGTGCTCACCGAAGCAAAGAGCCTGATCGCGGATGTCGAATGGAAGCCCGAGCCCATCCACGGCGTGATCGAGCAGATCGCCGCCAAGCTCGAACTCGGCATGGGCAAGATCGCCCAGCCACTGCGCGTGGCGATGACCGGCACGCAGGTGTCGCCATCGATCGATCACACCATTTATCTCGCGGGTCGCGAGGTGGCATTGCAGCGTATCGACGACGCCATCGCCAAGGCGAAGGGCTAAGTCCGGTTTGGTTCGTAACCTGCATTAATGAGCCGCTATTCCCGAAGAAAGGGAATGCGGACGTGTGACCTGGTGCATCCACCTAGTAGCCAGAACCACGCTCCATCAAACGGCGCCCTGCGGCGTCTGATGGAGCGTGGACAGCACACTCAATTCGCCACGGGTTTGGCGGGTGGCGCCATAGGTTGTGTGCCCGGAGAGACCGATGCCGCGTCATCCCGCAACAAGGTGCGCGGCAGCGCGAAGTTATTAAAGATGCGTTGGGTAAACGGGTTGTTGGCCTTCTCAGCGCTGATGCGATAGCGCATCGCGCCACCATCGTCGGCGGTAAAGCTCAAATCGACCGTAGTGGGTGTAGTGCCCGTGAGCTGCGCGCGGCTCAACAGGCGAAACATGGACCAGGGGCCGCGAAATACCAGGCTGCTGCTGTTGCCACTGCTGTTGACCAGGGTGACGCGGCTGTCGGTGCTGCTACCCAGGCCGTTTGGCCACATCAAGCCAACACTGTTGCTGGGGCCGTGATCGTAGGAAATCAGCTGGCCTTCGATACCGAGCACGCTGCTGCGGCGATTGGCCGTCAGCCCCAGCGGCGTCACGTTGAATTGCACGTTCAGCGCGCCGCGATTGTTGAAGAATGCGTCGCGGATACGGTTGGCGGCTTCCAGCTGAGTGAGTACATCGGTGCGCACCAGATACCCTCCGCGACGCTCGGAGTACAGCGCATCGAGATTGTCCTCGAGGAACATCTTGAGGTATTTGTCGCGGAACTGCTGCAGTCGGCCCTGCGGTCCGAACAGGACTTCAAAGTCCTCCAGCGACGCATCGGAAGCGCTGGCCGGGTTGAACGGATAGCGTCCGGCCAAATGCTCGCTATAAAAGCTGTACACATCCGCATCCCAGCGTCGCTCCAGTTCGCGCAGGGCTTCGACGAGCAGCACCTGTGACGATTCGTCGGCGATTTTTTTAACTTGGCCGTTGAGTGGTTCTGGCAGACCCGTCGCGAAGCGCTGCAGGATCCCGATGGGGTCCTGGCCCTTCAAGGCGAAGCGGTCCAGCACCATGGCCAGAGCTGCCTTGCCGCGATCCGGGCTGTCTTGGACGCTCTTGACCGCATCGCGAACGTTGCCGACGGCAGCCATGGTTTCATCCAGATACGAGGGCTTGTCCCCCTTGGCCGTCAGCAAATCGGTCAGCGGGGCGAATGATCGGGCGACGTCCGCGGCCAACTGGCGGTTGGCAGCTTCGTTGGCGGAGGTGGGCGCCTTGAGCTTGCCGTCTGACGGCACCGGCGGGTTGAGCTGAGTGTTGTCCCGCACTGTTTCGACAAGGCGGCGCATCGGTGCGGCAGCACTGGTGATGCTTTCGAGTACGGTCACCGCCTGGCCGATGTCGTTGAAATCCACGACGTCGAGCTGGTTGATCCCCTGGCGCCAGTTCGCGATGTAGTCCGCGGTGTAAATCGTGCGAACACGGCCCGCCAACGCTTGCTTGTCGGCCTCGGAGTAGTCGATGTGATTGCGCTGGCCCAACGTCCACTCGTCGATCATCGCCAGTTCCGTCACGTCCTGGCTGCGAGGCTCGAAATATTCGTGGAAGCCGCGAGCGGTAAGCAGCGCGTCGATCTGTGTGGCGGGTCGTTTGGCGGCATCCGTTGCGCGGGCCTGATACACGACATCGAACGCCGGACCGATCTCTCGGCGCAAGTCCAAGGGTGCGTGCAAGGTGTCACCCGCCTGCTGTTGCATGCCCATGTAGACACGTTGCGGCGTGGGAATCTGCCGCAGATCCTGCTGCACCTCCGCCACACGCTCGCGGTATTGGGGCAGTTCCGCATCGACATACTTCATGGCGTAGTCAAGATGACGCATCAGGGCGTTCTGTTCGGTGCCATCACCTGGAAAGGCCTGATGCCAGTATCTGGCCATCCAGTCCTCCACGATGGGCGCGCGGCGGTTCTGGCGGTCCTCCATCATGCGGTAGACGCGTAGAGCGGCCAGCTCCTCGTTGCTGTTGGCGGGTGCGTCGTTCATGGCACTCATGACGCCGCCTGCCAGCTCCGGCAGGAAGCGCTTGGACAGCAATTGCAGATAGGCCTCGTCCACCTTGGGGCCGATCTTGCGGCCTTGATACAGGCCCATGTCGGAAACGATCGGCCACGCGTCGCGGTAGTCGCCATAGACCGTCACTGCGTCACGAATCTGATCCAGCGGCACCAGCAGGTTCCGCCCGGTGGGGTCCGACGCAGTATCGACGTGCTTGCCGCTGAAATCCCGGCTTTTGGCCAATACGTTCAACGCCAGATCGCGGTTCAACGTGTAGTAGTGGTACCAGCCCGCCGTGACCAACAGGCCACCCACCGTTGCCACGGCAAGGTGGATCAGCAAGGCGCGCTTCTTGTCGGCGATGACTTTGACGTTGTCACCTGCCAGCCCCGCTTCGGGATAAATGATGCGCTGGAAAATATGCTGGGCGAAATACACCGAGCCGCGTCCCGCGGGCTGAGCACGCGGTACATCTGCCTTAAGGTCAAACGCCTCCGCTGCGGCATTCACGAATGCGTTATTGAGTGCACCCTCCTGGAAGACGGAGGAGAAATAGACGCCGCGCGGCAGTGCCGGCGCACCCGATCGATCACTGGCAAGAACGTCGGAGAGATGGCGAAGCAATAGGGGAAGCAGGCCATTGAGTTCGCGGGTGAGTGAGAACAAACCCTCACGCTGCTCTCGTTCGAACGGTTCGCTCAGCGCATCGAACACTTGCTCGTTCAGACGAGCCACCATCTGGCCATAGCTCTGGGACAATTCTGCGATCCACGCATCGAAGTCCTTTACCGAATCCAAGGTAAAGGTGAAGCCGAGGATGTCTTCGCGCACGGCGCGCGGCTGGCGCGAGAAGAATGTCGCAAAGCCGTCGAGCTGATCCGCCTTGGTCAACACGACGTAAACCGGCGGCCGCGTACCCAGGTGGGCACCCAGGTCGAGCAGGCGCGAGCGAAGTAGCGTGGCCTGGGCCTTGCGGTCGCTCGGCTTTTGATTGAGCAGGGCGATCAGGTCGATCACCAGCACCACGCCGTTCAGGGGACGGCGGCTTCGATGTTGCCCCAGCCAGTCAAGCAAGTTCTCCCAAAGCAGAGGCAGCGTGCCTGCCGGCAGGACAACCTCCGATTTGTTCGAAGCGGACGTTGTATTCGGCGCGGGCTTTTGCGCAACGGGCGAGGCATCCGGGGGTGTCGAGCTCTCGATGAGGTCGGCCGGAGCGCCCGCGTCATTTTGATCGATCAGCTGGCCCGGTACATCGATCAGCACCGCCTGGTCGCCCATCCACCAGTCAATGGCGTAGGCAAGATCTGGATCGTCCGTCCGCTTGCTCGATGCCTTGGTGGCACCGGTGAGGTAGAAGTCCTGGTTGGAGCGGTTGATGAAACTGGTTTTGCCCGCATCCTCCGCGCCCATCACCAGATACCACGGCAGTTTGTACAAGCCCTGGCGGCCAGGCACGCTCGTCTTGAACACGGCCAGGCTTTGGTTGAGCGATCGTTGCTGGGCTTCGACGTGTTTCAGGCGCTTGTCATCCAAATGTGCCTGGGCCTTCTGCTCTTTGGCCTCAAGCGCCTTGTTGCGGCGGCGCAACCTTGTCGCCCACACCAGCGCAGGTACGAGCAAAAGCAGGACCGTCAGCAGGATGCGCACCGACAGCGGGGCCAGTGGCTTCTTGTCATGCCATGTCCATTGGGGACCCAGCCACCAGATGGCGATCAACAGAAAGGCCATGCCGAGCAGCAGTAGCACAGGCGTCGCGCTTTTGAACTGACGCAACAGGGCGGGGCCGTAGCGTTTGACGGGGGACAGATAGTTGGTCATGGAAACGTCCTTGGATGTCCTGCTTGCTTTCCTGAAGTGATCTGTTTTCCAAGCGTGTGAGAGCGCTGCAAAACAGCGAAGCCAGCGTTGCTCGGAAAAATGGTGTTACCAGCTGTCGTAGGGGATGCTGTGTTCTTTGATGTATTGACTCGCGGGCTCATGCATCGGCCGATACTTCCCCTTTGAAAATCCTTGATACGGACCCAAAGGTTCCACGGTGGCCTGGCCACGCGTAATTTCCACAGAGGCGAGGCCTTGGCCATCCACCCACAAGATGGTGTGGCCACCGGGTGCCACGCCTACCGTGATATCGCTGCGACAGGCCATTTCGGGTTGGGGCTTGTACCAGACCTTGCCCATCTCGCGCTTTAACAACAGCTGGCGCATGGATTCGGGCACGGTGAAGCGCCAGTTGTAGGTTTGCGGTTCGACGAGCGACTGCCAGCGCACGTAGATTTCCATGGGCGCGCCTGCGTCGCGAAAGTTCGGGCCACCGCCGCCGTAACGAAGGTCGCTCCAGCCAGCGGTATCCGGCAATTCCCCCACCACTCCCTGCGGGATATGCAACCAGTTGCCGTGGCTGTCCTTGACGTAAAGCGTTTCTATCCAAGCCTCCAAATGCTTGGGCGCTACCGTCGTGATAACCCAATGCGGGCAGGTGCCGGCCGTAGGCTCTGTGGAGGTGTCGCCACAGGCTGACAAACCAAGCAACGAGGCCAGCGATATAAGCAAACGGAAAATCATGCACGCACTCCGTCAATGGATGCTTTTTGCGTTTGGGAGGGTTGGCTTGGGTCATGACGTTTCGTCTGTGAAAGAGAGGGCGTTGGGTGTGGCATCCAGTCATCAAAGGGAGGGGCGGTTACCAGCTGTCGTAGGGGATGCCGTGCTCTTCGACGTATTTCTTGGCGTCGTCCGAGATGCGGACGTAACGTCCTTCGTGACGTCCTTGGTCCGGTCCTAGAGGTTCGGCTGTGCCGCGGCCACGCGCAATTTCCACGGAAGCTAGTCCTTGGCCATCCACCCACAAGATGGTGTGGCCACCGGGTGCCACGCCTACTGTGATATCGCTGCGACAGGCCATTTCGGGTTGGGGCTTGTACCAGACCTTGCCCATCTCGCGCTTTAGCAACAGCTGGCGCATGGATTCGGGCACGGTGAAGCGCCAGTTGTAGGTCTGCGGTTCGACGAGCGACTGCCAGCGCACGTAGATTTCCATGGGCGCGCCTGCGTCGCGAAAGTTCGGGCCACCGCCACCGTAACGAAGGCCGCTCCAGCCAGCGGTATCCGGCAATTCCCCCACCACTCCCTGCGGGATATGCAACCAGTTGCCGTTGCTGTCCTTGACGTAAAGCGTTTCTATCCAAGCCTCCAAATGCTTGGGCGCTACCGTCGTGATAACCCAATGCGGGCAGGTGCCGGCCGTAGGCTCCGTGGTGGTGTCGCCACAGGCCGACAAACCAAGCAGCGCGATCATCCAGCACGTCTCTGGAGATTCATCGTCATGCTCAACCCTCCATCCATCGCGCTGGCCAGCGCCAAAGGCAACACGCTTCCGAAGGGAGGCGATATCCCCATACCGGTGGGGCCCAAGCGCCCGTGCGTCACGATTCTGGTGCACGGTGTCAACGATCTGGCTGGGGTATACGCAGCCATCGAAAAAGGTCTGTGCGACGGCCTCAACGAACGGCTGGACCTGCTCACGCCAGGCAAGCTCACCGGCAACAATCCCGGCCGCCTGAAAGCGGCGGAATACAGCCTGCCTCAAGACGACGATGGCCAGGCGGCCAACCCCGATGCCATCTACTACCGCCGCAAATTCGGCAGCGCTCGCCGTGGCGACGATGGCATATGCAGTGTCGTGGTGCCGTTCTACTGGGGCTACCGCGAGGAAGAGGCGGCTATCGACAAGAACCAGCCCCATGGTGAATGGCTGGATCGCCATGGCAATCGGCTGGACAAGGCAGGCACCAAGGAGGGCGGCCCCTTCGCCAATGCCACCACCACCTTGCCGGACATGTGGGGTAACGGCTTCACGGGAAAACTCTTTGGCTTTGTGCCGGTGGATGCCTTGGCCGGCACCGCCACGCATCCACTATTGCCTGCCGCGCATCGCCGTTACATGGTGCTTGGCGCGCAACGGTTGGCCATGCTGGTGCAAATCATCCGCAAGCGTTACCCGGGCGACACAATCAACGTCGTCGCGCATAGTCAGGGGACCATGCTTACCCTGTTGGCGAATGCTTTGCTGAAGGACAAGGGACAGCCGCCGATCGACGGGTTCGTGATGTTGAACTCGCCCTACAGCCTGGAGGAGCCGTTCAACGAAACCTTGCAAAACTTCAGCAAACAGCAGACCCGTGAGGCACGCCTGACGACCTTGAGCGGCATTGTTCAATTCATCACCGGACAAGCCAACACCGCCGTTTCTCTCCCCCAGATGGCCAGCGACGACATCAACACGCGCGTTGGCGGCGCCAATTGGAACGGACATACCTGCCAGACCACCATTGGTGGCCAAGCTGTCACTGTCACCGAGCGCGATAACCGCGGCCTGGTCAGCCTGTACTTCACCCCCCAAGACCAAACCGTGGGGCTGTCCAATGTGCAGGGAATCGGCTGGCAGGGCGTGCCCGATGCCCGCGGCTCGCAACGCGTGCTGTCGCAATTGGGTACGCGCTTCAACCAGAGAGTATTTACGCTGCGCCATCGCGACGGCGCCCCCGAGCAAGTAGGCGTCTACCCGGCTGGCTATCGCTACACCTTGCTGCGCGACGGAGAAAGAACGTGGGAGGACACTGGCATGAATTGGCAGGCGCGGTTTGGACGCGCCGACTTCTCAAAGGGGCAGGCCGTTACCCTCAACGGAGCCCCATTGCCGCTGCCGGTCACCGCCGACTTCGCCAACGGTGCCGAAGTGGCCCAGCGCGACACCCCCAGCGGCGTCTATCAGGCCAAGCAGCAACTGGACCCGATCGATGCCCGCATCGCCATCACCCGTTCGGATGGCTGGAACCCCGACAAGGACTTGTTCACCACCGAGATGGATGAAGGCGCCGCCTTTGCCAGGGGACGGAGCGCGCAGGATGTCGAGGCCATGCTCAACCAAGGCAAAGACGTCGCCGACCGCACTCAGGTCAAGCGGGTCATCGTCTTGGGCAACGGCAAGGTCAACATCATTCACAGCGAGACACCCAACGAAGCGGCCAGGCGCTGGCAACGCACGGACGAGCCGCTGTCGTTCCACTCAGCCATCCCGGCCAACCCGATGCATAGCCAATACGTGATGGCCTATGACCTCGCGATCGGGCCGACGCGCAGCGTGATGGAGGAGGGGTTTTATGCGTATCTGTGTCGGGTGGCGGATTGGAGGTTGGATTGGAAGAAGAAGGACGAGAATTGGGATGACTCAGGTGGGAATTCGGTCGCCAATGTTTTGGAGGACTTGCCCGCCGCAGACGTGCTGGCGTTTTACAACGACGAGCAGTTGACCAGCCATGGGTTCAAGGAATTAATTGATGACACGGTCAATTATCGGCAAACCGGCCAGCAGCCAGTGCAGATGAGCATCGACATGCCAGAACTGGTGGCCAGCCAGACCATCGGTGGACGCCTCTTAGGCAGACCTCTGCAAAACGGTGGCACACCACCCGAGGGGAGTAAGTCATGACCCCTTGGTTATGGCAATGGCGCCGCTTCGGCGCAGGGGCCCTTTGTTTGCTTGCCTTGATGAAGGGACATGCGGCGACGCCGTCTTCCGCTCCGCTGTCCAATCTCGCTTGTGTAAGTACGTCATCTCCATCCGCTATACCGGCCACGGAGGCCATTTCCATGCTCAACTCGCCACTCTACAAAGCACCCACCGATACTGCGCGCCTGGAAACGTTGGATGTGCTTAGCATTGGGTTGAGCGTGGATGTCTTTCGTCAAGGACAGGCATGGGCGGCGCTTCAAACGCAGGATGCCGTGCAGCCAACAGGACTGCATGTGGGTTCGGCATTGCCGACTGATCCAAAAAAATATCCCTTCACTGGTGACGATAGGAACATGGCCTATAGCAAGCGCAAACTCGATGCGTTGGAGTTGGGTCTGCGTGATTTCCCCGAGAAGTGGCCAATTCCAACCGTGACGGTTGTGCGCGGCTGGAATTCGGAAGTTCCCAATCCTCGTCTGAGGGCTGGTGACGTCGATGAGATGCTTAGCACGATGGTGAACGGTCTTCGCCCAGACGCAGGGCTGCATTGGCACCGCATCCTCAACCTTCCCAATGGCATCGCCTGCGATGACACTCCGGAATTTGTGATCGAGAGCATCTTCCAGTTATTCGAGAGAAATCCCGATTTGCCGGCCGTGCTGATCTACACTGTTGACGGATTCAATATGCAGGCCGCGCTTTCGAGCAAAGACGTGACGCTGAAGTCGATGGGCGGCGGAGTCGATGGCCGCCCGCCAGGAAGGCTCACCGACGGCATGGTCGCCCTCGTCGTCGGCCGCCCCGAGCGCATCAACTGGCTGCGTTTCTACGCTCCCTACACCAAAATCAACAAGAACCCGATCGATCCGGAGTTCACCGGCTGGGCACGCCCGCCCAAGCAGGACTTTGTTCCATCGCCCTTTATTCCCCAGCCATTTACGAAGCGGGAACTCGAGCAGTGGGACGCCTTGAAGACGCTTGCCGTGCTGCACCGTCCGGTCACCGTTCCGCTCGACAATCCGGCCAAGCCGGGCACGCGGTTGAAGAATGAGGCGTTGACCGCCGTGTTGGCCGAAGGCTGGAATAAGGCGACCGAAACGATCGATCCGTCGCCCGCCCGCGTGTTCTACGACGCCGGACAGAAACCGGACGTGCCCGCCCTGGCCGAACTGATGCCCGCATTGAAAGCCGCCGGCAGCCCCGTCGATCTGCTCGAATCAAAGGAAAGCTACGACCTCACGCAACGCCTGGGCGATACGGGTGCCGCCTCGCCCTTCGTCGGCATCGCGCTAGCCACTATGGCCAGTTACCTCGAGGGTGATACCAGCGTGGTGGTGCCGATGCGCAACAAGGATGAGGTGACCCTGATCACCATCACTTCGCCAACGCCAGGCAAGAAGCCGTCCGGCAATCCCTTTGGCGTGACGCTGATGCCGCAGACGGCAGGTGGCAAATAGCCCTTGATCAACCTCTGCGGGCGTTTGCGCCCATGACTCATGGCATCCATATCAGGAGATGATGATGCGCTTTCCCGGCAAGCGCCCTGTGCGTGAGGGCGATAGAACCACCCATGGCGGCACTGTCATGCCGGTCTTGCACACATGGAGGATCGACGGCCGACGTATTGCTCGTGTTGGTGACGCCGTGATGTGCCCAAGGTGCGGGCCCACTACCATCGTGGAGGGGGATGCCACCTTGCGCTTTGCTGGCGCAGCGGTCGCTTTGCACGGTCATCACACCAGTTGCGGTGCTACGTTAATTGCAAGCCTGCCGGCTTAAGGAGCTCGCATGCCGGAAATGTTTCATTACTTACCGCTGCGCTGGCCGGCGCGCCGCGCCAAGGCCTCGACGCGGACGGGCAATTCATCCAGCGCAATCGGCTTGGTCAGGTCGTCGTCGTCGTCGCCGCCGCTGCCCAGGCCGCGGATGCGTTCATCGAAGCTGCTCAGTGCGCTGAGCACCAGCACCGGCGTGCGATCGTCGCTCAGGCGCATCGTCGCCAGGAGATCGAGCCCATCCAGGCCGCCGGGCAGCATGCGGTCGAGCAGGACGACATCCCATTGTTCGCTGGCGGTGCGCCAGTCCGTTTGGCGCCGTCATGGCAGACCGTGACCTCGTGGCCGGCCTGGATCAGACCTTCCTGGATCAAGGCAACGGTTTGGGTATCGTCTTCGATCAGCAGGCAGCGCATGGTTTGGATCCGCTGGAGAAACGGTAGTGGTGGCGGGTGCATGCCACGCGCGGACACCGTTTGAACGGTCTATCGTAGTGAGTCGGCCCCTCTTTACGCCTTCGTGGAGCGCCCGTGGAACAATGGCTGGAAAAAGCGACGCAAGGGGTGGATCCGGACAGTCCTGATGCCTTCCTGCACATCTTCCTCAACCTGATGGGCCTGGTGCCGTGGGTGGCGCTGTTCTGGTGGAGCGTGCTGTTTATGGTGGTGGGCGCGCTGCTGGGCTGGTGGCGTGGGCGCACGGTGGAGGGCGTCGTGCTGGCGGCCGTGCTCGGCCCGATTGGCTGGGTGGTCATTGTGTTGAGGCCGCGGCCTAAGCCCAAAGCCGTGCCGCCGCCGTTGCCGTCGCGACGCTGAGCCGGCTTGCGATGGGCTGCAACAGGCCTCACATAGACGTCGGTGTATGATGGTTTCCGAGGTGAATCCATTGAGTCATGCCGTAGACAAACCGCACACGCATCACCATCACCACGACGACGCGCAAAGCTTCGTGCGTGCGGTGGAGCATGCCAGTGAGGAACGCGGTCTCCGGTTGACCCCTCTGCGCAAAGAGGTGCTCGAACTGGTCGCCGCCGCCGGCAAGCCGGTGAAGGCGTACGACCTGCTCGATCAGCTGCGCGAGCGTCACGGCAACGCAGCGCCGCCCACGGTGTATCGCGCGCTCGATTTCCTGCTCGAGCACGGCTTCATCCACAAGCTGGAATCGATCAACGCCTTCGTCTCCTGCCATCACCCGGCCGAGGCGCACCAGGTGCCGTTCCTGATCTGCGACAACTGTTCCAGCGCCCAGGAAGTGTGCGACGAACGCGTGGCGGAGCTGATCGAGGCACAGGCCAAGAGCTTTGGCTTTCGGCCCCAGGCGCAGACGCTGGAAGTGCACGGTCTGTGCAAACACTGCCGCAAGAGCTGACTGCCTCCGCCTGAATGACCGTGGCCGGAAGGTTTGCGTTCATGGCGTTATAATGTAACATGGCGTCAATGGGTCACCTGACGACCCCTATGCTCCGTGCCGGTCCCCGATCCGATGGCAGCTCCCCAGCAGCACAACAATCGCTTTTGGTCTCTGGCTGACCGGGTGGGTGCGACAGCATCCTTCCTTTGCGCCATCCACTGCGCGGCGCTTCCGTTCGTGCTGGCGATACTTCCGTTCATTGGGCTGGGTTTCCTTGCCGACCACGCGTTCGAGCGTGGCTTCGTGATGTTTGCCTGCGCGCTGGCGCTGATCAGCCTGGTCAGCGGTTATCGACATCACCACCGGCCGGTGCCTTTGCTACTGGCGCTGCCGGGCCTGGCGTTGTTGATCTTCGGGGTCACCTTCGCCGAGAAATTCGGCATCGGCGTGCACAGCGTGATGGTCACCTGCGGCGGCTTGCTCGTGGCAAGCGCGCACTTCGTGAACTTGCGCACGCAGCGTGCGCTGCATATTCACGGTCCGCAGTGTGCTCACTGATCATCGCGGCAAAAGCCGCCGTGATTGTGTAACGGGGCCCGTGATTCCTAGCATTTGCGCATGAGTTCCGCCCACGCCCACAGCCACGATCATTCCGCCCATGACCATGCCCACGGTCATGCGCATGGTCACGACCACGCGCATGGCGGCATCAGTGGTCGCGAGAAGAAACTGATCTTCGCATTCGTGCTCACCACCGTGATGATGGTGGTGGAAGCGGTTGGCGGTTTCTGGTCCGGCTCGCTGGCGCTGGTGGCCGACGCCGGCCATATGCTGATCGACTCGCTGGCGCTGCTGCTGGCCGTGGCCGGCGCATGGTTTGCCCGTCGACCGGCCGACGCGCGTCGCAGCTACGGTTACGGGCGTCTTGAAGTGCTCGCCGGCTTCGTCAATGCACTCACCCAGTTCGTACTGGTGGCGTTTATTGCGTACGAAGCGGTGACGCGCCTGTTCGAGCCCACCCATATCCTGTCCGGCATGATGCTGGTGGTCGCACTGATCGGCCTGGTGGCCAATGTGCTGGTGCTGAGCACGCTGCACGGACACGCGCACGACGACGTCAACCTCGCTGGCGCGACGCTCCACGTGCTGGGCGACCTGCTCGGTTCGGTGGGCGCGGTCGCTGCCGCGCTGCTGGTGCGCTGGCTGAGCTGGAACTGGGCCGATCCGGTGCTGTCGCTGCTGGTGTCGCTGCTGATCCTCAACAGCGCGTGGCGCCTGCTGCGCCGTTCCGCGCACATCTTGCTGGAAGGCGTGCCCGAGGGCATGGATACCGGCGATGTGGCGGAGGCGCTGCGTGGCGCCGACGCAAGCATCCGCGATGTGCATCATCTGCACGTATGGCAGCTCGCTTCGGGTTCGCGCATGGCAACCTTGCACGCTGAATTGCACGAGGGTGCGAGCAGTGTGACGGCGATCCGATCCATCAACGGCGTGCTGGCCGAACGCTTCGGCATTCAGCACGTTACGGTGCAGATCGACGTCGAGCGCTGTCCCGACGAGCTGCGCGGCTGCGCTGGCCCCGGTTGTCGCTGACTATTGCGCTTTGGGCCGTCGCTGATACGATGGTTGGCCGTATTCACCCTAACGAATCAAGGAGTTCCCTCATGGGCAAGGGCGATCGCAGGACCCGTCGTGGCAAGACCTACCGTGGCAGCTACGGCAATAGCCGCGCTCACTCGCTGCAGCCGGCCGTAGCCGGTAGCAAGACGACCGTGACCAAGCCGGCTGCCGCCAAGAAGGCCGCGCCGAAGAAGAAGTCGGCCTAAGCGCCTGACTTCACAAGAAGGCCCCCGCTGAGCGGGGGCTTTTTTTTGCCTGAAAACCGCTCAGGCGGCCGCCTGGGCCTCGCCGCCGATGAACACCTTGCGCAGGGCATGGCTGCCGCCGATCCAGTAGCACAGCTCCGCAGGCTGGTTCACGTTCCATACGGCCAGATCCGCCCGCTGTCCGGGCGCAAGCGTGCCACGGTCGCTGAGACCGAGCGCTCGCGCTGCATGGACGGTGACGCCGCGCAGCGCCTCTTCAGGCGTGAGACGGAACAGCGTGCACGCCATGCCGGCGGCGAGCCGCAGCGAGAGCAGGGGCGAGGTGCCCGGATTGCAATCGGTAGCGACGGCCATGGCCACGCCATGTTCGCGCAAGCCGGCAATGGGCGGCAGCTTGGTTTCGCGCAACGCGTAGAACGCTCCCGGCAGCAATACCGCCACCGTGCCCGCGGCAGTCATGGCGCGCATGCCGCTGTCGCTGAGATATTCGAGATGGTCGGCGGACAAACCGTGATAACGGGCGACCAGCGCCGCGCCATCGAGATCGGAAAGCTGCTCGGCATGCAGCTTCACGGGCAAACCCAGCTGCGTGGCACGATCAAATACGCGGCGCGTTTCCTCGAGCGTGAAGCCGATGTTTTCGCAGAAGGCATCGACCGCATCGACCAGGCCGTCGGCGGCAAGCGCAGGCAGCATCTCGTCGCATACCAGGGATACATAGGTCTCGCGATCTTCGCGATATTCGGGCGGCAGTGCATGCAGGCCCAGAAAGCTTGTGCGCACCGTGATGCCCAGCGCTTTGCCCAGACGCCTCGCCACGCGCAGCATGCGGCGCTCGGTTTCCAGATCCAGCCCGTAGCCCGATTTGATTTCCAGCGTGGTGACGCCATCGGCCATCAATGCATGGCCGCGCGGCAACGCTTGGGCAAACAGCTCGTCCTCGCTGGCAGCGCGGGTGGCTTTCACCGTGGACACGATGCCGCCGCCGGCGCGCGCGATCTCTTCGTAGGTGGCGCCATTGAGGCGCAGGTCGAACTCATGCGCGCGGTTGCCGCCGAACACCAGATGCGTATGGCAGTCGATCAGGCCGGGCGTGACCACCGCGCCGCCGAGGTCTTCCACTTGCGATGCGAGCGAGCTGGCATCGCCTGGCAGCGACGCCTCCGGTCCTACCCATGCAATGCAACCTTGATGCATCGCGATGGCGCCGTGTTCGATCAAGCCATACGGTTTATCGCCAGCGAAAGTGGCCAGCGTTGCGTTGATCAGCAGAGAGTCCCAGCGTGGCGTCATGACGGTCGGTGATCAGTGGGTTTGTCAGGAGAAGTGGATTCCGGCGGAAGCAGGGGCGTCGCGGGATCTTCCACGATCGGTGGCGCATCGTTGAAGACTTCGTCGTCATGCGCTTCTTCAGCGGCACGTCGCGCGCGCTCCAGTTCATAGCCTTCGATCAGCTTGTCCGCCAGCGCGCGGTAGACCGGCTTGCGCGACAGCAGCGACGAAGCAGCGCGCGCCAGCAGGCAAGTGGCCATGATCGGCAAGACCATCTGCTGGTTGTCGGTAAGCTCCATCGTGATCACCGTGGCGGTGAGCGGCGCTTGGGTGACGCCGGACAGATAAGCGGCCATGGCGAGCAGGGCGACCGCGGACGGATCAACCCCCGGCAGGATGGCGCACAAGTTATTGCCCAGCCCCGCACCCACGGCCAACGCCGGCGAAAAGATGCCGCCGGGAATGCCTGCCCAGTACGAAGCGATGTTGCCGAGAAACTTCAGCACGCCAAAGCTGGACACCGTATCGGCGTGGCCTTGCAGGATGTCCTTGGCCTGCGCATAGCCGGTGCCGTACAAACCGGTATTCGTCAGCTGGCTGAGCAAGACCAGCGCAAGCCCGCAAGCTCCCGCAAACAGCACCGGCTGGCGTGCGCGCAGCCGACCGACGACACCGCGCAAGCCGGTATCGCTGGGCAGAATCAGGCGCGCGAACAAACCACCGGCCAGTCCACACACGATGCCCGTGGCGAGCACCGCCCACCATGCCTTGCCCAATGGCAGGCCGATGTCGAAATGGCCGAAGTAGGCGTAATTGCCGAGGATACCCAGCGAAACGAGGCCGGCGATGAAGACCGCGGTGAGCAGAATGCCGCTCACGCGATGTTCGAACGAGCCACTCATCTCTTCGATCGCAAACACGATGCCCGCCAGCGGCGTGTTGAATGCGGCCGCCAGGCCGGCAGCGGAGCCGGCGAGGATGAAACGCCCGGCGGCAGCAGGTTCGTCGAAACCGAAGCGACGTCCCAGCGAGTACAGCAAACCCGCACCCACGTGCACGGTTGGACCTTCGCGTCCCACCGATGCACCGCCAAGCAGTGCGGCAAGCGTGAGGCCCATCTTGCCGATGGCGATGCGCAAGGAAAGCAGGCTTTGCCGAAAACCTTCGTCCTCGACTTTCAGCGCGGCAATCGCTTGAGGAATACCTGAGCCTCGCGTTGGCCTGAGTGCTCCTTCTGTGAGCCACGCCAGCAGGGCAAACGTGACCGGTGTGATCAGGAAAGCCCAGAACCGGTTGCGCGTGACCACACCGTGGAACGTGTTGAACGCCCAGTCGGCCGCCTGGGTGAAGCCGATTGCCGCCAGTCCGACCAGCACCGCGCCGCCCCAGAACAGCACGCGACGCCGCCACTGGATCGGCGAAAACAATTCCGATCCGGCCAGTTGCTGGAAACGCCCGGCGACGGGCGACGGGCGGGCGGGTTCTTTGTCGGCGTCGCTCACGAGGACGGCTCGGACTTGCGGGTCCAGCGGGTTTCGTAAAGATCGAAACGGCGGTCCTTGAGGTTTTGCACGGCGCCGGCATTGCGTGCGCGCGCCAGGCTTTCCAGGTGCAGATCGGCGAACAGCACGGTTTCGATATTCGGGGTGGAGTCGGCGGCAATGCCGTCGCGTGCAAACGGAAAATCGCTGGGCGTCAGGATGCAGCTCTGGCCGTACTGGATATCGAAGTTGTTCACGCCTGGCAGGTTGCCCACGTTGCCGGACAGCACCACGTAGCACTGGTTCTCGATCGCCCGCGCCTGCGAGCAGTAGCGCACGCGCAGGTAACCTTCGCGCACGTCCGTGCAGAACGGCACGAACAAAATCAGCGCGCCCTGGTCGGTGAGATGACGCGCCACTTCGGGGAATTCCGAGTCGTAGCAGATCATCACGCCGATCGGGCCGCAGTCGGTCTGGATGGTGGCCGCGGTGTCGCCGCCGGTGATGTTCCACACGGTGCGTTCGCTGGGCGTGGGGTGGATCTTTTCCTGCTCATGGATCGAGCCGTCGCGCAGGCACACGTAGCAGACATTGTGGATGTCGCCGTTGGCCTGTTCGGTCGGGTGCGATCCCGCCACGATGTTGATGTTGTAGTGCACGGCCAGCCGGCTGAAGAGCTCCTTCACCTGCGGCGTGTACTGGCTGAGCATGCGGATCGAATCGACCGGCGACAGCTCCTCGTTCTCGATCGACAGCAACTGCAGCGTGATCAGTTCGGGGAAGGTGACGAAGTCCGCGTTGTAGTCGGCGGCGATGTCGGTGAAGTATTCGACCTGGGTGGCGAATTCCTCGAACGAGCGGATGCGCCGCTGCTGGTACTGCACGGAGGCGACGCGCACCATGTCGGGCAGGCGCTGCGTCGAGGGAATCGAGGGGATATCCGGGTGATCGAGCAGCTGCGGATTGCGCCACACCAGATGCGCCGCATAGCCCAGCGACTCATAGTCCGACGGCACATAGCCGCGCAGCAAGCCGACCACTTCGAATTCGTTGCTGAGCTGGAAGCTGAGCGTGAGGTCGCGGCGTTTGCCTTCGACCACGGCCTGCACATAGGCCTCGGCGCTGCCGTAGCGATGCAGATTGCGCGCAAGCCCGGGAATGCGTCCGCCGAACACGATGCCGCGCAGTTTCAGATCAGTGCACAGCCGCTTGCGCGCCTGGTATAGACGCTGGCCGATGCGCATATTGCGGTAATCGGGATGCACCACCACTTCCATGCCGTACAGCCAGTTGCCGTCGCGGCGATGGCGTGAGGCCATGCCGCCGCCGGTGATCTGCATCCATGTGTGCGGGGCGAGCGCGGTCTTCTCGTCGATGCGGAACGTGGCGCAATAGCCGACGATCCTCCCTTCGTATTCGACCACGAACTGGCCTTCCGGGAAGTGCGTCTGCTGGGAGCGCAGCATTTCCGCGGAGTGTCCCCATTCGGGCGTATAGACGCGGGCGGTGAGGTCGACCAGTGCGGGTACATCGGCGGCCTTGGCCTGCCTGACCAGCAGCTTGGGCGTGCGTTCCTGAGATTTTTTGGCCATTGCCGCATTATGCCGCAGCGATGTGAACGGCGCGGGGTGGCGAGCGGTTACACTCGAAGTCTGTCCTTACGGAGCTTGCTCATGGCAGCCACCATCCCGACCCGCTACGCCGCCGACCGACTCTGGACGCCGCAGGGCTGGAGCTCTGACGCCGTGTTGGATATCGATGATGGCGGCATGCTGGTCGAGGGATCGGGAGGGCACGCCGAGCGCCTCGGCCGTTGGGTGCTGCCCGGCATGCCCAACCTGCATTCGCATGCGTTCCAGCGCGCCATGGCGGGACTGGCCGAACGCAAGGGCAAGAGCGACGACAGCTTCTGGACCTGGCGCGAAACCATGTATGCGTTCGCCGCCACCATCGGCCCGGACGAATTGCAGGCCATCGCCGCGCAGCTCTACGTGGAGATGGTCAAGAGCGGTTACACGCAGGTCTGCGAATTCCACTATCTGCATCACCAGCCCGATGGCACGCCGTACGCGCAGCCCGAGGCGATGTCGCTGGCCTTGATCGAAGCGGCGCGCGAGGCAGGCATCGCGCTGACCTTGTTGCCGGTGTTGTACATGAGCGGCGGTTTCGATGGCCGTCCGCTGGCGCCGCGGCAATGCCGCTTCGGCCACGACGTGCCGTCCTATCTGCGCCTGCTCGAAAGCCTGCGCAAGCACGAGAGCGACAAGCTGCGTGTCGGCATCGCCTTGCATTCGCTGCGCGCGGTGCCGGAGGATGCCTTGCGTACGGTGCTCGCCAACGATGCGGCCAGTAAGTGCCCCATCCACATCCATATCGCCGAGCAGATCGGCGAGGTGCAGGATTGCCTGGCCACGCGCGGCGCGCGTCCGGTGGAATGGTTGTTTGATCACGCCCCGGTGGATGCACGCTGGACGCTGATCCACGCCACGCATTTGACCGACAAGGAAACGCTGCAGATCGCGCGTAGCGGCGCCGTGGCTGGTCTGTGCCCCACCACGGAAGCGAATCTCGGTGACGGGTTGTTTCCGCTGGCGGCTTATCTGGATGCGAACGGCACGCTGGGCATCGGTTCCGATTCGCATATCTCCGTGTCGCCGGTGGAAGAATTGCGTTGGCTGGAATACGGCCAGCGCCTGGCGACGCGTCATCGCAATATCGCCGGACGTCATCAGGGCGACAGCGTGGGCGAGACCTTGTGGCGCGCCGCCTTGCGCGGCGGTGCAACGGCTTCGGGATTGCCGATCGGCGAATTGCGCCCGGGCGCACGCGCCGATCTGATCGTGCTGGACGATCGCGCACCCTTGCTTGCCGCACGCGACGAACGTTCGCTGATCGACAGCTTCCTGTTCGCCGGCAACGCGCCGCTGGTGCGCGATGTGATGGTGGGCGGCGAATGGATGGTGCGTGGCTTCACCCATCGCGATGAAGACCGCATCGCCGCGCGCTACCGCACGGTGATGGAACGGCTCGCCCAGCAGCACTGACGCGCAAGGATCAAGTCAGCATGAACGGTGGCTGCGATTTCGATGAATCGCAGCCATCAAAAGCGGGTGTTCGCGTCATCGGGTTTTTCGAGACCGGCGTTCTCCGGATCAAACCCACCCGAAGGAGAACACCATGCGTCGACTCATGCTGATCGGTCTCGGCCTCGCCGTCATGTTCAGCGCGAGCGTGTCACTCACCGGCTGCGTGGTGGTGGCGCCGCGACCGCACTATGCAGCGCGGGTCTGGGTGCCGGCTTACTACGCCCCGGGCAATGTCTATATTTCCGGTCACTGGCGTTCGTGAGCCGTCGCCAGGACAGCGCAGTGCTGGCGCAGGTGCTCGATGAAGGCGCGTAACTTCGGGGGCACCTGCAGCCGGCTGGGGTAATAGAGATAGAAGCCGTCGAACGGCGGCAACCAGTCGTCGAGCACGCTTTGCAGGCGGCCATCGGCCAGCGCTGCACGCACGGAGGGTTCCACCATATGCGTGAGCCCCAGGCCGTCGATGGCAGCGCGTATCGCCATGCTGGGGTCGTTGGTGGTGATGGGGCCGTCCACGTCCAGTTCGAACCACTGTCCCTTGGACGCGCCCGTCGGGTGCGCAAACTCCCAGCGATAGATCGCGTTGCTGCTGAAACGGAAGCGCACGCAGTCGTGCGTGGACAAGTCGCGCGGATGGATGGGGCGTCCGTGCGCGGCGAAGTACGCAGGCGATCCCACCACCACGGCACGCTGCGGGCCGCCCAGCGGCAAGGCCACCATGTCGCGCGCCAGGCGTTCGCCCAGGCGGATGCCGGCGTCGAAACCATCGGCGATCAAGTCGGTGAGGCGGTTCTCGACCTGGATATCCAGCTTCACTTCCGGCCATGCGCGCATGAAGGAGGCCACGCAGGGGGCGATCAGGTGATCGAGCACCATCTGCGGTACGGCGATGCGCAGCGTGCCGGCGGGCCGGTCGCCGTGCTGGCGCAAGGCGTCGATGGCGTCGTCGATTTCGCTTAAGGCGGGGGCGATGCGTTCGAGGAAGGCGTGGCCCGCCTCGGTCAGCCCCACGCGGCGCGTGGTCCGGTGCAGCAGGCGCACGCCCACATGGTCTTCCAGCTGCCGCAGCGTCTGGCTGAGCGCAGAGGGGTGACCTCCAGCTCAGCGGCGGCGCGGGTGAAGCTCCCATGGCGGGCGATCAGGCGGAAGGCGCGCAGGGCGGTGGCGTGGTCCTGAGCCATTAATTAGCCTCGCTTAATAAAGCATGCACAAGATGCGGATTTTTCCCCGTAATGGCAAGGCGCATGCTCTGCCCATCCGCACCAGCCACCATCACGGGAGTTCGCCATGTCGCTCGATGCCTACTACACCCTCGGTCGCTCCGGCCTGCGCGTTAGCCGCCTCGCCCTGGGCACCATGACCTTCGGTGACAACTGGGGCTGGGGAGCGGCGCAGGACACCGCCCGCGCCATGTTCGACCGCTATCTGGAGGCCGGCGGCAATTTCATCGATACCGCCGACCTGTATACCGATGGCGCCAGCGAGGAGCTGCTGGGCCAGTTCGTGGCCGATAGCGGCACCCGCGACCGCGTCGTGCTGTCGACCAAGTTCAGCTACAACGCCCAGCCCGGCAACCCCAATGCCGGCGGCAACGGCCGCAAGAACATCCTGCGCGCCGTGGAAGGCTCGTTGCGCCGGCTGCGCACCGACTACATCGATCTCTACCTGCTGCACACATGGGACCGGCTGACGCCCGCCGAAGAGGTCGTACGCACGCTCGATGATCTGGTGCGCGCCGGCAAGATCCGCTACGCGGGCCTGTCGGATGTGCCGGCCTGGTACGCCTCGCGCGCGCAGACGTATGCCGAGGCGCATGCGCTGACTCCGCTGGTGAATCTGCAGCTGGAGTACTCGCTGATCGAGCGCCACATGGAACACGAATTCGTGCCCATGGCCGCCGAACTGGGCATGGGCATCACCGCGTGGAGTCCGCTCGGCATGGGCTTGCTGTCGGGCAAGTACAAGCCCGGTGCAGCGGGCGACGGCCGCCTGGCGAAGATCTCGGGCGCACCGGGTTTCGACCGCTTCACCGAACGCAACTGGGCGATCGTCGCCGCGCTGGAAGAGGTGGCCGCCAAGCTGGACAAGCCGATGGCGCAGGTCGCGCTCAACTGGGTGGCCACGCAGCCGGGCATCGCCTCGGTGATCGTCGGCGCCACCAAGCTGGCTCAACTGGATGACAACCTCGCTGCGCTGTCGTTCGACATCCCGGCCGACTTGCGTGCCCGCTTGAACGAAGCGAGCGCTCTGGAGCCGACGTTCCCGTACTGGTTCTTCGGCGACGTGCAGCAGTCGCGCATCCATGGCGGCGTGGCCGTGGGCAGCAAGCCGGAGAGTTATGCGCACAAGGTCTTCGTGCCGGCGGCGCAACAGGCAGGCTTCAAGGCCGATTGATCGCCGATTAGCCTGTTGTAGGAGCGCACTTGTGCGCGACAAACCTACGGAGCGGTACCCACGTGACTCCGCGGTCGCGCACAAGTGCGCTCCTACAAGGGGATTGAGGTCCCACAAAAAAACGGCGCCAGCATGCAGGCTGGCGCCGAGTTTCTTACCTGGCGCGGAGAAGGCGCCGTTACGTTGTTATGCCGTCGTCCGAACCGTTACTGGGCCGAGGACGAACCCGAGGTCGGGTGCGTGGCCTTGAACTGTTCCCACTGCTGGTGACGTGCAACCTGCTGGGCCTTGAAGGTGGCCAGCTGGGCCTGCTGGGCGGGGGTGAGGATGGCGTAGACCTGGGCGCGGATCGCGGCGCGCTGCTGCACGCGGGCCGTGGTGGCGGCGCCTTCGGCCTGGGCCAGGGCGGTAGCCGCGGACTGGTAACCGGAAGCATTCGGAGCCATCTGCTCGAACGCTTCACGCTGCTGGCGCAGCGCCTGACGCTGGGCCTTACCCTGCGAGAAGGAGCTCTGCATGATCTGCTTGATGCTGGCCTTCTGGGCGTCGCTAAGGTTCAGCTTGCTGTACGCCTCAAACGCGCCGTGGCCATGACCGTGACCACCGTGCGGGCCACCGTCCTGAGCGGAGGCGATGGCGAACGGAGCGAGAGCAACAGCCGAAGCGAGCACCAGAGCGAGAGAGATGTTCTTGCGCATGGGGATTACCTGTGTCGTGGTGGAGGGGTCTTGCGTGGTGCCTATTTGACGACAGCGCTATGTGTATGTTCTTTGCGGGAAGGTAAAGAACGGTAAAGCCGGTGGAGCAAGTTCCTTCGCACCGCTTGAATGGCCCTCCAGGCACCAGAAAAATCCCCGACATGCCCCGAATCCTCATCGTTGACGACGACCGCGCACTGGCTGAACTGCTGGCTGAATACCTGCGGCGCGAGGGCTTCGTGGTGGATGTCGCGCACGACAGCGAGGCCGGCCTTGCGCAGCTTCACAACCCGTCGACGCGCCCGGACCTGCTGATCCTCGACGTGATGATGCCGGGGCGCGACGGCCTGGACACGCTGCGCGAGCTGCGCCTCAAGCATCGCCTGCCGGTGATCATGCTGTCGGCCAAGGGCGAGCCGGTGGATCGCGTAATCGGTCTGGAACTGGGCGCGGACGATTACCTCACCAAGCCCTGCCTGCCGCGTGAATTGCTGGCGCGCGTGCGTGCCCAGCTGCGACGCAATACGCCGGCCACGGCGGGCACGCTGCAAGTGGGCGTGCTGCGACTGGAGCCGGGCGAGCGTCGCGCCTATGTGGGTGAGCAGGAGTTGTCGCTCACAGGCGCGGAATTCCAGCTGCTGCTCGCACTCGCTCAACGCACCGGCGAGCTGGTCGATAAGTCCACGCTCACGCGCATGGCGCTGGGCCGCGAGCTCGAGCGTTTCGATCGCAGCATCGACGTGCACGTAAGCCGTCTGCGCCACAAGCTGGCCGAAGCGTCGCCGCAGGCGCCACGCATCGATTCCGTGCGCGGTGCGGGCTACAGCCTCGTGGCGGGTGGCGCGTGAGTCCGTTCAAGAGCTCGCTTTACTGGCGCGTGTTGATCAGCTTCTGCGCCGCCAACCTGCTGGCGCTGGCCCTGGGTATCTTTCTCACGCAGAGCTTCATCGAATACAGCACCGCGGTGGAGATCAACTGGTCCGCCGTGGCGCAAGGCGCGGATCAGGCGTTTGAAGCGGGCGGCCCGACGGCGCTCACCGAGTGGTCGCTGCAACAGCGGCGCGAAGGCATCGAGGCGACGCTGTACGAAAACGGACAGGCGCTGTCGCCGATCCGCATGCCCCCGTCCATGCAGGAATCGCTGCCGAGCTGGCTGGAAGAAAAGCGCGACATGGTGCTGCAGCCATGGCCGAATCTTTATCTCGCCGTGCAGCAGATACGTGGCAGCGACGGCCGCGTTCGCCAACTGGTGGCGCTGAGCCGCACGCATTCGCGCCTGCGCCAGCAGACGCGGCAGACGATTTTCCTGGCGTTCCAGGGCGGGCTCTCGCTGCTCTTCATCGGCTTCGTCGGCTGGTGGGTGGCGCGCAGCGTGGCCAAGCCGGTGGAAGCGATCAGCAAGGCCACGCGGCGCATGGCGGCGGGCGAATTGTCCGCGCGCGTCGAAGGGCAGGGGCGCCGCGCGCCGGAGGAACTCACCCAGCTCGCGAGCGATTTCGATGCGATGGCCGAACGCATCGAGGCCCTGGTCGCCCACGATCGCAGCGTGCTGCAAGACCTCTCGCACGAATTGCGCTCACCGCTCGCACGTCTGCACCTGATCCTCGATCTCGCCCAGCGCAGCACGCCTGAAGAAGCCGCGCGATATTTCCTGCAGGCGGAACAGGAAATTGGCCGCCTCGACCATATGACCGGCGAGATGCTGGCGCTGTCGCGGCTCGAAGGTGGTATCCCCGGCGTGAACCGCGAACCGGTGGACCTGGCCGCGCTCTTGCGCGAAAGCGTGCGACGCGCCGAACTGGAAGCCGCCGCGCGCCATATCACCTTGGCCTTGTTCGACGGCGCACCGGTCGTGGTATCCGGCAACGAGCTGCTGCTGGAGCGGGCGTTGGACAACCTTATCGCGAACGCGATCAAGTTCAGCCCCGAAGGCGGGCGGGTCGAACTGATGGCGCAGACCGTGGGCGCACGTGTCGACGTTTCCGTGCGCGACAACGGGCCCGGCGTGCCGGAGGCGGAGCTTGGCTCGCTGTTCCGGCCATTGTTCCGCGGCAGCAATGCATCGCGCGCCGACGGGCACGGGCTGGGGCTGGCCATCGTCCAGCGCGTGGTCAAAGCGCATGGCGGCGACATCCACGCGGAAAATGTCGACGGCGGCGGGTTGCGGGTCGCTCTGCAACTGCCATTGGCGCCGGCCACTGCCGGCTGATTCGAGCTTCGGGCCGCCAGCGGCCTTCGAAAACGCCCGCGCGTCTGCGACACTCGGTGTTTTCGACCACGGCCTGCCGATGCGCTCCAACGCTATCGCCGCGGTGGGACTGGCGCTGTGCGCGGCGCTGTTCTTCACCATGACCTATGTACTCAACCGCAGCCTGGTGGCAGGCGGCGGTCATTGGGCGTGGGCAGTGATCCTGCGTTATCTCATCACCTTGCCGTTGCTGGCCATTGCCTTGCCCTGGCAGGGTGGCCTGGGCGAATTGCCGAACGAGTTGAAGCGCTATCCGCGCGCATGGCTGTTATGGAGCGCGGTGGGATTCGTGTTGTTCGGTCTGCCGTTGACGTGGGCGGCCAATAGCGGTCCGTCCTGGCTGGTGGCAGGCAGTTTCCAGACCACCGTGCTGGCGGGCCCTTTGCTAGCGCCATTGATTTATCGCGACGCACGCCGGCATCTGGCATGGCGCAGCGTGGCGATCGGCGTGTTGATCGTGGCCGGCGTGTTCGCGCTGCAATGGGGGCACGCGCAAGGCGAGCTGCGCGCCAGCGACTGGCTGGCGATGGCGGCCGTGGTGTTTTCGGCCTTCATGTATCCGCTGGGCAACCGCATGGTGCTGCTGCACCTGGAACACAGCGGCGCGCAGATAGGCGCCACCCAGCGCGTGTTCGGCATGACGCTGTGCAGCTGGCCGCTGTGGCTGATCCTCGCCGTGGTGACGTGGATCGCGGTGGGCCCGCCGGGCTGGCGCGAAATCCTGCTCGCGGGTGGCGTGGCCTTGTCGTCGGGCGTGATTGCCACGGTGTTGTTTTTCCGCGCCACGGCGATGGTTCGTTCGGAGCCCACCGCACTCGCGGCGGTGGAAGCGATGCAGGCGGCCGAGCTGCTGTTCGCCACGGTGATTGGTGCGAGCTTTCTGGGCGAGGCGTGGCCGCATGGTTACTCAGCGTTTGGCGCGGTGATGATCATCGTTGGCATTGCATTGTTCGGTTGGGTAAGTGGTCGATCGGCGGCCGGGCACCGGGACGAGGTGCGCACATTGGAAACGGATCGTGGTGCATGAGCGCTGAGGGCGGCGGAGCGATGGTGATGCGTGCAGTTTGGAAAAGTGTGGCGATTTGCCTGCTCGCTGGAGCGCTGGTCAGGCCGCTGCCGGTACAGGCCGAGGAGCAAGCGCTGCCTCCGCCGGTAAAACTCGTGTTGGACGCGAAGGCGTTCGCGCCCGAGCAGATCAAGGTGACGGTCTACCTCCCTCCGGGCTACACGCGTTCGGACGCGCGTTATCCCGTGCTGTACGCGAACGACGGGCAGGACATGGACGCGGTTGGCTTGCAACAGACGCTTGCAACGCTCTACGCGCAACACGCGATCCATCCGGTGATCGTGGTGGCGGTGGACATGCTCAAGGATCGTGCGTCGGGCTATGGGCTGTTCGATCGTGCACGTCGGCAAAGCATCGTGGGAGGCTCGCGCATCGGCCCGATCGGAGCGCGTGCGTACGATTACTCGGCATGGCTCGCCGGCACGCTGGTGCCTTATGTTGACGCGCATTACCGCACGCAGGCTTCGGCTCAAGGGCGCACGATGCTCGGCTGGTCGCTGGGTGCGCTCAATGCGTTCAGCCTGGGCTGGGAGTACCCGGACGTGTTCGGACAAGTGGGCGCGTTCTCGCCATCGTTCTGGCTGGCGGCCGATCGCAGCGATGCGCAGGCGGTGGAAAGCACGCGCCTGGCGCAGGCCATGGTGGATCGTGCCGGGCAGCGCAAGCCGCTGCGTTTCTGGTTTGCCGTGGGCGGCCATGAAGAAACCAATGACCGCAACCATAACGGCACCATCGATGCCGTCGAAGATCTGCAGGACGTGATCAACGGTTTTGCGGCACCCGATGGCAGGCACCGGCGGGGTCTGCGCGATCTGGGCTATCGCATCGAGACGGATCACCCCGACCAGCCGTCGCAAGCGGACGAGGTCGTCTACGATCTGCTGCCCGATGGGGAACACAACCAGGCCACCTGGAAGCGCATGTTGCCGGTGTTCCTTCGCTGGGCCTATGGCGTCACGCCGTAACGGGAATCAGCCCGCCACGGCGGTCAACGGCGAGTGCGCAACCACGCAGTTGCGTCCCTGGGTTTTCGCACGATAGAGCGCCGCATCCGCGCGGGCGATCAGATCGTCCGCCGTATCGGCAGGTCCGGTGAGACTGGCCACGCCCATGCTGATGGTGGTCTGCAGCGAGTTGCCGCGCGAGTGCACATGCAGTGATTCGATGCTGCGGCGGATACGCTCGCCCACCGCCATCGCCTGCTCATGCGTCGTGGCCGGCAGCAAGGCCACGAACTCTTCGCCGCCGTAGCGGCCCAGGCTGTCCGTCGGGCGCAGTTCGTCGGCGATGGCAGCGGCCACCGCGCGCAGACAGGCATCGCCCGTCTGGTGACCATAGCGGTCGTTCACCGACTTGAAGTGGTCCAAGTCCAGGAAGATCAGCGCGAGTGGCTGATGCTTTGGTCTTGCCTGCGTGACGGCCTCATGCAGCCTGGCGACCAGGGCGCGCCGGTTGAGCAGGCCGGTGAGCGCGTCGTGGTCGGCCAGGTGGTGCGCCACGTCGCGTTCGCGCCGCGCGCGCAAGGACAGATCAGCCAAACCGATGGTCACCACGATGCTGCAGAACGCAGTGGCAAACGGGAGGCCGTATTCCAGCCAGCGAGGCTGGTCCAGCGCCAGCAAGATCTGGCCCAGTCGCATGACGGTCAGCAGCACCTGGGGCAACCACGCCACCAGGAAAAAACGAGCCTGCCGCCCATGCCGGGACGCAGCCAGCACGATCGTGCCCAAGGCCCACAGCGAGGTGACGATAAACCACAGGTTGTACGCACTGGCCAGCAGATGCATGCGCTCCGCAAACGGGAAACAAAGCAGGGCGGCGATCAGCACGTACGGCCAGCGCATATAACCCAGTGCGCGCGCCGGGCGCGGGGTGATCTGGCGCAGCTCGCAGAATTCCAGGATGAAGGAGAACAGCAGCGGCGCGCTGAGCGCCACGAACAGCCATGGCGCATGCGTGCCCAGCGGCACCAGCAGCGAACCGCCGGGCAGTTCGTACATCTCGCCACTCATCAGCAGCTGGTTCATCAGCTGGCAACCGGTGTAGCCGATGAAATACAGCAGCACGCGATCGCGCAACACCAGCCACAGGCATAGCGCGGCAAGAATCATGGTGAACTGCACGCTGGAGAACAGCGTGGTCAGGCGCACGTGGGTCAGGTCCTGCGCCTGATACGTGGCCATGTCGGTGATGTCGGCGCGGATCTGCCGCGTGAAGTTGTCGGCGGCGATCTGCACATAGATCGGCTGGTCGGCGCGCAAGTCATGCGGCAATTCCAGCGCCAGGTGATGGCGCGAGTAACGCGCCAATTGATCGGTCTGGGCAAACCACAGCTCGTGCGGCTGATAGTCCGGCGGCGCATACACGGTGATGCGTATATAGGTGGCGCCGGTGAAATTGAGCACGGGCGAACTGGTCTCGTGCCAGTCGCGATCGATGGTCAGGCGATACCAGCGCTGCGTCTCCACCGCATTGGGCGTATGCGTCGAGCGGCTGGGCAGGAAACGTCCATCCATGCCGCCGTGGATAACCTGTGCTGGCGTGGGCGCCGGCTTGAGCGGCACCAGCGACGCTACCTGCAGGGTCGGCATAGCGGAGCGCGCAGGCGTCGCCTGTGCGGCCAGTGCAAAGCACATGGCGCACATCCAGGTGAACAACACCACGATGAGCCCGCGTATCGACATATCCCCCCTTGCTGCCGGTCCCCTGTTACCGGCGTGCGGGGCGGGTCCTTCCTTCGGACAGCGACCCCGGCGTCTTTATGTATCACGTTCCACACGCGATATGGATCTTTTTGGCCAGCCCGGGCCTGGGTCTTCACGATCCGGGTCGGCCATGAGCGGCGGTCGAACACAATCACGGCAAGTCTTATGCTTATCACCTCGGCAGTCGTTGGCGGTGGTGGCATGGCAAGGCGGGAAAGTGTGAAACCGGTCACTCAGGCAGATCATCGGCCCGGGGCCGACGAACTTGAGTCGCACGACTTTATCCGCCACGGCACACCGGCGTTTCGACGGACCAATCTGGCGCTGTTTGCCGCCGGCCTGGCCACCTTCGGGCTGTTGTATTGCACCCAGCCACTGATGCCCGAATTCAGCAAGGACTATGGCGTCAGCGCGGCTGCCGCGGCGCTCTCTCTTTCACTGACCACGGGCGTGCTGGCCTTCGCCATGCTGTTTGCCGGCGGCCTGTCCGATGCCCGGGGCCGCAAGACCATCATGACGGCCTCGCTGCTGTCCTCGTCCGTGTTGGTGGTGCTGACCGCGCTGGTGCCCGACTGGCACATGTTGCTGATACTGCGTGCGCTGCTGGGATTGACCCTCAGTGGATTGCCTGCGGTGGCGATGACATATCTCAGCGAAGAAATGCACACCGAATCGATCGGCCTGGGCATGGGCTTGTACATCAGCGGCAATGCCATTGGCGGCATGGGCGGACGACTGGTGGCAGGCGTGCTGGCTGAGTTCTTCGGGTGGCGCGTGGGTGTGGCCACGGTCGGCGTGATCGGCTTGATCGCCGGCGTGGTGTTCTGGCGCAGTCTGCCGCCGTCGCGTCATCACGTGCGTCGTCCGTTTCACCTGGGCGCGCTGATGGGGCGCTTCGCCTCGACCTTTCGCGACGCCGGCCTGCCGTGGCTATTTGCCGAAGGCTTCCTGCTGCTGGGCGCCTTTGTCACGCTGTACAACTACATCGGCTACCGCTTGCTGGCGCCACCCTATGGGCTAAACCAGGCAGTGGTGGGCGCGATCTTCAGCGTGTATCTGATCGGCACCTTCAGCTCGGCCTGGATGGGACATCTCGCCGGCAAGCTCGGGCGACGCAAGGTGTTGTGGACGGCCTTCGCGCTGATGCTCGTGGGGCTGGCGCTCACGGCCACGCGGCCACTGTGGTTGATCGTGCTGGGCATCGTCGCAGTGACGTTTGGCTTTTTCGGCGGGCATTCCATCGCCAGCAGCTGGGTGGGGCGTCGCGCCGGCGACAACAAGGCGCAGGCCTCGTCGCTTTATCTGTTTTCCTATTACATGGGTTCCAGTCTGGCTGGCGCCAGCGGTGGCCTGTTCTACGCATCGCACGGCTGGAACGGCGTGGCGGTGTTTGTCGGCGCGCTGGTCGTCGCCGGACTGTTGATTGCGTGGCGCCTGTATCGGCTGCCGCCGCTGGTCAGTCCGTCCCGACCGGAAACGGAACCGCCGATTCCCCAGTGAGGCTGCGGAAGCGCGTTGCACGCCTCCGCAGCGTGAGTTGCCGGCTTACTGCGCGTCCGGCTTGAGCATGCCCTTCACCGCGTCGTAGTCGCCATCGCTGGCGGCGGCCGGCAGGTCGAGCAGATGGGTCATCAGCGGATAGACATCCACGTTCGGAAACGACGGGATCTCGGCGCCTGCGCGGAAGGCCGGGCCATGCGCCACGAACAGCGCCTGCATCTGCGGCGCGGCGTTGTCGTAACCGTGGTCGCCGCGCATGGGCTCTTTCTTCTTCGCCAGGTACTCGCGGGTCGAGATACGCCAGCCGACATCGGCCAGGCACAGCAGCTGCGGCACACGCGCATTGCTGCCATAGGCGAGGCGCTCGGGTACGCGCGTCTTGTCCCAGCACGTCATATGCTGCTGGGGCTGCTCCATCCTGGCTTCAATCTTGGCGAAGTCGAACCCCGGCCTGGGGTTGAAACCGGCCAGCACGCCCACGCTCACCAGCTCCACCTGCTTGAGCGGGATGAGTTTGTCGATCACCACGACGTTGGCCTTCGGAGAACTCGCCATGCCGTGGTCGGCCACGATGATCATGTTGATGCGATCGAGCAGGCCCCGTTGCTGCAGGCCTTTGACGAGACGATCCAGCGCCGCATCGGTATGCGCGATCGCCTCGTTGACCTGCGGCGAATCGGGTCCGAAATGATGGCCGGCGTGATCCACCTCATCGAAGTACAACGTGAGGAAGGTCGGGCGCTCGCCGGCGGGAAGATCCAGCCACGCCAGCACCTGGTCCACGCGCTGGTCGGGCGTGACATTGCCGTCGTACGGCTTCCAGAAATTCGGATGGGCGCCGTGGATATCCGCTTCGGAACCCGGCCAGAACATGGTGGCCGTCTTCATGCCGTGCTGTTGCGCGGTTTCCCACAGCGGCGTGCCCTGAGCCCACCACTGGCCATTGCTGACCGCATCGCGATTGCCCAGCGAAAATTTTCCGAGCACCGGATCAGTCATCGTGTTGTTGACGATGCCGTGGTGATCCGGGCGCAGGCCGGTGACGATGGTGTAGTGATTGGGAAACGTCAGCGACGGAAACGACGGCTGCATGCCGTCGGTGGCGCGCACGCCTTGCTTGGCCAGCGATGCAAGCGTGGGGCTCAGTCCGCGTTCGATGTAATCGGTGCGATAACCGTCGATCGAGATCAGCAGCAGCGGTGCGGGCACGGGAGCGGGCTTTGCTGCGACAGCAGGCTGCGGCGCTGGCGTGGAAACCGGTTGCGGGTGAGGCGTGGCACAAGCTGCTCCGAGCGCGACTAGCGCACAGAGCAGCGGGCGAAACAGGATCTTCATGCGCAAGGACTTATCATGGGTACAAAGTCCGTATGATCGCCCAGGCGTATGACCATTACACGTCTTTTTCTTTGCGCAACTTTCGTCACTTGCTCGTGCTGGGCCGGTATGGCAGCGGCGCATCCGGAAACGGGTGGTGCGCCTGCGAGTGCTTCCACCGTTGCCGCGCCCGCGGCAATGTCGGCGTACAAGCCGGCATCGCAGGCGAATACGAAAGCATCGCATGTTGATGCGAATGCCACGCCCGCGCCTAAGGCCAGCAAGACCAAGCCGACGCCGGCGCCGTCCACGACGGATACGTATCATCTATCGCATCGGCCGCATCAGCTCGATTCCTACCAGAACGCGTTGACGCCGCCGCCGGCGGCGAACGAGCGCTGATCGATAGGGTGCCTGCGCGGCACCTAGTGTGCCGCGAGATGCAACTGGGCGCCGAACAGGTCGCCTTCGGCAATGCGGCTTTCCATCGACAACAGAAACTGCTTGGTCGGCAGGCCGCCACCGAACCCCGTGAGGCTGCCGTTCGCACCGATCACGCGATGACAGGGCAGCACGATCGGCAACGGATTGCGTCCGTTCGCAGCGCCCACGGCGCGCACGGCCTGCGGATGCTGGATGCGACGCGCGAGTTCGCCGTAGCTGATGGTGGCGCCGTAAGGAATGCGCGCCAGCTCCCACCACACCTCCTGCTGGAACGGCGTGCCGAGGGGATGCAGTTTTAGATCGAATTGCTGTCGTACGCCGGCGAAGTATTCTTCGAGCTGCTGTCTTGCCTGGGCGAGTGGTTCGCGTGCGCGTATCCAGGCCGGGTTCGGCGCGCGTTGATGGCGGCCGGTGGAAAACCAGATCTCGCGCAAGCCCGCTTCGTCCGCGACCAAACGCAACAGGCCGATCGGCGTGTCCATCTCGTCGTGCCAGATCATCTCGTTCATCAGGCCACCTTCTTGCTCGATGCAGCAGCGTCGCTGGCGCTGCGCCACAAATGCATGACGGAATAGGCGCGCCACGGTCGCCAGCCCTCGGCGAGCGAGGTCAGCGCTTTCGTCGACAATTCAGGACCGTCACCGGCGGCCACGCGACGAAGAATAAGATCGGCCGCAGGGAAGGCATCCGGGTGGCTGAGCGCGCGCATCGCCATGTAATGCGCAGTCCATTCGCCGATGCCTGGCAGCGCGACCCAGCGTTCGACGAATTCTTCCAGCGGCTGCTCGCTGCGAAAATCGATGCGCCCGTCCAGCAGCGCCTGTGCGACGCCGCGCACCGTCGCCGCACGGGCAGTGGTGAGGCCAATCGAGCGGAGATCTGCATCGACCAACAATGCCGGGCCCGGGAACAAGCGTTGCAGTTCGGCCACCGGCGACACAACCGGCGTACCGAAGTGCTGCACGATGCGCGTCGCCAGGGTACGCGCGGCGGCCACGCTAACTTGTTGCCCGAGGATCGCGCGCACCGCGATTTCAAAGCCGTCCCAGCCGCCGGGCAGGCGCAAACCCGGGCGCTTGCGCAGCAGCGGTCGCAGCACCGGACTTTCCTTCAGTGCATCGCTGATCGATTGCGGGCTCGCGTCGAGGTCGAACATGCGACGCAGCTTGTTCACCACGCCGAGCATCTGCGCCGGCTGCGGGCAGTGCAGTTGCAGTCGCAGCGCATGATCGTGGCCGGGCCATGCGCTCAGGCGCAGCCAGCCCGGTGCCTCAGGCGTACCGAATACACGCGCGTAGCTGTGCTCGTCTACGTGCTCCACGCCGGGCAGCGCGCGTCCGCGCAGGAACGCGAGGATCGCTTCGAAGTCATAAGGCGGCCGATACGCGAGCCGCAGCGTGATCGCATCGCCGGTCGCCGCGCCGGGGTGGCGACGCAAGTCGCGTGGCGCCATGCGGTTCGCTTGCAGGAACGCCGCATTGAAACGGCGCAGGCTGCCGAAGCCGGATGCGAGCGCGACTTCCGTGACAGGCATCGTCGTTTCAGTGAGCAGCTGCTTGGCGAACAACAGGCGTCGCGTCGTATGGACGCTGATCGGCGGCGCACCAAGACGTTCCACGAACAGCCGGCGCAGCTGTCGCGCGCCGACGCCAACGCGCTCAGCCATCGCATCCACGGATAATTCGTCGAACGCGCCGCTGTCCATCAGTTTCAACGTGCGTGCAATGACGTGGTCGCCGCGTTGCCACGCGTCATTGCCAGGCGACAGTTCGGGCCGGCAACGCAGGCATGGACGAAACCCGGCCGCTTCCGCCGCCGCGGCACTCGCGTAATAGCGCACGTTCTGTGGTTTCGGCGACGGGGCAGGGCATACCGGGCGGCAGTAGATGCGTGTGCTGGTGACGGCGGTGAAGAACAGTCCGTCGAAGCGTGCATCGCGGCTGAGGCGCGCCTGCTCGCAGGTGCGGTCGTCGGGCAAGGGGGCGGTCTGGGGGGCCATGCGGCGAGATTAGCACCGGGGGCAGGCTCAAACTGGCCGTTTTCGGACATCAATGCCGGGAGGTTCAGCCTGCACGGCCGCCCCGTGATTGGCGAACATGGGCGTCAATGTTAGGGTTTTGCGCAATCACTGGGGGGCCAGGGAATGAACGTCGGAAACAAGTGGTGGCTCGCCGCGGCGGCCGGACTCGGTTTGGCCGTTGGCGGCGGCGTCTGGGCAATGGCTGCGAGCTGGCAGCATGCAATGGTCGCTCGCATCAATCGGCCCGCGCCCAAGCTGGCGCCGACCGTGGCTCTGCCGAACAGAGCCAATGCGCATGTGTTCGACCGCAACAGCGTCTACAGATTCCTCGCCGGCGCCAAACGTGCCGAAGCGATCACCGATCCGCTGCAGCGCTGTCTCGCATATCCGGATCCACCCGGCAGCCATTGGTCGCCGGCCGCCGTCGCGGCGTATTGCCGCTATCGAACGTATCCGTCGATGTCGTTTGAACAGGTACATGCACTGCTTGAGCAGGGCCAGTACGTCGAGCTGGACCGGCGATTGGCGGGGATGCTCGACGACAAGTTGCACAAGCCGGACGTGGCAGGCGTGATGGATCATGCGTTCGAAACTTGGTTCAACCGCAGCGACCTTGATTTGCGTCCCCTGCTGGAACACTGGAAGCAGGCGTCCCCGCACAGTGCGTTTGCATACACCGCCAGTGGCGTCTCCTACGTCGCCATGGCGTGGCATGCACGCGGAAAGGAATACATACAGGACACGCCGCGCAGCAACATCGACGCGATGGAACGCTTGCTGGCGCTCGCGGATGCGGACCTGCGCCATGCCGTATCACTCGATCCGCGCATGACGCCTGCGTACGTCGCCATGATCGACGCAGGGCAACTCAGCCTGGGCTCGGCCTATGTAAGAAACGCGGCCGATGCCGGCTTGCACACCGATCCGGCAAACTTTGCGATCTACAGCGAAATGATGCGCGCCCTGCAACCCCGCTGGGGCGGCTCGATCCAGCAGATGAAGCAGAACGGGCAGGCGGCGCTGAAGCATGCATCCGACAATCCCTTGCTTATGCTGCTGCCGGAAAAGGCGGTTGCGGAGGAAGTGGATCTCGATGGCGATGACTGCAACGTACCGGGCCGGTTCGAGCAGTTCCGTCTCGTATTCGACCAGGTTGCCGTAGCCTCGCAGCTGTCCACGGCCGCCGAGTCCGCCGAGGCATGCAACCACCTGGATCTGTCGACCGTGTATTTCTCCGAGGATTTGCGCTTCTATCCCGAAGACCGCAGCGCCCGCGCGCGTCGGGTATACAACCTCAACGAATTCGATGAATCAGCATGGGCGGTCGCGCAGGCCAGCCAGCTGATGCGTGAGGAGCCCGGCAATGCCGACTATGTGGTTGCGCGCGGCAACGCCTATGAGATGTTGAACGACTATCCGCATGCCGAGCAGGACTATCTGGCCACGCTCGCTTTGTCGCCAAACCATAGGCAGGCAGTTGCCGCACTGGCAAACCTCTATATGAACCAGACGCATGACTGGGACAAGGCCTGGGCGCTGGACGAGCGTTTGGTGCAGGCAGCGCCCAGCGAGCCTTATGGTTGGTGGTTGCGCGCCGAGATTCAGATGCGCCAGCCAAGGAAGGGCTTGAAGGATACCGCGGACTATTTCGCGGCCCACTTCGATACCACGCCCGAGATGCATCGCGCGCTGTTGCGAATGAGGGCAGAGCAGGCACTGCAGGACGGCGCCGCCAAGGCTTCCGCGAAATCGGCGCCATCACCCCACCACGCATCATTGCAATGAAAGGTGCGGGGTGCTCAGCGGACGATGGCAAGCGACACGAGATCGGGCGCGCACTCCGCACGGCGCCCTGACTCGAAATTCGCCACGTCCTGGGCGCTCGCTGCGCGTCCTTCGTCGCCGCCGTCGAACATCACGCGCCATACGCCGTCATTGCCGCGATGCCATACCGTGCTGAATGCGATCAGCGTGTAGCGCGGATTCGCGTTCGGCGCGAGGTTTTCCAGCAGGGCCGGTCCGCTCGACAGCACGGTCGATGGATCGCCTGCCTGCACCACCCAGGCGGGGTACCAGCGCACGCGCATGCTCTTGCCTTCGAGCAACGTCTTCCACTGCTTGACGATCGCCGCCCGGCCGCGCTGCGGATGGGCAGTGTTCGCCGCGAAGACGGCATCGCTGTCGATATGCTCGGCAAACGCCTTCTCGTCGTGCCGATCCACTGACGCGGCGAACGAGAGTTCTCGTTGCCACACCGCGCAACGCGATGTTTCAGCAGCCTGCGCATGACCAACGAACGCGGCCACACCCAGCACGGCCAGAATCAGGAAACGCTGCATGGGCGCAACCTCAGGGGGGGAGTGCGGCAAGCATGATTTCGCCTTGCGCGTCGCGAAAGTGCCGAAAGGTGGATGGGCGGGACTTTGCCGCAATGCGGTTTGCGGGCGCCGGCCAGCCTCGTCACAATGGCACTTTCCCCTGGCTGTGACGCTTCCCATGAACGCTCCCACCCGCATCGACACCACCCGTACCATCCGCGCGCCGCGCGGCACCGAGTTGAGTTGCAAGAGCTGGCTGACCGAGGCGCCGTTCCGCATGCTGCAGAACAACCTCGATCCGGAAGTGGCGGAAAATCCGGCGGAACTGGTGGTTTACGGCGGCATCGGGCGGGCGGCGCGCAACTGGGAATGCTTCGACGCAATCCTGCGCGCCCTGCGCGAGCTCAACGACAACGAGACGCTGCTGATCCAGTCCGGCAAGCCGGTCGGCGTGTTTCCCAGCCATCCGGATGCGCCGCGCGTCCTGCTCGCCAATTCCAACCTGGTGCCGGCGTGGGCGAACTGGGAGCACTTCAACGAGCTCGATAAGAAGGGCTTGATGATGTACGGCCAGATGACGGCCGGCTCGTGGATCTATATCGGCTCGCAAGGCATCGTGCAGGGCACTTACGAGACCTTTGTGGAAATGGGTCGCCAGCACTACGGCGGCAGCCTCAAGGGCAAGTGGATCCTCACCGCGGGTCTGGGCGGCATGGGCGGCGCGCAACCGCTGGCTGCATCGCTGGCTGGTGCGTGCTCGCTCAACATCGAATGCCAGCAGAGCCGCATCGATTTCCGCCTGAAGACGCGTTACGTCGACGAGCAGGCAACCGATCTGGACGACGCGCTCGCGCGCATCGCGAAATACACCGCGGCCGGTGAAGCAAAGTCGATCGCGCTGCTTGGCAACGCCGCCGATGTGCTGCCGGAACTCGTGCGCCGCGGCGTGCGTCCGGACGCCGTCACCGACCAGACCAGCGCGCACGATCCGGTCAATGGTTACCTGCCGCAGGGCTGGACGGTCGAGCAGTGGTTCGAGCGCCGCAAGAGCGATCCGGCCGGCACGTCCAAGGCGGCCAAGCAGTCGATGAAGACGCACGTGGAAGCGATGCTCGCGTTTCACCAGCAGGGCGTACCGACGTTCGATTACGGCAACAACATCCGCCAGATGGCGAAGGACGAAGGCTGCGCGGATGCGTTCGCGTTCCCGGGTTTCGTGCCGGCCTTCGTGCGTCCGCTGTTCTGCCGTGGCGTGGGCCCGTTCCGCTGGGTGGCGCTGTCGGGCGATCCGGAAGACATCTACAAGACCGACCAGAAGGTGAAGGAGCTGATCCCCGATGATCCGCACCTGCATCGCTGGCTGGACATGGCGAAGGAACGCATCAATTTCCAGGGCCTGCCGGCGCGCATCTGCTGGGTGGGTCTGGGCGTGCGCCACAAGCTGGGCCTCGCGTTCAACGAGATGGTGCGCAATGGCGAGCTGAAGGCGCCGGTGGTGATTGGCCGCGATCATCTGGATTCGGGTTCGGTGGCCAGCCCCAATCGCGAGACCGAAGCGATGCGCGACGGTTCGGATGCGGTGAGCGATTGGCCGCTGCTGAACGCGATGCTCAATGTCGCCGGCGGCGCGACCTGGGTGTCGCTGCACCATGGGGGCGGCGTGGGCATGGGTTACTCGCAGCATTCGGGCGTGGTGATCGTATGTGATGGCAGCGAAGCGGCCGACCAGCGCCTTGCGCGCGTGCTGTGGAATGACCCGGGCACCGGCGTGATGCGTCATGCCGATGCGGGTTATGAGATCGCCATCGAGTGCGCGAAAGAGCAAGGCCTCAACCTGCCGATGATCTGATCGAATCGCGGTGCCTTGCGGACGGCGCAGGGCACTGCTGTCGCGCCAAGGACAGGTGAGCGCCCGAGATTTGCCATAGTCGGCTGAGAAAGTGCCCGGGTCACCCCACTCGAAAGGACTCTCCATGGCTTTTTCGACTGCCCGCCGTGCATGGTGCACGGCGATGTTCGCGATCGCATGCTCGGCTGTCTCGGGCGTCTCGCCCGCGGCCAGCCCACAACCGTCAGCCTCAACCAACGAGGCGCTCCAACACGCATTGGATGCCTTGGCGCAGCGCGCGCAACCGGGCACGTTGGGCGTGGCCGTGCTCGATTTGAAGTCGGGCGCTACCACCGGCGTCGACGCGGATCGCGCATTCCCGATGATGAGCGTGTTCAAGGCGCCGGTCGCCGCTGCGGTGCTGTCGCGGATTGACGATGGATCGCTGTCCTTGCAGCAGACAGTGACGGTCACGCGCGATCAGGTGATGGGCGGCTCGGCGATACCGTCCATCGGCGCACACTTCCACGGCGAGCGCATGAGCTTCACCATCGAGCAGCTGTTGAAAGCCGCGGTGACCGAAAGCGACAACACGGCCGTGAATGCCTTGATCCGCGCCGTCGGTGGTGCTGTCGTGGTGACGACGTATTTGCATGCGCACGGCATCGATGGCATGCGCGTGGACGTGGACGAGGCAGACATCGCGCAGGTGTTCCACGGTCTGCGTCCGGGCGAACAGGCGCCGGCGCACGAAAGCAGTGCGGCCGCGGACCTGCGCTACCAGTCGGGCTATCAGGCCTTTCTCGCCGACCCGCGCAATCGCAGCACGCCGCATGCGGCGATCGCGTTCCTTGGAAAGTTGGTCCAGGGCGAGCTGCTGTCGCCGGTATCGACCCAGCGCCTGCTCGCGCTGATGGAAGCGCAAACCATCCCGAACCGCCTGCGCGCGGGTTTGCCGGCAGGCCTGACTTTTGCCGACAAGACCGGCACGTCCGGCGCGCTGGGCAAGCGCACGGCTGCATTCAACGATATCGGCATCATCCGCTGGCCCGATGGGCACACTGTGCTGGTGGCCGCGTTTCTGATGGACTCGTCGGCCAGCGATCAGCAGCGCGCCGCGCTGTTCGCCGATATCGCGCGTAGCGTGGCGTCCTCGGTACATCCATAAGACGCCCACCGGTGGTGCAGGGCCGCGCCCGGGCGCATCATGTCGCCACATCCAACGAGGAGTGGCGACATGCCGGTCGAACTGAAGATGTTGGCGTGGTCGATTGTGTTGGGCCTGGTCTATGTGGTGTTTGCGGTGACGCTGGCCACCATGCAGCGAGGCATGGCCTGGAATGCCGGCAATCGCTCCGGCGAAGCCCCGCTGACCGGCGTCGCCGATCGGGCCAGCCGCGCCAGCCGCAATTTCCTCGAGACCTTTGCGTTCTTCGCGGCCGCCGTGCTGGTGGTCGTGGTGGGGCAATGCGCGAGTGGCACGACCGCGCTTGGCGCCGAGATCTACTTCTGGGCGCGCGTGGTCTACCTGCCGATCTATGCGGCCGGCATTCCCTATCTGCGCACCCTGGTGTGGGCGGTGTCGATCGCAGGCCTGTTGATGGTCTTGTCCGGCGTATTGGGTTCGCACTAACGGAACGGCGCTTGATGCCGCGGCCCGCCCAATGGCGGGCCACGTTTGTGTGCGCGTGTCTATCGGGTCGTGCTGCTCATGGCTCCCGCTTTAGCGTCAAAGACTTGGCGTGCGCCGGAATTCCGACGTCAGTTTTCCGCCAGTTCCGGGTCGGCAGCCAGCTGGCTTATTTTCGCTTTTCCTCTTTTAGTCAATCACTTGCGCAGGTTTTTCCAGGTTGCTTCGCAACGGGCGTTCGCAAGCCATTCGAGGCGTGACCACACTGGTGGTCCGGCACGGCTTGTGTCGGGCCGCCGGGCAGGGTCCGGCGGTTTCCTTGATTGACGACTGGAGAAACTGCATGAACACCAACACTGTACGCACCGGCTCGCTGACCGAACTGTCGAGCTACCCCAAATGGGCGCGCGAAATGATCGAAGCCTGCGAACCCGCCCGCCGGAGCGTCCGCGACCACGTGATGTGGGACATGATGAGCGAAGGTAGTATCGACTTGGCTACCGTGCGCAACTTCATGGTCGGCACCTGGTCGCTGATCGAGCGCTTCCCGGGCTTCATGGCATTGAGCCTGCTCAAGACGCGTTATGGACGCAGTGCCGGCGACAACATGGCTCGACGCTGGCTGGTCCGCAACATCCGCGTGGAGCAGAACCATGCCGAGTACTGGCTGGATTGGGCCGAGGGCTCGGGTGTGTCGCGTGAGGAGGTGCTCGACGGCATGCCGCCGCGCGGCACCCAGACTGCCGCGGAGTGGTGCCATGACGTCTGTGCCCGCGACACGCTGGCCGCCGGCATCGCCGCCACCAACTACGCCATCGAAGGCGTCACCGGCGAGTGGTCCCAGAAGGTGTTCGACAGCGTGGCCTACGCCAACAGCCTGCCGGCTGCCGGTCGCAAGTCCACCCTGCGTTGGCTTCAGCTACACGCCGCTTATGACGATACTCATCCGTGGGAGGCGCTGGAGATCGTTTGCACCCTGATGGGCAGCCAGCCCGCAGAGGAGGAAGTGGAGCATCTGCGCGAATGCATCGAGCGTAGCTACGTGAGTCTGCACTACGGTCTGGAGCGTTGTCTGGTGCAGCACACGATGAACGAAGTGGCAGAGCAAGCGGCATAACGGGGATCTCGTCGTCGACAGCGTGACGGGACGAGATGTAGCTTTATGGAGTGGTCGTGTAAAAGGACGCCATGGATTTGATCCGTAGCACCTCTCCAAGACCGCTGTCCCGGCGCTTGAGGCCATTGGCCTATGGGCTGGTGGCCGTCATCGGCCTGATTCTCATGCTTACCTGGGGAGCCCTCCAGGTCCAGGTCACTCTCGCCGGTTTCCTCAACGGCGAGAGTGTCTGGAGCAAGGCGCAGAAGCAGGCGGTGGTGGACCTGCTCGGTTATGCCCAGTCCGGCGATGCGGCCCGGCTGGCGGCCTTTCGCCGAAACTACGGACTATTGACGTCCGATGGCTGGGCGCGCGACGCGATCGCCTCGGGCCATTACGACCGCAAGCTCATCCACGATGCGTTCCAGCGCGGCAAGATCCTGCCGCAGGCCGAGCCCGGTATGATCTTCATGCTGCGCTGCTGCACCGATGTGCAGCACATGCACGAAGCCGTTTCGCTATGGCGTGCCGCCGATGGTCCGCTGGGCCAGCTCGATGGCGTGGCCAAGGAATTGAGCGAAGCCTATGCGCGCGGCCAGCCCGAGCCGGCATGGCTGCAGTGGCAGCTCGATCGGATCAACGGGCTCAACAACGATCTGGAGCCGCTCACCAACGGTTTCTCGCTGGAAGTGGCGCAGGGCGCGATCTGGCTCGGCAAGGTGCTGTTCGCGGCGGTGTTCCTCACCGCGTGCATCGCCTCCTTGCTGTGGCTGCGCATGGCCCAGCGCATCCTGTCGCGGATCCGCGGCACCGAGGAGCGCTACAGCATGCTGTTCAACAGCGCCGCCGATGCCATCCTGATGGTGGACGAAGAAAGCGGCCGCATCCTGGAGGCGAACCGCACGGCCTTGCAATGGACCGGTCGTGACGAGGACAAGCTCACCGGCGAAGCCCTGTCCACGTTCTTTACGCCGCTGCTGCACCGCGCCGATGGCGCCATCACCGGCGAGCTGCGCATGGCGGACGGCGAATTGCGCCCGGTGGAGATGCGCAGCAGCGTGACCCACTGGGGGGCGCAGAGCGTTCGCCAATCGATCCTGCGCGATATCACCGAACGGGTGAACCTGGAGCAGCAGCGACGCATCGCGTCGGAGGCGCTGGCCAGCATTGCCGAGGGCGTGATCATCGCCGAGGCGGATCGGCGCGTGACGCGCGTCAACGCCGCGCATATCCGCATGACCGGCTTCACCGTGCAGGCCCTGCAGGGGCTGCGTTTCGACGACCTGCGCTGCCTGGCCGACGGTTCGCCGCTGCCCAACTCGGTGTGGGACGTGATCGAGGCCGAGGGCAACTGGGTCGGCGAGGTACGCAGCCGCCGCATGGATGGCACCAGCTATCCCGAGCTGCTCAGCATCAGCGCCATCCGCAACCCGGAAGGCGAGGTGCAGCATTACGTGGCAGTCATCAACAACATCAGCACCGCCAAGGCGAACGAGCAGCGCCTGCAATACATGGCCGCGCACGACACGCTCACCGGCCTGCCCAACCGGGCCGAGTTCGAGCGTCGCTGCGTGCAGGCGGTGACGACTGCCGAGCGGGAGCGTGGCATGGCGGCCGTCGTGTTCATCGACCTGGATGCGTTCAAGGCGGTCAACGACAGCTACACCCATGCCATCGGCGATCACCTGCTGGTGAAGGTGGCCGAGCGCATCGTCTATGAGCTGGGCGATCGCGGCGTGGCGGGCCGCATCGGCGGCGATGAGTTCACCGTACTGCTGTCGGACCTGCATTCGCGCGAGCAGGCGAGCGCGCTGGCGGGTCGCCTGCTGACGGTGCTGTCGACGCCGTTTGCGGTGGGCGACTACGAGCTTGCGCTCAGCGCCAGTATCGGCATTGCCTGCTTCCCGCTCGACGGCACCGACGTGCCCACCCTGATCACCAATGCCGATGCCGCCATGTACGCGGCCAAGACCGAGGAGCGCAATGCGTTCCGCTTCTACTCGCCGCGCATGCAGGCCGACGCACGGCGCCGTATCGCGCTGGCCTCGGAACTGCGCAAGGCGCTGTCGGAGAACGAGTTCCGCCTGATGTACCAGCCCACGGTGGAAATGCGCACAGGCCGCATCGTGGCGGTCGAGGCGCTGTTGCGCTGGTATCACCCGCAGCGCGGGCTCATCGCGCCGGGCGAATTCATCCCGATGGCGGAGAAGCTCGGCCTGATCCGGCGCATCGACCAATGGGTGCTGCAGGCTGCCTGCGAGCAGATGTCCGCGTGGGACAAGGCCGGACTGCCGCCCTTGCGCATGGCGGTGAATGTGTCGGCGAACTGGTTTGGACAGGCCAACTTCGTCGACGAAATCCGCATGCTCCTTGAAGCGCGCCGCCTCGCGCCCGAGCGGCTGATGCTGGAGATCACCGAAGGCGCCATTCTTCGCCTGGGCGAGGAGATGGAGCGCACCCTGCACGCGTTGCACTCGTTGGGTGTGGGCGTGGCGATCGACGATTTCGGTACGGGCTATTCGTCGATGAGCTATCTGAAACTGCGCGCCATCGATTATCTGAAGATCGACCAGAGCTTCGTCGCCGGCCTGCCTGACGACGTCAGCGATGGCGCCATCGTCGAGTCCATGCTGACGTTGTGCCGCCGTCTGGATATCAGCCCGATCGCCGAAGGCATCGAAACCGAAGAACAACATCGCTTCCTGCTGCGTGCCGGATGCACCGAAGGGCAGGGCTTCCTGTATTCGCGTCCGGTCGAACCCGATGTGATCGCCCAGTTGCTCAGCCCCGGCCGGCGCCAGGGCAATTCCCACCTGCGCCTGGTGCCGCCCGAGGCTGGCTGATCGTCAGTGCAGCGTGACGCTGACTATTTCGCGGTCAGGCTGATAAAGCGTCGGAAACTGTTGCTGAAGATGCGTGACCTTCGGTGCATCGTTGAACACGATGTACGGTTCGTTCGGATGACGCTTCGCATAGTCCTGGTGATAGGACTCGGCGACATAGAAACCCTTCAGCGGCACCACCTGCGTCACGATGGGATCGGCATAGGCATGCGCGGCGCTCAGCTGGGCGATGTACGCGGTGGCAACGCGCTTTTGGTCGTCGTTGCCATAGAAGATCGCCGAACGATACTGCGTGCCCACGTCCGGGCCCTGGCGATTGAGCTGGGTCGGATCGGTGGCCACCGAGAAGTACACCTTCAGCAACTGGCCATAGCTGACCTTGCTGGGGTCGTAGACGATCTTCACGGACTCGGCGTGGCCGGTGTCGCCGTCGCTCACGCGATCGTAGTCGGCGGTATTGGCGGCGCCGCCGGAATAACCGGCCCACACTTTCTTCACGCCTTTGACGTGCTCGAACACGGCCTGCAGGCCCCAGAAACAGCCGCCGGCCAACACGGCCACCTGATCGCCCTGGGCGGGCGCGGCATCGACCGCCGGGTCGGGAATCACGGTGTTGTCGCCGGCGGCGGCCAGCGTGCAGGCGCCGAGGCCTGCCATCAGAACTAGCCCAGCGAGGGTGGGGAACAGCTTGAATCGGCGGATGCTCATGAACGAACGCTCCATCGAGGAGGGGGACGGCATGCCCGTAGGATCGCGGGCCTTGCTTCCTTATTCGCCGCCGGGTCGCTTCCGGTTACCTGCATCCTGACAGCTTGCGTCCGGCCGGGTGCAAAGGCCTCGCCAAGGCGGTGTTATCGTGCGGCTTTCTCGCCATGGAGGCCGCCATGCCGCACCAGCTTGATCTCGAGGGCTACCTGCAACGCATCGGGTTTGTCGGCGAGCCCAGGGCAGATGTAGCGACCCTGCGCGCGCTCGCTACGGCGCATATCGCGGCCATCCCGTTCGAGAATCTCGATCCGCTGCTGGACGCGCCGGTGTCGCTGGAGCTGGCGGCGATCGAAGACAAGCTGGTGAACGGCCAGCGCGGCGGCTACTGCTTTGAACAGAATGCGTTGTTCACCGCCGTGCTGAAGGCGGTGGGCTTCGATGTCACCGGGCTGATCGCCCGCGTGCTGTGGAACCAGCCAGAGGATGCCGAGAGCCCGCAAACGCATATGTTGTTGCGTGTGGAAGTGGAGGGCGAGAGCTGGCTGGCCGATGTGGGCTTCGGCAGCATGGCGCTGGGCGGCGCGCTGCGCCTGGTGGTCGATGAGGCGCAACCCACCTCGCTGGAGCCGTTCCGGCTCATCACCGACGGCGTGCAGTGGCGCATGCAGGCACGGGTGGGCGAACAGTGGCGCACGCTGTACCGGTTTCGCCTGCAGCCCGCGGAGCCGATCGATTATGTGGTCGGCAACCACTTCACCTCGACTTATCCCTCGTCGCTGTTCCGGCACAATCTCATCGTGGCGCGCACCCTCGCCGATCGCCGGCTCGCCCTGCGCAACCGCGAGTTCGCCGTGCATGCCCTGGGGCACGAATCGGTACGCCGCACGCTGCAGACGACGGACGAGATCAAGCGAGTGATCGCGGAGCAATTTGGCATCCGCCTGCCGGCATCGTCGCTGCTCGATGCCAGGCTCGCCGCGCTGCCGATGCCGGAGGCGTGATCAGTCCAGCGCGTTCACGTGGATGACGAAGTCTTCCAGCTGCACCACCTGGCCCGCGTGGATCTTGCAGGTCTTGCGCAGCTCCTGCTGGCCGTCCACATAGACCACGCCCGACGCCACGATGGCCTTGCCCGCGCCGCCGCTGTCGCACAGGCCGACCAGCTTCAGCAGTTGGTTGAGTTCCACGTAGTCGCGGTCCAGGTCGAAATCGATGTCTTGCATGGTGATGTGCTTACTCAGTCGTCGGTATCGTCGAAAGCGCTTTCGGGCAGCGCGAAGAACACGAAGAACGGGGCGCCGGCGTCCTGCCAGTAGTCGACCGCTTCCTCGAGAATATCCAGCAAGGTGTCGAAGTCGTCCTCGTTGCGGCTGCGCATCTGTTCGGCGTGGTCGAACAGCAGGATATAGCCGCTGGCCTTGAGCCAGGACAGGTCGCGCATGCTGTCGGCCAGTGCATCCCAGTTGCGGCCAAAGTCGGCGGGCAGCTGCAGCGCCCGGGTCAGGCGATCGAACAGCGCCTCGTGATCGGTGTAGTCAGCCAGGCTGATGCGGCATACGCGCAGACCCTGCATGCCGGCCGCTTCGGCCAGGGGCTCCAGATCCTCGCTGGTGACGAAGAAGATGCCGCCGTCTTCGGCATCGCCGAAATCGAGATCAAATTGCGCGCTCATCGGGATACCTCGAACTGGCGGAACGTACGGTAGTGGTCGTCGGTGTAGTAGTAGGTCTGCGGCGGCGTGCCGCCGGTGATGATGCGCCGCGCGCCGCGGTAATCGAGTCCCGGCGTGTCCACCGTGTACTCGTGGTAATACCCCTGGGGCCTGGCCGGCAGGCGCCCTTCGCGATTCTGGAACACCACGCCGTCCTGGCGATGCTCGTACGGACCGCCGTTGGCGATGCGCCGCAGGATGTCGGCCGCTTCCGGCGGCAGGAACGAAGGCAGCGAGTCGCTGCGCGTCGGTGCGGCGCCTGGCGCGGCCGCGCTTTGCGACGCCACGCTGCCGGGGGGCGCGGGTTCCGAGGTGTGGCGACCCCACAGCAGCGCCGCCACGGCCAGCACGACCAGCAGAAGCAATGGTTTGAGTGCGCGCATCACGAAACGCCTGGTCAGAGTGGCGCGAGTGTAGATCCTTCGGCGTGCCCAGGCACGCGGGCATCAGCCCTTTTTGTCCACCCGCCGCTGCAGCGACATGGCCGCGGCGGGATTGCGTTCCTTCGCGCTGCTGATGAAGTAGATGAATACATCGCGCGGCGCCTGAGCTTTCAAGGGCGCCGACACGTGCGGCAGATCCGGCAGGTCGTGGCCCTCGGCCCAGGCACGTGCGCGCGTGGTCCAGATATCCAGGTCGCCCGATGGATAGCCCGTCTCCAGCTGCGCTTCGCTGCGCATCAGCCGCGCATAGGCGAAGTCGCCGGTCAGGTCGGCCAGCGACGGATGCTCCGGCGAATCGGTGAATACGGTAGGGATGCGATACGAACGCGCCAGTTCCACGTAGCGCTCGTCGAGAAAACTGGGGTGGCGCACCTCCAGCACATGGCGCATCGGCTGGCCATTGAGTTCGCGCGGTAACAGATCGAGGAAGGCGGCCAGGTCGTTGGCATCGAACGGGCGCGTCGGCCTGAGCTGCCACAGCACCGGTCCCAGGCGATCGCCGAACTCGGCCAGGCCGCCAAATACGAAGCCATCGATACCGCGACCGGCATCGGCCAGTCGCTTGCCTTCGGTGACGTAGCGCGGCGCCTTCAGCGAGAACACGAAACCTGCCGGCGTTTCAGCCGCCCACTTGGCGTACGTCGTGGGCTTTTGCGCGCCGTAATACGTGCCGTTGATCTCGATGGCGCGCAGATGGCGGCTGGCGTATTCCAGTTCACGGCGCTGCACCAGGCCGGTGGGATAGAAGTTGTTGCGCCACGGGGCGAAGTTCCAGCCGCCGATGCCGACGCGGATACGCGATGCAAGGCCCTGCGCGGGAGCAGGCGAGAACAGGTCGGCAGACATGGCGGGGACTCGGAGGGGATGGCCGATCATGCCACGGGCGAGATGAAGAGAGGCATCAATCCGCCGTGATGGTAGCGGATACCGCCTTCAGTCCAGGGGCAGGTGATTGGGATACGGTCCGCGTGCCGCCATGAATGCCGTTGGCGTCATGCCGGCAAAGTCGCGGAACTCGTGCACCAAATGCGCCTGGTCGCCGTAGCCGCCGTCGATCGCCACGCCGCTCCAGTCCACGGCGGTCGATCGATAGACCGCATCCACCACGTGGCGAAAACGCATCAGTCGCGCATAGCGCTTCGGCCCCATGCCCACCTGCCGGCGAAATAGACGGCCAAAGCGATATTCCGACAGCCCGACATCGCGCACCAGCGGACCAATGCGTGCCACTTGCGGCCGTGCGCTGATCTGGTCCAGCGCATGCAACACCTCGGGGGCGAGTTGTGGTTTGCGCATATGGGCGAGCAGCCATTGCTCCAGCAGAGCGAGTCGCTCGTGCGGGCAGGGCGTGTCCAGCAACTGCTCGCGCAGGCGGTGGGCGCTGTGGCCGAAGATGTCTTCCAGGCCGATGTCCTGGCCGACCAGCGCTTCGTGGTCTTCGCCGGTGAAGGCATGCGCGCCACCGGGATGGAACACCGCGCCCATCACGCGTACCTGTTCGGCAGTGTCGATGATCTGGCTGCGCAGGCACGGTCCGCCGATCACCGAGGCGGCGGCGCGCAGGCAGCGGCGATCCGCGTCGTCGCTGTAGACGCGGGTCTCGTTCTCATGGAGGTTGATGATCAGCGCCGCGCCCGGCACCGGCAGCACGCGTTCGAAATGATGCGCAGCCGGCGGCATGTCCCAATCCCACAGGCGGGAAATCAGGGCGTTGAGCGGCGGCGCAGGTACGACGACGTGGTGTCCCATCGGCTGACTCCGGGTGACGCCCGGAGTTTAGGCCGATGCGGCATGGCTGTCAGGATGGCTTGCCGGGAAAGACGGTGGTCGACGGACTCGGCGCCGTCGCCGGATCGTGCTGCATGGTGCGTACCACCATGTCCTGCGGCGTGGTGAGCGGCAGATCGGCCTTGCGCAGGCGATCGAGGATCTCGAACAGCAGGTCGCTCTTGACCGTGCCCGAGTCGCGCGGATTGTTCACGTAGGCGGTGCACACGAACATCATCGAACCGGAATCGATGCTGTCCAGCTGCACGGTGGGCGCCGGCGTGTTGAGCGTCACCGAGTGATTGCGCAGGATGTCGAAGATGATCTGCCGCACCTTGTTCGGATCGGTGCCCAGCGGCATCGGCAGGCGGATCTGAACGCGGCCTTGCGCATTGGCGAGCGTCACATTGCGCACGTTCTGCGTGATCAGCTGCGAGTTCGGCACGATCACGGTGGAGCGATCGCCTTGCTGGATCTCGGTGGCGCGCACATTGATGCGCTTGATGTCGCCTTCCACGCCGCTGATGCTCACCCAGTCGCCGACCTTCACCGGTCGCTCGGCCAGCAGGATCAGGCCGGAGATGAAGTTCTGCACGATCGCCTGCAGGCCAAAACCGATACCCACGGACAGCGCACTGGCCACCCAGGCGATGCTTTGCACGTCCACTTTGAGCGCGCCCAGCACCAGCACGAACACCAGGATGCCGCCCACGTAACCGAGCAAGGTCACGATGGACATCTGCATGCCCACATCCAGCGACGTTTTCGGCAGCAGCTGCTTGCTCAGCCAGCGCTTGATCAGGCGCACGACGACGTAACCGACCACCAGCACCACCATCGCATTGAAGATGCTGGTGGGATTGATGGTAAGCGTGCCCAGCGAGAGGCCATTGAAGATGCGCGTGCCGCGATCCATCAGTTCGTTGGCGCCCGCACCATAGGGCGCCAGGATCAAGGGGATGGCGAACATCAACAGGAAGGCGCGGCCGACGCCGGAGAGTACGGTCGCGGTCTGTTCGAGGCGGGCCGGCGCGATGCCGAAATTTTCCTGCAGTCGTACACCGGTGCGGGAGTCGGGCGAGAGCACCGATTCGCACAGATCGTTGATCAGGTGCATGACCACATACAGCGCGGCGATCAAGAAACCCGCGCGCAGCATCTGCCGCGCCACATAGAAGGCGAGCGCGATATAGCCCGTGAACACCGAGATCAGGGTGATCAACATGCCCAGGAACGCGCACAGCACCAGCACACCCACCCACAGCGGCCGGGCTGCGGGTGTGGCGCCGCTGGTGAGCAGGGCACGGCGCGCGCGGCTCATCAGCACCAGCGCATAGGCCACCAGGCCGCCGATCAGCGTGGCCGCCAGCGCATTGGCGGCCATGGCGGTGGAGAGGCTGGCGCTGATGTCGTTGGTGACGCGTTCGATCACGCCCAGCAGCAAGGCGCTGTACGCCATCAGGCTGGGGAAGGGCCACAGCCGGGTCGCGAGGTTGTCGGAGATCGGCGGCAGGCGCCAGGATGGATGCTTCACCATCAACAGGGCACGGCCCAGGCCCGCCATGGTCGCGACGTAGAACATCAGGCGAACAATGGGGCGCACCAGCTCGTCCAGTTCCTCGTCGAACACGCCGTTCCAGTTCACCGCCAGATAGATCAGCCACGCGGCGATGCCATAGATCAGGGTCGTGCCGACGGTGACCACCACCGCCATGGCGCTGCGGCGCAGATGACCCGACGGCAGGTAACGCGCCGCGATGTCCAGCATCTTGTATTCGAAGACGCGCCGCCCACCCGCGAGCAGCGCGACGGCGGCAGTCAGGCACAGGATGAAGGGCAGGCGATTGCCCGGCTGCCAGGCCTGGGCGAGCGCGCCCTGCACGGACTGTGAGAGCTGCCGGAAGTTGCCGCTGTCATCAGGCAGGTTCTGCGCGAAGCGGCTCCAGAACGCCATGCTCAGCGGCGATGCGCTGCGCTGGCTGATCTGCGCCTGGAACAAGTTGCGGCGCAGCGCGGCGATTTCGGTGAGCAGCTGCTGGCTCTCGCGACTGAGCAGCTTGGACTGGGTGAGCTGGCCGGTGAGGTCGGTCTGGTCCTTGCTCAGTTGTTTGCGCTGGGCCGCCACTTCCGGCGTTTCCGCCGGGGCGCCTTTGGCCGGCGCCGGGCCGAGCACATCGAGCTTGGCTTTGAGCGCATCAGCCTGCGGAGCGAGGCTGGTGGTCAACTGGTCGGCTTGCTGCTGGATCGCCTGCGTCTTGCTGCGCGCGTCGGTGAGGATGTCGTCGGTGAGCTTGGTCTTGTCGGTCAGCGTCTTCTTGATCTGGTCGAGCTGTGTGCTCAACTGGTCAGGCGTGGCGAGCACGGTCTGCTGGATCTGCCCGTTGTTCTGGGTGTCCTGGGCCAAGACGGGAGAGGCGCCAGCGACGGCGAATAGAAGGATCAGCAGCAGACGAGACAGGATAGGCATGCGGGCATGATCCCGACCGGTCCTGAACCGGTCAATGAATAAATGTTTTGACGGTGTGTTCAGGCCCGGGCATTCACGCTCTCTTGATGAGCGCCTTCGACCTCGCCAACACCATGCCGCCCTGGGACGGAAACGTCGCCAAGGCACGCCTGCTTCAGTCCGAACTGGCCGCGCAGGTGCGGCTGGTGGACGACTATCCGCCACTGCGCCATGTCGCCGGCGTCGATGTGGGCTTTGAAGAGAGCGGTGCGGTGACGCGCGCGGCGGCGGTGTTGATCGATGCGCAGACGCTGGCGCCGATCGCCGAAGTGGTCGCGCGACAGCCGACGCGCATGCCCTATATCCCCGGGCTGCTCTCGTTTCGCGAGCTGCCTGCCTTGCTGCAAGCTTTGTCGGAACTGCCGGAATCGCCGGATCTGGTGTTCGTCGACGGCCACGGCATCGCGCATCCGCGACGACTCGGCATCGCCGCGCACCTGGGCGTGGTCACCGGCCTGCCGACCATCGGCGTGGCGAAATCGATCTTGGTGGGTGTGCACGAGGAAGTGGGGCCGCACCGTGGCGACCGTCAGCCGCTGGAGTACAAGGGCGAAGTGATCGGCTGCGTCCTGCGCAGCAAGGATCGCATCCGGCCCTTGATCATTTCGCCGGGGCATAGAGTGAGCATGGCCACTGCGCCGGAACTGGTGCTGGCGTTTGGTACGAAGTATCGGTTGCCCGAGCCTACGAGGCTGGCTGATCGGCTGGCGTCGCGGCGAGGAACCGTGCGCCGCTGACTTTCAGCTGGTCGCGCGAACCAGGCGATAACCAAACGCCGCCGCCAGCCGGGCTACGGCAGCGATCGCTTCGGGCTGCCGCGACACTGATCCGCTCGATGCGCCCAGTCGCCAACGCGCTCGCTCGTGCGCCACGGCACGCGAACTGGCCAACCCGTGCTGCTCCAGTTCGCGCAGAAAGCGATACACCGTGCCGAGACTGGTGTGTGGCTCCAGCGCCTGCGCGCGACACATCAGTTCCACCGCATCCGGCTCGTCACTCGCCTCGTGCAGCACCCGCCAGATCGCCAGGCGCGGTGGCGTGGCACGCATGCCCGCCTGCGCCAGCAGCTGATGAACGTCGGCCGGCGCAGTGGACATGGCGTCAGGCATCCTTGTTGCCCTTGGCGATCTCTTCCGCGGCCTTGCGGATGATGTCGCCGATGCGCTTCACTTCATCCGCGTTCCACGGGCCGCCGTGCATGAACAGCGCACGCTTGAGGCTGTGCATGGCCTCGCGCAAGGCCATCGGGGCGGCAGCGCGGGCAAACATCTTGGCGGTCTGCTCCATGCGCGACATCACCGTGTCCACGGCTTCCTTGTTTTCGGCGAGAAACGCCTTGCCTTCGGCCGTGATGGTGTAGAGCTTCTTGCCGCCGTCGTTTTCCACGCTCGCGTGACCCAGCTCCTCGAGCAGGGTGAGGGTGGGATAGACCGCGCCGGGGCTGGGCGAGTAGGCGCCGTCGAACATCTCCTCGATGGTGCGGATCAGTTCGTAGCCATGACGCGGCTGTTCGGCGATCAAGGCGAGCAGGATCAGCTTGAGGTCGCCGTGGCCAAACACGCGGCCCCCGCGGAAACGTCCACCCATGCCACCCCAGCCGCCTTCACCCTCGTCGTCCCCGAAGCCCCGACCGCGTCCCCGGCCACGGCCCATGCCGATGGCCTCGCGAGCCCAGGCATCGCGGCCTTCGTGGCAGTGGTGGTGATGGTGCGCGTGGTGCCGATCGAACAAATGACGAAATCCCATGACTAACTCCGATATATCGTAAGTAACAGTCTTAAGATATATCGTGAGTTTCGAAAAATGCAAGTGCGCGCCCATGACGGCGCCCCTGTCCCCCCTTGTGGGAGCGCACCCTGTGCGCGAACGCGGCGCGAGAGCGCCGCCCCGATCGACCCGCCGCCGCAGTCGCGCACAGGGTGCGCTCCCACAAAGGCACGGCGGGCCTGGAGGGCGCCGCGCCTTGAAACTCCCGTGACTTGCCTTCACCCAAGTGCTATCAAGCGCCTCCTCCCGCGCCGCCGCCTCCCAAGGACGACCTCCCCATGCTGTTCCGCTGGTTCGAATCGCTGATCGACGCGTTCCGCGAACCCGTCGACGGCATGCCGCCGTCGTCGGTCTGGCGCTTCTACGTGTTTTATCTGCGCCAGGTGTGGCCGGTGTTCGCCGCCGCGCTGGTGGTGGGCTTTGGCGTGGCGCTGGTGGAGGTGTCGCTGTTCGGCTTCATCGGCAGCATCGTGGATATGGCCAAGGGTGCGCCGGTCGCCGACTTCTTCCACCTGCACGGCAACGAACTGCTGTGGATGGGTTTCGTGGCGCTGATCGCACGCCCGATCCTGATCGGCGCGCACGACCTGCTGGTGAACCAGGCCATCGTGCCCAACCTCACCAACCGCATCCGCTGGCAGAACCATCGCTATGTGATCCGCCAGAGCCTGGGCTTTTTCCAGAACGACTATGCCGGTCGCATCGCCAACCGCATCATGCAGACCTCAGGCGCGCTGCGTGAATCGGCGGTGCAGATCGTGGATGCGATCTGGTACGTGGCGATTTACACCGGCAGCGCCATTTTCATGTTCGCCAAGGCCGATGTGTGGCTCGCCGTGCCGCTGGTGGTGTGGCTCATCGCCTATGTGGCCACGCTGCGCTATTTCGTGCCGCGCACCAAGGAGCGCTCATGGCGCCAGTCAGAGGCGCGTTCGCGCCTGATGGGGCGCATCGTCGATGGCTACAGCAACATCCTCACGCTGAAGTTGTTTGCGCATACGCAGCGCGAGGAGGCCTATGTGGCCGATGCGATGGGCGAACAGATCAGGCGCATGCGCGCGATGACGCGCCTGACCACGGCCATGGACGCGACCATCACCACCTTGAACGGTTTTCTGATCGTCGGCACCTCGGCGCTGGCGCTATGGCTATGGAGCCAGGGCAAGGTCACCGTGGGCGCGATTGCGCTGAGCACCGGCCTGGTCATCCGCATCAACAACATGTCCGGCTGGATCATGTGGGTGATCAACGGCATCTTTGAAAACGTCGGCACCGTGCAGGACGGCATCGAGACCATCTCCAAGCCCCGCACCGTGCAGGACCGCGACGGCGCCATGCCGCTGGAAGTGACTGAAGGCGCCGTGCACTTCGAAGACATCCACTTCCACTACGGCAAGAAGGGCGGCGTGATCGCCGGCCTTGATCTCAAGGTGCGCGGTGGCGAGAAGATCGGCGTGGTCGGCCCCTCCGGCGCCGGCAAATCGACTCTCGTGAATGTGCTGTTGCGCCTGTACGACCTTGAAGCGGGGCGCATCCTGATCGATGGCCAGGACATCGCCCAGGTGGCGCAGGAAAGCCTGCGCGCGCAGATCGGCGTGGTCACGCAGGACACCTCGCTGCTGCATCGCCCGATACGCGACAACCTGCTGTACGGCCGACCCGATGCCACCGAGCCGCAGGTGATCGAAGCCGTGCGCAAGGCGCGCGCCGAGGAATTCATTCCGCAACTGGTCGATGGCGAAGGCCGCGTGGGTTACGACGCGCACGTGGGCGAGCGCGGCGTGAAGCTCAGCGGCGGCCAGCGCCAGCGCATCGCCATCGCTCGCGTGCTGCTGAAAGATGCGCCGATCCTGATCCTGGACGAAGCGACCTCGGCACTGGATTCGGATGCCGAAGCGGCGATCCAGGACAGTCTGGAAGTGCTGATGCGCGGCAAGACCGTCATCGCCATCGCCCACCGCCTGTCCACCATTGCGCGCATGGATCGCCTGGTGGTGATGGACAAGGGTGAGATCGTGGAAACCGGCACACATGCGGAACTGATCATGCGTGGCGGCCTCTATGCGCGTCTCTGGCAGCGCCAGACCGGTGGTTTCGTGGCGGCGGAGGATCCGGCCGAGGACAACGCGCTGGCGTGAAAGCGGGCGAGCATGTCGCAGCCACTGCTGCCATCGCTGTGAATATTCGCCAGTGGCCTGAGCTTTATTTTGTTCTGCATTTCACGGGCATCACCGCAGCATGGTCGGTGCACACGCAGTGGAGTTTCGACATGCCTACCGAACGCGCTTTGGCTCGCGCCCGCAAAGATCAACGCCAGGGCAAGTCGGCCAGCACCCAGGCCGGCGAGTTCGTGCGCGAGGAAATTGAGCGCATCCGCGAAGGTGTGCATGGCGCGCGTTCGCCGGAACAGGCCATTGCGATTGGCCTGTCGCAGGCGCGCCGCGCGGGCATCGATGTGCCGGCGCAGAAGGGCGCCAAGAGCACCCGCAAGAAACCGGTCGCCAAGAAGCGCGCGATGACAAAGGCCGCCTCAGCCAAGCGCAGTCGAGCGACATTACAGGCGCTCAAGCGCGAGAGCACGGCGTCGGCTTCGCATGCCGCGCTGTCCAAGCACGCGCGCAAGGCCGCCGCTGCCCGCACCCCAGCCGAACGTTCCGCCGCGGCCAAGAAGGCCTCGCGAACCAAGGGGCCTGCAGTACGCAAGGCCGCGGCGAAGAAGGCCGCTGCGACCAGCAGCCGAGCGGCGGGCGCCGTGCGTGCAGCACGTACGCGCGCCATGCGCTCACGCGCGCGCTGACTGCTAGCGGTCGAAGACCAACAGGGTTGAGGTGGCCGTACCGTACAGGCGGCCCTGGGCGTCCATCAGGCTGGCTTCCGCGAAGGCCACGCGGCGCCCCATGGTGCGCACGCGGCCCTCGGCGCGGACGCGACCCGTATCGCGTGTCATCGCTTTTTGGAAGGTGACCTTGAGCTCCAGCGACGTATACGCCTGCTCCGCGGTGAGCCGCGAATGCACCGCGCAGCCGCATGCCGAATCCAGCAGCGTGGCGAAATAGCCGCCATGGACGATGCCCATCGGGTTGTACGCATGCACGCCGGGCACACCTTCGAATGCCGCGTAGCCTTCACCCACGTCCACGAGATCGAAATCCAGCGAGTCGCCGATGCCCGGGCGCTGGCCCGAGGCGATGAATGCGCGCAATTGCTCCAGCCCGCTAAGGCCCTGGCCGATCTCGGTAATCATGCTCACGATGCGGACTCCAGGCCCAGGCGCTGTTTCAGCAGGTGCCGCGAATCGGCCAGGATCGCATCAGAACGCTTGGCGTCCGTCTCCACCCTGGCCAGCGACAAGGCGCCGACCAATTCGGACACGGTGGAACGAGCCAGGGTCTGCGGATCGCTATAGCCCAAGGCGGTGAATCGCTCCGCCATGGCGTCGGTGAGACGGCGCGCGCCGTCGGCAAACAGCGCACGGGTCTGCTCGGGGAGGCGCGGCAGATCAGAGGCCAGCGCAGCCATGGGACAGCCGCTGGCGCGCGCGTCGCGATGCTTTTTCGACAGATAGAAATCGATGTAGTTGGCCAGCCCCTGGGCGGGGGCGTGGCCTTCCATCTCATGCTTCAGGCGCGCACGCGACTCCTCGAACATCTGCTCGATCGCCGCCGTGACCAGTTCATCCTTGGACTTGAAGTGGGCATAGAAGCCGCCGTGGGTGAGACCGGCCTCGGCCATTACGCCGGCGACGCCAATGCGGTCAGGACCGTCCTGACGGATCGCCTTGGCCGCCACTTCCAGTACTTTGCTGCGGGTTTTCTGTTTGTGTTCGGCGTCGTAACGCATGGCCGCTCCACGTAGTTTGTATGATTTCAATCATACTATTGACAGCGGACATCGCAAGTGGCAGCGCCTGAGACGCCGCCGAATCACGCACGGGGCGGCTCGTTCGACGGCGGTTCGGTCGCGGCAGGGGCCACGACCACCGGTTCCACGATCACCGTTTCACGCCGCGGGAAGGTCATGCTGGGCAGCACGTCGTCGCGTCGGATCAGCCCGTGGTAGAGCGCGGCGCCCATATGTCCGAGTACGGTGACGAACAGCAGATAGGCCAACCATCGATGCGTGACTCGTAGCCACGCATAGGTTTCGCCGTCGAACGAAAGCAGCGGCGGCAGATGCAACGAACCACCGAGCGAAATCGGGTAACCGCCCGCCGAAAGCATCGCCCAGCCCACCAGCGGCAGCGTGAGCATCAGCGCATACAGCACCCAATGCGAGGCATGCGCCACCCACTGCATCAACGGCGGCATATCGGCCGGCAAGGGCGGCGGCGGGTGGCGCCAGCGCACGGCAAGGCGGATCAGCGCCAGCACGAAGATGGTGGCGCCCAGCGGCTTGTGGAGGGCGAGCAGCCATTGGTGTTTTTCCGACACGGTCGACACCATGCCCACGCCAACGAACAGCATGGTGAGGATCAGCAAGGCCATCAGCCAGTGCAGCAGGCGCGCGAGCGGATGAAACGCGCCGGGATAGGTAGCGTGCTTGGCATTCATCACGGGTGCTCCGAGGGCGTGGTCGCGCGCGCGGCGCCGGGGACATGCGCTTCTTCGCTGGTGCGGCGCAGATAGGACACGGCATAGGCCGCGGAGCGCGCTGGCAGCAGCGGGTCGTCGGAGATTTCGATGCCTGCGGGAACGATGGTCGGGTCGTAATTCACATCGCGGCAGGGGCCGCTGTCCTGCGGCTGCTCGCTTTCGATCACCAGCGTGCCCGCGTCGATCGTGTGGCGATCGGCGGGCCATTGCTTGGTCGCGTCATTGGTGGGATCGCCGGGCTCGGCCAGGGTTACGCGCAGCTGCCAACGCTGTGGTCCTTGCGCCAATCGCTGCTGCAAGTCCTTGGCCAGATAATCCGGGTCGCCGGCTTGCGGGCCGGTGCCGGCATCGTCGTTCGCGACAGGGGTGACTTTCCAGCGCACCGCGTGGCGCTTGCCGGTGCCATCGACGAAATAGAACGCGTTGAGCCCCTCGTAGGTCTCGGTGACAAAACTCGCCGAGGGCTTGGCCGTTTTCACCCAGGCGAGAAATGCACCGGTCTCCGGGTGTGAGGCGAAGAAGGCGCCAACCTTCTTGGGATCGGGCTTGCCGGTTGCCGGGTCGGGCAGGGTGGCCACCAGTTGCTCGTAAAACGCCTGCGGCGTCGCCACCGGGAACACCGGCATGCTGTTCATGCCAGTGCGCCACTGCTGGCCATTGGGTAACGCAAAGCGCAGCGCAAAGCTGCGGATCGGCACGCTGCTGTCGGGCGCATAAGGATTGCCGCCGGGCAGGGCAAAACGGCCCACCACGGGCGTGCGACTACCGGCCGTAAACACGCTGGCCGTGGAATACGCCGCGGCCTCACCATTGCTTTCGAAATAACCCGCCACGCACACACCCTTGGCGTGATTGCGCCGGAAGCCGGGATGCACGCCACCGCCTTCCTGCAGCGTATCCACCAATCGACGCGACGTCAGTCTTTGCGGCGTCAGCCAGCCGGCCACATAGGCAAACGCGCCGGCGAGCACGGCCACTGCAAGGCCGATAACCAGCCACCTCAAGGGTTGATGTGAAGGTGGCTGACGAGATGGATCGGTCATGCGGCGCTCCCGGGATCGCAGGTTGGATATCCTCACTTCGTCGGACGGCAGCAGCCGGTTACCTCGGTGCCACGCGGCGTCTCCACGCCGGCTGAGCATAGGCTCCGGGGCAGTGAAGGGGTCGTAGTGGTTAAAACCTGCCACCGGTTGCAAGTTGATGTCAAAGCGAGGAATTTTGGCCGAGTGAACGTCCGAGTCGGAGCCTCAGTGCCGCGGCCAAGAGCCATTTGAAGTCCAATGACCGAGCTACCGCCCATCGTGGGGTAGCGGCATGGCAACGCATTCGATCGTGCCGGGCACTCACTCAGCGTAGCGATGAAGCAGTCCCACCGTCGCGAGCAGCACCGATGTATGGTGACGCCCAGTGTGCGTGCCCACATTGGGAGGAAGCCGAAAATGCCGGCTCAACCGGGTTTCAAGCTCGCCGTTCGGATAGCGACATGTTGAACGCGTCGAGCCATCGGCAGCCCGCATGAAGGTCAGGTTTGCCCATCAGCTGCGCGCGATTGCGGCGCTATCGGTGGTCATCAACCACTATTGGGGCATCTTCTTTGCGCCCGGCGTGCGCGCGTTGATCGGGACGCCGGCCAGTTTTGTGCCGTTGAAGCCGGCCTATACGCAGCACGTATTGTCACCGGCATGGGGCGGATTCTTCTACGGCGTTTTCGGTGTCGCCGTGTTTTTCCTGATAAGCGGATTGGTCATACCGATCAGCCTTAGGAATATTTCGACCGGTCAATTTCTGACGAGGCGGTTTTTCCGCATTTATCCCGTCTACTGGTTCTGCCTGTTGATCAGCATCGCCCTGTATTTCATCTGCTCGTGGTACTGGTCGACACCGTTGTCGGACAGAATCAGCCTCTTGTTCCTGGCAAGAAATATCCCGCTCGTCCATAGCGCGGCTGGTTTGCCTTCATTGGACTTCGTGAGCTGGTCGCTTGCGGTGGAGCTCAAGTTCTATGTGGTCTTTGCGCTGATAAACATGCTCGGGAGAAGTGCTCATCAAGTCATGCGGCTGTCCATTGGATTCATGATCGTGTGTTGCCTGGTTGCTTTCTTCTCGACCCATGGAATGAATTCACCATCCCTTGTTTCATATGCGGTATCGGACATGAAGTTCATCATATTCATGTTCCTTGGCTGCCTGTTTTACTACGTTCTCTATCGCGAGCTCAGCGCAAAGGTTGCGCTTGGTTACGGGGTCATCATCTATGGCTTGTTCGTGACGATCAATTCCTTCTACGCGACAGGACTCTTCGGGGCGCTGACGAAAAACTACACTTATGCGTTGATGCTGTTTTCACTGTGCTATCTGCTCCGAGGCAGGTTCAAGGAAAACGCGATACTCGACTTCCTGGCCGACATCAGCTTTCCGCTCTATCTGGTTCACTCCATGATCGGCTACGTCGCCATGCCCATCCTGATCAGCAGGGGCATAACCTTCACGTTCGCCTGGATGATCAGCCTGGGCCTGACCATCCTGGTCGCCTTCCTTGTCCACAGGTATGTCGAAGTCCCCGTGAACAACTTCGGCAAGAAGCTGTCCAGCCCCAAGGAGAAAGGGGCAGCCGAGTACTGCCGTTTGGCTTGATTGCATGCGCGATCAAGGCCATCGAGCCGGCTGATCACGCGAGCGCCAGGCCCAAAGGCGCCAATGCCGGGGTAAGAGGCTTTGGCCAGCAGGGGCGCCCCGGCGCGGACCGCTTGACTCTGGACCTTGATCAAAGGTCTAGACTTGGTGCCATGAACACTCCCCACACCTCCATGACCATCGGCGCCGTTGCCCGGCGCGTCGGCGTCGCCATCGACACCATTCGCTACTACGAGCGCGAGGGGCTGTTGCCCGAGCCGTTGCGTCGGGCATCGGGTTATCGCAGTTATGACGAAGGAGCGGTGCGGCAGCTGCGCTTTATCCGCCGCGCGAAGGATCTGGGCTTCACGCTCGAGGAGATCCGCGATTTGCTGGCCTTGTCGGCGGATCGCCATCGGGGCGTCAAAGCGGTGAAGAAACGCGCGGAGGAACGGCTGGCCGCCATCGACGAGCGCATCGCCGAACTGACCCGCGTGCGCGATGGCCTGGAACAACTTATCGAGGCATGCCCGGGCCACGGCTCGCCGGATCAATGTCCGATCCTGAAGGCGTTGACCGATCAGGAAGACGAGGCATGAGCGGGGAGAAGCATGCATGCTGCAGCGCCAACGCAGCGGCCGAGCCGGCGGTGATATCGACTTGTTGCGGCACAGACGCGGCAGAGCCCGCACACCACCAGCATGATCACGGCTCATCTCACCACCACGCGCCTGCTTTGAAAGATCCCGTATGCGGCATGACAGTGGATCCGGCCCACGCCAAGCATCACGCCGAACACGGTGGCGCGACCTACTATTTCTGTGCGCAGCGCTGCAAAGAGAAGTTTCTCGCGGAGCCAACGCGCTATTTGAATCCAGTCTCTGAGCCGACGCCGGTCATCGCAGGCGCGATCTACACCTGCCCGATGCATCCGGAAGTGCAGCAGATAGGTCCAGGCCATTGCCCAAAGTGCGGCATGGCCCTGGAACCCATGATGCCCAGCCTCGAAGACGACGGCCACGAATTGCGTGACATGTCGCGCCGCTTCTGGACGCTTGCCGCGTTGACGCTGCCGGTGTTCCTGCTGGCGATGGGGCCGCATCTGTTCGGATGGCAGTTGCCGGCGCCATGGCATGCATGGTCCGCGTGGGCGGAGGCCGTGCTGGCTACCATCGTGGTGTTGTGGGGCGGTGCGCCGTTCTTCGCGCGCGGCTGGCATTCGCTCAATCCGTGGTCGCCGAACATGTACACGCTCATCGCGCTCGGTACAGGCGTGGCGTGGTTCTACAGCGCTGCTGCGTTTCTCATGCCGTCATGGTTCCCTGCGGGGTTTCACGACATGCATGGACGGGTCGGTGTGTATTTCGAATCGGCGGCGGTGATCGTCACCCTGGTCACGCTCGGCGATTTCCTCGAGCTGCGCGCGCGACGCCGCACGGGCGCCGCACTCAAGGCTTTGCTGGGGCTGTCCCCGAAGACGGCGTGGCGCATCGAAGCCGACGGCACCGAACATGATGTGCCGATCGAAGCCGTCCACGCCGGCGATCACTTGCGCGTGCGCCCCGGCGAAAAAGTGCCGGTGGACGGCGTCGTGCTCGACGGCAGCAGCCATGTGGACGAGTCCATGCTCACCGGTGAACCGCTGCCGGTCGCCAAGCGCAAGGGCGAGCCGGTGACGGGCGGCACGGTGAACCAGGATGGCGCGCTGCTCATGCGCGCGGAAAAAGTTGGCGCCGCTACCGTGCTCTCGCAGATCGTGACGCTGGTGGCGCAGGCGCAACGCAGCAAGGCGCCGCTGCAGCGTGTGGCCGACCGCGTGGCCGCCTGGTTCGTGCCTGCCGTGGTCGCGGTGGCGTTGCTGGCCTTCGTGTTGTGGGCTTGGCTCGGGCCCGAGCCCAAGCTTGCCTATGCGTTGATCGCGGCGGTCTCCGTGCTGATCATCGCGTGCCCCTGCGCGCTCGGCCTGGCCACACCGATTTCCATCATGGTGGCGAGCGGTCGCGCCGCGCAGAACGGCGTGCTGTTCCGCGATGCGGCAGCCATCGAATCGCTCCGCGCCATCGACACGCTGGTGGTCGACAAGACCGGCACGCTGACGGAAGGCAAGCCAGCGCTGAAGGTGGTCGTGAGCCTGGGTGAGGTGCCGCGTGCGCAATTGCTTGGCATGGCGGCGGCCCTGGAACGGCTCAGCGAACATCCGCTGGCGCGAGCCATCGTCGTCGGCGCGGAAGCGGAAGGCATCGTCGTGCCGCAGGCCTCGCAATTTCGCAGCGTGACGGGTGCCGGTGTGGAAGGCGAAGTGGACGGACACGCGGTGACGCTGGGCAACCATCGTCTGTTGTCCAATGCCTGCGTGCCGCTCGACGACGAGGTGGGCGCGCGCGCCGATGCCTTGCGCGGCGAAGGGGCCACGGTGATGTTTCTCACCATCGATGGCGCACTCGAAGGCCTCGTCGCCGTGGCCGATCGCATCAAGCACAGCACGCCGCAGGCGCTTGCCGACCTGCGGGCGCAAGGACTGCGCATCGTCATGCTCACCGGCGACAACCTGGCCACGGCCGGCGCCGTCGCCAGTGCGCTTGATCTCGACGAAGTGCATGCGGACATGTCGCCTGCCGAAAAAGCAGAGGTGATCCAGCGTCTGCAGAAACAAGGCCATCGAGTGGCGATGGCCGGCGACGGTATCAACGACGCTCCGGCGTTGGCCGTTGCCGATGTCGGCATCGCCATGGGCGGCGGCACCGATATCGCCATGGAAAGCGCCCAGGTGACCCTGGTGAAGGGCGAGTTGAGCGCCATCGTGCGGGCACTCGCGCTGTCGCGGGCCACCGTGCGCAATATCCGCCAGAACCTGTTCTTCGCCTTCGTCTACAACGCCGTGGGCGTGCCGCTGGCGGCCGGCCTGTTGTATCCGTGGCTGGGCGTGGTGCTGTCGCCGATGGTGGCCGCCCTGGCGATGAGCCTGTCGTCGGTGTCGGTGGTGGGCAACGCGCTGAGGCTGCGGCAGGCGTGATAGTTGTCACCTGCGATGGTTGACGCCGCGCCCTGCCGCCAGAATGGGCGCGGACGGATGATCTCTCCCGCACCGATGGGGTGCGGGGAGACATCATCATGAACGTGATCAACAACTCGCGCAGCACGCTGGAAAAGTACATGCCCTTGCTGGTGGGTTTGCTCGCCGCGTGGCTTGCCGGCAAGGCGATCAAGAAAATGTTCTGGACCGCGTTCGGCATGTATTGGGCGCTGAAGGCGACGGGCATCCACTTCTGAGTCGCGGCGTGCATGACCAAGGGCAGGGCATGATAGGTGGCGATACATGCTTTAAGCTGTGCGCCCCTTGCCCCAGGAAACCGCCATGTCCGCCAGCATCGCCTTGATCGCCCGTTATTACGATGCGTTCAATCGCGGCGACTGGGAGGCCATGCTCGACTGCCTCACCGAGGACGTGGCGCACGACATCAACCAGGGCCATCGCGAAACCGGGCGCGACACCTTCCGTGCCTTCCTCGCGCGCATGAATCGAAGCTACCGCGAAGAGCTGCGCGATATCGTGCTGATGGAGAGCGCTGACGGCGCGCATGCCGCAGCGGAATACATTGTCCATGGTCAATATCTCGCCGACGACGAAGGCCTGCCGCCGGCCCGCGGCCAGCGTTATGTGCTGCCGGGCGGGGCCTTTTTCGAGATACGCGATGGTCGCATTGCGCGCATCAGCAACTATTACAACCTGTCCGATTGGATCGCGCAGGTATCTGGCTGAGCCATGGGCGTGCGCATCCTCACCAGTGTCGGCGAGGCGGTAAGGCCGCACCTGGAAGCATTGGCGCGCCTGCGCATCTCGGTGTTCCGCGACTATCCGTATCTGTACGACGGCGACATGGCGTACGAGCAGCGCTATCTGGAAGCGTACGCGCGCTCGCGACGCAGCGTGTTCGTGCTGGCACTCGATGGCGACGATGTCGTGGGCTGCTCCACCGGCATTCCGCTGGTCGACGAAGTGCCCGCCATCCAGCAGCCGTTCGTGGCGCGCGGGATGGTGCTGGGCGACGTGTACTATTTCGGCGAATCGGTGTTGTTGCCGGCGTATCGCGGGCAAGGCATCGGCCACCGTTTCTTTGATGCGCGCGAACACCACGCGCGCTCCCAGCCGGGTTATCGATGGACGGCGTTCTGCGCCGTGGAACGCGCCGGCAACGATGCACGCCAGCCGCCCGGATACCGACCCAACGACGCGTTCTGGCGCAAGCGCGGCTACCAGCGGCAGGACGATATGTTCTGCGAGCTGGACTGGACCGAGCTCGACGCGCTCACGCCTACTACTCATCTTCTGCGTTTCTGGCTGCGTCCGTTGGACGCATGAATACGGCACCTATGACCCGCACTCTCGACGAATGGCTGTCCTACCAGGAACGCGTAAATGTGCGCAGCATCGAGCTGGGCCTCGATCGCGTGCGCGCCGTATGGGAACGCATGGGCGCTCCTGCGCCGGCGCGCCGCGTCATCACGGTGGGCGGCACCAACGGCAAGGGCTCCACCGTCGCGATGCTCGAGGCCATGCTGAGCGCCGCGGGCCAGCGCGTGGGCTGTTACACCTCGCCGCATCTGCTGCGCTACAACGAACGCATCCGCATCGACGGACATGAAGCGCACGACGAAGCCCTGGTCGCCAGTTTCGAGCGCATCGAGGCGGCGCGCGGCGAAATCTTGCTGACCTATTTCGAGTTCGGCACGCTGGCCGCACTGGATCTGTTTGCGCGCGCCGGCCTGGACCTAGCGGTGCTCGAAGTCGGTCTGGGTGGCCGACTTGATGCGGTGAACATCATCGACGCCGACGTGGCCGTGATCACCACGGTCGATCTCGATCACATGGATTGGCTGGGCCCGGACCGCGACAGCATCGGCGGGGAAAAGGCGGGCATTGCGCGGGCGGGGCGCCTGGCCGTAGTCGGTGAAGCCGATCCGCCGTCGGGTCTGCTGCAGGCGCTGGAACGTATCGGCGCAAACGTCGAGCGAGCCGGCGTGGAATTCAGCGTGGAGCGACTATCGTCCGGCTGGCAGTGGCGTCATCGCGATGGCACGACGTGGACGCTGCCCGATCCCGCGCTGGCCGCACCCGTGCAATACGCGAATGCGGCTGCAGCCATTGCCGCGCTGTACGGCTTGCAACAACAAGATGCGGTGCTGGCGACGAAGGATCTCGCGCTTGCCGCCGCGATCGGCGTGCGGACCGCCCAGGTAGCGGCGCGACTGCAGGTGCTGGCAGGCGATCCCGCCCTGGTGGTGGACGTGGGCCACAACCCGCAGGCGGCACGTGCGTTGGCCGAGTGGCTGGATGCGCGTCCCGGCATCCGTGTGCATGCCGTCTATGGCGCTCTGTCCGACAAGGATGTGGCCGGCGTGATCGGCGCGCTGGGCACGCGCATCGCGCACTGGCATCTGGCCGGGCTGGCTCAGGACTCGCCGCGCGGACTGACTGCCGAAGCGCTGGCCGAGCAGCTGACGGCTGTGCTGCCCGGTGCTGGCTATGAGGTCCATGCCGACGTCGGCACTGCACTGAAGGCGGCGCGATCTTCAGCCAGGCCCGGCGAATGCGTGCTCGCTTTCGGCTCGTTTTTCGTCGCGGCGGCGGTGCTTGCTGAATCGGGTGGGGCCGATTCGGCATGAGCGGCAGCTGGCCCGGCTATAATCGCCCCGTTCTCGCTTCCCCGCCCGCTTGGAGCCCGTCTTGAAAACACGTCTGCTGGGAGCTGCCGTTCTCATCGCGTTGGCTGTGCTGTTTGTGCCGATGTTCATCTCCAGCAACCCGCCGACCACCAGTGGCGACGAATCGGTGAGCCTGGCGATCCCGCCGGCACCCGATCGCGACCTGCAGACCAAGACCATGAGCCTGACGCCGGGCGCGGCTCCCGCTTCCACGGCAGCGGCGGCGCCCAAGCCGGTCGTGCCGGCACCGGCGGCCACGGCCACCCCGGTGGGCTCGTCTGATCAGCTGGCGACGGTGAATATCGGTTCCAACCGTCCCAAGGACGTGGAAACCGACCCCACCGCCGGCCAGAAGCCTGAACCCACCACCGTGACGCGCCCGGGCTCCAGCGCCTCCCAGCCGGTGATCCCGGTGCAGGGCAAGGCCGCGACCGGCGTGACGGGTTCGGCCACCACCACGGCCGGCAAGGCCACCACGCCGGCCGCCATTCCTGCCCAGCAGGAACCGGCCATGCCGCCGGCGACTGCCGCGCACGGTGCGTATTCGCTCAATCTCAGCGCCTATGCGTCCAGCGCCAGCGCCCAGAGCCTGATCCAGCGCGTGCGCGGTTTGGGTTACCCGGCTTCGGGTCGCTCCATCAATCAGGGCGGCAAGCAGCTGACGATGGTGACGGCCGGTCCGTTCGAATCCCGCGCCGCCGCCGAAGCGGCACGCCTGAAGATCACCCAGACCATCCCGGGAGCGCCGGCACGCCTGGAAGGCAGCGCCTCCACGCCCACCCAGGACGATGCACCGGCAGCCAAGCCGGCAACGCCTGCGGCCAATACGGCAGCGGCGCCCGCATCGCATCCCGGCGGCTGGGCCGTGCAGGTGGCCGCCATGGGCAGCCAGAACGACGCCAATGCGCTGCGCGACAAGCTGCGCGCCAACGGCTTCGATGGTTACGTGGATACGGTCAATGCCAACGGCAAGCAGCTGTGGCGCGTGCGTGCGGGTCCGCAGACCCAGCGCGCCGATGCCGTGCGCGTGCGTGACCAGATCAAAAGCAAGCTGGGCGTGGACGGCAACGTCGTCACCGCTCCGTGAACTTCAACCTGAACCAGCGACGGTAAGGTGACCCGGTGAATTGGGCCGATTACATCATTCTTGCCGTACTGGGCGTCTCGGTCTTGATTGGCCTGTGGCGCGGCCTCATTTCCGAGGTGTTGGCGCTGGCCATCTGGATCGTCGCGTTCTGGGTGGCCTGGACCTACGGGCCCAGCGTGGCGGCGTATTTCGAACACAGTATCCAGCTGCCGTCGGCGCGGATCCTGGTGGGCTACGGCCTTTGTTTCATCGTGGTGCTGATCGTGGGTGCGCTGCTGCGCTTCCTGGTGAGCAAGCTGGTGGAAAGTACCGGGTTGTCCGGCACCGACCGCCTGCTTGGCATGGTGTTTGGTTTCGTGCGCGGCGTGCTGCTGGTGACGCTGGCGGTGTTCCTGCTCGGGTTTACCGCGTTCACGCGCGATCCTTGGTGGCACGATTCGGTGTTATTGCCGCAGTTCAAGGGAATGGCTGCGTGGCTGGGTGAGCGCGTGCCGGACAACGTCCGTCACTACCTCAATCCGCAGCCCCTGCTAGACCATTTACCCGCCTTGCCAGCGGGCATGCCAGGCGCTTCGCCAGCGACTGGACATGAAACCCATCCCGCGACCGCAACCACGGCCGCTCCGGCAGCGACTTTCTAATACAGGCTTTCAAACCATGTGCGGAATCATCGGCATCGTCGGCACCAGTGAGGTCGCCGCGTCACTTTATGACGGTTTGACCGTGTTGCAGCACCGTGGCCAGGACGCCGCCGGCATCGCCACGGTGGATGGCGCGCGCCTGCGCCTGCACAAGGGCAACGGCCTGGTGCGCGACGTGTTCAACCAGACCTCGATGAGCGGCCTGCGTGGCCGCATCGGCATCGGTCATTGCCGCTATCCCACGGCCGGTTCCGAAGGCTCGGCCGAGGCGCAGCCGTTCTATGTGAACTCGCCTTACGGCATCGCGTTCGCCCACAACGGCAACCTGGTCAACACCGAACAGCTGCGTCGCGAGATGTTCGAAGACGACCGCCGCCACATCAACACCGACTCCGATTCCGAAGTGCTGCTCAACGTGCTGGCGCACGAGCTGCAGATCCAGGATCGGATGGCGCTCACGCCCGACCACATCTTCAAGGCGGTAGCCGGCGTGCATCAGCGCGCAGCTGGTGGTTATGCGTGCATCGCCCTGGTGCTGGGTTACGGCCTGCTAGCGTTCCGTGATCCGAACGGCATCCGTCCGTTGGTGCTGGGCGAGCGCGTGACGCCGGAAGGCCGCGAATACGCCGTGGCGTCCGAGTCGGTGGCGCTGGATATCCTGGGCTTCAAGCGTCTGCGCGACCTGGACCCGGGCGAAGCCGTCATCATCACCGACGATGGCCAGCTGCATGCGCGCCATTGCTCCGAAGGCGCCACGCACGCGCCGTGCATCTTCGAATACGTGTATCTCGCCCGTCCGGACTCGATGATCGAGAACGTGTCGGTGTACAAGGCGCGCCTTCGCATGGGCCAGAAGCTGGCGGAGAAAATCCTGCGCGAGCGCCCGGACCACGGCATCGAGGCAGTGATCCCGATCCCCGACACCGCGCGCACCGCGGCTTCCGCCCTGGCCGAAGCGCTGGGCGTGCCGTTCCGCGAGGGCTTCGTCAAGAATCGCTATATCGGCCGCACCTTCATCATGCCGGGGCAGGGCGAGCGCGTGAAATCCGTGCGCCGCAAGCTCAATCCGGTCGAGCTGGAATTCCGCAAGAAGAACGTGCTGCTGGTGGACGACTCCATCGTGCGCGGCACCACTTCGCGCCAGATCATCCAGATGGCCCGCGAGGCCGGCGCGCGCAACGTGTACTTCGCCTCCGCCGCACCGCCGGTGCGCTACCCGAACGTGTACGGCATCGACATGCCGGCCGCGTCCGAGCTGGTGGCTTCCGGTCATTCGGAGAAGGAAGTGGAGAAGGTGCTCGGCGCCGACTGGCTGATCTACCAGGATCTGAAGGACCTGGTGTGGGCCGTGCAGGACGGCAACGAGAACCTCAAGCACTTCGACACCTCGTGCTTCTCCGGCGAATACGTCACCGGCCTGGACAAGCAGTATCTGCAGCAGATCGAAATGCTGCGCTCGGACGACGCCAAGGCGGCTCGCCGCAGCGCGTAAGTACGGTCTGCCTCTGCTACCCCTGTGGGAGCGCACCCTGTGCGCGACTGCCTCGACGCAACGTGTCGCATGTCGCGCACAGGGTGCGCTCCCACAGTAAAGTCATAGCGATGACCGACCTCCACGCTGCCGCCAAGCGCTGCCTCGACGCCACCGATCCCGCGGAAAAGCTGCGCCTAACACACGCCACCTGGGAAGCGTTCCTCGCCGGCGAATTGCGCCCCGATGACGCATCGCCCGCGCCCGAGCCGATCGGCGCGCCAGGCCGGCCCGAGTTGCCCCGCCTGGTACCGCAACGACAAGTGCCGCACCGCGGCCTCGGTTCCAACGAGGGGCGCGCCGCGCTGGTACACGCCGTCGCGCATATCGAATTCAACGCGATCAATCTCGCCTGGGATGCTGTCTACCGCTTTCGCGGCAAGCCGTCGGCCTACTACCGCGACTGGGCCAGCTGCGCGAACGACGAAGCACGCCACTTCACGCTGTTGTCTGGCCGACTGGCCGAGCTAGGCCACGCCTATGGCGACTTCGACGCGCACAACGGCCTGTGGGAAATGGCCGAAAAAACCGCCCACCACGACACCGCGCGCATGGCGCTGGTGCCGCGCGTGCTGGAGGCACGTGGTCTGGACGTGACGCCGAGCATGATCGAGCGCCTGCGCTCGGTGGGCGACGATCGCACCGTAGCCATACTCGAAGTGATCCTGCGCGAGGAAGTGGCCCACGTGGCGGCAGGCACACGCTGGTTCCGCCACTGCTGCGAACGCGACGGGCTGGAGCCGCGCGAGACCTTCCTCGACCTGCTGCGCGACTATATGGGTCCCACCCTGCGCGGCCCGTTCAACCGGCCGGCGCGGTTGGAAGCGGGTTTCGATGAGGAAGAGCTCGATCGCCTCACCGAGCTTGCGCTGCAATCCTGAGCTTGGCCGGTGCGGATGCGAGCGGCTGAGCGCGCTACGCCGGGCGGGCAATAAAAAAGCCGGCACTGGGCCGGCTTTTTCATCGAATTTTGGTCGGGGTGACATGATTCGAACATGCGACTTCTACGTCCCGAACGTAGCGCTCTACCAGGCTGAGCTACACCCCGTGGGAGCCGCGTATCTTAATGACACCTCGGAGGCTTGGCAACAGTTGCACGGAAAATTTTCGTCACAAACGTCGGTCGGCGCGTCGCAGGGCGATTGAGCAGGGTCTTGGGGCGGCCTTCTGCTAATCTATGCGGCTCTGTCGGACAGGTTGCCAACCGGCGTTTGCCGACGTTTTTCACACCGCTAAGCAGAGGACTTCATGGCGCTTACCCAGGCCCGCACCATGCCCGGCGTGCTCGAGCTGCTGCCGCTCGACCAGATCGCGTTCCAGCGCATGCTCGACGTGATCCGCCGCAACTATGAGCGCTTCGGTTTTCTGCCGGTGGAAACGCCGGTGATGGAGTTCTCCGACGTGCTGCTCACCAAGACGGGCGGTGAGACCGAGCGCCAGGTGTATTTCGTGCAGTCCACCGGCGCCTTGAACAACGCCGACAAGGGCGAGGGCGTACCCGAACTGGCCCTGCGCTTCGACCTCACCGTGCCGCTGGCGCGCTATGTGGCCGAGCACGAGCGCGATCTGTCGTTCCCGTTCCGCCGCTACCAGATGCAGCGCGTCTACCGCGGCGAGCGTGCCCAGCGTGGCCGCTTCCGCGAGTTCTACCAGTGCGACATCGACGTGATCGGCAAGGACAGCCTGTCGGTGCGTTACGACGCCGAGCTGCCCGCGGTGATCTACAGCGTGTTCCGCGAACTGAACGTCGGCGCGTTCACCATCCAGCTCAACAACCGCAAGCTGATGCGCGGCTTTTTCGAAAGCCTGGGCGTGGTCGATGGCGAACAGCAGACCCTTGTGCTGCGCGAAGTGGACAAGCTCGACAAGCGCGGCGCCGATTACGTGCGCGACACGCTGATCGCCGAGCCGTTCGGGCTGAGTGCCGAGACCGCGCAAAAGATCCTCGACTTCGTGCAGGTGCGTTCCACCTCGCTGCAGGACGCGTTGGACAAGCTCGACGCACTCGGCCCTGGTCCTGAAACGATGGAGCAGGGCCGCGCCGAGCTGAAGGAAGTGCTGCTGCTGATCCATGCGTTCGGCGTGCCGGAATCGCATTACGCCTTGAATCTGTCGATCGCGCGCGGCCTGGACTATTACACCGGTACCGTCTACGAGACGACGCTCAACGATCATCCGCAGATCGGTTCGGTCTGCTCCGGTGGCCGCTACGAAAACCTCGCCGGCCAGTACACCAAGTCGCACCTGCCGGGCGTGGGCATTTCCATCGGTCTCACCCGCCTGTATTGGCAGCTGCGTGATGCAGGGCTGATCGGCACCGCGCGCAGCACGGTCGATGTGCTGGTGACCCAGATGGATCCGGCGCAGCTGCCGGCTTATCTGGCGGTGGCCAGCGAACTGCGCGGCGCCGGCATCGCCACCGAAGTGGTGCTCGATGGCGGCAAGCTCGGCAAGCAATTCAAGTACGCCGATCGCGCCGGCATCCGCTTTGTGATCGTGCTGGGCGAAGACGAGCTGGCCAAGGGCGTGGTGACGGTCAAGGATCTGCGTCGCGAAGACCAGTTTGAAGTGGCCCGCGCCGATCTCATCAAGACTTTGCGCGTGGAACTGGCGCAGGCCGAAATCGGCGCCTGAGCGCGGTTCGCTTTCATCAGATGCCGCCGCAGCCGCCAGGCGCGGCGGCTGACATAGACTTCAAGGCCCGTCCGGGCTGGAGCCAAGCATGACCGCAAAGACGATACTCCTGGACGGCAACAGCCTCACGCGCGACCAGCTGGTCGCGGTAGCCCGACAGGGGCTGCGCGTGGAGCTGGATGAAGCTCAGCTCAAGCGCGTGCAGCGCGCGGCCGATTTCCTCGCCGACAAGGTGAGCTGCGGCGAACCGACCTATGGCGTCACCACCGGTTTCGGCAGCAATGCCGACAAGCTGCTGGGCGCGCATCGCCTGCGCGATGAGCTGCCCGGTGGCAATCCCGACAAACCCGAAGGCACGCTGCTGGAAGAACTGCAGCACAACCTGATCACCACGCATGCAGTGTGCGTCGGCAAGCCGTTCGCGCCGGAAGTGGTGCGCGCCATGCTGGTGATCCGCATCAACACGCTGATGCGCGGCCATTCGGGCATCCGCGTTGAAACGCTGAAGGCGCTCACCGCGATGCTCAATGCCGGCGTCGTGCCGGTGGTGCCGGAGAAGGGTTCGGTGGGCGCCAGTGGCGACTTGGCGCCGCTGTCGCATCTGGCCATCGTGTTGCTGGGCGGTGGCGAAGCGTTCTATCAGGGCGAGCGCCTGGATGGCGCACAGGCGCTCAAGCGCGCCGGCCTCACGCCGATCCGCCTGTCTTTCAAAGAAGGTCTGGCGCTGAACAACGGCACGGCGCAGATGCTGGCGACTGCAGCGCTCGCGCTCGATGAGCTCGAGCACTTGCTGGAGCTCGCCGATCTTGCTGCCGCGATGACGCTGGATGCATTCGCTGGCCGCAGCGGCGCCTTGCGTCCGGAAGTGCACGCGCTGCGTCCGCATCCGGGCCAGGTGGACGCGGCCGCCCACGTGCGCGAGCTGCTCACGGGCAGCACCCTGGTCGATATTCCCTATCACCTGGTGCCACGCTTCAAGCAGTGGTCGGCCGAGGCGTGGGCCGATCCCGCCGATCAGGTACTCACCTTCGATATCGGCTGGGACTGGGTGCCGGCCAACCAGCGTCATGGTCGCGAAGCGTTCTACGCCCGCTTCCTGCCGTTCAAGGGCGGCAAGAAGCACCAGCCGCAGGACGCCTATTGCCTGCGCTGCATGCCGCAGGTGCATGGCGCCGTGCGCGACGCCTGGGCGCAGGCCTGCCGCGTGATCGACGTGGAACTGAACTCCGTCACCGACAATCCGCTGATCTTCCCCGATGCCGAGGACGCCCAGTTCATCGAGGAGCAGGTGATCTCCGCCGGCCACTTCCACGGCATGCCGCTGGCCTTGGCCATGAGCTATGTGAAGGCGGCCATCCCGGTGCTCGCTTCGATCTCCGAGCGTCGCCTCAACAAGCTGGTCGACCCGGCCACCAATGATGGTCTGCCGGCGTTTCTTACCGGCAACGAGGATGGCACCGATTCCGGCTTCATGATCGTGCAGTACACCGCCGCCGCACTGGTGAACGATCTGGCCACGCGCGCGCATCCGGCCAGCGTGTACTCCGTACCGACCAGCGCGAATGCGGAAGATCACGTGTCGATGGGCGCCAATGAAGCGCGTCACGTGCTCGAGATGATGGAAGATCTCGGCTATGTGCTGGCGATGGAGCTGTACACCGCCGCCCAGGCGCTGGATTTCCGCCAGGCCATGCTCAACGCCGCGCGCCGTCTTGCTTCGCGTGGCGACTGGCAGGCCCTGGCCGGCAAGGTGGCCAACGCGCCGCGCGAAGATCATGCGCATTACGCGCAGTTCGTGGAAGAGGTGCAGCAACTCACCGCGGCGCTGACCAATGTCGGTGATTTCCATGCGGGAGAAGCTGTGCGCAAGGCTCACGATGCCTTGCGTCGACGCATTGATTTCATGCCGCGCGACCGGGCGATGGATGGCGATGTCCGCACGATTTGCGAGTTGGTGCGGCAGCGGGTGTTTGCCAAGTAAGCGTCTAAAGAAAGGGTCGCTCAGGCGGCCTTTTTTTTGGGTGGGTTTGGGCGGATTGAGTCGCGCACAGGGTGCGCTCCCACAGGGCTGGCCGAACCTCTGTGGGAGCGCACCCTGTGCGCGACTCAATCCAGCGACGAGCTCACCCGCCACAATTGCCGCGCCACCCAGGCAAGCCACAGCAGTATCAACACGATCAGCGCCTTCTGCGTGAGTCCTGGCGGCAATCCTTTCCACAGCGCCAAGACCCACATCTGCACGAAAGAAAGCCATGCCAGCGCAACGCCGAGATATCGACCGTTTCGCATATGCGCATCGCGCAGCCAGCGTGTCGACAGCACCAGCATGGCGACCACAAGGCACAGGAAGGTGGTTTGCGCTGCTTGACCATGGATGAGGCGCGCGAGATCTTCCCTGGGCGTGTGCTCGTACAGCACCGTCCCTGCGACCACCGGCAGCGCCAGTGCGGCGAGAAGGAAGAGGGTGCTCGCCAGGCCGCTGCGCAGGTCTGCGCGCGTGGCTTGGAAGCTCGACCACGCGAGGCACGCCAGCGCACTCGCCATCAGATAGTAAGCGCCACGCAGCCAGCCGCCGCCTGCGCCACGCAGATACGCGCTCAATGGCATGGCGACTGGATCGAGGTCCGTGCGCGTCACTTGCAGCACGCCAGCCGCCATCGCGAACGCGATCACGACGAAAGCTATCCATCCGGCCGATAGCGCCAGCGATGTGTTTTGCCGCGAAGCGATCATGCGGTTCCTTTAGTCGGCGGCAGGAGTGGGCGCCCGGTGATGATGATCGCTCAACGGCACCTCCGGCAGCAGCAGGATCAGCACGAAGGCGCACGCCACGATGCACGCGCCCAAGGTGAAGGTGGAGGCAATCGCATGGCGATACATTTGCACCGCGGCATCGGTAACCTGATGCAGCAACGCATGGTCCGCCATGCCGCCGCCCTCGGGCGTCATGCTCACGACCGGCGCTGCTGCACTGCCGTGGCTGCGCAGCTGCCAGGCGAGGATGGCGCCCGATCCCGCCACGCCAACCAGGCCGCCGAGCGAACGGAAGAAGGTGAGCGTGGCCGTGCCAACGCCGCGATGAATCTGCGCCAGGGCGCTCTGCACCGCAATCGTCACGTTCGGCATCACCAGGCCCAGACCCAATCCCAGCGCAAAGATGGAGGGCTCGATGATCGCCAGGCTTTGCGCGGTGGCCGCGCTCCACGCCAGCACACCGAACGCCAGCGTCGCCAGCGCGAGTCCTGCCACCACGGTGGGCTTGTAGCGCCCTGCGCGCATCAGCACGCGTCCATTGAACAGTGAAGAGAGCGCGATACCTATCATCATCGGCCCGGTGAGCAGCCCGGAGGTTGCCGGGCTCACGCCCATCACCAGCTGGAAGAACAGCGGGAAGAACAGGCTCGCGCCCATCAACCCCATGAAGGTCAGCGCCATCACCAGGCTGGCGATCACGAACAGGCGATTGTGGAACAGGTCCAGCGGCAATACCGGTTCGGGTTCGCGCTTCACGTGCCGCACGAACATCACGCCGGTGGCCAGCGCAAGGCGCTGAGCGTCATGATCGGCGTCGACGTCCACGGCCATTGGCCGCCGCCCAGCGTGAGCACCAGCAGGAGCGCGACCGTGCAACTCGTCATCAGCAAGGAGCCGAGATAGTCGATGCGTCGCGCATGCAGCGGCGTGTATTGCCTCAGTGTGCGGCTGATGATCACGAACGCCACCGCGCCCACGGGCAGATTGACGAAGAAGATCCAGTGCCAGGACAGCAGGTCGGTGATGACGCCGCCCAGCACCGGGCCTACCACGCTGCACAGCGCAAAGATGCCGGCCACCACGCCTTGTCGTTTGCCGCGCTGTGTGGGCGGCACCATGTCGCCAATAATGATCTGCGCCAACGGCAGCAGGCCGCCGGCGCCCACGCCCTGGATGGCGCGGAACACGATCAGTTCGAGCAGGTTGTTCGCTGCGCCGCACAGCACGGAGCCGAACAGGAACATGAAGATGGCGAAGTAGAGCACCGGCTTGCGGCCGTATTGATCGCTCAGCTTGCCGTACAGCGGCATAGTGGCCGTGGACGCGAGGATGTACGAGGTGACCACCCACGACAGATGGCTCATGCCGCCCAGGTCACTCACGATGCGGGGAAGGGCAGTGGCGACAATGCTTTGATCGATCGCGCCCAGCGCAAGCACGATCACCAGGCCGGCAAAGACGCGGCGGATCTCGTGCTCGGTGGCGGGATGGATGGTGTCCGTGGATGCCGCGAGAGTGGCGCTGGGAGTGCTCATGCGTCGATGTCGTTCAATTCGATGTCGTTCAAGGCGGGAAGCGCGGCCCAAAGCGCAGCGCGTGACGAGGGCGGGAGCTGCAGCAGCGCCTTGGTGAGCTGGTCGGTGCGGCGCCGGCGCTTGGCCTCGATCACGGCACGACCATGCGCCGTGGCCACCAGGCCCACACGCCGCCGGTCGCCGTCGGCAGGCTCGGTGCGCTTCACCAGGCCGGCGGCCACCATGCTGTTGATATGCCCGGTCATGGTGGGGCTGCGCAGGCCTTCCAGCTGGGCCAGTTCGCCCACGCCGATGCCCGGGTTCTCCAAGACGTGCAGCAGCAAGGGGAGTTGTACCAGCGAGATGTCCTGGTGATCCGAGTGGCGGCGCAGCTGGCGAAAGAGCCGGCGCAGTGCCGGTCGCAACTGCTCGGCCAGTTCGCGGGCATCGCCTTCGGTGGACGGCTTCTGGCTCATGGGCGGCTTGGCTGGGTGGATAGATAGGCTACCTATCTAATTTAGCGCAGATCGGGCCGGGTGGCGAGTGCGGTGGTCGGGGCAGGGTTGCGTCCGAGTCAGCTACAGAGGGCGTCAATTGGCCCGGAAGCCGCTCCGGGCGAGCGAAACCGCGGCGGCCTTCCGCAAGATGTTGCCGGCCGGAGGGGTGTCCAGGGCCCTGTTTGTGGCCGTCGCGGCGCGGGGTTGCCCCGGCGGTCCGACGCACGTATCATCTGTTCCACTGTATTAACGCATTAGTACATTATGAAGCGCCGATCGATCGATCCCGAGCAACCTGCCGAGTCCGCCGAGCTGAGTCTGTGCGAGGCGCTGCTGTCGTTGAAGAACGCCGAGGAAATGTCGGCCTTCCTGCATGACCTGTGCACCCCCGCCGAACTCGAAGTCATGGTGGACCGCTGGCGCGTGGTGCCCTACCTGCTTGATGGCGTGTCGTATCGCGAAATCCACGAACGCACCGCCGTGAGCATCACCACCATCGGACGCGTTGCGCGCTATCTCAACCAGGGCAGTGGCGGCTATCTCGCTGCGGCGGCCCGCGCGGCGCGTCGTCGTGCAGCGACCAAGAAGGCAAAGGCATGAAACCGCGCGACCGACTGCGCATCGCGATGCAGAAATCCGGCCGTCTCACTGAACCGGCACTGGAATTGCTCAACCGCTGCGGCCTCACCTTCCGCCAGAGCCGCGACAAGCTGTTCTGTTTTGGCGAAGGCGAGCCCGTGGACCTGTTGCTGGTGCGCGATGACGACATCCCCGGCCTGATCGCGCAGGGCGTGTGCGATCTGGGCATCGTGGGCCGCAATGTGCTGAGCGAATACCGCCTCACCGGTGGCCTGGACGGTCCGGCGCTGGCCGAATGGCGGCCGCTGGGTTTCGGGCGTTGCCGCCTCTCGGTGGCCGTGCCGCAGGATCTGGATTATCGCGATGCCTCGCAGTTGCAGGGCAAGCGCATCGCCACGTCGTATCCGGGGCTGCTGGGCGAGTGGCTGCGCGAGCGCGGCATCGATGCCGGCGTGGTCACGCTGGCCGGTTCGGTGGAAATCGCGCCACGCCTGGGTACAGCCGATGCCATCTGCGATCTCGTGCAGAGCGGCGGCACCCTGGTTGCCAATCAGTTGCGCGAAGCGGATGTACTGCTGGAGAGCGAAGCCGTGCTGGCGGGGCCGCAGGCCCTGCCCACGGACGAGCGCGGCGACATGATCGAGCTGTTGCTAAAGCGCCTCGACGGCGTCATCCAGGTGCGCGAGTCGCGCCTGCTGTTGCTGCAGACCTCGCGTGGCGCGCTCGAGGCCGTGATCCGGCTCCTGCCCGGCGGTCCCCAGCCGACTCTGCTGCCGGTGGCGGGGCAACCGGATCAGCTCATGTTGCAGGCGCTGTGCGCCGGCGAGGTCAGCTGGCGCCAGCTGGAAGAGATCAAGAAGGCAGGTGCGCGCGAGATGTTCGTGCTGCCGGTCGAGAAAATGCTTGCGTGATGCAAGTGCAATGAACGAGCCCACCGTATGAACCGTCTAGATTGGAATGCCCTGGATACGCAGGCGCAGCGCGCGGCGCTGTCGCGACCGGCGCAGTCGCGCGCCGAGAGTTTGCGCACCGGCGTGGAGCAGATCGTTGCGCGTGTACGCGCGGACGGCGATCTGGCGCTGCGTGAACTCACCGCCAAGCTCGACCGCTGCGAGCTGCACGCCATCGAGGTCACCGAGCAGGAATGGCGCGAGGCAGAAGCTCGTCTGGCGCCGGTACTCAAGGCCGCCATCGAGGAAGCCGCCTCACGCATCGACGCTTTTCACCGCGCTGCCGCGCCGCAACCCGTCGCACTGGACACCGCCAGCGGGGTGCGGGTGGAACGCATGCTGCGCCCGATTGGTCGCGTGGGCTTGTACGTTCCTGCCGGTAGCGCGCCGCTGCCGTCCACGGCCTTGATGCTCGGCGTGCCAGCGCGCATCGCCGGTTGCGCGGAAGTGGTGCTGTGCTCGCCCGCGCGCCCCGATGGGCGTTGCGATGATGCGGTGCTATACGCCGCGCGCATCACCGGCGTACACCGCGTGTTCAAGCTGGGCGGTGCACAGGCGATCGCCGCCATGGCCTATGGCACCGAATCCGTGCCCAAGTGCGACAAGCTGTTTGGTCCGGGCAACGCCTGGGTGACCGAAGCGAAGCTGCAGGTATCGGGCGATCCCGAGGGTGCTGCCATCGATATGCCGGCCGGCCCATCCGAAGTGCTGGTGATAGCCGACGAGCAGGCCAACGCCGCATTCGTGGCCGCCGATCTGTTGTCGCAGGCCGAACACGGGCCGGACTCGCAGGTGATCCTGCTCAGCCCGTCCGCGTCGCTGCTGGATGCCGTAGAGAAGGAAGTGGCCAGTCAATGCGCCGCCTTGCCACGCGCGGAGATTGCCGAAAAGGCACTGGCGCAGAGTCGCTTGATCGCCGTGTCGTCGCTGGCGCAGGCGGTGCAGGTGAGCAACCGATACGCGCCCGAACACTTGATCCTCCAGGTGAACGAGCCACGCGCCTTGCTCGATGCCGTGCAAAGCGCAGGTTCGGTCTTCCTTGGCGCCTGGACGCCGGAGTCCGTGGGTGACTATTGCAGCGGCAGCAACCACGTATTGCCGACCTATGGCTATGCGCGCAGCTATAGCGGCGTCTCCGTGGCGAGCTATCAGAAGCAGATCACCGTGCAGGAGCTGTCGCCGGAAGGACTGCGCACCATTGGTCCATGCACGGCCACCTTGGCCGCCGCCGAGCAGCTGGAAGCCCATCGCCGTGCCGTGACGCTGCGCCTTGCGGCGCTGGAGGATGCGGCATGAGCGTGCTCGACCTGGCCCGCCCCGAGATCCGCGCGCTGCAGCCGTATTCGTCGGCGCGCATGGAAGCGAGCGGCGGCCGCATTTTCCTCAATGCGAATGAATCGGCCTGGGCGCCGCCGGGTGATGGCGATCTGGCGTGCAACCGTTATCCCGATCCTCAGCCCGTCGATCTGGTGGAAGCGTTAGCGCGCCTGTACGGTGTGGATCCCGCGCAGATCATCGTAGGGCGCGGCAGCGACGAAGTCATCGACCTGCTGGTGCGCGCGTTCTGCCGCGCCGGTGAAGATGCGATCGCGATCCAGCCCCCCACATTCGGCATGTATGCGGTGAGCGCCCAGATTCAGAACGCCGGCATCGTAGCCGTGCCATTGCAGGCGGATTTCACGCTGGATGTGGATGCGGTGCTCGCCGCCGTCACGCCAGCGGTGAAGCTGGTGTTCGTGTGCACGCCGAACAATCCGACGGGGCAGTTGGTGCCCTTGCGTGACGTGACGCGTCTTGCTCAGGCGCTGGCCGATCGCGCGCTGCTGGTGGTGGATGAGGCCTATCTCGAATTCTCTGATGCGCCCAGTGCGGCCTCGCTGGTGAACCAGTTCGACAACCTCGCCGTGCTGCGCACGCTGTCGAAGGCATGGGCGCTGGCAGGCGCACGCATCGGCAGCCTGGTGGCCAACGAGGCCGTCATCGGCTTGCTTCGAAGCATCATCGCGCCTTATCCCTTGCCGCGCCCCTGTGTGGCATTGGCCATGCAAGCCCTGTCTGACGAGGGGCAGGCCGCAGCTCGTTCGCATATGGCCATCGTGCGCGAACAGCGTGAACGCATGCGTCGCGCGCTTGCGGAAATGCCTGGCGTCCGCGAAGTACTCCCTTCGCACGCCAATTTTCTGGCCATCCGCCACGATGACGCCGCCGCCGTCTATCAGTGCCTGCGAGACGCCGGCATCCTGGTGCGAGACATCCGCCGCTATCCGCGGCTGGGCGACGCACTGCGCATCACCGTTGGCTTGCCTGAAGAGAACGACCGGGTGCTCGAGGTGCTGCAGCAGACAGCGACGGCAACAGTGGACGGATCAGCCTCAGGACAACGTGCATGAGCCGCAAGATTCTCTTTATCGATCGCGATGGCTGCCTGATCGAGGAGCCGGAAGATTTCCAGATCGACAGCTTTGAAAAATTCGCCCTGCTGCCTGGCGTGATCGCTGCCTTGCAGCGCTGCGTGGCCGCCGGCTACGAGCTGGTGATGGTGACCAACCAGGATGGCCTGGGCACCGGCAGTTTTCCCGAAGAGGATTTCATCGGACCGCATGAACTGCTGATGCGCATCCTTGCCTCGCAAGGTATCAAGATCAGCGAGGTGCTGATCGACCGCAGCTTCCTGCATGAGCGCAAGGACACCCGCAAACCCGGCATTGGCATGATGCGCCACTACCTGGCGGACGACGGCTGGAGTCGCGCGGCATCGGCCATGGTCGGCGATCGCGAGACCGACCTGCAGTTCGCCGCCAACATGGGTGTACGCGGCTTCCAGGTGGGTTCCAATGGCCTCGGCTGGGACGAGGTCGCGCACCTGTTGCTCGACGCGCCGCGCCGGGCAACCGTGGAGCGCAACACGCGCGAAACGCGCATCGCGGTGAGCGTGAATCTGGACCAGACCGCGGAACCGCAGATCCACACCGGCCTGGGCTTCTTTGACCATATGCTGGAACAGATCGGCAAGCATGGCGGCTTCGCCCTCGCGCTGCGCTGCGACGGCGACACGCATATCGATGAGCATCACACCATCGAAGACTGCGCGCTGGCGCTTGGGCAGGCCTTGCGCCAGGCGCTGGGCGACAAGCGCGGCATTGGCCGCTACGGTTTCGTGCTGCCCATGGACGAAGCGCAGGCGAGCGCGGCGCTGGATCTGTCCGGGCGTCCGTATTTCGTCTTCGAAGGCCAGTTCCCGCGTGAACGCGTGGGCGATATTCCTACCGAACTGATTCCGCATTTCTTTCGATCCTTGTGCGAAACGCTGGGCGCCAATCTGCATCTGAGCGTGCAGGGCGACAATGCGCACCACATGGTGGAAGCCTGCTTCAAAGTGGTGGCGCGCGCCCTGCGTCAGGCGATACGACGCGAAGGCAGCGAGCTGCCCAGCACCAAGGGAGCACTGTGATGAGCGTGGTGCTGGTCGATGCCGGCGGCACCAATATCGGCTCGGTGCGCTATGCGTTGCAGCGCCTGGGTGTGGAGTCGTCGCTCACTGCGGATGCCGACACCATTCGCATGGCCGACAAGGTGATCCTGCCGGGCGTGGGCGCAGCAGGTCCCGGCATGGCGCGTATGCATGAGCTCGGCTTGGTGGCGCTGATGCGTTCGCTGACGCAGCCGGTGCTGGGCGTATGCCTGGGCATGCAATTACTGTGTGAGCATTCGGAAGAGGGCGATACCGCGTGCCTCGGGGTGATACCTGCGACCGTGCGCCGCTTCACCGAGCAACCGGGCCTGCGCGTGCCACACATGGGCTGGAACCGCCTGCAGCGCCAACGTGAGCATGCTCTGCTGGATGGCCTGGACGACGGCGACTGGGCCTACTTCGTGCACAGCTATGCGGTACCCGCGGGCGACTACGCCCTGGCTCTCACCGATTTTGGGGGCGACTTCAGCTCGGTCATCGCACGCGGCAACTTCCACGGCATGCAGTTTCACCCGGAGCGTTCGGCCAAGGTCGGCGCCCGTCTGCTGAAGAACTTTCTCGAACTATGAGCTTTACCGTCATCCCCGCCATCGATTTGCGCGCTGGCCGCGTCGTCCGCCTCAAGCAGGGCGACTACGAGCAGCAGACGACGTATGACGTCGATCCGCGTTCGCTTGCCCGCGACTACGCGCAAGCGGGCGCCCAATGGTTGCATCTGGTGGATCTGGACGGTGCCCGCGGCGGCAGCCTGGAAAATCTCGCGGTGATCGAGGCGATTGCCAGCGACGGCATGCATATCCAGGCTGGCGGCGGCGTTCGAAGCGAAGCTGACGTGCAGCGGCTGTTCGACGCCGGTGTGTCGCGCGTGGTCCTTGGAAGCCTGGCGATTCGCGATCCGGTGATGGTGGAAGGATGGCTCGCGGCGCGCGGCGTCCATCGCTTCACGCTGGCCTTGGACACCTTGTATCGCGACAGCGCCTGGCGCTTGCCCAGCGCCGGCTGGACGGAGACGGAGTCCAGCACGCTGGACGAGCTCGCGCCGTGGTATGCACAGCGCGGCGCCAAACACCTGCTGTGCACCGATATCGATCGCGACGGCATGCTCGCCGGCTTCAATCTCGACTTGTACCGCTATCTGGCAGCAACGGTGCCGACGATGGCGGTGCAGGCCTCCGGCGGCGTCCGCTCGCTCGATGACATCCGGGCCGCACGCGATGCAGGCGCGAAGGGCGTCATCCTTGGTCGTGCGCTGCTCGAAGGCCGCTTCACCGTGAAGGAGGCACTGGCATGCTGAGTCGTCGCATCATTCCCTGCCTCGATGTGCGCGACGGCAAGGTCGTGAAGGGCGTGCGCTTCCGCGATCACGTGGTGATGGGTGAGATCGTGGATCTGGCGCTGCGCTATCGCGACGAAGGCGCGGACGAACTGGTGTTCTACGACATCACCGCCAGTCCGGAAGGGCGCAGCGTCAATCGCGGCTGGGTCGAGCGGGTCGCCAGCGTCATCGATATTCCGTTCTGCGTCGCGGGCGGTATTCGCAGCGTGGAAGAAGCGCGTGCCGTGCTGCATGCGGGCGCGGACAAGATCTCGGTCAATTCGCCGGCGCTGGAGCGCCCCGATCTTATCGACGAGCTGGCCGCAGCGTTCGGCGTGCAGTGCGTGGTGGTCGGCATCGACAGCCTGCGCGATGCAGATGGGGAGTGGCATGTGCGCCAGTACACCGGCGATCCCTCGCGCACGCAGGCGTTGCCGCGACGCACGCTGGACTGGCTGGTCGAAGCCCAGCAACGCGGCGCCGGCGAGATCGTGCTCAATTGCATGGGCAGCGATGGTGTGCGCCAGGGCTACGATCTGGAGCAGCTTGCCGCCGTGCGCAAGTTTTGCCTGGTGCCGTTGATTGCGTCCGGCGGCGCCGGCACGCCGGAACATTTTCGCGATGCCTTCCTCACCGCCGACGTCGACGGTGCGCTGGCCGCCAGCGTATTCCACTCCGGCGCCATTGCCATTCCCGCGCTCAAGCAGTCGCTTGCTGCGTGGGGCGTCGCTGTACGCACGTAACCACGCCATATCCGGTAATCACCATGAACGCCACTACGCTCGATCCCGACCAACTCGACTGGAACAAAGGCGACGGCCTGTTGCCCGCCATCGTCCAGCATTGGCTGACGGGCGAGGTGCTGATGCTGGGGTATATGAATGCCGAGGCCTTGGAGGCGACCCAGCGCATCGGCCAGGTCACTTTCTACAGCCGCAGCAAGCAGCGCCTGTGGACCAAGGGCGAATCGTCCGGGCATGTGCTGACGCTCAAATCGGTGCGCATGGACTGCGATGCCGATACGTTGCTGCTGCAAGCCGCGCCGCATGGACCGACCTGCCACAAGGGCACCAGCAGTTGCTTCGGCGAAGAAGTGCGACCGCCCTTGGGTTTCCTTGCTGAACTGGATGCGTTGATCGAGCAGCGACACACGCAGCGTCCCGCTGGCAGCTATACCACCAAGCTGTTTGAAGGCGGCATACGTCGCATGGCGCAGAAAGTGGGCGAGGAGGGCGTGGAGACGGCGCTTGCCGCCGTGGCGCAGGACGACGAAGCCTTGCTCAGCGAAGCGGCCGATTTGATCTACCACCTCACGGTGACGCTGCGGGCCCGCGGACTAGGCCTTTCCGACGTATCCGCCGTGCTTGCCCAGCGACATGCGACGAGTGTGTCGTCATAACCTCCCGGGAATGAGCCGCTTCACAACTGCACGGTTGGCTAGCACGGCCTTAACGGCTGCTGTGATTTCTTGTTACCCCATGCATTGACGTGCTTGCACTGCATGCGGCACGAAGCCGATGAGGCGACCGAGCCGCATCACGGTCTTGGGATGTGAAGGCTGTTTTCACCTGGGATTTCTTTCTGGGGGACGCAACGCGTAGTGATCTGCCTGCGGGCAGACCGCCAGGGGTTGGTGTCCCATTCGAGGATCGCGTTATGGCTGATGTGGCAGTGATCGGTGGTGGGGCGGCAGGCGCGGCGGCGTTCGGCGAGCTGCTCGCGCGATTCGATGGCGGCACGGTTCACTGGATCGTCGGTCAGCACGCACCGGGTCGCGGCGTGGCCTATGGCACCAGCGACAACCAGCACCTGTTGAACGTGCGCGCGGCCTCCATGGGCGTGTTCCAGGAGCATGCCGAGGATTTTCTCCAGCATGCATCGCGGCAGCTGGGCCAGGTGAAGGGTACGGATTTTCTACCGCGCCGGCTGTTTGGCGATTTCATCCAGGCGCAGGTTGGCGCGCGTATCGATGCGGCGCGCCGTGCCGGACGCAGTTTTCGTATTCACCCGCAGAGCGCGCGCGAAATCGTGCCGCGCGGCGAAGGCGGCTATGCGGTACGCGTGGGAGCCGATCGCTGGCTGGAAGTGGGTGATGTGGTGCTGGCGGTGGGCGCGCTGGCCCAACGTCCGTTGCGCACCGTCTCGACCACGGCGCTTGCCAGCGGCGCCTATGAACTTGACCCGTGGCGCCTTGATCGCCACCCGCAGGCGCCTCGTCGGGTGGTGGTGATCGGCACCGGCCTGACGGCGGTTGATACGCTGCTGTCGGCGGCCATCAGATGGCCGCACGCCGAACTGGTGGCGGTATCGCGCCATGGCCTGCTGCCGTTCAACCATTCGGCGCTGCCGTTGGCGCCGTATGCGCAGCAGGAGGCGCTCAATCAGGCTCTGCTGGCCAGCGACGGGGCCGCGGCCATGTTCCATCTGGTGCGTCGTGCACTGAGCGACGCTGGCGACACCGACTGGCGCAGCATCATCGACGGCATGCGTCCGATCAATGCCCGGCTCTGGCAGCAGCTCACGCATGCGCGGCGCCGCCAGTTCCTGCGGCATGCGCGCTGGATCTGGGAAGCAGCGCGTCATCGCATGGCGCCGGCCACGGGCGAGGCGATTTACCAGCTGCAGGAAGAGGGCAGGTTGCAGGTGCTGGCGGCACGCGTGCTCGATGTAGACGGCTCCGCGCCGCTGCAGGTGAGTTTGCGCGAACGGGCGACCCAATTGGTCAGCGTGCTGGAGGCGGACCTGGTGATCCAGGCGACGGGCCTGGACACCGCCGTGGCGTACGGCGCCCACGACCTGTTGTCGCAATTGCTGCGCGATGGTCTTGCCACCGCCGACCCCTTGCAGCTGGGCGTGCTGGCCCAGGCCGACGGCCAGCTGGTGCATGCCGACGGCCGCCTGCAACGCGGCCTGTACGCCATCGGATCGTTGTTGCGCGGCAACCTGTGGGAATGCACGGCCATGCCGGAGATACGCGCGGCAGCGCATCGTCTGGCCGTCCATCTGTCACCAGCCGTTGTCACGCGCGAGAGTGCGAGCGAGCTGCCCTGAAGCGCAAATCAGACGATTCTGCGCTGATATTGCGCAGGGTCGCGACATGAGGATATGCCATATTGCGATTTCGTCCGTTCCTCCGCCAACGCTAGTCTGCCGTTTCACCCTTCCGCAGGAGGCGCCATGAAGAAGTCCATCCTCGTACTGCTGGTCGCCATCGGCGTGCTGCTCACGGCCGCCGCTGCCGCCAAGGATGTCTCGCTGCTCAACGTTTCCTACGACCCCACGCGCGAGCTGTACCGCCAGATCAATACGGCGTTTGCCGCGCAATGGAAGGCGCAGCACGGCGACAGCGTCGCCATCCAGATGTCGCATGGCGGTTCGGGCAAGCAGGCGCGTTCGGTGGTCGATGGGCTGCCCGCCGACGTGGTGACCCTGGCGCTGGCCTACGACATCGACGCCATTGCCGATCGCGGCCTGCTGGCCAAGGACTGGCAGAAGAAGCTGCCGAACAACGCCACGCCCTATACCTCGACCATCGTGTTCCTGGTGCGCAAAGGCAATCCCAAGGGCATCAAGGACTGGGCCGATCTGGTGCGCCCGGGTGTGCAGGTGGTGACACCCAATCCGAAATCCTCCGGCGGCGCGCGCTGGAATTTCCTGGCGGCCTGGGGCTATGCGCTCAAGCAGCCCGGCGGCAGCGATGCGACCGCCAAGGCCTATGTGAAAGAGCTCTTCAAGCACGTGCCCGTGCTCGATACCGGTGCGCGCGGCGCCACCAATACCTTTGTGCAGCGTGGCATCGGCGACGTGCTGATCGCCTGGGAGAACGAGGCCCTGCTGGCCCAGCGGCAGTTGGGCAACAACGCGTTCGAGATCGTGGTGCCGTCGATCACCATCGTGGCGGAGCCGCCCGTGGCGGTGGTCGACAGCAATGTCGACAAGCACGGTACGCGTGCGGTGGCGCAGGCTTATGTGGAGTTCCTGTATTCGCCGCAGGGCCAGGAGATCGCCGCGAAGAATTTCTATCGCCCGCGTTCGCCCGAGCTGTCTGCGCGCTACGCCAGCCAGTTCCCGGTCACGCATACCTTCACGTTGAGCGATCTGTTCGGCGACTGGCGCCAGGCGCAGGCGAAGTTCTTCAACGATGGCGGTGTCTTCGATCAGCTGGGCGTGGGTAGCTGAGTTCATGCGTCGACGCGTGCTACCGGGGTTCGGCATCAGCCTGGGCTACGCGCTGGCCTATCTCGGGCTGATCGTCCTGCTGCCGTTGGCGGCCCTGGCGTGGAAAGCGTCGGGGATTGGTGTCGAGGGTCTGCTGCGCCTGCTGTCTTCGCCCCGCACGCTCGCCGCGCTGCGCCTGAGCGTGGTCGGTGCGGTGGTCGCAGCCCTTGTCAACGCCGTCGTCGGTCTTCTCGTGGGCTGGGTGCTGGTGCGTTATCGCTTTCCGGGACGCCGCCTGTTTGACGCCCTGGTAGACCTTCCATTCGCCTTGCCGACTGCCGTAGCTGGCATCGCGCTCACTACGCTGTACGCGCCCAATGGCTGGCTGGGACAGTGGCTCGAACCCTTGGGCATCAAGGTGGCCTATACGCCGCTGGGCGTGTTCGTGGCGATGGTGTTCGTGGGCTTTCCATTCGTCGTGCGTACCTTGCAACCGGTACTGGCATCGCTGGAGAGCGATGTCGAAGAAGCTGCCGAAAGTCTCGGCGCACAACGCTGGCAAACCTTCTTCCGTGTGATCCTGCCGATGCTTGCGCCGGCGTTGCTGACCGGCTTTGCGTTGGCGCTTGCGCGTGCCGTCGGCGAATACGGGTCGGTGATTTTCATCGCCGGCAATATCCCGATGCGCTCGGAAATCGCGCCCTTGCTGATCGTGCAGAAGCTCGAACAGTTCGACTACGCGGGCGCTGCGGCGTTGGGCGTAGCCATGCTGACGATATCGTTTGTCTTGCTGGTGCTGGTGTCCCTGCTGCAGCGCTGGAGCCATCGCTGGCAGGAGCGATCGCTATGAGCGCCGTGATGCGTTCCCGCCCGGTAGGGTGGCCGCGCCGCGTGGTGCACGTGGTGCTGATTGCCCTGGCGCTGGTCTTTCTCGTGCTGTTCCTGCTGCTGCCGCTGGCAACGGTATTCGTGGAGGCTTTTCGGCAGGGCGTGGCGCCATATCTGGAGGCGATCAAGCAGCCCGAGGCGCTGTCTGCCATCAAGCTCACGCTGCTGGTGGCGGTGATCGCCGTGCCGTTGAACCTGGTGTTTGGCGTGGCAGCTGCCTGGGCCATGACGCGCTTCGAGTTTCCCGGCAAGGCCTTGCTTGGCGCCTTTATCGACCTGCCGTTTTCGGTGTCGCCGGTGGTGTCGGGCCTGGTCTATGTGCTGCTGTTCGGTGCGCAAGGCTGGTTCGGGCCGTGGCTGGACAGTCATGGCATCAAGATCATCTTCGCCGTGCCCGGGTTGGTACTGGCCACGATTTTTGTGACGCTGCCGTTTGTCGCCCGCGAACTGATTCCCTTGATGCAGGCCCAGGGTAGCGAGGAAGAAGAAGCCGCACGCGTGCTGGGCGCCAGCAGCTGGCAGATGTTCTTTCGCGTCACCTTGCCCAATATCCGCTGGGCGCTGCTGTATGGCGTGCTGCTCTGCAATGCGCGCGCCATGGGCGAGTTCGGTGCCGTCTCGGTGGTTTCCGGTCATATCCGCGGGCTGACCACGACCATGCCGCTGGAAGTGGAAATGCGTTACAACGAATACGAATACGTCGGCGCCTTCGCCATCGCCTCGCTGCTGGCGATGCTCGCGCTGCTGACGCTGGCGCTGAAATCCCTGCTGGAATGGCGTTACGGCGACGAGATCGCCGCGCACGCTCCCGGTGGCCATTGAGAGTGCGGCATGACGCTTGAATTGTCCCGACTCCATCGTCGTTTCGCCGGCTTCCAGGCGCTGGACGACGTGAGCCTGAGCATCGCCCCGGGCGAGTTCCTGGCCTTGCTGGGGCCGTCGGGTTCGGGCAAGACCACGCTGCTGCGCATTCTTGCCGGCCTGGACTATCCCGATAGCGGCAGCGTGCACAACGACGGTGAGAATTTTCTTGCGCAGCCGGCACGCGAGCGTCGCATCGGCATGGTGTTCCAGCACTACGCCTTGTTCCGGCATCTGACGGTGATCGAGAACATCGCCTTCGGCTTGCGCGTGCGGCCATGGCGGTTGCGCCCGTCACGCAGCGAGATTCGCGCACGCGTCGACCGTCTGTTGCGCCGCGTGCAACTGGAAGGATTGGGTACGCGTTATCCGGCGCAGCTTTCCGGTGGCCAGCGCCAACGCGTGGCGCTGGCGCGCGCTCTCGCCGTCGAGCCCGACATGCTGCTGCTGGATGAGCCCTTTGGCGCGCTCGACGCGCAGGTGCGCGTGACGCTGCGGCGCTGGCTGCGCGAGCTGCACGAGGAACTGGAGCTCACCACCGTATTCGTTACGCACGACCAGGAAGAAGCGCTCGAACTGGCAGACCGCGTGGCCGTGATGAACAACGGGCGCATCGAGCAGGTCGGCACGCCCGAAGTCATCTATCAGCAGCCGGCCACGCCCTTCGTGTGCGAGTTCATCGGCAAGGTGAACCGCTTCAACGTGTGGAGCGGTAGCCAGGGCTTCGCGGCCGGCAGCTGGTCGCTGCAGGATGACCCGTGGCAAGGGCGCTTCACCGAGGCCGTGGCCTATGTGCGGCCCGAACAACTACGGCTGGCGGCGCCGGCCTCGCAACCGGCCTGGGAGGCGCGCCTGCGCCATATCTACCTCGCTGGCAGCGTGGCGCACCTGGATCTTTATGTGGCCTCGCTCGACCTCTCGCTGGAAGCGGACGTGGCCAGTGAAGATCTGTCGCGACTGGGCCTGCAGGCCGGCATGGAGCTGCGTGTCGCGCCGCGCGGTGCGGTGTTGTTTCCGCTCGATCGCGATGGACGGCCGCTGAGCGCGGAACGCTGGATCTGGCAGGCGCGCAGTCCCGTGCCTGCTTAAAGAACTGCGGACTCAGCGCGAACCGGTGGGGCGGTCCAACACGGCTGCCGGGGCGGCCGGCTTGAATGCCACCGCCGGTCCGGGCGTCACGTGCTTGCGCCACAAGGCGAGCTGCGCGGCAATGCCGTCGCCCGCGTTCATCTGCGGCTCGGACGGCGTCAGCTTGTCCTTCGCTTCCCACTGCGCGATTTCAGCGGATGCCTGGCGGAATGCTTCCATGAAGTCCGGCGTGCGATTGAGTCCATCGACCAGCCAGGCGCGACCGAAATAGGTGATGTCCGAATCCGTGCCGCAACCGAACGAGCTGCGATCGGAGCGTGCCGCCGTGATCACCAGCGTGCCGCCTCCTTGCAGTGGTGGCACAAAGCCGCCCGAGTAGCAGGCGTTGACCACCACGACCTTCCACTTGAAGGGACGCTTGCTGAGGATGTCCGACAGATCGCTCGCGCCGATCTGGTCCAGCGGCAGCGGATCCATGTCCACCAGCAGGTTGTGGTCTTCGTCGCCGTGGGTGGTGAGGTAGAGCAGCAGGATGTCTTCATCCGGCTTCATCAGCGTGGCGAGGCCGTCGAGCGTGGCTTCCAGATTGCTCCAGCTGGCCAGCGGGTGTTTTTCCAGCGAACCGGGATTGTTCTCCAGCACCATCACGTGGGTGTCGGCGCCGAAGCGCTGGGGGAACATCTTGGCGGCATATTCCGCTTCATTGCGGAACACATCCTCGCCACCATCGGCGCCGAACGCGACGACGTAGAGGTTGGGGCGACCGGCGGTGCGCGGGCCAAGTTCAGCCAGCGCCTTCTGCACCATCGTCCGCTGGCCGTACATCACCTGCTCGGGCGATGGCGCCTGCGCCGGCCAGTTGTCGCCGGCGGAACTGTCGTCGTCGGTGGTCGCGCTGGTGGTCGCCGGTGTCGGCGCGCTCGCGCCAGCCGCGGGCAGCTGCCCTTGCTCGGCGACGGGCGCCAGGGGCAGGTGATGGGACAGGCCAACCATGAGCAAAACGCCGGCTGCAAATGCGAGCAGGGCGATCAGAGCGGTACGCATGGCGGGAGCCCGTGAGGTCAGAGAACGATGTCGTCGAACGTGCGATAGGCCGGATGGCGCGGCGCATCGGGAATTTCCAGCGGCTCGCGCAACAGCCAGCCGGTGCGCATTCCTGCGTCGCGGGCGGCGTCGAGTTCTTCAACGATGTCCGAAAGGAACAGGATATGCGCGGGTTGCTCGCCGAGCGCTTCGGCAATCAGCTCGTAGGAGCGGCGCTCGCGCTTGGGACCGGTCTCGGTATCGAAGTAACCGGAGAACATCGGCGAGAGGTCGCCCGCGTCGCTATAGCGGAAGAACAGCTTCTGCGCCGGCACCGAGCCTGACGAATAGACATACAGGTGCAGACCGTCCGCGCGCCAGGCATGCAGCTTGGCCGACACTTCCGGATAGACGTGGGCCTGGTAGTCGCCGGCCTCATAGCCTTCCTGCCAGATCATGCCCTGCAGCGCCTTGAGCGCGGTGGACTTGCGGTCCTGCTTGATCCAGCGCAGCAGCAGCTCGATCACCTCCTGGCGCGGCGCTTCGACAATGCCTTCTTCCTTGGCCGCCTCGTGCAGCCAGTGCTGCACCTCGGGCTTGTCGCCGTGCGTCTCGATGAAGGCAGGCAGCCGCTTATAGGCGTACGGAAAAAGTACGTCCTTGACGAAGCTGATCGAGCTGGTGGTGCCCTCGATATCGGTGACGATGGCGCGGATGACGGTCATACACAAAACCGGGAAACAGGAGCGACAAGCTTACCCGGCGCCGGGTCCCCGGGCGAGCGCCGGTACGCCGGTTCATGATCCCGTTCACCCGGCGGCCGCGACGGCGGCCGGGAATCGTCTCAGGCAGCCGCCGTCGAGGCGTGCGGCGTCATGCGGGGAAACTGCAGGGCGATGTCTTCGCCGGTGAACTGCGCCACCCAGCCTTCCTTGTTGGTGAACAGGCGAATGGCCACGAAATAGGGCGATTCGCTCATGTCGAACCAGTGGCGGGTACCGTCCGGCACGCCGATCAGGTCGCCCTGTTCGCACAGCACGTCGTACACCTTGCCGTTCACGTGCAGGGTGAATTGGCCGGCGCCGGCGACGAAGAAGCGCACCTCGTCCTCGCTGTGGGTGTGCTCGCTGAGGAATTTCTGGCGCAGCGTCGCGCGGTCCGGGTGGTCGGGCCTGAGGCTGATCACGTCGACCGCCTGATAACCCGCCTCGGCCATCAGCCGGTCGATGTCGCTGCGGTAGGCGGCGATCACTTCATCCTGGCTGGCGCCGGGAGCGATCGGCTGGTTCGCTTCCCATTGTTCGAAACGCACGCCGATCTTCGCCAGTTCGCGCGAGATGTCCGCGTGCTCGGTATGCACCGACAGCGGGGCTTGCGGTTGGGTGTCGTTGAAAATGCGCAGGCGGCTCATGCGGAGAGGCTCCTCAAGTCGAGTTCGCAGCCGAGCAGGAATTCCAGCGCCTCCAGATGGCGGCGCGTCTCGGCCATGTCGCGGCCCCAGGTGTAGATGCCGTGACCGTTGATGAGATAGGCGTGCAGCGAGCGGCCGCTGTCGAGCCAGGCCTCCACCTGCGCGACCAGCTCCGGCATGTGCTGCGTGTTCGGGAACACCGGGATAGCCAGCTCGGCATCGTGGGTGGTCTGTCCGGCAATGGCCTTCTGCAGCTCCCAGCCTTCCAGCTTCACCACGCCGTCGCGGGCGAACAGGCGCGAGGCCACGCTCTGCGTGCGCGAATGCGTATGCAGGACCACGTTGATCTCGGGAAAGCGGCGGTAGATCTGCGTGTGCAGGTCGGTTTCGGCGCTGGGGCGGGCGCTGGTGCCCACGGCCTGGCCGTTCATGTCGATCAGCATGATGTCGTCGCGGCCGAGCTTGCCCTTGTCTCGACCGGAGATGGTGATCGCGGCGTGATCGCCATCGATGCGCATCGAGAAATTGCTGCTGGTGGCAGGCGTCCAGCCGGCAGCGGCAAGCTCGCGCGCCGCATCGGCAATGGCGTCGGAACGCTCGGCGAACAGCGCGGTGGAGATCGTGTCGGGGAGAACCTGGCTCATGATGTATGGACGTCCAAATGAGTTGGCACTATACCACGCCGGTTTCCGGCATATGCCGAAAATGCGATCCATTCTCACGACTTATCGCTGGCGCGAGTAGCATCGGCAGAAGGTTGGCCACGGGCGTGGCGAACATGAATGTTTCAAGACGGAGGTTGGACCTATGTCGCATGAGAAAGATATCGAATCGCGTCGCCGTTTTCTCAAGGCCGCAGCCGGGACGGCTGTCGCCGCGGCCATGATCGGCTCGCTGCCGCGCGTATCGCGTGCTGCCGATCTGCCGCACCTGGCTGACTCCGATCCGACGGCCAAGGCGCTCGGTTACGTCGAAGATGCCAGCAAATCGACCGATGCCAAGCGCAAGGCGGGCGATGTCTGCTCCAACTGCCAGTTCTATACCGGCGCGGCAACCGGCTACGGTCCGTGTCAGCTGTTCCCGGGCAAGGCGGTGAATGCGAAGGGCTGGTGTGTATCGCACGCACCCAAGAAAGCCTGATCGCAGCACACATCACGCAATCGAAGGCCGGCATGCGTGCCGGCTTTTCTTTGCGCGAGACATCAGCGTCACGCACGCGGCGACGCACATGGCATCGACGGTTTTACTACTTATGGGTAACAACTCGAACCGAAGAACTCGGTGAGAGAGAAGATGCTGCCCAGACGCGTCAGGCCGAGGAGCTGACCCGCCTGACGCGCCGGGCGGCAATCCGGGGCCCACTGCCAAGTGATCAACCCACGGAGCACAGATGATACTCCCGGCCGGGCATTTTTGGGCCCGTGGCGGCCAAAATTTTCTCGAAAAAGTCTCGTTAAATCCAATAAAAACAATAACTTGCTAGACTATTAGAGATTGGCGATCACGAATAGCCTTCCAGGGTCGATCATTCCTTCCTGGGGAGCAGGGTGTGGCTTTTTGGATTTTCGGCGACGTTGGCGGCAGATCGCCGCCAAGATCGCCAGGCCCTTCAGGAAGGGCGGTGGAGGCGGCTGTGGCGGATGCCGTAGCCGAAGTAGATGGCCAGGCCAATGACCGTCCATATGATCATCAACAGCCAATTGAACCAGGCCATGGCGCCCAGCAGGGCCAGGCAGCTGATCACGCCGGCGGGGCAGATAAACCACACCCACGGCACGCGGAAGCCGCGATGCAGCTGGGGTGCCGTGTAGCGAAGAATCAGCACGCCGGCGCATACCGCCACGAAGGCGATCAAGGTGCCCATCGAGGTAAGGTCGGCCAGCAGGTCGAGCGGAAACACGGCAGCGAGCACCGCGATGCCAATGCCGGTGATCACCGTGTTGATGTGCGGCGTGCGGTGCTTGGGATGAATGCGATTGAAGATCGGCGGCAACAGGCCGTCACGCGACATGATCATGAAGATGCGCGGCTGCGCGATGATCATCACCAGGATCACCGACGACAAGCCGATCATCGCGCCGATTTCCACCACCCAGCGCAGCCAGCCCAGTTCCGGATGGTTCTTGATCGCCGTCACCACCGGTTCGCTGGTGCCCAGCTCGGTGTAGGAGATCAGGCCGGTCAGCACCGCCGCCATCGCCAGATAGAGGATGGTGCAGATCACCAGCGACACCAGGGTGCCGAAGGGCAGATCACGCTGCGGGTTCTTGCATTCCTGCGCGGCCGTGGAAGTGGCCTCGAAGCCGATATAGGCGAAGAACACCATCGCCGCGCCGCGCATGATGCCGGACCAGCCGTACTTGCCCGGTGCTTCGTTGGCGGGAATGAACGGATGCCAGTTGGCCGGATCGATGTAGCGATAACCGGCCACCACCACCACGATGATCAGGCCCACCTTGAGCGCCACCATCAACACGTTGAGGCCCGCCGATTCGCGGATGCCGACGTAGCACAGCCAGGTGAGGGCGAGCACGATCGCCACCGCGGGCAGGTTCATCAGATGCCCGGTGGTGACCAGGTGTCCGTCGGTGAAGGCCAGCGGCGCTTCGGTCAGCGAGGTGGGCAGGTGGATGCCCACCTGATCGAGCATGCTGGTGAAGTAACCGGTCCAGCTGGCCGCAACGGCCGAGGCTGAGATGCCGTATTCCAGCACCATGTTCCAGCCGATAAACCAGGCCAGCAGCTCACCGAGCGTGGCATAGGCGTACGAATAGGAGCTGCCCGAGACCGGAATCAGCGTCGCGAACTCGGCGTAGCACAGCGCCGTAAAGCCGCTGCACAGCGCCGCCAGCATGAAGGAGATCAGCACGGCAGGGCCGGCGTGTTCGGCGGCGGCCTGTCCGGTCACCACGAAGATGCCGGTGCCGATCACGGCGCCAATGCCTAGCGCGGTGATGCCCCAGGGGCCGAGGGTGCGGCGCAGAGTGGGGCCGTGGGACGCGTCGTCGGCGTCGGAGAAATCGGTTTTGCGAGCGAATAACTGTTTGAGCATGCGTCGGCCTGGTGCCACGAGAGGCGCGGGATTCAAAACGAGAGGGCCGGCGCTAAGCCGGCCCTTCGTGTCAGATCAGGAGTTTTGCTTGCGTAGCTTGCTATGGGAATACCCATAGAGGAAATAGATGAGCATGCCGATGATGGTCCAGCCCAGCATCAGCGGCCAATTGGCGCGGAACGACTGCCAGAACAGATACAGGCAGATCACCGAACCGAGCACCGCCACCGTCCATACGCCGATCATGCCGCCCGGCACGCGGAACGAGCGCGGCAGTTCCGGACGCGTATAGCGCAGGATCAGCACGCCGATGCACACGGTGGTGAAGGCCAGCAGCGTGCCCATCGAGACCAGCTCACCCAGGATGCTCACCGGGAACAGGCCGGCGATCACCAGCGCAGCGACGCCGGCGATGATGGTGGCGACGTGCGGCGTGCGGTGCGAGGCGTGTACGCGCGACATGCCCTTGGGCAGCAGGCCATCCCGCGCCATGCTGAAGAAGATGCGCGAGGTGCCCAGCAACATCACCAGGATCACCGAGGACAGGCCCGCCAGCGCACCGAACGAGACGATGGCCTTCAGCCAGGTCAGCTGCGGATAGAGGCTCAACGCCGTGGCCACCGGTTCCGGCGTGCCCAGCATGTGATAAGGGGCAATGCCGGTGAGCGTGAGCGCCATCGCGATGTACAACACGGTGCAGATGGCGAGCGAACCGAGAATGCCGATCGGCATGTCGCGCTGCGGGTTCTTCGCTTCGCCGGCGGCGGTGGAAACCGCATCGAAGCCGACGTAGGAGAAGAACACCAGCACCGCGGCGCGGAAGATGCCGCTCGTACCGAAGCGGCCCGGGCCTTCTTCCGGCGGAATGAACGGATGCCAGTTGGCCGGATTGATATAGCGGAACGAGAAGATCAGGAACAGCGAGATCACCAGCACTTTGATCGTCACAATCAGCGAGTTGACGAAGGTGGACTGGGTGATACCCACGTAGCAGAGCCAGGTGAGTCCGGACACGATCAGCACGGCCGGCAGGTTGATCAGCGCACCGGTGGTCACGATCTGGTGCGTGTCGGTGAACTTCAGCGGCGCGCTTGCCAGATAGTCAGGCAGCGCCATCGGGATCCCGGTCCAGTGTCCGAGGATGGAGAGGCACTCGTTGAAATATCCCGACCAGCCTGCCGCCACCGTGGCGACGGCAAACAGATACTCGAGGACGAGATTCCAGCCGATGAACCAGGCGACGATCTCGCCGAGCGTGGCATAGGAGTAGGCGTAGGCGCTGCCCGATACCGGGATCATCGCGGCGAACTCGGCGTAGCACAGGCCCGCAAATGCGCAGGCGATGCCGGCGACGATGAAGCTGATGACCAGGGCAGGGCCCGCGTGTTCGGCGGCGGCCTGGCCGGTGATGACGAAGATACCCGCGCCGATCACTGCGCCGATGCCCAGCGTCACGAGATGACGCGCGGTGAGTACGCGCTTGAGGCTGGTTTCGCCTTGCAGGCCGTCGTGGGGCAGCTCGCCCGCGTCGACGTGTGGCGACGCCTCAATCGGGTGCGTCGCGAACAGGTTTTTAAGCATGTTTCTCCCCTACCGCCGGAATTCTCGTTTCTTAAAAGCGTGAAACCGTGACTTTCGCCATGGCCATTAACGTCGCTTCCCCTGCGACGACGCGGAACCATAGCCCAGCGGGCCTTGGGGGTACAAGCTGCATTGCGGCTGGGCGGGAACGCGCTGCCGGCCCGTGCCAGTCTCGGCGGCGTCTGGAATAATGCGGCCCGCCGTGCCGCAGCTGCGCGGCCGGTTTTGACTGACACGGACTATCGATGGACACGTTGTTTGCACAGCTCCAGAACTATCGCCAGCAATGGCCGCAGGAGAGCGATGCCGGGCATTTCGAGGCATTTCTGGGCGAGGGCCAGCGTGTGTTCTTTCGGGAGGCGCTGGAAGGTCATTTCACCGGTTCAGCGTGGCTGGTGAGCGCCGATGGAGAGCGTGTTCTGCTCACCCATCACCGCAAGCTGGGCCGCTGGCTGCAGTTGGGCGGTCATGCCGACGGCGATGCGGATCTCGCGCGCGTCGCGCTGCGCGAAGCCGAAGAGGAATCCGGTCTGGTTGACCTGAGTGTCGAGGCGGAGCCGTTCGACCTGGATCGCCATCGCATTCCTGCGCGCGGCGAAGAGCCCGAGCACTGGCACTACGACGTGCGTTACGTCGTTCGTGCGGGCGCCAGCGAAGCCTATGTGATCAATGAGGAATCGAACGCGCTGGCATGGCGCTCCATTCGCGATATCGCCGAAGATCCATCGGCGGATGCATCGCTGGCACGCATGGCGCGCAAGTGGTTGTTGCGCGCTTGATCGCTTGCCTCAGGCGGGCTGCCCGGAATATTTCGCCGGCGCCGGATTGAGGTGGCCGCATTCGACGCAGGTACGTGCGTCGATCGAGCGATAGAAACGCTCAAATACCGGCGGAAAATCCCGCTCGATGCTGTCGAGGGTGAAATATTCCTCGTACAGCTTGTGGTTGCAGCGCTCGCAGTACCACATCAGGCCGTCTTTCTCGCCCGCCAGTCGGCGGCGTTCGATCACCAGCCCGATGGATTCGGGCAGGCGTTGCGGCGAATGCGGCACGCACGGCGGCAGATAAAACATCTGGCCGGCGCGGATAGGAATGTCGCGTGCCACACCCTCATCCTGCACCTTCAACACCATCTCGCCCTCGAGCTGGTAGAAGAACTCCGGACCTTCGTCGTAGTGGTAATCGGTGCGGGAGTTCGGCCCGCCCACGATCATCACGATGAAGTCGCCGTCGACAATGCACTTGTTGCCGACCGGCGGCTTGAGCAGATGCCGGTGCTCGTCGATCCAGCGCTGCAGGTCGATGGGAGGCGTGAGGGCCATGGGTGCTCCGGGGGCGGGAGATCATCAAGATAGCGCCGGCGGCATCGTTTGGGAAAGGGTGTCGCACGGTGTAGTTGCGCTGGGGCAAGCGAACGATCGAGGCCGTGGCGCCTCGGAACCCCTCAGGGCCACAGCCAGCCCGCTCTTTGTAGGAGCGCACTTGTGCGCGACCAGCCTACGGAGCGGTACACCTCCGCGCTGCGGTCGCGCACAAGTGCGCTCCTACAAGGGGTGCGCAGAATCTGGAATGCGGATCTTTGTGGGAGCGCACCCTGTGCGCGACAAACCTACGGAGCGATACACCCGGGCGTGGCTGTCGCGCACAGGGTGCGCTCCCACAGACAAGCAGCGGTCTGCAGCTGGGTGAGCGGACTCAGACCTCGAGCGTCGCCAGATCGCCCTTTTCCTCAAGCCACGCCTTGCGATCACTGGCGCGCTTCTTGGCCAGCAACATATCCATCAGCTTGGTCGTGCCGTCGTCACCATCCACGGTGAGCTGCACCAGGCGGCGCGTGTCGGGATGGATGGTGGACTCGCGCAGCTGCGGCGGATTCATCTCGCCCAGGCCCTTGAAGCGGGTGGTGTTGACCTGGCCCTTCATCTTCTCGCGCTGCACGCGTTCGAGCATCGCGTTCTTCTCGTTCTCGTCCAGGCAGTAGAACACCTGCTTGCCCACATCCACGCGGAACAGCGGCGGCATGGCGACGAAGACATGGCCCTCGCGCACCAGCGACGGGAAGTGGCGCAGGAACAGCGCGCTCAGCAGGGTGGCGATGTGCAGACCGTCGGAGTCCGCGTCGGCCAGGATGATCACCTTGCCGTAGCGCAGGCCGGAGAGATCGTCCTTGCCCGGATCGCAGCCGATCGCCACGGCGAGGTTGTGCACTTCCTCCGAAGCCAACACCGAGCCCGACTCCACTTCCCAGGTATTCAGAATCTTGCCGCGCAGCGGCAGGATCGCCTGGAATTCCTTGTCGCGCGCCTGCTTGGCGCTGCCGCCGGCCGAATCGCCCTCGACCAGGAACAGCTCGGTGCGGGTGAGGTCGGTGGCGGTGCAGTCGGCCAGCTTGCCGGGCAGGGCGGGGCCTTGGGTGATCTTCTTGCGGACGACTTGTTTGGCAGCTTTCAGGCGGGCGCTGGCGCGCTCGATGGCGAGCTGCGCGATGCGTTCGCCCAGATCCACATGCTGGTTGAGCCACAGGCTGAAAGCGTCGTGGATGACGTTCTCGACCATGCCCGCGGCGTTGCGCGAGGACAGGCGCTCCTTGGTCTGGCCGGCAAACTGTGGGTCCTGCAGCTTGGTCGACAGCACAAAGGCGAGGCGCTCCCACACGTCTTCCGGCGCCAGCTTCACGCCGCGCGGCAGCAGGTTGCGGATGTCGCAGAACTCGCGGATCGCATTGGTGAGACCCGAACGCAGGCCGTTCACGTGCGTGCCGCCCTGCGCGGTGGGAATCAAGTTGACGTAGCTCTCCTGCACCAGCTCGCCTTCCGGCAGCCAGGCGAGGGCGACGTCGAGGCCGTCCGCTTCGCGCTGGATATGGTGCACGAACAGTTCGGCGGGAATCGCTTCCGCGCCGTCCAGCTCGTCGCGCAGGTAATCGCGCAGGCCGTCCTCGTAGTACCACTCGTTGACTTCGCCGGTCGCCTCGTCGGTGAGCTTCACGCTCAGGCCTGCGCACAGCACCGCCTTGGCGCGCAGCAGGTGGCGCAGCTTCGACAGCGAGATCTTCGGCGAGTCGAAGTATTTCGGGTCAGCCCAGAAGCGCACGGTGGTGCCGGTCTTCTTCTTCGGCACCGAACCGATGATGTCGAGATCGCTGGCGCGGTCACCGTTTTCGAACGCCATGCGGTATTCGTTGCCGTCGCGGCGGATGGTGACTTCCACGCGGTTGGACAGCGCATTGACCACCGACACGCCCACGCCGTGCAGACCGCCGGAGAAGTTGTAGTTCTTGCCGGAGAACTTGCCGCCCGCATGCAGGCGCGTGAGGATCAGCTCGACACCCGGCACACCTTCTTCCGGATGGATATCCACCGGCATGCCGCGGCCGTCGTCGCTCACTTCCACCGAACCGTCGGTGTGGACGATTACGTCCAGCGTCTTGGCGTGGCCGGAAATGGCCTCGTCCACCGAGTTGTCGATGACTTCCTGCGCCAGATGGTTCGGGCGCGAGGTGTCGGTATACATGCCCGGGCGGCGCTTGACGGGGTCAAGGCCAGAGAGGACTTCAATGTCGGCGGCGTTGTAGCGACTGCTCATGGGGAAGGATCGGGTTGGCTAAGACGGGGAGGATGGGTTGCCGGGGGCGGGAAGGTCAAGCGTCCCTTTGTAGGAGCGCACTTGTGCGCGAACCGGCCCGGCCGAAGGCCGGGTCGCGCACAAGTGCGCTCCTACAAGGAGGTTGTGGCGTCTAGAGTGGCGCGCAGTGCCGCTCCAGCCACACTAGGTCCGCATCTTCCAGCAACGGCGCCAGCGCGGCGCGTACGGTGGCATGGTAGTCGTCCAGCCAGGCCCGTTCCTCAGGATTGAGCAGTTCCGGCTCCAGTGCGCGGCGGTCGAAGGGGCACAAAGTGAGCGTCTCGAACGCGTAGAACTCGCCGAACTCCGTCTTGTCGGCCTCGATCACCACCGCCAGGTTCTCGTGGCGGATGCCGTGGCGGCCCGGCTTGTACAGGCCGGGCTCGATCGAGGTGATCATGCCCGGGTCCAGCGGCACCAGGGTGGCGCCCGAGGCGGGCGGGCGAATGCCTTGCGGGCCTTCGTGCACATTAAGGAAGTAACCGACGCCATGGCCGGTGCCGTGGCCGTAGTCCATGCCGCTGGCCCAAAGCGGCGCGCGAGCGAGCGCATCAAGCTGCGGGCCGCTGGCACCCTTGGGAAAGCGGGCGCGGCTGAGAGCGATCAGGCCCTTCATGACCAAAGTGGCGTCGCGGCGCTGCTCGGCGGTGGTGTCGCCCAGGGCGAGCACGCGGGTGACGTCGGTGGTGCCGCCCAGGTATTGGCCCCCGGAATCGACCAGCAACAGGCCCTGCGGCTTCAGCGTGCTATGGGCTTCCGGCGTGGCGCGGTAGTGGGGCAGGGCGCCATTGGCCTGATAGCCGGCGATGGTCGAGAAACTCTCGCCGACGAAATTGGGTTGTGCGGAACGTTCTTCGCGCAGCAGGGCATCGACGTCGAGCTCGGTCTGCTTCATGCCGGCGGTGACGCGTTCCTCCAGTCGGCGGAACGCGCGCACCAGGGCCGCGCCGTCACGGCGCATGGCGTCGCGGACATGTTCCAGCTCGCCTTCTGTCTTGCGCGCCTTGAACAGCGTCGACGGATTGGCCGCCTCGATCGGCGGCGCGGCAGCCGGAATCGCCGACGCCACGGCCACCACAACGCGGTTGCCGTCCAGCAATAGTCGATCTTGCGCGGTCAGTTCGGCCAGCGCATCGGTCACCGTCGCGTAATCGGCGATGCGCACCTGGTCGGCGTGGAGCGCCTGCACCAGGGCGTCGCTGAGCTTGCCCCGATCCACGAACAGGGTGGCGTGTCCTTCGGCCTGCACCAATAGATGCGCGAGGAACACCGGGTTGCACTCCACATCACTGCCGCGCAGGTTGGTCAGCCAGGCGATGTCGTCGAGGCTGGACACCAGATGATGAGTGGCTCCCAGCTTGCGCATGGCGGTGCGCAGGCGACCGAATTTGTCGCTACGTGGCTGGCCGGCGTAGCGGGCCGGATGTTCCACCACCGGCGCAGCGGGCAGAGCGGGACGATCCGGCCAGATCAGCCCCGGCAGGTCCAGATCCGTGCGCAACTTTGCGCCGTTGCGTTCCAGGCGCCGCTCAAGCTGCCGCGCTGCGGACAACGAAAAGCTGTCGCCGGCAACAGCCAGCACCTGATCCTCGCTCAAGCGCTCGAGCAGCCACTCGATATGTTCCGGCGCATGCGCCACGCGCTGCTTCATCAGTTCGACGCCGCTTCCGGCCAATTCCGTGGCGGCCTGCGCGAAATAGCGGCTGTCGGTCCATAAGCCCGCGTGATCGGCCGTGACCACCAGCGTGCCGGCCGAGCCCGTAAACCCGGACAGCCATTGGCGAGCCTGCCAGTGCGCGGGCAGATATTCGGAAAGGTGAGGGTCGGCGCTGGGCACGAGGCAGGCGGCGATGCCGTGTTGCTGCATGGCTTGCCGCAGGGCGGCCAGTTTCATCGGCGTGGTGAGGTCCATCGGCGCATGTTAGCAGGGGCGCGGCGTCGTCGATTTTCCTGAAATGTCGACCAAGGTCGACGATGGAATGCGGGTGCGCGAGCTTGCTTTTTCAAGTCAAGTGGTCGCGACCTCGTGCGCAAAATGTTGCATGTGCGGCATTGTGTCTCTAGGAGGCGAAAACGCTCGGACAAATCGCTACCATGCCGCCCGTCCCCACGCTGTACCCCAGGTAGTCAGTGAACATGCATGCCCTTATTTCGCGCTTGCGCTACGCAGGCGTTGGCGCCGCTGTGTTGCTCAGCGGTTGCAACTTGGAAGTCCTCACGCCCAAGGGCGACGTGGGTTCCCAGGAGAAGTCCCTCATCCTGATCGCGCTGGGCCTGATGGCCATTGTGGCCATTCCGGTGATCGCGATGACGCTGTGGTTCCCCTGGCGCTACCGCAAGGCCAACAAGAAGGCCACCTACGCGCCGACCTGGTCGCACTCGAGCAAGATCGAAGTGGTGGTGTGGACCATCCCCGCGATCATCGTGGCCATCCTGGCCGTGATCACCTGGACGAGCTCGCATGCGCTCGATCCGTACAAGCCGCTGGAGTCCGAGGCCAAGCCGGTGACGGTGCAGGTCGTGTCGATGGACTGGAAGTGGCTGTTCGTTTATCCGGAATACGGCGTGGCTTCGGTCAACGAGCTGGCCTTCCCGGTCGATCGCCCGGTCAACTTCCAGATCACCTCCGATTCGGTGATGAACGCCTTCTTCATCCCGCAGCTGGGTAGCCAGGTCTACGCGATGGCGGGCATGGAAACCAAGCTGCACCTGATCGCCCGCGAGCCGGGTGCGTACGACGGCCTGTCGACCAACTTCAGCGGCGAAGGCTTCTCGGACATGCACTTCAAGGCCATCGCCACCTCGGAAGATGGCTTCAAGGACTGGATCGCCAAGGCCAAGGCCACGCCGACCACGCTCGACGCCGACAGCTACAAGACGCTGGCCAAGCCCAGCGAGAAGACGCCGGTTGCCTACTACGGCAACGTCAGCAACGGCTTGTTCTCCAGCGTGCTCAACCAACACATGGACGGCATGTCGCATGACGCCGGCACGCACGAAGCGATGTCGATGGACATGCACCACGACGCGCCGGAAGAAAGCATGCAGATGGACATGCACGAACACCAGGACGGGGGCGCCCCGCTGTCGAACAGCGTGTCCTCGAACATCACCCCGGCCAAGGCAGAGAAGTAAGCCATGTTTGGAAAGCTCACCCTTGACGCGATTCCCTATCACGAGCCGATCGTGATGGTGACGCTCGCCGCCGTCATCCTTGGCGGCCTGGCGATGCTCGCGGCTCTTACCAAGTTCCGTCTGTGGGGTTACCTGTGGAAGGAGTGGTTCACCTCGGTGGACCACAAGAAGATCGGCATCATGTACATCATCGTGGCGCTGGTCATGCTGCTGCGCGGTTTCGCCGATGCGCTGATGATGCGTTTGCAGCAGGCGACGGCTGCGGCCGATTCGGCCGGTTACCTGCCGCCACACCACTTCGATCAGGTGTTCACCGCCCATGGCGTGATCATGATCTTCTTCGTGGCGATGCCGCTGATCACCGGCCTGATGAACATGGTCGTGCCGCTGCAGATCGGCGCGCGCGACGTGGCGTATCCGTTCCTCAACTCGCTCAGCTTCTGGCTGTTCCTGTCGGGCGTGTTCCTGGTGATGGTGTCGCTGTTCGTCGGCGACTTCGCCGCGACCGGCTGGCTGGCGTATCCGCCGCTGTCGGGGCTTGATTACAGTCCAACGGTTGGCGTCGATTACTACATCTGGGCACTGCAGTTATCCGGCCTGGGCACCACGCTGAGCGGCATCAACTTCATCGTGACCATCATGAAGATGCGCACGCCCGGCATGACGCTGATGAAGATGCCGGTGTTCACCTGGACGGCGCTGGTCACCAACATCCTGATCGTGGCCGCGTTCCCGATCCTCACGGTGACGCTGGCGCTGCTCACGGCTGATCGTTATCTCGGCATGCACTTCTTCACCAACGATCTTGGCGGCAACGCCATGATGTACGTGAACCTGATCTGGATCTGGGGCCACCCCGAGGTCTACATCCTGGTGCTGCCGTGCTTTGGCGCGTACTCGGAAATCGTCGCCACGTTCTCCAAGAAGCCGCTGTTCGGTTACAAGTCGATGGTGTACGCCACCTCGGCGATCGGCGTGCTGTCGTTCCTGGTGTGGCTGCACCACTTCTTCACCATGGGTTCGGGTGCCAACGTCAATGCCTTCTTCGGCATCATGACGATGATCATCTCGGTGCCTACCGGCGCGAAGCTGTTCAACTGGTTGTTCACCATGTACCGCGGCCGCGTCGAAATGACCGTGCCGATGCTGTGGACGATCGGCTTCATGGTTACCTTCGTGGTGGGCGGCGTCACCGGCGTGCTGATGGCGGTGCCGGGTGCGGACTTCGTCCTGCACAACAGCGTGTTCCTGATCGCGCACTTCCATAACGTGATCATCGGCGGCGTGGTGTTCGGCTGCCTGGCGGCGATCAACTACTGGTTTCCCAAGGCGTTTGGCTTCCGCTTGAACGAGGCCTGGGGCAAGGCGTCGTTCTGGTGCTGGCTGGTCGGTTTCTACGTGGCCTTCGTGCCGCTGTACATCCTCGGCCTCAAGGGCATGACGCGTCGCATGAACCACTATGCGAACCCCGATTGGCAGCCTTACCTGATCGTCGCCGCCATCGGCGCGGCGATCATCGCGGCCGGCATTTTCTGCATCCTGGTGCAGTTCTACGTCAGCGTGCGCGACCGCAAGAAGCTCACCGATCCCAGCGGCGACCCGTGGGGTGGCCGCACCCTGGAATGGTCGATCAGCTCGCCCGCACCGTTCTACAACTTTGCAACGCTCCCCCAGGTCCGTGAACTGGACCAGTTCTGGGAAGACAAACAAAACGGAGTCGCCTACGTGCAACCTGCCAAGTACGAAGACATTCACATGCCCCGCAACACCGGCGTCGGTGTGGTCATGGGCGCGTTCGGTACGGTCCTGGGTTTTGCCCTGGTGTGGCACATCTGGTGGATGGCGGCGATCGGCCTGCTCGGCATGATTGCGTCCTTCATCGTGCGCGCCTACGACCGCGACGTCGATTACTGGGTGCCGGCGGCCGAAGTGGAGCGCATCGAGCGTTCGCGTCACGCCCAGCTCAAGCAGTTCCAGACCACGCAGGTGGCTCCGGTGGCGGCGCCGCAGCGTCAGAAGGTGGCGTAAGTCATGAGCAGTCCTGCAGTAAGCGCCGCCCACGGCGCGCTCGACGGCATCTCCCACGGGGGAGATGCCCATCACCACGACGATGGATCCAAGACCCTGCTGGGGTTCTGGATCTATCTGATGAGCGACTGCCTGATCTTCTCGGGCCTGTTCGCGACCTTCGCCGTGCTGGGCAACGCCACCGCCGGCGGCCCCAGCGGCAAGGAGCTGTTCGAACTGCCGTACGTGCTCGGCGAGACCATGCTGCTGCTGATCTCGTCGGTCACCTTCGGCATGGCCATGCTCGCCATGCACGCCGGCAAGAAGAACCAGCTGCTGGCGTGGCTGGCGGTGACCTTCGTGTTTGGTGCCGGCTTCATCGGCATGGAAGTGCATGAGTTCGCCAAGCTGATCGCCGACGGCGCCGGTCCGAGCCGCAGTGCGTTCCTGTCCAGCTACTTCACCCTGGTCGGCACCCACGGTCTGCACGTGACCTGCGGCCTGATCTGGCTGGTGGTGATGATGGACCAGATGCGCCGCTACGGCCTGACCGACGCGACCCGTCGCCGTCTGTCCTGCCTGAGCCTGTTCTGGCATTTCCTGGACATCGTCTGGATCTGCGTCTTCACCTTTGTCTACCTGCGGGGGGCCATCTGATGTCCGCCAATCATTCCCCCCACGACGCGGCCCATCACGACGCCGCCCACGGCAGCACCAAGTCCTACCTGATCGGCTTCGTGCTGTCGGTGGTGCTGACCCTGGCCTCGTTCGGCGTAGTCATGAGCGGCAAGGTCCCGCACGACCTGATGATGCCCGGCATCATCGTGTTCGGCGTGGCCCAGCTGATCGTGCAGCTGGTCTACTTCCTGCACATGGGCACCTCGCCCTCGCAGCGCGGCAACCTCGCCATCATGCTGTTCACCTTGCTGATCCTGGCCATCGTGGTGGTCGGCTCGCTGTGGGTGCTGCACAACATGAATGTGAACATGATGCACCCGACGTCGCAGATGGTGCCGGTGGAGTAAGCCGGGGCTGCTGCGTGACGACCAAGGCGCCCTCGGGCGCCTTTGTTGTTTTTAGCCCGTCATTCCGGCGCAGGCCGGAATCCAGTAGCGGCAAGGCCCGGTCTTAGCCTGCCGCCGCCACTGCTGTCGCTAAAACCGCGCCGTCCCGCTACTGGATTCCGGCCTGCGCCGGAATGACGGGCAAAAGCCCCCAACTTGAACGCCCCAGTCATTTAGCCACCGCAAACCCTCGCGGTAGAACCGTTCTTCCTCTAAAATGCCGATTTCCAGCACGGCTGCATCCCATGACCCCCCTGATTTTCGTCACCGGCGGTGTGGTGTCCTCTCTTGGCAAGGGCATCGCCGCGGCGTCGCTGGCTTCCATCCTGGAAGCGCGTGGCCTCTCGGTCACCATGATGAAGCTCGATCCCTATATCAATGTGGATCCCGGCACCATGAGCCCCTTCCAGCACGGCGAGGTCTACGTGACCGACGACGGTGCCGAGACCGACCTGGACCTGGGTCACTACGAGCGCTTCGTCAATACGCGCCTGACGGGCAAGAACTCCATCACCACCGGCAAGATCTACGAATCGGTGATCCGCAAGGAGCGCCGGGGCGACTATCTGGGCGCCACCGTGCAGGTGATTCCGCATATCACCGACGAGATCAAGCACTGCATCCATGAGGCCACCCGCGGCTACGACGTGGCGATGGTCGAGATCGGCGGCACCGTGGGCGATATCGAGTCGCTGCCGTTCCTGGAGGCGATCCGCCAGCTGCGCATCGAGCACGGCCCGGAAAAGGTGATGTTCATGCACCTGACCCTGGTGCCCTACATCAAGGCCGCCGGCGAGATCAAAACCAAGCCGACCCAGCATTCGGTGAAGGAGCTGCGCTCCATCGGTATCCAGCCGGACGTGTTGCTGTGCCGTTGCGAGCAGCCGCTGCCCGATGGCGAGCGCCGCAAGATCGCGCTGTTCACCAACGTGCCCGAGAACGCCGTGATCAGCGCGGCCGACGTGGACGTCATCTACAAGCAGCCCCTGTGGCTGCACAAGCAGGGCCTCGACGAGATCGTGGTCAAGCGCCTGGGCCTGCAGGTCGGCCCGGCGGATCTTTCCTCGTGGGTGCGTACCGTCGAAGCGGTGGAGCATCCCAAGGACGAGGTCACCGTGGCCATCGTCGGCAAGTACGTCGAGCACAAGGACGCATACAAGTCCCTGGGCGAGGCCTTGCGCCATGGCGGCATCAAGCAGCTGACCCGCGTCAATCTCAACTGGGTTGATTCGGAGCAGGTCGAAGCCGAAGGCGCCGCCAAGGCGCTGGGCAATGCCGACGCCATCCTGGTGCCGGGCGGTTTCGGTAAGCGCGGCTTCGAAGGCAAGGTGCTGGCGGCCAAGTACGCCCGCGAGAAGGGCGTGCCGTATTTCGGCATCTGCTACGGCATGCATGCAGCCGTGGTGGACTTCGCCCGCAACGTGGCGGGTCTGACCGAAGCCGACTCCAGCGAAAACGACCGCAACAGCCCCGATCCGGTGATCGGCCTGATCACCGAGTGGACCACCGCCACGGGCGAAGTCGAGCAGCGCAGCGAGCGCTCCGACCTGGGCGGCACCATGCGCCTGGGCGCGCAGGAATGCCGCCTCAAGGCCGGCACGCTGGCGCGCGAGCTGTACGGCCAGGACGTGGTGCGCGAGCGCCATCGTCACCGCTATGAATTCAACAACCGCTACCGCCAGACCTTCGAAGACCTCGGCCTGGTGATCTCGGGCAAGTCGATGGATGACCTGCTGGTCGAGATCGTCGAGCTGCCGCAGCAGAAGCATCCGTGGTTCCTCGGCTGCCAGGCGCATCCGGAGTTCACCTCGACCCCGCGCGACGGCCATCCGCTGTTCATTGGTTTTGTGCAGGCCGCCCGTGAGTTCAAGGCAGTGCGCGAAGGCGAGCGTCTTGCGAAGGAGTCGGTCGCATGAAGCTGTGTGGCTTCGAGGTCGGCCTGGACCAGCCGCTGTTCCTGATCGCCGGCCCTTGCGTGGTCGAGTCCGAGCAGTTGCAGATGGACACCGCCGGCAAGCTTAAGGAAATCACTGGCCGGCTCGGCATCAACTTCATCTTCAAGTCCAGCTTCGACAAGGCCAATCGCTCGTCGGGCAACAGCTTCCGCGGCCCCGGCCTGGAAGCAGGCCTGAAGATCCTGGGCGAAGTGAAGCGCCAGCTCGGCGTGCCCGTGCTCACCGACGTGCACGAATACACGCCAATGAACGAAGTGGCCGCCGTGGTCGACGTGCTGCAGACGCCGGCCTTTCTGTGCCGCCAGACCGACTTCATCCAGAACGTGGCGCGCGCCGGCAAGCCGGTGAACATCAAGAAGGGCCAGTTCCTCTCGCCGTGGGAGATGAAGAACGTGGCCGACAAGGCCAAGGCCGTCGGCAACAACGACATCATGGTGTGCGAGCGCGGCGCCAGCTTCGGCTACAACAACCTGGTGTCGGATATGCGCTCGCTCAGCGTGATGCGTGATACCGGCTGCCCGGTGGTGTTCGATGCCACCCACTCGGTGCAGTTGCCGGGCGGGCAGGGCACGAGCTCGGGCGGTCAGCGCGAATTCGTGCCGGTGCTGGCGCGTGCCGCGGTGGCGGTGGGCGTGGCCGGCCTGTTTGCCGAAACGCATCCCGATCCTTCCAAGGCGCTCAGCGACGGCCCCAATGCCTGGCCGCTGGACAAGATGGAAGCGCTGCTGGAAACCCTGCTCGAACTCGATCAGGTCACCAAGCGCCACCGGTTCCTCGAAGACACGCTGTAACGGCTCTGATCCGCCTCGGGGGAGGCGAATGAAGCGCATCCCCCGCAGATCAGGCAGGATGTCTCCCCCTCGCTTCATTCACCTCATCAAGCAACGGATCCCATGAGCACCGAAATCACCCGCATCCACGCACGTGAAATCCTCGATTCCCGCGGCAACCCCACGCTTGAAGCGGAAGTGACGCTGGCCGGCGGCGGCTTTGGCCGCGCTGCCGTGCCGAGCGGTGCATCGACGGGTTCGCGCGAAGCGGTGGAGCTGCGCGACGGTGACAAGGCCCGCTACCTGGGCAAGGGCGTCAAGAACGCGGTTGGCAATGTCAACGGCGCCATCGCGAGCGCGCTGAAGGGCTTTGACGCCGCCAACCAGGGCGGTCTCGACGCCAAGCTGATCAACCTCGACGGCTCCCCGAACAAGGGCAAGCTGGGCGCCAACGCCATCCTCGGCGTCTCGATGGCTGCCGCGCATGCCGTTGCGGCGCAGAACCGCCAGCCGCTGTGGCAGTACCTCGCCAGCATCAACGGCACCACTGGCAAGCCCGGTTCGCTGCCGGTGCCGATGATGAACATCATCAACGGCGGTGCGCATGCCGACAACAACGTCGACGTGCAGGAATTCATGGTGCTGCCGGTGGGCGTGTCCAGTTTCAGCGAGGCGCTGCGCGCCGGCGCCGAAATCTTCCACGCGCTCAAGAGCGTGCTCAAGGGCAAGGGCCTGAACACGGCGGTGGGTGACGAAGGTGGCTTCGCGCCGGACCTGCGTTCCAACATCGAAGCGCTCGACACCATCCTCGAAGCGATCGGCAAGACCGGCTACAAGGTGGGCAGCGAGATCCTGCTCGGCCTCGACGTGGCCAGCTCGGAATTCTTCAAGAACGGCAAGTACGACCTGGAAGGCGAAGGCAAGGTCTACACGCCGGAACAGTGGGTCGACGTGCTGGCCAGCTGGGCCAAGCAGTACCCCATCGTCACCATCGAAGACGGCATGGGTGAGGGCGACTGGGACGGCTGGAAGCACCTGACCGACAAGCTCGGCCAGAACATCCAGCTGGTCGGCGACGATCTGTTCGTCACCAACCCGACCATTTTCCAGGAAGGCATCGACAAGAAGATCGCCAATGCCATCCTGATCAAGGTCAACCAGATCGGCACGCTGTCCGAAACGCTGGAAGCCATCGCCATGGCCGATAAGGCCAAGTACGCAGCGATCGTCTCGCACCGCTCGGGCGAAACGGAAGACACCACGATTTCCGATATCGCTGTTGCTACGACCGCCACCCAGATCAAGACCGGTTCGCTGTGCCGCACCGATCGCGTGGCCAAGTACAACCAGCTGCTGCGTATCGAAGAGGCTCTGGGCTCGGCCGCGCGCTATGCCGGTCGCGACGCGTTCCCGAACCTGGCCAAGCTGCCGGGCTGATAGGAGCGCACTACGCCGATGCTGCGTTGGGTTGCCCTGATCCTGGTCCTGGTCCTGATCGCTCTGCAGGTAAAACTGTGGAGCGGCACGGGCGGCGTGCACGGCGTGGAAACGCTGCGTGCCGCCGTGAAAAAACAGGGCGAGGACAACGACAAGCTGACCCAGCGCAACCAGGCGCTGGGCGCGGATGTGAGCGACCTCAAGCACGGCGAGCAAGCCGTCGAGGCACGCGCCCGCGCCGAGCTTGGCCTGATCAAGCCAGGCGAGACGTTCTACCAGGTCGTTGAAAAGCCGGGCGCCACGCAGGCGCCCGCGTCCGCAACCTCCACCAACGGCAACCCATGAACGCGCCGCTCTGGTGCGTCGTGCCGGCGGCGGGGCGCGGCACGCGCGTTGGTGGCAGCATCCCCAAGCAATACCTGCCGCTGGCCGGCCGGCCGCTGATCCTGCACACGCTGGAGCGGCTGGCGTCGCATCCCCGCATCGCCGGCCTGATGGTGGTGCTGGGCGACAACGACGGTCACTGGCCGGGTGTCGATCTTCTCTACGGCAAACCCGTGCTCACCACGTTGGGCGGTGCGGAGCGTTGCGACTCGGTGCTCGCCGGCGTGCGCGCCTTGCCACCCGAAGTAAGCGACGACGGTTTCGTGCTGGTACACGACGCAGCACGCCCCTGCGTGCGCGAAGGCGACATCACGCGTCTGCTCGATCTGGGCATGCCTGCCGGCGGCGGCATGCTGGGAGCACCACTGCGCGATACGCTCAAGCGAGCCAATGACGCGGGACGCAGCGAAGTCACCGAACCACGCGATCATCGCTGGCGCGCCTTCACCCCGCAGATGTTCCGTCGCGGCGAGCTTTCGGCCGCGCTGAAGGCGGCTTACGCTGCCGGCGTGACGGTGAGCGACGAGGCCATGGCGATGGAGCGCGCCGGCTTCGCGCCATTGCTGGTCGAGGGCGCCGAAGACAATATCAAGGTCACCACGGCAACGGATTTCGCGCTTGCGGAGTTCCTGTTGTCGCGTATGAAATGAGCCCGCGAGGCTCCAAGGAGTACCCATGATGCGCATCGGACAGGGCTTCGACGTCCACACTTTCGGCGAAGGCGATCACGTGATGCTGGGCGGCGTGCGCGTGCCGCACACCCACGGCGTGGTGGCGCACTCCGATGGCGACGTGGTGATCCATGCGCTGTGCGACGCCATTTTCGGTGCGCTGGCGCTGGGTGATATCGGCCGGCATTTCCCGCCCAGCCAGGAACAGTGGCGCAATGCCGACAGCCGCGTCTTTCTCCGTCATGCCGCCAAGCTGATGCGCGAACAGGGCTACACGCTGGGCAACGCCGATGTCACCGTGATCTGCGAAGCGCCCAAGGTCGGTCCGCACTCGCTGGCGATGCGCGAGGCCGTGGCCGAGGAGCTGCGTTGCGAACTCGGCCGCATCAGCATCAAGGCCACCACCACCGAAAAGCTCGGCTTCACCGGCCGCGGCGAGGGCATTGCGGCGCAAGCCTGCGTGCTGCTGGTCCTGGCATGAGCGAGATAGGAGGCCGCAGTTCGGCCTCGCGTCTACACGATCAGCTGGACAACATTGCCGACCTGTTGCGGCGACTGCGCGGCCTCGGCCAGCTGCCGGAACCCGACAGCGACCAGGGCTTCCGCGAAGCGCAGGTCGAGCTGCAACGCCTGCTCGATGCGCTGCATCCGGCCGATATCGCCTACGTGCTCGAAGCGCTTCCGTTGGTCGACCGCTTGGCCGTCTGGCAGCGCGTGAAGGCCGATCGCGATGGCGAGATCTTGCTCGAAGTCTCTGATGCAGTGCGCGAATCGCTGATCGCCGACATGGACGACCACGAGATCCTCGCGGCCGTCGAACCGCTGGACGCGGATGAACTGGCCGACCTGGTCGACGACCTGCCCAGCGAAGTGCTGCCCGAACTCATGGCCAGCCTCGATGCGCAACAGCGCGAGCGCGTGCAGGCCGCGATGTCGTATCCGGACGATCAGGTCGGCGCGCTGATGGATTTCGAGATGGTCACCATCCGCGACGACATAAGCCTGGAAACCGTGCTGCGCTACCTGCGCCGTTTCGACGAGCTGCCCGCGCAGACCGACAAGCTGTTCGTGATCAACCACGAGAACCTGCTCACCGGCGTGCTGCCGCTGAACTGGTTGCTGGTGACCTCGCCCGAGAAGCGCGTGAGCGAGGTGATGGCGCCGGACGTCAACACGTTCCATCCCACCGATGACGCGTATGAAGTCGCCCAGGCGTTCGAACGCTACGACCTGGTCAGCGCACCGGTGGTCGATGGCAATGGCCACCTGATCGGCCGCATCACCATCGATGCGATGGTCGACGTGCTGCGTGAAGAGAGCGAAAGCGAGGCCTTGAACCGCGGCGGTCTGCGCGAAGAGGAAGACGTGTTCGCCTCGGTGTGGAAGTCGATCCGCAACCGTTGGGCGTGGCTGGCCATCAACCTGGTCACGGCATTCATCGCATCGCGCGTGATCGGATTGTTCGAAGGCTCCATCCAGCACCTCGTGGCCTTGGCCACGCTGATGCCCATCGTGGCCGGCATCGGCGGCAATTCGGGCAACCAGACCATCACCATGATCGTGCGCGCGTTGGCGCTCGATCAGATCACCGCCGCCAGTGCGCGGCGGCTGTGGCGCAAGGAAATCGCCGTGGCCCTGATCAACGGCCTGGTGTGGGGCAGCGTGATCGGTGCCGTGGCGTGGTGGCTTTACGGCAATTTCCCGCTAGGCCTGGTGATGACCACCGCGATGACGCTCAACCTCGTGCTGGCCGCGTTCTGCGGTGTCGGCATCCCGTTGCTGATGATGCGCATGGGGCGCGATCCCGCGCTGGGCTCCAGCGTGCTGATTACCGCCATGACCGATTCGGGCGGCTTCTTCATCTTTCTCGGTCTCGCCACGCTGTTCCTGATGTAATGCGCCCCCGCGCTTTTCTTCTTTTTGTTGCCGGTCCCGCCGGTGGAGTCCCATGTCCGATCTCGAACTGCCCTATGCCTATGGCAACCCGCCGCTGACCGCCGTGCTGCGCAGTGCGCCCGAAGACTTTCAGGTCGAGGAAATTCTGGGTTACGACGCCGACGGTGAAGGTGAACATGCCTTGCTATGGGTGGAAAAGCGTGGCGCGAACACCGACTGGGTGGCGCGCGAACTCGCGAAGTTCGCCGGCATTCCGCCGCTCAACGTGGGCTATGCGGGACTGAAGGATCGCCATGCGGTGACGCGCCAGACCTTCTCCGTGCAGCTGGCGGGCAAGCCTGATCCCGATTGGTCGACCTTTGCCGCCGAGGGCGTGAAGGTGCTGGCGGCGACGCGTCATACGCGCAAGCTCAAGCGCGGCGCGCTGCGTGGCAACCGCTTCGTGCTGGTGTTGCGTCAGGTCGACGGTGATCGAGCGGTGGCCGATCAGATCCTCAAGCAGATCGCGCAGCGTGGCGTGCCCAATTATTTCGGCGAGCAGCGGTTTGGTCGCGAGGGAGGCAACGTGGCGCAGGCCCGTGCGATGTTTGCCGGGCGGCGCGTGGATCGCGACAAGCGACACTTCCTGTTGTCGGCTGCACGCTCGCATATTTTCAATGCTGTGCTGGCTGCGCGTGTTGAGCGCGATGCGTGGGATTCGCCGATGGAAGGGGAGATCTGGTCGCTGGCGGGGTCGCGCTCGTGGTTTGGGCCGGAGCCGTTCGACGCGACGTTGTCGCAGCGATTGGCTACGGGGGATATTCATCCGTCGGGGCCGTTGTGGGGGCGTGGCGAGACGCCTGCGCAGGGTGAGGTGGCGTCGCTGGAGAACGCCGTAGCTGCCGACAATGCGGATCTTGCCGATGGGTTGGTGGGGGCGAAGATGGATCAGGAGCGTCGGGCGTTGCGGATGATTCCGCAAAACCTGTCCTGGCGGTGGTTGGAGGATGGGGCGTTGGAGTTGAGTTTTGAGTTGGCGGCTGGGGCGTATGCGACGACCGTTGTTAGGGAGTTGGCGATCACCGGGTGATTTTTTGGGTCGTCATCCTGGCGTGGGCCGGGATCCAGATGCGGTGCGCTGCGGTTGTCGCGTTACCGCCAGCGTGCCGCCTACGCGGCGGGCGTTTCGATCGGCTGCCGCCGCTCGAGTCACTTTTCTTTTGCTGGCCCAAAAGATCCCACGGGACTAGCTTCGCGTCGAAAGTAACCCAAAGAAAATGGCCTGATAACGCCCGCAGCATCGTGCTGGGATAAGCCCGAAC